>JAUILL010000068.1 GCA_030433335.1 Alphaproteobacteria bacterium | reverse complement strand
GGAAAAAAGGTTCAAGCTTGGCCATCTGCGTATCGCTTAACCAGTATAGATCACTCATGTCACCGCTCCGTTTTCCGAGCCGTGAATCACGCAGCACAACGGAAATCAATGCGTCCTGACCCTAGATGGTTGGAGTGCATCTACGGAATGGTCCCCTACCCCACCTACACCGAACATCCGAAGTCGATGTACGCGCAAACGAGCGCTGGCCTTTCACTTTCAATCAGTCGGGCGTCAGAAATGGCGATCTGAGAACTATTTTTTGTGCTCCTTCGGAAGGGCTTTGACACATCTTTTGACTGATCGGCGCGATAAGTTTCAGCGTTGTGATTTCACCAAATCTCGAGCCGCGATCGGAAATGGCAGAAACCACCGATCAAATAAAGTGTTCATATATGATCATTTCGATTTTCACATGCCCCTGCGCGCCTACGCTTTCGAACCGACTTAAACTAAATCAGTGACCTCCCTCTGTGCAGTTGGACTGGAGATCTTATTGGCGCGCCTTTCCCTTCAGGAACTTGATCAGACACATTTCGATGTGACCGGCGTCCGCGCCGCTGCTGTGCTTTTTCAGCCACCCGTTGATTGGCGGTTCGAGGTGACAAAGCCCATCTGGACGACCGAATGGATATTCGTCGCGGTTACGTCCTCGCGATCCAGCGAGATGCTATCTTCGGGGCTCGGATACCTAGCCGTCCACTATCCCTATAGAGGATCGTTGCACCCTTGGGAAATGTTGCAGCGGGTTCTCTACACGCTGTTCCATGCTGAATTATTGCGAAGAGTACATCAGCATTTGTCTCGCCACCGCTTTGTCAATGGACTCCGAAGAGGCGACCGGCATCCACCATGGCTGGTGGGCCTCGCGTTTCGTCTGTTCGAAGCGCTGGGTATATGGAAAGCGCGGCTTGCCGACTGTCGGATGCCGCTAGATGCCCCGGCTCAAGCAGCTCCAATTGCTCCTGGCCTCGGCGCGAACCCTCACTGTATCGGCACCTTCGACAAATACATGTGTGCGCGAGCAGAGCGCATCTGCGTCGACACCGTTCTGGATACAGAAGCGCGTGGTACCCCCAGAGCACCTACTCACGCGTATCTGAAATTCATCAGCTCCAAGGCGGTTGGCGGACCGAACTATTGGATGACGAGAGTCAGGTGCCGGTGCGGAGCTACATGGTCAAGTACGCTGAAGGCCCTTGGGTTGATCGCCAATGCGGTGCCGGTAGCACCCGACCTACGATGATCGGGAGCACGGTCGTGAATGTCATGTTTCAATTGCCTCCCCCAATGGCGTGGTCAGTCCTTGAAACGCTTCAAGCAAAGGCGCACCCTACTACATGTCCCCTTGACGGGACCATCTTCTCATTGGCCAGACTGAAATCCACGTCACGGGCAATCCTACGACATCCCTATCACGGAAGAAGAGTCTGCCTATATCACGACCCAGATCTCGGGCAGACACGCGCAGAGAAGTTTTGACGGGTGGCAGCAGCAGATCTGTCATGGTGTGAAAATCGATGGCTGAAAGATTCTCACAGATTTGAAATGGAAGCAGCGCCGGCTTTCCGCGTTTTTCGCCCACTCCAAAATTGTCTCCTGACAATCGGGCGGCGACCTGGTTGCTTGCCAACACTAGGACCGTTTTCGGAAAGTGGCTGCCTTCGCGCGATTGCCGCAGACTTCCATCGAACACCACCGGCGTTTGTGGTTCTTGCTCACATCCAGAAAAAACAGCGTACACCCCTGCCCTTCGCATTTGCGTACATACCGGAAGTCTGCTTCGTCGATCAGAGCCGCGATGGAGAAACTCAGGCGAACTCTAAGATCCGCCGGAGAGCGAAGGGGGTGTACCTCGCGCTTGTGATAGCCCCTACCCCGTTTACCGAAGTTCTCAGCGGGTACGATTTCCCAATACTGATACCCGTTTCTCAGGATATCGTTCAAGGAACTGACAAAGGAGTGTTCAGATGCAAATAGCTCCTTCCCGTGAACATCATTGATGAACGCACGAAACTGTTCACGCAGTTTTAGGACGTCCAACAACGCCGCATCTAAAGCACGTGCGCAGTCTGGTGTCCGGAAAGCAGCGAGCTCGACCTCTGTTGCCACCCCAGCCAAAACCAGCCAGTCCAAGAGATCTGCGCCTGTCTCAAGCCACTCAAATTGGACCGAACGAGGTTTGGCCACTGTATTTAGGAAATCGAGCGCAGGGCTTTCCCCCACGAGGAATGGAGCTGGTCTGTTCGCTTGGGTCATGGCTTTGACTCGAAAACTTCAAGTTTCTCAAGTTAACCGTCTTTAAGGCTAAACACCAGTTACGATGCACCACGCGCGGTCACAAAAAGTTTGCTGTCTCGACATGTAGTCAGTCACTACTAAGTAACTGCCGAATGATTCTTTTACCAGTTACTTTATTCGATTGTGTCTTTCCAAATTTCCTCTGATCTTTTGGCACCAAAATCTTGAGACCATTCTAAGGATGTAAGAATGACAACATTGCTTTATATCGTTGCCTCACCTCGAGGGGCTAACTCGCAATCAGGCAAGCTGGCCGAAGCCTATCTCGAGGCGCGTCTTGCTGAAGAAGAAGACCTACAGGTTGATCGGCTGGATCTGTGGTCCGCCAATTTGCCGGAATTTGATGGGGACAAGGCAGCCGCCAAAATGACCTTCTTTGGTGTTGGTCAGATGAACACACCCCAGCGAACCGCATGGGACCAGATTGTCGCGATGACCGAGCGCTTTACCATGGCCGATGAATACGTACTTGCTGTACCCATGTGGAATGGTGGCATCCCATACAAACTGAAACAGTACATCGACATTATCACGCAGCCTGGTTTGCTTTTTGGGTTCGACCCTGAAGCTGGCTATAACGGACTGCTCACAGACAAATCGGCGCAAGTGTTCTACACATCTGGGGTTTACTCACCAGGCGCTCCGGCAAAGTACGGTGCTGACTTTCACGCGACCTATCTTGATTGGTGGCTGAATTTCATTGGCATCACGCAGATCAACACAACGCGTTTCCAACCATCCTTGCTAACCCCTGATCCAGTTGGAGATCAGGCTAAGGCCATCGCGAACGCACAGGCAATCGCACTGCAACGCGCATAAGAGCGAGGTCACAGTAGACCGCACATCAGGCAGTGCGGTCTACCCTGAAATACCTGGTGTGCCACACACATCATGTTTGCAGCTGACAACATCTGGATCGATCCTCAGAGCGTAATGACATCGCCCTCTGTTTGGTCATATCCTCGGACTCCAGCCAGACAATGAGCGGGCCAACATGTCTCAAATTTCTCATATCCCATCGGGCGCTTTAAAGCTTTCTGACGCTGACCAGCAGGCTCTCACTGATCTGTATGTTCGGGGTACACCCGCAAACACCTTGCGGGCGTATGAAAGAGACTTGATCTACATCACCGCGTGGAAAGCAGCACGTTTCGATTCTGTTTTGGACTGGCCAGAGAAAGAAAACGTAGCCATCGCCTTCATCCTAGATCATGCACGTGATCTTCAGAATGCGGACCGGAATGACCACGGACGGATGGCAGCTGCGGCATTGATCAAAGCAAAGCTAAGAAAATCGCTGGGATGTCCCGCGCCATCTACGCTGGAGCGCAGGATTGCCTCTTGGCAAGCTTTTCACCGGATGAAGAATTTGGTTTCACCGTTCGATATGCCAATGGTGCGTCAAACAAGAGCTAAAGCGCGGCGCGCTGCCGCGCGGACACGCGCTCCGAAATCCGAGAAACCCATTGTTAGGGATGTTCTGCAAGACCTACTAGCGACATGCGAAGGACAGGGCATCCGAGGTCGCCGTGATCGCGCTATTCTTTTGTTGGGGTGGGCGTCCGGCGGACGTCGTCGATCTGAGATCGCAGGCCTTATGTACGAAGATTTGGATCTGTCTGATTTTTCGGAAGAAGGGCTGATTTGGATTCAGCTGGTCGGTACCAAAACCACGCAGAAAGGGCGAACACCAAAACTCGTTCTCAAAGGAATTGCAGCGTGTGGGTTAATGGACTGGCTGGTGGCTAGTGAGATTACTGGTGGCCCTCTATTCCGTCCCATCAGTAAATCTGGGCGCCCCTTGGCACGGCCGTTATCAGGGGATGGTGTCTACGAAATCGTAAAGAAGCGTCTTTCACTTGCGGGCCTTCCGAGGAACTTCGCGAGCCCGCACGGATTGCGTTCCGGGTTTCTGACGCAGGCCGCCTTGGATGGGACACCCATCCAGGCTGCCATGCGACTAAGCTTGCATAGGTCGGTCGCTCAGGCACAAAAATATTATGACGACATTGATATCTCTGTTAACCCAGCGACTGATCTTCTCGACAAAGATTGAAGGTAAATTGTCAGCTGACAATTGCAACGGTGTTCCTTCCAAGGGGCTTGGGCCACAAAGATTTTTAAGATCGCCGACCTGATGAGAACGGTTCAAATTTGGCCAACATACCTACTGCGCTTTCAGACCGTTTGTTGTCAGCTGACAATGCCCTTAACTGTTCTCAATAAGCTTTGAAGATCGAAGCCACCAGACTTCGCTTGCTTGGTTAATTGCCGTAAATATCCGCCTGGATTGTTGATCTGCTCGAACCTCTCCAGAATACATAGGATAGCAATCGGAGCAATATCCGCGCCAAGATAGCGCTTTGCATCTTCGTAGACTGGAAGATCGATCCCCATCATTGCTACGAGACTCGTTGCTTGGCGGGTGACATCAAGCCAATCAACAGCTCCTTCAGGGAACATTTTTTTATACTCAGGGAAATGGGCGAGTGTGCGTTTGATGGAGGGCGCTTCATTCAAATTCTGGACAGAGTCAGAGTTATTATTTTTTTCCCTATGTTGGTGGCGCTCAATTTCGCTGTCTGTGGCGCTCAATTTCACGGTAGGAGAGGTGTTTTCGAAGGCCTCCAAGAGGATACGCAGTTCTTCGTTGTTGTCCTTGCGGCGTAGCATAAGACGCGCTTTGGCGAAGAGAGGGCTGAGAGTATGTTCTGCTTCGGGGTCAATACCTTGGGCGATCAATGCTGTGCTTAAATTTTGGCGCAGGCACAGGATTTGCGTGCGCAGAAGGCTGTGCTCTTCGATCCGACGCATCTGGCGATCTGCTGCAGAGCGCAAGTCAGCTGCTTGGATTGCGAGAGGCCCAAGATCAAACCCGAACGCACAGGCGATCCCTGGGCCCAAGCGCTTGGCATACCGCTTGCGGTTTGGGCTGTCGAAACGAGCGATCACACCGGCCTGAACCAGCGCTGCCAAATGCCTACGCAGCGTGCTTTCGGGCATGCCACCGAGGCGCGTCGACAAAGTGGCATTCGATGCAAAAACGATGGACAGTCCGAGACGGGCAGGGAGGTCGCGCTCAGGTACGAATGTAAGAAGTGTGCGCAAAACGGTGATGCTACGATGGGACAATCCGAAGTCAGCGGCCGCGCATGTCAAATCATCGACCAGTGCCCACTTATCAAAGGCAACAGGCCGTTTGTCAGGCGCAGCCGAAACGGGCCGCCCGACAAATCGGGTGGTGAGTGCTGTCATTTTCTGATCACAAAGGACACAAAAATCCAGCCCCTGCCAAGCGACAGAGTTGACGGATTCATTTGGAAGCTGTATCTCGAAGATGCTAAAGACGAGAAGGGCCTTCCAACTAGCTTGGGGGGCTTTTCTTATTTTGGGGTCCTAGAGTGTGCCTCCTTTTGTTAACTGCTCGTTTTTATTCGTTGTGATTTGCCGACTGGGTCGATTGCCAGCGGGCAAACCATTCGTTCATCAACTCACTGGCGTTTTCTTCGATCCAGCGGTCGAAACCGGGTGTTTTTACGCTTAGGCTTAGCCCTTTATCCGTCGCCTTTAATGTCGCGATCGCAGTGCCATCAGGGCTTTGAACCGAGGCTTTGCGGGCGGGCGCCTTGGGGGCAGGGGCCGTTGAGCGATGCTTGTTTTGTGCAGCCAAGAGCACCGCTTCAAAGCGCGCATCAGTTGCGAGTTCTGTGAACTCTGTCTGGCGCATATACGACGTGGCGCGATTGCGCGCCTCTTGATCTGAAAAGAGATCGACCAGCATCATCCAGCGTTCCCGCCCGATTGATGGGGCGCGTCCAACGTCACGCAAGAATTCCATTTCGAATGCTGTTCCCACCTTGAGCATTCGGCTTACCATGGGCAAATCGATCGCCAAAGCAGCGGCAATTGTGGGCCGGTCATAACCGGCATCCTGCAATTGGGACGCGAAACTGGCTTTCTCAATAAAACTCAAGTCTGTGCGGGTGTTGTTCTCCTGACCTTGCGCCATAACTAGCGCGTGGTCGTCCAACTGGCGGACCATCGCCTTGACGGGTAAACCCAAATCACGAAGCGCGGCCAAACGGCGGCGCCCATAGACAATTTCAAACCTGCCTTTGGAGGTCGGATGTGGTCGCAACAACACCGGCACTTGCTGACCGTATGTTTTCAGGCTCTCCTTCAGACGCTCTTGCTCGACTGGATCTAACCCGAGGCGGTCCTCGAAACCTGCGTTGTCGATAAGAGCGGTGTCGATATCCTGAACTGCGTTCTCTTGCATCCGGTTCAGACTGCTCTGCAGCGCCCCGACTGCCCCTTGGGGCATCAACCTTTGACGCTGCGGAGCTTCGCCCTTAGGGGAGATGTTGGTGTTCAGAATGCCTTTACGTGCCATCTTAGCGACCCCATGCTGCTTGGATGAGGGACTCGATTTCATCATTCACGTCGTTGAGCGAGTCCACCGCACGGTCATATGTGTTGCGGTTGAATTGACTGCGTTCAACTTCGTATATCGTCTGGTGTGTCAGTCCCGCGTCAGAGATAGCGGTAGACTTTAGCATCGAGGCGGTCATGACTTCTTTTCCAAAGAGGTTGCGCAAGAACGCCACCACTTGCTGCTGTGGGCCGTCATTCGGCTCTAGCCGGTTGATCAGGAACCGCATGAAATCATAGTCCATGGTTGCGCCAGCATCAGAGACGACGTCCAAAAGGTCCGCGCTCATCTGCAAGAACTGGGACATGGAGGCCACATCCAGCATGTTCGGCACAACGGTAATAAAAAGACCAGTCGATGCACAAAGCGCCGACATGGTCAGGTACCCCAATTGGGGTGGGCAGTCGAATAGGATAAGATCGTAGTTGGCTTCAACTTCTGCGAGCGAGGCCGCCATACGAGCAAAGAATGCGGGCTGGACGTTGTCCATGAGCGCACGAGGCGTTTCGTGCTCGAATTCCTGCAACATGAGGCTGGCGGGAGCTAGATCAATCCCAGTAAAGAAGGTTTTCTGGATCACTGCGGAAAGGGGCAGGGGGTCATCATAGCGGATTGCGTCATAGATCGTGCCCACTTCCGCGAAATCAACCTCGGGGCGGTATCCGAACAAGGTCGTCAGCGAGGCCTGAGGGTCGATATCTACGCACAGAACTCTGAAACCTTTGAGCGCGAGGCGCTGCGCCGTATGAATCGTGCTGGTGGTTTTACCCGAGCCGCCTTTGAAGTTCAGGAAGGACAGGACCTGGATCTTGTCGCCGGGACGACGACCCTTACGATAAGAGCCAGGGACTTTGGCTGCACTGTCAAGATAGCTCCGGATTGCTTCAAGGTCATCGGCACTATAAGATCGACGCCCGCCTGCGCTGGTCAGCACTTCGTCGATTTTCTCTTCCATGTGCAACTTGCGCAGAAAAGAGGTCGAAATCCCTAGCAAATCGGCCGCTTCACCAGCCGAAAAGAACCGCAATTCTTTGCGTGCGTCCGGTGCGAACGCAGTCATCATGTGGTTTTCAAGCGCAGCAGCGATGTTTTCCGCATTCATGCGGATCCGTTCATTGATGCGGATAGAAGTATCGCTCATAGTCCCACCAGTCGCGCAGACATACGGGGTCCGTGGATGCGCATCGGGCGCTCTCCCATTTGCCTGCTTATTGTAGTAACGCTGTTTAGCGCCATGCTCATTTTTATCGTTTCTATAGCGGGCATTTCCGAGTCGGCGCAAACAAATTCTGTAACATCAGCTGTGTTGTATTCGAATGCTGCGGGCACATCTTCCGAACGATGGGTCGAGAAATGGCCCGTAAGTGACTGAAAAAACGAATAAAAATAAGGTACTGTGATGTTTTGAGCACGTGGTGCCGATTTCGAGAGGAGAGACACTCGTTTTCGCCCAAATTCATCCGATCAAGAATCGGTACGGTTCGGCTGACAGCTACAGGAGCAACGCTGCGTGTCAGACGAAAGCGCGAGATACAGTGCCTCCAAATAGCTTGCGGGTGGTTCACACAGCGCCCGCGCCCATGAGCTGATCAGACGCGCGCCACTGACCATGACCTCGGGCAAGGGGACGGTATTTGGCACAGGCGGGCAGGGGGCCTTGTGATCTGGTCTATCTTGAACGGAGGACCCATTGAGTGGCCTTTCATAGCAGGCTTTTTTGGGGGCCGCCCATGTCGCTTATGTTCGTCTCAGCATTTTGAGGGTTATATCGTGTGATCTAGAGGCAGACCTGCCTATTTACGCACAGGGCATTGGTGCGGGCCGGCTGAGCGTTCTCGCGCTGGTGTTGGTGATACGGAACCTTCACTACTCGCCTTCCCGCCGAAGGAACATGGTTTGGATTCCCCGTGCGCGAGCGAGCATACTGCCCGTTCTCTCTCCAAGAACCATGAGTGCGGTGGCCCACGCGTCGGCGCTCATGCAATCTGAAGCAAGAACGGTGACTGAAGCCGGGGTGCTCGTTGCAGGTCCACCGGTCACGGGATTGATTGTGTGAGACAGTCTCTGGTCGCCGACCTGTAACCAGTGCCGGTAATCGCCGGAAGTGGCAACGGCCGTATCGGTCAGTTCCAAAACCGAATGTACATCGCGGCGGGCATAATCGGGTGCTTCGACCGCGATCGGCCAAAGGCGACCATCGGGACGTAACCCAGCACAACGCAGGTCGCCATCAATGCCCGCCGTGAGATTGGTCACGCCGAAGGCCATCGCCGTTTCTATCAGGCGGTCTGTGCCGAAGCCTTTTGCGATCCCCCCAAGGTCGAACTGGACGGGCGCGTGTTTCCTGACGCGGCGATTTTCGCTGTCTATTTCCAGAAGATCATGGGCGCGTTTCCGCCTGGGCTGTTTGAGCAACTCTATCACGCAGTCACGATCAATTGGCGATGGCCCAAAGCCCCACGCTGTGACTGCGTCTCCAACAGAGATGTCGAACGCACCGCCGGAAGACCTGCCAATTTCAAGCGCTCTTAGCAGGACACGCATAGTTTCGTCGGGCAAATTCATCCAAATATCTGGCGCGGTGGCATTGAGTGCATTGAGCCCGCTGTCTGGTTTCCAAAGAGACATCTGCTGGTCTACCGCATCGACCGCTGCCTGAAGCGCCTGCTTCAAGGCAATATCGTCGATATTTCGATCATAGAAGGTGACATACCAACTGGTTCCCATCGTCTTGCCATTCAGGCTGATGCGGGGGAGTTCAATCTCATCTTGCGGTCTAGAAGATGTCTGCAGCATAGCGCTTCTCTCGGATTAGCATGTCGACGGTCACCCCAATCGGAGCAAGACTACGGTCCAGTGCCTTAGCGACGCTTTCACCCATTTCGCGCCCGCCGCAAATCATGATGCTTGCGCCTTGTGTGATCTGAGTTCGAAGCGCTTCGGCTTCGTCTTCAATCGCATCCTGCACATAACGGGGCCTTTCGCCTCGCGACCACGCCACTGTCAAATCATGCAGATGTCCGGTACCGCGCCAAGACGCGAGATCTTGGCCATAGGGTAGGTCCTCACCAATTGTGCGGCTACCATAGAACAGATGAATTGGACGGTGCCGCAGATTGCTTCGGATCATTCCGCACAAGGCGCCGATGCCAGCGCCCGCGCCGATCAGAACTAGGGGTGTATTGCCTTTGGGAACATGAAAGCCGGGGTTGGTCTGAAGGTTCGCGGCCACAGTATCACCGGGTTTGAGCGAAAGGAGTTGTCCCGAACACACCCCTCCCGCTTTCTTGCGAACACAGATTTCAAGGAACCCATCTTTCGCAGACGAAGCCAAGGAGTAGCTTCGCGCAAAATCGCTTCCTTCGGGGAAGATATTCAGGAGATCTCCCGCTTCGGACGCTGCCCAATTGCGCCGTAAAAGGCGCGAAAGAATGGTTTGGCGGGGCAGGGCAAAGCGCAAGATTGCGGTCGGTGCCTGCACGCTCTCCCCGTAAAATTGCGAGGAGGTCAGAGTTAGACGCGTAACGGGCATTGGCTCGAGCTCGGGCGACACTTCGGCAATCGGAATTCCTGTGGCTGTGGTCCAGTCCCGTGCCCACTGCTGGAACGCCGAAACAGATTGTCGGTTAATTTTCTTGAGGGGATAGGACTGTGCCCATCCACGCTGATCTGCCGCCTGAAACAATGCCTCGGCATAGCCGCAATAGGCCGGATAGCTGCGGTCGCCGAACCCAAGAACAGTGAGTGGCGCGATCTGGGTTTGGGCCATTCCGGAGATCCGTGCAATAAAGTCCGTTGCGCTGGAGGGCGCGTCGCCGTCGCCATAGGTGGCGGCAAAGGCTAGGATTGCGTGGGCTTTGGTATAGGCATCGGCCCGGAACGCGTTCATTTCGCATATATGAACGCCATGACCCTTGGCTAGTGCGGCCTTCGCAAAGGCGCGAGCAAAACGCCATGTCGTTCCCCCCTCGGAGCCTACCAAGATTATCAAATCAGCGTCCTTGGCCGCGGTCTGAGTAATCCGAGTGCCACTCTGGCGCCCCCCGAGCCAGACAATTAGGCCGCTTGCCGACAGGACGGGTATGCTCAAGCTCATCACACCAAGAAGAAGCCCGAGTAGCGAAGCGCCTTGTCCGGTGTGCAGCAAGTGCATCACGTCCATGACTCTGGACGAAACAGGACGATCCTCCCATGTCAGCATCTTGCCTGTTGCGGGATCGACATAACCTGCGCCCGCATTCGTTTCGACTTGCCACGCCTCACCCGTCATCCCTGCGCGCGGAAAGCTGATTGCGCGGAGTGTCTCGCCAGAAATGGCCCTTAGCGCGGGCAAATCAGTTGGAGCCAAAGCGACGGATATGCTGACGTCCGTTGGAACTCTGGGCTGTGGGCTGCCTTCTTGGATCAAGCCTAGGGTCGAAGCTCCCATCCACAGACCCGACAAAGATGAAATGACCAGCCCGACGAAGGCGAACCTTGCCAGCTTCAGGTGCAGATGTCCCGCGCCGGCGCCATGGTCAGGGGTAAAAAGCTTGCGCCAGCCACCCAAGCGGCGAGCTGCCAGCCAAAGGCCGGAGATCGCCAAAAGGATCATGCCAGTGGTTGCGACCAGAATTATGATATGACCCGTGTCCGAGAGGAAAAGTGCGCGGTGCAGGTTCTCGAACCAGAGTTCAGTGGCGCTGCTGGTCACTGGTCCCTTTACCGCCCCAGTGGCCGGATCGATCACCTGCTGAACAAACCCTTCGGGGCCAAAGGCCACGGCAGTCACTGTTCCGTTGTCGTCCACGAGTATTTGCTCCACGAGCGGAACTGTATGCATGACCGCTTCCGCAAGTGCACCTGCATCCAGACGAGATGCTGTGTGGTCGGCATTCATCACCGGAAATACTGAAAGAACAAAACCCGTCAATGAGACCACGGTCAGGATTAAGCCAAGGCAGAGACCAACAAGACGGTGCAGTGCGCGGGACATCGAGTCAGACCTCACATGTCAAAGCTGAATGTCGCGATATAGCCGCGCCCTGCCACGGTCTGGCCTGCGGCTGAATCTTCGAGCGGGACGATAATTTCAGCAGGGCTTTGTGGCATATGCTCGACTGCGACGTCTGCTCGGATCTGGTAGCCTGCGTTGATTAGGGCGTCTTCGACATCCACTGTTACTTCCAGCGAACGGCCTGACCCGACAGAGGCGCCAGACAGACCCGCAATTTCCGAAGATGATCCACCAGTTGCGGCGTACCAGTTGCGCAAACTGTCCCACCAACGTGATTTTCCCGAGGCCAACCAAAGGTGACGGACATAGTTCCCCTGAGCATCTGTGATGTAGTAGGCCAGATAAGCGTCTTCGCCACCGTAGCTACGCAGTGTAGTATCCAGCGTAATTTCCGTAGCCTGCGCCATTGCTGGCAGAGTTAGCGCGGTGGTTGCGGTCAAAAGGCTTGTGAGGGGTTTCATCAGACTCTCCATCTTTCAATGGGGTCTTTGTCCCGCGTG
>JAUILL010000067.1 GCA_030433335.1 Alphaproteobacteria bacterium | reverse complement strand
AAGTTTATGTTGAATGTTTAGCCCATGCTAGCCGGCAACTTCAACCACGACGGCGATCCGAGCCTCAATACATCCTTTGCGCAAGACTTCGTCTGAGACCGCGCGAGCCGCGCATCAGGGAGTCCAACTGCTTGTGCCGGATGTTCGACTAATTCCACAGCGTGTCCGACAGGTACTGCACGGCGGTGAGGATCATCGTAACCTCGCCTTGACCCGGGACACGGCAATCGCAACACTTGGCAGAGCGACATCACCGCGCCAGCTGGAGGTCCCCGGACGAAATGGCTTCGCCTTACTTCATTCCACCGCGCAATGCCTTGTCGCTGCTGCATCGACCTGAACTGGAGCGGCGGTTGGTTCTTGGTCTCGAAGGGCAGACCGTGCTGATAGAGGCGCCCGCCGGTTACGGTAAGACCGAGGCCATGGCAACGCTCTTTGAAGGCGCAGCAATTCGTGGGTGCGAGGCGATCTGGATCACGCTGGTCCCTGCCATGACCTTGGTGGATCTGCAGGCCCAAATCACCACTGCACTGGATCTCGATGGAAACACGTCAGATGGGATAATCGCATGCATGGGCAGGCGGTCTGTTCCTCTGGAAATCTACATCGACGAAGTCGACAGGACCACCGATGCCAATCTACTGAACTGGCTTATGGACCAGCCACCGGATGGACTGCGGGTCGTGATTGCCGGGCGGGAATTACCCAACTTGCGACTGTCGCGGTTGCGCATGCGGGGACTCCTGACAGAGATCGATGCCAGACACCTCGCTTTCAGCCCAGGCGAAATGCGCCAACTGCTGCGCCACTGGATGAAACCGGACGAAATGGAGCGGATGATCGCAACACTATGTGGCTGGCCTGCTCTGGCCCGTCTTGCCTTGCTGGAATGCGAGCGCGGCGCAAGCGGCTTGAAACTGAATGCGCTGGTCGAGGGTAACGCTCCCATATACCGGGATTTTCTGCAAGACGAAGTCTTCACTAAGCTGAACGCAACCGATTGGACCGTGCTGCGCGGCCTCGGAGAACTCGACAGCTTCACCCCTAGAATCGCGGTGGAACTGGCCGGGCTGCCCAGCGACTATCATACGCTGCGCATGATCGAGACGATGTATCCCTTGATACAGCCCGAGCATCAGACTGCCGGCTGGTTCTGCCTGCACCCTGTGATCGCCAAGGCGCTTGACGCCGTTTCGGTTTCCGAAGCGCCCGAACGCCGCCGTGCCCGGCACATCCACGCGGCGGAACTTTACGCCGAGTCCGGCGTCCTCGAGAAGTCGGTCCTTCATGCTTCGCTGGGCGGCGATGTCGACCTTGCGGTGCGAACCATAGAGCGCGCGGGCGGTGTCGACCTGTTCCTGCGCGCGGGCTACACAGTTCTTCGTGGAATCGTGCAGGCGGTCCCCCACGCGACCGTCATGGCTACGCCGTCTTTGCGGCTGTGCCGCGCCGTGATGTTGGCCAAATCGGGGCAGATACGCGAAGCTCGCGCGGTCGTGGATCAATTGCAGCGGGATACCGATGCCGGTAGTCTTGAGAGGGATGCAGCCTGGCTCAGCACTCTCGATCATATCGGCAGTCTGCTGGAGGTCTACGAGGACAAACCTATGACGGCGGATGACATCGCCGTATTGCGAGCCGAGGTTGAGGGAGAGCGGCAGGACAAGACATGGCGGCTTGCGTGGCTCTACAATCATCTCGCTATCTTCTACACCCGCCTCGGTAGTCTGAAAGAAGCGGAATCCTGTGCCGCCCGTGCGCTTTCGCTATACCAGGAAGAGCGGTCAACCTATCCGCAGGCGTTCATGATGATACACCTCGGGTTCATCGACTATCGTGCAAACCGGATCGAAGCCGCCCTTGAACGTCTTGGTCAAGCTTTGAAGCTGATCAACGCCCGGCACTGGAACGACGCCAACCTGCTGGCCATCGCACACGTTCCTCTTTGTGCGATCCGCTACCTACAAGGCCACCTTGACCAGGCACGTGAGCACTTGGAACGGGGCCTTCCGATCATGGCCAAAGGCGAAGGCTGGGTCGAATTCTATCTGCAGGGCTATGCCGCCCTTGCCCGCGCGCGCTACGGTCAAGATGGCTGGACGGCGGCCCAGGATTGTCTGCAAGATGGCCTGGCGCTGGCGGATGCACGGGGTTTACCCAGATTGCGGCTGTCTCTCAGCATCTTAAGGGCAGAACTCCTGACGCGCGACGGTCGACTTGACGCTGCTGCAACGACACTTCGGCAGTGGCCCGATCCGACAGACTCGGACACCTGGCCGACCCGCCGGGAATGGCGGGAGGCACAGCTTGTAATCGGGCGTCTACGGCTTCGGGACGGGGAGGTTGCCGAAGCGCGGAGCATCCTCATGGAGCTTGCCGACGAAACGCGGATCGCAGAACGTTGGGGCTTGCTGCTTCGGGTGTCACTCTTGCTGGCAGAGGCGTGCGCTCGCCTTGGAGATATCGACGCGGCGCTGGGATCGCTGGAAGAGGCTGCTACTTTGTCCCAGCATGGAGAACAAGTCCAACAATACCGGGACGAAGGACCAGAGTTCGCCGAGGAGATCCGCAAGCTGGTGCGTCGTTCGGGACTCGCCCGATTGACCCGGTTGACGGCGCAATACCTCGCCAAAGCTGCGGCCGACTCTGTCAAGACCGCCCGGAAAGGAGGATTTCTGAGCCGGCGCGAGGCGGAAATCCTGCCACTTCTGGCTGAAGGATTGCCTAACAAGGTCATAGCGCACAGGCTTGGTGTCAGCGAGCCTACGGTCAAGTTCCACCTCAAGAACCTTTACGGAAAGCTTGGCGTTGGTCGTCGGTCCCTCGCCGTGTCCGTAGCACGTAGGAGCGGGTTGCTGGAATAGCTTTCCCGCCTGTGCCTCAGTCCCTGGTTGGAATCAAATTCCGAGAGGTACGTATTCTGCAGTCAGCCCGAAGGCGCGTGGCCCAAAGACCATTAGGGCCCCTGGAGTCCGCATGATTGGCGGCACCCGGATCCCGAGAATGTCGACCCGCTGACCGTAGCGCAAGCGCTCAGTTGGGATCGCCTCTGCAGTGTCTATGTCAAGAACGCAGATCAGGTCCGGCACAACGGCAAGCACGGTCGCACCTCGTTCGACCACGAGGTTCTCGTTCTGAATGCGGATCCGGTAAGGTACATCGCTGTCGAAAGGCAGGATCGAAACGATGCCCACGGACCAACCGTTTTCAACCTTGCGTTCGATGTCGGAGACCTTTCCCGACCCAAGTAGCTCGGCATGTCCGTAGTGCGTCGTGCCGAAGAAATCGATCAGCGCGTTCAACCTAGCGGTCTTGTCCACCCGTGCCTGTCGCAGAACGCGGCCGATGTCCTGCGCGAGAGAAACCGTGGCAGGCACCGAAACGCGCCGCGCCGTGGCGCCGTCCATTGCATAGTTGACAAGGCTCGCCTGTCCGCCCATTCGGATGCAGATGCCCCGCGCCATGAATTCCGCCTTCGCCGCACTGTCGGTCTCGACAAGCGCCAGGTTGCCCTTCTCATCAGCCATCGCCACAGGAGCGGCGGGAACGCCATAGACGTTGAAAGTCTCCATCTCCAGTTGCGGAAACGCGCGGCCCATGCCGTCCGCATCGACCAGCGGCAATCCGGTCTGCGCGGCCAGAACGATCGGCAGGCAGGAGTTCAGACCGCCTGCCTCGAACGGCATAATCGCCGTCACGGCCTTTCCCGAAATTGCTTCGTAGTGGCGCAACGCCATGAGCATTTCGTCGCCCGACGGAACCTTTTCCAGCACGATGGTAGGCGCCCCCATAGCACCACAGGTGATGACCTCCTCATCGTCTGCCAGTTCGTCGAGCGAAATCAGCCTGACCGCACCATGCGCTTCGATTGCACCGCGGGCGAGCAGTTTTCCGATATATGGATCACCACCACCGCCCGTACCCAGCACGGCGGCTCCGACGGCAATATCCTCCAGATCTCCGACTTCCAGCCACCTCATGCCGTCAAGTCCTCGATCCTGGTATAAGGCTCGTCCAGCCCGAAGCAGGCTGGGCCGAAAACCGCCAGAGCCTCGGGGGATCGCATTATCTCTGGGACAGACACCGAGATCACCGTGACCCTCTGACCGTAGCGCAGCCCTTCGGTCGTGATCGGCTCAGCGGTTTCGCTATCCATAATACAAATAAGATCTGGGACAATGGCTTTGACCACGCCACCCACTCGTGCGATCAGATTCTCGTTCTGAATCTCGATCTCCATGACATTGTCGTATGCACCGGATCCCTCAATCCGCGCGCGACCGATGGAAAAGCCATTCTTTGTCTCGCGCTGCATGTCTGTGATCTTGCCGGTGTAGATGATCGTTGCGTAGCTGTAGAGCGTCGTCGGAAGGAACCCGAGCAGCGCTTCGAAGGGGTTTACATGCTGCGCCTTGGCCTCGCGCAGGACACGCCCCACCTGGATGGCAAGTGTCAGGGTACGCGGCACTGCGGTCCGCTTCACATCAGCGCCCGACATGGAATACTCGGCGATGTAAGCCGCTCCTCCCATGCGGATCGCCACGCCGCGCGAAAGCCATTCCATCATCTTGTTGTCAGTTGCCTCGATCAGGGCGCAGTCGCCCCACTCATTGCTGACCGCCATGGGAGACCCGGAGACACCATAGACCCCGAATGTCTCCATCTGAAGCTCGGGAAAAGCGCGTCCCATACCGTCGCCATCGACGATCGGCAAACCAAGCCGCGCCCCGACCAAAAGTGGGATCGTGGAGTTGATCCCGCCGATCTCGATCGGCATCGTGTGTGTGGCTTTGCGTCCGATCCGTTTTTCGAGCCGCTGAAGCGAATGGATCGCCTCCAGCCCAGAAGGCAATTTTTCAACCAGCACGGTCGGTGCGCCCATCATTGCGGTCGGAATGACGAACGCGTCGTCATCCAGATCGTCCGGGTCGACTAGTTCCACGCTTAACCCTTCATCAAGGCAGAGTTGCACCATCTGCCGACCGATGTAGGGATCGCCACCGCCGCCAGTTCCGAGAAAGGCAGCCCCGACCGCAAGATCGGCAAGGTCCTGAGAATTGAGCTTCATGCCTCGGCCCCCTTCATCGCCAGATCGCCAACCGCCTTCACGCGGATACGGGTCGCGGACCCAGGGAGGTAGGCCAGCGGGACTTCTTCGATATCCATGATCTTGACGCTTCCCTCGATGGCTCCCGCCACAACAGCGTTGGCTGACGCTTCGGCCTTTGCTTCGTCAAGCACTTCGTCGCGGGCCCGGCCTTCCATTGCGTAAATGCGGTCCACTTCGCCGCCCACCTGCGCGATGGCTGCGCCTATAGCGTTGGCGACACCGGAGTTTTCAGGTCTGATGACTTCAGATGCCGAAGGGAGGTCGCAGGATACCAGCACAGCGCCGCCTCCGACAAGGATCACCGGTAACTTGTCGGCCGAAGTTTTCATGCGGTCGACGGCCTCATCCACCATACGGTGAATCGTGTCGAGTGCTGTGGCAATCGTCTCCGCTGGAATGTTCGCGACGCGCGCCCGGTCGCCGATATCGGCCATGCCGGCGGCCACAACGATATCCGTGGTGGTCAGCGTGTCGCCGCCAAAAACCAGTGCCTTTTTCATGATCTCGTAACCGACGGAGTCTGGTCCGATCCGCGCACCGCCGTCCCGTACCAGCGACCCGCCGCCCAGACCGATGGCCAGAACGTCGGGCATCCGGAAATTGGTCCGCACCCCGCCGATATCCACAGCCACGGCGCTTTCACGCGGGAAACCCTGCATGAGCATCCCCACGTCCGAGGTCGTGCCGCCAATATCGACGACCATGGCATCGCCGATGGCGGCAAGCCGCGCTGCGCCGCGCATGGAGTTGGTCGGACCCGAGGCAAAAGTCAGGACAGGATAGCTTTCCACATGTTCCGGTGTCATAAGAGTGCCGTCGTTCTGACTGATGAAGAACGGCGCGGATATGCCTTTGTGACGCAGTGCCGACCGGAAGCTGTCGACCACCTTTGTGGACAGGTCGGCAAGGCAGGCGTTCATGATCGCCGCGTTCTCACGCTCCAGAAAACCGACGCGCCCGATTTCATGACTGAGAGACAGCGCGATTCCCGGACATTCTTCGCGCAAGATTTCGGCGGCACGCAATTCCATGACCGCCGTCACCGGCGAAAAGACCGACGTGATGGCGGCGCTGCGCAACCCTTTGGCCTTGATCTCGCGAGCGACATCCAAAAGGCCGGCCTCATCCAGCGGTGCAATTTCGCGGCCGTCGAATTCATGCCCGCCACGCAACATGTAGCAGTGTCGACCCAGCACGTCTGCCAGATCGCCCGGCCAGTCTGTCATCGGCGGCACGCCCCTCGTCGCTGGCAATCCGATGCGGACCGCTGCGACCTGAAGCAGGCGACGCCGTTCGATCACGGCGTTGGTGAAGTGCGTCGTTCCGATCATCACCGCGTCGATAGCCGAGGCCGCGACACCGCTTTCGCCCAAAACCGTGGACAACGCAGCGGAGATCCCCGAACTGACATCCTCGGTGGTGGGAGATTTGCAAGCCGCCACAACGCGGTCGCCCTCCAGAATGACGGCATCCGTGTTGGTTCCGCCCACATCAATGCCGATACGCATTGGCAAGTACCTCTTTTCTTTCGTTTTTCATTTCACCGGATGGATTTACCCGGCCGGCAGGAGCCTTGCCCGTTCCGGGGTCCAGCCGATTTTCACAGTTGCGCCAGGCTCCCAGCAGGCAAGGTGCATCTGGTTCTGCCGCTCTGCGACCAGTTCCTGTCCGGCAACGTCGAGCCTGTAGCGCAGCATTGCACCCTGATAGGTCTCTCCAAGCACACGCGCCTCAAGTAGTGGTACGCCCGTTGCTTCGGCCTCTGCGCCCATCAGCACATTCTCGGGGCGGATCACCAGCTTGGCGCCAGCACCGACAGGTACCCGATGGCGCAAGCCAGCCTTCAGGACGGTATCGGCCAGACGTACCGTTGCCCGGCCTTCGCCGGCCTCCAGACAGGTCACGTCAAGCACGTTCGACTGGCCGATGAATGACGTCACGAACAAGGTCGCCGGTTCCTCATATATCTCACGTGGCGTGCCGCTTTGTTCCACATGGCCAGCTCGCATAACTCCGATCCGGTCGGACATCGTGAGCGCCTCATCCTGATCGTGCGTGACATAGATCGTGGTTATGCCCAACTCCTGCTGAAGGTTCTTGATCCAGAACTTCATCTCCTCGCGCAGAGCCTTGTCGAGCGCCGAGAGAGGTTCGTCCAGCAGCAGGATGCGCGGCTTTGTTACGAGGACGCGAGCCAGTGCCACACGCTGCTGCTGCCCACCTGACAGATTGCGCTGGTAGCGATCACCAAAACCAGTCAGCCCGACCTGGTCCAGCGCCGCCTTGACCGAAGTCTCGATCTGGGCCCGAGACTGCTTGCGCAACTTTAGCCCGAAAGCGATGTTTTCGGCCACGTTCATATGGGGAAAGATTGCGTAGTTTTGAAAGACGATCCCGATGTCACGTTTCTCTGGTGGCAAAGGCGTCACGTCCTGACCTCCAATCCAGATCCGTCCCATTGACGGCATCACGAACCCAGCAACCATGCGCAGCGTCGTCGACTTGCCGCAGCCGGACGGCCCGAGCAGAGCATAGAATTCGCCTTCCTCGATCTTCAGCGTCACAGCTTCGACCGCATGGGTGTGGCCATAGGTCTTGGTCAGGTTTTCGAGCCGTATGTCGGACAAGGGTGCGTCCTTTATTTTCAAGAGCCGGGGAAAGAAGCGGCGCTGACGAGTGTGCCGCGCCGCATGTAAAGAATGATCAAGATCCGAAAATTTCGTTCACCGTCTCCACGATGTCGATTTCTTCCATCAGGTAGCTTTCCCAATCGGGGATATGCAGCCCGTTCGTCGCATCAGCAGTATTCGCCACGCCAAGCGCTGCCATCTTTTCAGGGATCACCGCCTCGCGATTGGACGGACGCATCCAGAAGGTTTCGGCGAAGGACGTCTGGTATGCCGCATCAAGCGTCCGGTTCAGCAGCGCAAAGCATAGCTTCTTGCTCATCGGATCGGCATATTTGCTGATTGTCTTGGTCTGGGTCAGGACGCCCTTGTACTCATCCCAATAGTAAAGATCGACCGGAACGCCCTTTTCCTTCTGTAGCAATGCCTCTGCATCCGACTGAACGGCGATGTCGACCTCGCCGCGTTCAACCAAAGTCGCCATGTTGCCTGTGAAATCCGAGATCTTCATCGGCATGGCTGCACGCATCGCATCGTAGCCGGCGTCGAAGTCGGTTTCTCCCGAACCGTAAGCGTTGGCCGCAGCCATGAAGAACATCATCTGCAAGGTGTTGGATGTGATGTAGGTGCCGCGCTTGCCTGCATACTCCTCGCGCCAGAAGTCCTTGAAAGAAGTTGGGATCACTCCGGCGTCGGTGCGGTAGACATAGCAGTAACGCGAGAAGGCCCAGGTGATGCCGACGCCGGTCTGCGAGGCGAAGTCCCACAGCTTGGCGGCATTGGGCACGTTCGCCTTGATCTCTTCGACATCCATGAAATAGTCGCCTGCCGCCGCAGTCTTGAACATCTCGGGCATGTTCCAGTTGGTCATCGCGATCGGCGGATTCTGCGGTCCGCTGGCGACAAATTTCGGAAACCACGGGAAGGTGCTGTCATACCGGATGGTACAGTTAAAATCTTTCTGGAACTGATCGAGCAGCAGGGTGTTCTGCGTCTCCTGCCAATACCCTCCCCATTCGGCGATGTTAAGCACAGCCCCGCCAGCATCGAATACTTCCCCATCATACGACACGTCTTGGGCCCAGGCATGGCCAATATTGAACAGATTCACCCCGGCGGCAGCGGCACCGGTCTTCAGAACCCCCCGACGGGTCAGGCTTGTCTTGGAAATCGTCATGGCATTCACTCCTTGTTGGAACCGTCCGGTTCAGTGCCGGCGCAGCAGTTTCTTTAGATTGACGAGCCGCGATGTGAGCAGCGTCGAGACGGTGACGAGAAAGATGGCAAATATCCCGGCCGCTGCCGCTGTTGGCTCGAACGCATAGCGCAGCGAGGTGTAGATCGCGATCGGGAGGGTCTGAAGGTCGGGTGTCGACAGGAACAGCGTCAATTCGAACTGACCGAAGCTGACGATGAAGGCAAAAATCGTGCCGGCCATGATGCCCGGTGTGATATTGGGAAGCGTGACCTTCATGAAGGCCTGCAGCGGCGAAGCCCCGAGTGCGCGGGCGGCTTCCTCGATTGACAGGTCGAAATCCACCAGCGACGCGGTGACCGTTGCAATGACAAAGGGCATTGTCACCAGAACATGACCGATGAGCAGTCCCGGCAGACTGCGCGCCAGCCCGAGATCGGTCCAGATGTAGAAGACATAGAGTGCAAGTCCCAGCACCACGCCCGGCAAAATGACCGGCATGATAAAGAGCGCCCTCAGCATTTCGCGCCAGCGGCTGGTCGACCGCGTGAGGAAAACCGAGGCCAGTGTGCCCAGCACTGTCGACACGAAGGTTGTTGCGAGTGCAAGGCCGAACGACATCTTGAATGCGGGCAGAAAGGTCTGCGAGACAAAGAACTCTTTGATCCACCGAAGCGACAAGCCATCTGGCGGAAATCTCAAGAATTCCCCGGAGTTAAAGCCGGCCATCACCACGATGGAGACCGGCACGAGCAAAACAAGAAGTGCAATGCCGGCGATAATTCTGAAGGTCAGCGGGATAGGCTTCACATCGCTCATCACACACGCCCTCCAGCGTTGCGCCGCAGCGCGAGGATGTAGATCGTCATGGCAAAGAGAGATGTGAGGAACAGGATGACAGCAACCGCCGCCCCGAACTGCCAGCGGCCCACCTCTGCGATCTGCTGGTAGATGTGAATCGGCAGCGTGATGACCTTCCAGCCGCCCATCAGAGCCGGTACCACATAGGAGGAAATGGCTAATGCAAAGACCAGAAGCGTACCGGCATAGACACCGGGCAGTGATAGCGGCCAGGTGATCGTGCGCATGACGTGCCAGCGCGACGAACCAAGACTACGCGCGGCCTCTTCGAGCGCGGGGTTTATCGACTTGATCGCCCCAATCAGCGACAGGATCATAAAGGGCAATGTGACCTGTACCAATCCGACCACCACGCCAAAGTCGTTGTACATGAGTGGCAACGGCTCAGATATGATGCCGAGAGCGGTCAGTCCGTTGTTGATAAGACCGTTGTCGCCCATCAGCACCATCATGCCGTAAAGGCGAATGACCATGTCAAGTTGCATGGAGGCCAGCACGAGGATCGTCAGCAGCGTGGCGGTTCCTGGCCGCAAGGTGCGCGCGATCACATAGGCAAGCGGATAGCCGATCACGAGGCAGATCAAGGAAACTGCGACGCCAAGAAACACCGATTTGTAAATCGCCTTGTAATACAGTGCCCGGGTGAAGATGCGTTCGTAATTGTCCCATGTCAGATTGCCCTGAAAGGTGATCACGCCCGCGAAAGCCTTGTCAAAGCTCGTTGCGAACAACGACAGAACAGGGATCAGGAAAAAAAGGATCAGGAATAGGACTGCCGGCAGAACCAACCACCAAAGATTGGGAGCCTGCCATCCAGACCTCGGTCCTGTGTCGATCTGTTCCGCGGTCAGCTCTGTCATCGGTTCATTCCGCCGCCTTGGCTTCAGATGCATGAAGGTCGGGCATATCGTAGCCCGGCATCGGCTTAATTGGAGGCAAGGGATAGCTTCGCGCGGAATGCGTCAGATCCGATCGCACGAGAGCGGCGGCAATGTTCACAGCGGTCGGGATGGGGTCGATGACCGGTATGTCGATGCCTCGCTCCAAAAGCCCTTGCTTCAGGGCCGCGGCACAACCCATCAGCCCGGTGCATCCGAAGATCACCGCATGCGCGCCGTCGCGCTCAACCGCCTTTTGTGCCTCGTCCACCAGCGCGGCCTGCGTCGCAGCCAGATCCTGCTCCAGCTGCAGCACCGGGATCTCCAGAGACCGAACAGACGCTATCCGCGAGCCAAGCCCGGCGAGTACTGCCGCATTCTCGAATTGCGGGATGAGCCGTGCCATCACCGTAAGAACCGAAAACTTGTGACTCAACATCGCAGCCATGTGCATTGCGGTCTGACAGGGCCCTAGAACTGGGATCGTGACGGCCTCGCGGGCTGGGCGCAGGCCGGGATCACCCATGCAATCGATGACGACTGCATCCACACCATCGCGTTCCGCCGCAACAATCAGGCTAACCGTGTCGGGCACCGCCATGGCGTTTTCGTACTCCGACTCGATGGAACCGGGCCCTTTCGAAATCTGGCTACCCGAAACGACAAGGCCTGGGCTCTCCAGAGACTTCAGCGATGCGTCATGACGAAACCCGATGGTCGTGATCGGCGACACGACACGGACGTGGATATGCTTTTTCACTTTGCCAGCCTCCCCGAGCGGTTACGGTATGCATGGACTCACGTTGGCATCCGCATGTGCCTTGGAGGAAGGCAGTCTTGGGATGGGTCTCAAACAAATTCAGGAGAGATCACAGGAAAAAAAGGAGGAAAAAACCTATCCAAAAGGATAGTTGCATGACATTTTAATAAATGTTTTCAGATATTACCCCAGATGCAGAAATTCTTCCTTAAAATCTCACGAGCCTATACGGTCGCCATAGCTGCTTGCGGTGTGCGTGATGAGAATTCAGGCTGATCCCTGCATTGTCCTGTGGAGAGCCTCATGCCCACTGCCTTTCCCGACCCCCGTCCGCCGCTTCACCTACGTTTGCAACAACTCGCGCAGCTTGCCGCCAACAGTCTGTATGATGCTCGCCGCTTCTGGCGAACGTCCTTCACCAATGGTGCCCAGAGCCGCGAAAACCTGCGCGCCCGCATCGCGATCGGATTGCACTTTCTCGAATACGGCATGTCGTTGCGCGATTCGGCACCGGGACGCGGCACAGATAAGGCCACACAACTGGCCCTAGATATCGACATTTACATTGCCCGGTTCGGATCAGATGCAAGCGCCGAGATCGCGCTGCGCACGCTTGAAAGCTGGCTTGCTGCGAACGAGAGCTCGTCAAGTGACCTGAGTCTTGCTCGTCAGGTTGCGGCAGCCCATGCAGATGCGCCCGTAACCGGCCTTAAGGGTGGGTGTGAAGAGGTCCGTCGCGAAGAAATCCAGTCCCGCGCCATGATGGATTTCCTGTCGTTCGCCGAGGCGCGGCATTCAATCCGAAGCTATTCTCCCGAGCCGGTGCCGCTTTCATCGATAGAACGGGCCGTGCGGGCGGCGCAACAATCGCCGTCCTCCTGCAACCGACAGACCTGTCGGGCCCATGTGTGGACCGACCCCGTGGCACGGACACGCATTCTCTCGCTGCAATCGGGCAATCGCGGTTTCGGTGGCCAGCTGGGCGGCGTTGCGATCATCACCTCCGACCTTGCACATTGGGAAAAGGCCAACGAACGGTATCAAGGCTGGGTCGATGGTGGGATGTTTGCCATGAGCTTTGCCTACGCTTTGCACGCCGAAGGATTGGGAGCAGTGATGCTGAACTGGTCGGAATGCAGAGAACGCGATAGCGCCTTGCGCAAAGTCGCGGGGCTGGGTGATAGCGAGCTGGTCATCACGATGATCGGCTTCGGCAGCCTTCCCGAGCGCCTGCGCGTTCCGATCTCCCAACGTAAACCGCTATCCTGGGCACTCAAACTCAATGAACCTCTCGGCTGAGGGCACGCTTATCGGGGATTGTCAGGTTG
>JAUILL010000017.1 GCA_030433335.1 Alphaproteobacteria bacterium | reverse complement strand
TCGGGAAGAAAGGCGCGAGACGGGCCATCTGCGCGTCGGTCAGCCAGAAGAGATCGCTCATGTCACCGCTCCTTTTTCCGAGCTGTGAATCATGCTGTTGGAGCGAAATCAATGCATCCTGACCCTAACTCTGTCGGGCTGGATGCCCCACTTTAATTCGCGCCCGTCGGGATAGACAACCATCGCTGTCCTAAACGGACTTCGCAGATGTCGAATTTAAGGTTGCACCAAAACTCTTCTGCCCAGACTACATCCGGGACCGAAGAGTGTCTTCAATTTTCAATCCTTACCATTGTCCGATGCACGCATCGAGCGCCTGCCATCCGCCGAGTGCGGAGAACCCCTTTGCGGGGGCCGCAAGTTTTGCTGAAGGTCCGCTTTCTCTGGTGGGTCTTCGGCGTTCTCGCGCCTGCAGCGAACGGCAGCTATCCGCCACTCCAAGACATTTGAATAAAGTGCAGCATCTCTAATTAGAATTGGAAATTGGGCGGGGAGCAGACATTTGCGGCGGCGACGATCCTATCATCCACAAGAGGCGGAAGCCGACATTCGGAGCGGACCTAGATCGAGGCTTGTTCTGCACCGCCGCATGACCGAGCCAAGCCCTTTTCCGACGGTCGGTCAACAGATCAGACGGCTTGATCTGCTACAATGCCCCCTGAGCGCCAGCGCTGGCAGCGAACAGCGGTTCGGCGTCGCACCCTCGGATTTAGCCGCGCGATGCCGTCATTTTCGGGTGACCCGAAGAACACTTTCATGAACAAATGTCATGGTCTTGCCGAACGTAGCCGGTCGATCAAAAGCCGTAGCGCCGAGCTGAGATTCCGCCGCCCCATGTAGCACAGGTAGTAGCCGTCGAAGGGCGGGCAGTATTCAGCGAGGACCCTCCGCACACGTCCGGTATCAAGGTCAGCCCGAACTTCCGGCAGCGGCAGGTAGCCGAACCCGTGACCAGCTCGCACCGCTTCCATCACAAGGCCGGGGTCATTCAGGATGAAGGAACCGCTCAGCTTCTTCACCACCTCAGTGCCTTCGATCTCGAACTCCCAGTCGTAGACCGGCCCGTCGGAGCGATGCCTCATCAGGATACAGTCGTGGGCATCAAGATCGTCGGGATGTCTCGGTGTACTGCGCCGTGCGAGGTAGTCCGCGCTGGCGACCGCCGCCATTTCCAGCTGCGGCCCTACGGGAACCGCGATCATGTCAGGGCTCAGGTGTTCGCCGAGCCGGATTGCACAGTCAAAGCGGTCTTCGGCAAGGTCAGTAAGCCGGCCTTCGCTGCTGATCTCGATGCGCACATCGGGATAGTCGCGCACCAATTGCGAGGCCACCGGCCAGAGGATGTCGCGCGTGGCGGGCACGCTGGAGGTCACCCGCACCAGCCCCGAGGGACGCTCGCCCAAGGTACGGATTTCCTCAATGCGGTTGCCAAGTTGCTGGAAACTGGGGCGCAGCGCTGCGAGAAGCTGTTCGCCCGCATCGGTGGGGGTCACCTTCCGCGCACTGCGGTTGAGCAGCCGCACGCCGATCTTGTCTTCGAGCCGCCGGATCGTGTGGCTCACGGCGGATTGCGACACGCCGAGACGGTGCCCGGCGCGGGTGAAATTGCCCTCTTCGGTGACGGCGAGCAGGGTCGAAAGATCGCCGAGCAATTCACGGTCCATGGCGCGCTCCTTTTATGGCTCTCGGTGTTCTGGGGCAACGAACAGCCTGGTGCAAAGGAAAAGCGCCGCCCAAGCATGAATCCAGCTCATAGCAACGATAAGGCCAAGCGGCCTTATCCGGCCCCGGGGGGAGCTCCAGATTGAAGGGCAGACGCCACATCTGAACCGGAGTACCCAAGATGACCACCCCGACCGATCTCCAAGACCCCGCCCGCCGCGAGTTGCTGCTGACTGCCGGGATGGGCGCCGCTGCGATCGGCATGGCCTCGCTAACCGCCGACGCGGTGCTGGCGCAGGCGGCCACCGAATGGGATAAGACCTTCCCGCAGAGCGACCGCGTCGAACACCGCAAGGTCAGCTTCACCAACCGCTACGGCATCGCGCTGGTGGGCGACCTCTACCTGCCCAAGGACCGCGGCGACGCGCCTCTTCCGGCCCTTGCGGTTGCTGGCCCCTTTGGCGCCGTCAAGGAGCAGGCCGCAGGCCTCTACGCGCAGGAAATGGCCGAGCGCGGCTTTGCCGCAGTGGCGTTTGACCCTTCCTACATCGGCGAAAGCGGCGGAGCGCCGCGCTACGTCGCTTCTCCCGACATCAATACCGAAGACTTCATGGCCGCGGTCGACTTCCTTGGCATCCAGGAGGTGGTGGACCGCGACCGCATCGGCATGATCGGCATCTGCGGCTTTGGCGGCATGGCGCTGAACGCCGCCTCGCCCGACAAGCGGGTCAAGGCAGTGGCCGTCACGTCCATGTACGACATGAGCCGGGTCAACGCCCGTGGCTATTTCGATGCGATGACCGAGGAAGATCGCACCGAAGCGCTGACCTCCATGAGCCTGCAACGCTGGGAAGACGCCGCCTCGGGGGAGGCTCCGAAGCTGACCGGTGGCCTACCCGACACGCTGGACGGCATCGATAACCCAGTGATCGCAATGTACCACGCCTATTACAAGACGGACCGCGGCTATCACCCGCGCTCGCTGAATTCGAACGGCGGATGGAACGTCACCTCGGCCCTGTCCTTCATGAACATGCCGCAGCTCACCTACATCCACGAGATTTCGCCGCGTCCGGCACTGATCATCGCCGGCTCCGAGGCGCATTCCCGCTACTTCAGTGAAGACGCATATGCAGCGGCGCGCGAGCCCAAGGAATTGGTGATCATCGACGGCGCGGATCACTGCGATCTCTACGATCAGAAGGACATCATCCCCTTCGACCGCCTTCAGTCGTTCTTCGAAGGCCACCTTGCGTAAGCCGCCGGGCCTGCCCTTGCGACAGGGCAGGTCTCACCCCCCTTTCCCGACCATGGAGACGCCCCGATGAAGATGACCCTCGCCGCACTTGCCCTGAGCCTTGCCGCCCCCGCAGCCTCTGCCCAGCAGATGACACAGACCACGGCTTTGGAACGGAGCGGTCGGATCGGCAGCCCCGAGACCTTCACCGGTACGGTCTTCGTCGCGCCGGTCTTCGGCCCCGAGATGAACGATGTCAGCGCAGGCGAAGTGACCTTTATGCCCGGAGCCCGATCCGCCTGGCACACGCATCCCGTGGGCCAATACCTCGTCGTGACCGCCGGAACCGGCTGGTACCAGGAAGAAGGCGAGGCCAAACAGGTGATGCGCACCGGCGATGTGGTGTTCGCCCCGCCGGGCGTGAACCATTGGCACGGCGCGACGGAAGGAACCTTGGTCACCCATTACGCGATCCAGGCGGTCGAGGACGGCTCGGCGGTGACATGGGGGGCGCTGGTCTCCGACGAGGACTACGGCGGCTGAGACCGGCGTGACCGGTCCCCACCCCACTGCCACCTGACCAATATCAAGGATATTCTCATGAAAACCCGGATCATTGCCTCCGCACTCGCTCTCGCCAGCACCGCCGCCTCTGCGCAGGATCTCGCCGGCACCCTTCCTGCCTCCGTAGACAAAGTGGCTCCGGCTCTCGCCGTCTATGCCTCCGAAGACCTCTTCGGCGCGGTCTGGGGGGACGAGACGCTCTCGATGCGCGACCGCGCGCTGGTCACCTTTGCCGCGCTGGTCACCCGCCACGAGGCGGACGGGCTGGGCCGTCACACCGAACTGGCCCTCGACGCGGGCGTGACCCCGGCGGAACTGTCGGAAACCATCACGCATCTCGCCTTCTACACCGGCTGGGGCAACGCTACCGCGGCAGCTGAGGCCATGGCCCCGGTCTACGAGGCGCGCGGCGTGACCGCCGAAGACCTGCCCGCCCTCGATCCCGACTTCCTGCCCCTGGACGAAGAGGCCGAGGCGGCGCGGGAAGAGAAGGTTCAATCCAATTTCGCCCATGTCAGCCCCGGAGTCGTCGACACCACGCGCGAGCTTTTGTTCAACGACCTCTGGCTGCGCCAGGACCTTGTGCCCCGCGACCGCAGCATGGTCACCGTCGCGGCGCTGATCGCCGCCGGGCAGCCCGAGCAGATGACCTTCCACCTGAACCGGGCGATGGATAACGGGCTGACGCAGGACGAGGCCGGCGCGATGCTCTCGCATCTTGCCTTCTATGCGGGCTGGCCCAGGGTGTTCTCGGCGATGCCCGTGGCGCGGCAAGTGTTCGAAAGCCGCGCAGACTGAAATCCTGCGGCGCGGCCCCGGCCTCGCCGCCTTTCCAACGGAGAGATTCCATGAAGATCATCAGAGCGGGCAGCACGCCCTCCGCCCCCGGTCCCGAGGACTACTTTACCGGAACCGTGCGGATCGACCCCATGTTCCAGGCAGACGCCCCGGGCCGCACCAGCGGTGCCCATGTCACCTTCGAGCCCGGAGCCCGCACCGCATGGCACACCCACCCGGCGGGACAGACCATCATCATCACCTTTGGCCACGGCCGGGTACAGCGCGAAGGCGGACCCATCGAAGAGGTCAAAACGGGCGACGTGGTCTTCTTCCCTGCCGACGAGAAACACTGGCACGGCGCCTCTCCCGATACTGCCATGTCGCATATAGCCATTCAGGAGAGCATTGACGGCACGCCGGTGACCTGGCTGGAGAAGGTCTCCGACGCGGATTACACCGGCTGAAGGCAACCGAGCTGCCACATATTGTGCTGGCAGCGCGGCGATGGCTGAAAGGCCGAGTTCCGGCGCTCCGGAACGTGGAAGTGAGCGACGGTTTGCTTTGAGACGCCATCGCCGAACGTCCAGCAACTCCGAGCGTGAGTTCGCCCATGCCTCGGCTTTGCAACCACGGCGAATGGCCGGTCTGGTGAGGCTTCACCGCAGCAAAGGCGGCTTTTATGAACGGCCGGAATGCGCCGCTTTGTCATGGCGGCCCTTTATTTCAAATCTCGACCGCCTCCGCGATGGACAGCGCATCTTCGAGTCCGACGCCGAGGTAGCGCACTGTGCTGTCCCTCTTCGTATGGCCCAACAAAAGCTGGACCGCGCGGAGGTTGCCGGTTTTGCGATATATCTGTGCCACCTTCGTTCGCCGCATGGAATGGGTACCATAGGCGCTCGGCTCGAGACCGATCGAGGTCACCCATTAGCGCACCAGACGAGCATACTGCCTCGTAGAAATGTGCAGACGATCATTAAAGCGGCCCGGCCACAAATGTTCCGACCCAATCATCATGGGATCCTCGAGCCAAGTCGCGGCGGCACTTCGCGTTCCCTCGGTAATTTCGAAGCTGACAGGTTTCCGGGTTTTGCTCTGGACGATTGAAGCGCGGTGCTTAACCTGTCTGGCGGCGTAAACGTCAGCAACTTTCAGTTTTACCAGATCGCAGCCCCGTAATTTGCTGTCTATGGCGAGATCGAAGAGCGTCAGTTCGCGTATCTTCTGGGCAATCTCTAGTGGAACCCGGATTGCCCATAAGTGTTTCGGTGCAAGCGGGCGCTTCTGGCCGACGATGCGCCCCTTGTTCCAAGTAGGACGGCATGCACGGATGGCAGGCAGATTTGCAATTGGCATAGTGATTCCTCCTCTCCACCACGCCCGCCACATCCCCGGCAGCTCGCCGATACCCGATCATACCAGAACTGCCGGATTTCAGGGAGCGCACGGCAGACCGGAGCCTCCCGAGTTGCAGCTTGCCAGGTTTGAGCCCGACTTGACCTATGCAGATTTGTCGACAAGGGTCCGCTCGCAAGAGTTGGAAGTGTAAGTATGATGAAATTTTTTGTTCACTCGAAGCGCCATGTTGCATTTTTGGTGGCGATATTCTCTTGGGTCATTGCAGCCTTTGCGGTGTCAGTGACTTTCTTCAGCTCAGACAGTTCACAAGGCCTACTGCGTGACTTTGATAACCTCTTTGAGCGCTGCCGGTTGTCGATAGAAACGAACTCGGAATTTAATCACGAAGGTCTGGAAGAAACGGAAGTCCTAGCGCGCGATGAAGAGTGGGACGGATCTGAGAAACAGCAGGCTTGGATCCGCGCGGGATCTGAACTGTATGCTGTGCTAACGGAGCGGACATCTACCAACGGCACCACACGGCATGTGTGTCGTGTTAAATTTACTGATGCAAGCCGTGTCCTAGATGAGGTAGAACAGGCACTTCTGTTGCGCCACTTTTTGATCATACAGACCAAGTTAACCGGACAGGGCACTCATGAGCTTGACGGAAAGCTGTCTCCGACTCCGCCTACGGTGAATGCCGCCTTCCTTCTTTCAGCCAAGAACCCGAATGGTTGTCGGGTGACCAACGTTATCACCCTCAATCCTGATGGGACCTATTTCGGCGCGACAACCGGCGAGCAGACAGTCCATCCGTGTAGACCCGAATAGACGCGGCGATCGTGAAAACGCTCTCGTGGAGGGTTCAATACAGTCATTCAGGTTAAGACCCGAATTTCAGCATCGTGTGAGATCAGAGTTTGTGGCTCGTCCCATCCTGTTACAGGGTACGCAGATGGCTGGTTCGGGGCTGCTGTGCTGCAGCGTTTAGTCAATTGGAAAATACCCGGTCAGGGCCGTCCATGCCCCGCGGACCCGGCTCACTTGTGCGAGGCGCCTGCCGCGTTGCCACATGGTCGCTCAGAGCCCAACTTGACAGATCCAGCGCACACGGCGAGTGTCCGCTCACAGAATTTTCCAGATCAAGTAGGGTGGTTGACCAATGATTTTTTCTACCATTCCGTTATTGGTCGGCGTCTTCGGTTTCAGCTACCTGATCTTAGCATGGCAAGTCAGTAGCAGTTTTCCGCCCTTTTATAAGAAGGGTAACATCGAGCAAGACATGAAGCTTGTTTTACCTCTCATCTTTGGAGTCCTAGCGCTCTTAGCCAAATCCGTAATTTTTCCTAATCTATTTTTTCTCTTTGGACTCTTGTCGGCATTCACTGGCATTCGAGTGCGGAGAAGAGTTCTGGAGCGGACAAATGGGCCGCTTCCATGGCTTCTTTCTCCACTAACTATTGGCGCATTCAACCGTTGGCCAATGCTTCTTTTTGATGTTTGGACAATCGGATTTTCAGCGCTGATGGTACTTTTGATGTTCGCATGGTAGCCGCTGATTGCTCGACATTTCCCCCTCCAAGCCGGTCATTGGCCTAGTCGAAGCGAACAGCAGCTTCGTCCGCACAGCTGGCTTTGGTCTGATTGACTATGCTGCACCATGCCGCCAATGGCCGGTTTGGGGAAGTTGAACGCCTACGTCGCTTGACCCGATGAACGGTCGCTAAGGGCCGAGCGTGTCGATGGTCGATCTCGAAGTGTAAGCGGTCCATGCGGCAACACCGCAGAGCGGCTTGAAGCCCAAACTGCTTGCTGCTGCGTAGCTGATGAATGGAGGCTTCGGCAGACACTCTGCAAATGCACCGCGGCGTTCCGTATGGTCCAAGACCTGCCCTTGGAAGCGTTCCCCAAAATGGGGAGGTTGCTACTGCAACGGCCGGAGCGTTTTACGCTTTTGTCGCGCTTGGATGCATTTTGAGAAACGCCTGCATCTACCAAGCAGCGACTATTCAGGCGAAGACCGCAATCGATCTGGCCTTGAAATTGAATCAAACCATAATTATCTCACAACTGCCGATAATAGAGTTGCAGGGTGGTGTCTCCTGCGCCCGTCAGATGACGGGTTCTTCCCAGCCACGGCGTCAAACCTGAATCGATCAGGAAGGCGCTTAGACCTGGGTCTGTCCTTTCCCGATCCTTACCACCTGACGGACCGCTGAAAAGCGGCCGGGAAAGTCCCAAGCTCCATGCAAGTCAACGTCCTATCCTATCTCGCCCTGGCCGGTGCCATCGTCTTCGAAGTCGCCGGTTCAAGCTTTCTTCAGAAATCCGCGCAGTTCACGAAGGCTGGACCGACAGCCACCATGGCGGTCTTCTATATCCTGTCTTTCTACCTGCTCTCGATCGCGCTCAAATCGCTACCACTCGGGATCGCATATGCGATCTGGGGCGGTCTCGGCATCGTTCTAACGGCGGTCGTAAGCGTCGTGGTTTTCCGGCAGACGCTCGATGCGATGGCCTTGCTCGGAATCGCGATGATCGTCGGAGGTGTCATCGTTATCAACGCGTTCTCAAACGCATCTCACTAAAACGAACCCAAGCCCAGAACGGCGGCCCTCATCTGCCCGTTCTGGACTTGTGGCAAACCCCAACTGCGTTTCGGCACCGTCGTTTCGTCGGCATCGCCGATTGAAACGCGGGCCTTGGTTCTCACTGCAGCGAAGGCCCAGTTTGTCCCGCCTCGCTGACCTTCATCTTCCGAAAATGCTGCGCGATGGACGAATGGCCGCTCTGGTGAAGCTTCGCTGCAGCGGTCGGTCGGAGACCGAACGTCAGCAACGGGCCGAGCACGTCGATAAGGCTGGGAGGGTATCAAGGCGGGCCAGTTGCGCTGCCGCATGACCGCTTGGAGCCCTTAGTTGACCTTCGCTCGCAGTGTCGGGAGAGGATTACGCTTTCCGGTCTGGATCAGCACCACGCCTCCGAGAATAAGCGTCAGCGCGAGGACTTCGATACCAGTCACATCTTCACCGATGGCCGCGCCAATAATGACCGCAACCACCGGCGCGATATAGGTAGCCCCTGCGGCGCGAACCGGCCCGAGCCTGTCGATGATGAAGTAGTAGATTAGGAAAGCGCCGCCGGTTCCCAAAGCACCCAGGCCGATGATCGCCCCCCACATTGCATTGGTGTTTGTCGCAATGGCAGTGATTCCGCCAAAATTGGTCAGAAGCGCAAGCGTCAGCACTGCAAGCCCGGTTTGCCAGGTCGCAAGAGCCAAAGGCGGAAGTTTGAGCGGTGACAGAAAGCGGCGGGCGTAGACAAAGGACGCGCCGACGCTCAACGTTCCCGCCAGCATCCAGAAAACGCCAAGGGGATTGACCCCATCTGCCCCGTTCCAAGGCTGGGCGCTCAGCACGATTCCCAGGAACCCAAGCGTGACGCCGACAGCCATCTGCCGAGTGGGGCGTTCCTCACGCAGGAAAATTGCCGCGCTGAGAAAAGTGAAGATCGGAATGGCTCCACTGAGAAGGCCCGCCACACTGCTCAACAGAAGGGCGGTCCCGGCGACGAAGCCGTAATAGTAGAAGCTGGTGGCAAGCACCGACATGGCCAGAAAGTGCGGCAGGTGACGCAGTTGATCGCGGGTGATTGCCCCGGCCTTCAATGCGATCACGGCCAGCGGCAGAAAGCCGAAAAGAACCCGGAGAAACACTGTCTGCATCGGAGAAATGAGGTCTGTTGCCCACTTCATATAGATAAAATTGGACCCCCAAATGAGGCCAAGCGCAACAAGCGCAGCGTAGGCGCGGAACATGGTGTCAGTCTTTCAGGTAATAGGTGGCAAGCGTCCCGCCCAAGAGGGCGAGACGGCGACACAGGCAACGATGGGAAGAAAATCAGACTGAGCGGATCACACCACCATCGACCCGGATGCTTTGACCGGTGATGTAGCCAGCACCCTCAGATAGCAGGAACGCGATGGTCGCGGCGATTTCTTCAGACTTGCCGTATCTCTCCATCGGCACGCTGTCGCGACGCTCATCGACTTCAGGCAGACTGTCGATCCAGCCGGGCATGACATTGTTAATGCGAATGTTCTTTGAGGCATATTCGTCCGAGTAGATCTTACTAAAGGCCCCAAGGCTTGCCCGGAACGCCGTCGAGGTCGGGAACATGGCGGTTGGTTGGGTGGCCCAGGCGGTCGAGATATTGACGATCGCGCCGCCGCCCTGTGCCTCCATGATCGGCGTCACGAGACGGATCGGGCGCACGGCACTCAAGAAATAGACCTCCATCCCCTTGTGCCAATCTTCATCGGTAATTTCCAAGATCGGGGCGCGTGGACCGTGACCGGCTGAGTTCGCCAAGGCGTCAATCCGGCCCCACTTTCCCATGGCGAGATCGACCAGACGTTGAACATCGTCGTTCTCAAGGTTGGACCCGGTTACACCGACACCGCCCAACTCCTTTGCAAGGACTTCACCCTTGCCCGAGGACGAAAGGATCGCGACCTCGTATCCATCGGCGGAGAGTTTACGCGCCGCGGCAGCGCCCATGCCGGAGCCGCCTGCGGTGATGAGTGCTACTTTTGCTTCAGTCATTTTCGCCTCCTTTGAGCTATTGAACACAAAATAGCTCACAAACCCGAAGCTTTCGCACCAGAACGAAACCCTCTAAGCTGTAGAAAAGCTACAGGATCAACATGCCCGTTTCCCGCCGATCTCTGCCTCCGCTGAACGCACTGCGCGCTTTTGAAGTCGCCGGGCGGCGGCTGAACTTCCGCGCCGCATCCGAAGAACTGGGCGTCACGCAGGGGGCTGTTGCCCAGCAAGTCCGACTCCTGGAGGATCACGTCGGCACCGCTTTGTTTCAGCGCTTGCCGAGAGGGGTCGCACTGACCCCCCAAGGCGCGGCCTACCTTGCGGAGGTGACACGTGCGTTCGACACACTCGGCGACGCGACCACGCAGCTTCTGGCTCGGCCCGATGCTGTCACGATAAGCGTGACGCCGACTTTCGCCACGAAGCTGCTAATCCCGCAGTTGCCTACCCTCAATTCCGCGCTGCGGGAGGTCGAGCTACGAACCATTGCGACAGAAGCCGTATCCGACTTCGACCGGGATCAGGTCGATATTGCAGTGCGTCTGACACGGCCACCCTTTCCGGGGTCTGTCGAAGCACATCTCTTGTTCCGGCAGGAACTCGTGGCCGTCGCCAGTCCGCATCTGATTGGGAAAGCAGTATTGCCGTTATCGACGGAGCAATTGGGAGACCTGCCGCTTCTGCACGACGCACACGATCATTGGCCGAAATTCTTTGGCACGACCGGGAAGCTGCCCGGTGCCGTGTTCAACCAGACCACCCATGCTCTGGACGCAGCTATGGCCGGACAGGGTGTGGCCATCGCCTGCCGCGCCTTCGTGCAGGCCGATCTTGATGCAGGCCGCCTGCTCCAAGTCTGTCCGGCAGGTTTCGAGGCGCGGGCCGACTACTATCTGACTCGGAAGCGGGCCACATCATCACGAAGAACGGTAGACGCCGTGTGGGATTGGTGCATCGCCAACTGGTCCTGTTAACCAACCTACAAACGGCAGCTTTGTCCCGCTCCTCGGTCGTTTAGTGGCCTCGGGATGAAGGCCCACTTCCCGGGTTGGATTCCTCGAGAAGACGGTTGCGAGGAGCCGACACCGGCCATCCACTGCGCCGGTCATGAACGTAGGCAGGGGGCCGTCAGTGCTCGCTGCGCTGTCGGTCCTTGGCGAGACGTCTGCCACGACGCCGCAGGTCTGCTTCGAGCCCATCGTTGCCGCTCTCACTCCGTGCGATTATCAGCAGCCCTCATTGGCACGCGGAGTCGATCCAACGGTTGGTAGAGAGGGTGCGGTTTCCCCCGATGCTTTGGAGTTGAACGGCGGCACCTCCGCCAGCCATGTCGAAACCGACATCAATTGTTGATATCACGCCGACACCAGAAGGAAGGTTGGTGATACTGATATCTGGCTGACCAAATTCCAGTCGCATAGAGAAAACGAGGGCCGTGAACTGCTCGAAGTCGCCTGCCAGCCTCTCAGAGACCGAGGCGACCAGCCCGTTGCAAATAAACAGGGAAAGGTTCGTGCCTTCGACAGTCCAGTTGCCAGGCAGATTTTTTGAAAGCGGCTCAAGCGTCCAATCCTGAGCGCGCGCATGGTATTTCGCTTCTTGCAATGTGCTGCCCAACACGAAGCCCCCAAGGTCCGCTTGATCGGCGGCATGGGAGATAGAGGCGACAACCAGGCCAAATGCGTTTGCCAAAAAAAATTTGGCGGACAGTTTCATCATCAATTCCACTGTTGGGTCGGATGATCTTCGCAGAACCCGGCGACAATGCAATGACAGCTTCGTCCGCTTCGTGACAATTGTCTCTGAATTTTTCTGCGTCGCGACAAGAATGACCGCTTCAGGGAAGCCGTGCCGTTGCATCGGCACATTCTCGAATGGCTGCTTTGGGCCGACAATGTAGCTTCCCGAATGTCTGTACACGCTTCTGGTGCTGCCCTGCCGCAAGTCCGCTCTCAGCCCTTTCTGTCGCCTCGACTGAATTTTCCTCTTTCAAATTTTCCGAAAACGTTTGACGCCATACATGAAGTATCGACCAACGTCCTGTTGCCTTAACTGATGTACTAGAGCATCATATGCGAAGCTGCGGTATTCACACGCAGGATCGAAGGGGCGGTTCGCGCCTTCAGCACTGGAGGAGATACGAAATGACAACTGCACAAGGCTCACTGATTGTGACCGTCGAGCGGACGCTGTTGGGCGGGATAGCCGCAGATGCGACCACGGCATGGGAGAAAATCGGCAGCTTCGAGGCGATTGCCGCGTGGCACCCGGCGGTGGAAAGCTGCGCCCTATCGACAGGTGACGGCGCCGCCCTGCGTGCGCTGGCCCTGGTCGGTGGTGGGGAAATCCTGGAGCGTGAGGAAGCGCGCGACAATACCGGGCTCACCTATTCCTATGCCATCGTCGAAAGCCCCCTGCCGATCGCGGGCTACAGATCGACCCTCGCGCTCAGCGCCGCACCGGGCGGCGGCACATTGGTACGCTGGACCGGAAGCTTCTCGGCCAGCGGGGCCAGCGACGACGACGCGAAGGAGATCGTTACGGGAATCTATTCGGCCGGGGTCGATGGCATGGCGGAAAAGCTTGGCGCAACCGTCGCTTGAGAAAAAGCGAGGGCGGGTCGGCCGCCCTCGGTCACGCCGACATGAGGACCAGTGCTGCCCCTGCCGCGCTGATGAAGACCCAACCGATGGCGCCCAGCAACAACGGGCGCGGACCTTCGGCGCGCAGGGCAGTCAGGCGGGTCTCCAGCCCCATTCCGGCCAAGGCCATGGCAAGCAGGAAGGTCGAGATCATGGTGAGCATGGCGGTCACGCCTTTGGGGATCTCCGCCAGGGTGTTGACCACGATGGCCGCGAGGAAGCCCAGCACGAAGAGCGGCACTGGCAGGGAGCCGGACCGGACCGTGTCGCGCCGCGACAGCCCAGCCAGCAGGATCATCGGTGCGAGCATCAGTACGCGGCAGAGCTTAGTGATCGTTGCCGTTTCTCCTGCCATGTCGCCCACGGACCATCCGGCGCCGACAGCCTGTGCGACTTCGTGGATCGACACACCTGCCCAGAGGCCGAACGCATGATCCGACAGCGCGAGTACCGGCATCAGTGCCGGGAACAGCACCATGGAGACCGTGCCGAAGATCGTCACGCAGGCGATGGCATAGGCGACTTCGGCATCGCGGGCGCGGGTGACGGCGTTCATGCCCAGTACGGCAGAGGCCCCGCAGATCGAGGTCCCGGCGGCAATCAATTCGGAAAGGCTGTCGGACACCCCGAGCATCCGCCCAAGGCGACGGATCACCAGGAAACTGGTGAGGACCACGGCGATGACCATTGCCAACCCTTCGATCCCGAGCTGCCCCAGATCGCCCAGGGTCAGCCTGAACCCGAGCAGCACGATCCCTGTCCGCAACACGGGGCGCATGGCCAGCGCCGTGCCCGGTTTCAGGCTCGGAACTGCCCATCCGAGATTGCCGATCACGATGCCTGCAACCAGCGCCACGATCATCGGCGACAGCATCGCCGGGCGTCCGGCGGCGATCCAGACGGCAAAGCCCAGCCCGGACAGCAGTGCCGTCAGGACAAGGCCAGGGAGCGCGTGCAGGCTTCGGTTCAGCGGCGACTGGGTCAGGTCGGTCATGGTCGGTCTCCTTGTGCAACCGATCAGATGACGCAGGCCAGCCGTCCGATCCAACGGATAGTTTTTGTGATTTCGATCAATCCTCTTCATGTGTGATCCATGACTCTCGAGCAGATCCGTATCTTTCTCGGTGTGGCTGAACTCTGTCACGTCACCCGCGCTGCCGAGCGGCTGAACCTGACGCAATCGGCGGTGTCGGCAGCCATCGCCGCGCTGGAGCGACAGCATGACGTGAAGCTCTTCGACCGCATCGGGCGGGGCATCATGTTGACCGCGTCCGGCGAAAGGCTGGTCCCGGCGGCGCGCGCGCTGCTGCGCGAGGCCGAGGCGGCGACGGCGCTCCTGTCGAACCTGACAACCGAACCCGGTGGGCAGTTGCGGCTGTGGGCCAGCCAGACCATCGCGAGTTACTGGCTGACCCCGCGCCTCTTGCGGATGCAGGAGACCTGGCCGCGCGTCACGATGAGTGTCACCGCGGCCAATACCGCAGAGGTGGCGCAGGCAGTGCTGGACGGCGATGCCGACCTTGGACTGGTCGAGGGGGACGTGTCACCCGGCATCCTGACACAGACCATTGTCGGGCAGGACGAACTGGTCCTGGTGATGGCGCGCACGCATCCCCTGGCGCGCAAGTCCATGTGGCGGCGCGAGGATTACCGCTCGGTCGACTGGCTGTTGCGTGAACCCGGATCGGGGACAAGGCTGACCATGGAGGGCCATCTGACGGCGATGGACCTCGGCGTGGAGGATCTGTCGATCCTGCTGGAACTTCCGACAAACGAAGCGATCCTGACCGGTATTGGCGCCGGGCGCGCGGTGGCGATGGTGTCACGCCGGTCTGTACCCAAGGCCCGGCTGCGCGGTTTGGCCCTGCGGCGTATCATCTGGGCGCCGCGTGTGCGCCGCGATTTTCTCGCCCTGACGGATCCGCGTCGGTTCCAAACAGGGGCGGTGAGGGGGTTCCTGAACCTACTTTGACGTCCGTCGACGGTCTGCCCAAAGGCGACTCCGGAACAGGGAGTCCTGGGCTTCGGGTCGATGTCGACCGCCGGGCCCCGCAGTTCGTGAAGCCTGACCCGACCAAGGTCGAAGTGGTCGAATCTAATACACTAGAACATCTTCTCAATACCAGTTGGCGATGGGAGCCGTGGCAAGTTTCAATTGCAACGGCTCCGAGCCACGGACACTCGGTCAGGGAGGATCATCAGATGACCATCACGAAAACAATTCTTGCACTCGGCGCATCCATGTTCATCGCGAGCCCGGCGCTCGCCTTGGATGCAGAGAAATCCGCCACGGTTTCGGCAAACCCTGAGAAGGCGTGGGAGGCTGTCGGGGATTTCTGTGCGATTGCCGATTGGCATCCTGCCGTGGAGTCCTGCGCGTTGAGCGAGGCCGAAAGTGCTGCGCGGCGGACGCTCGCCCTGGCCGGTGGCGGGACCATCGTCGAAGAGCTGATTTCGCGAGACGACACCAATACCACCTACACCTATAAGATCGTCGAAAGCCCGCTGCCGATTGCGAACTACGAATCGACGATCTCGGTTGCCGCAGTCGACGGTGGCGCCCGCGTCACTTGGGTAGGCACCTTCGATGCATCGGGCGTCAGCGATGAAGAGGCCCAGGCAATCATCGAGGGCATCTATGACGCCGGCCTGCAAGGCATTGTCCAGAAAGCCAACGCGAACTGAATGATTGCGCATGGCGTGACGCGAGGGCGGCCGGTCTGGCCGCCCTTTTTTGTTTTGACCAAGCGGCTCTCCGTGTCGCGCTGCATTTTTGGTTGACTGCTGGAGTACTAGTGCATCAGTATACCGCCAAGGCCTTTTCAAAAAGGCAGGGAGGAAAAATGAACAGCGAATATGATGTCCTGATCATCGGATCGGGGCCAGGAGGATATGTGGCTGCGGTGCGCGCAGCGCAGCTGGGTCTGCGTGCCGCAGTTGTCGAGAAGGCACACATCGGCGGGGTCTGCCCGAACTGGGGCTGTATCCCGACCAAGGCCCTCCTCCGCTCTGCCGATATCTACCATGCCATCAAGCGGGCAGAGGATCACGGCATCCGGGTCGGGGATGTCTCCGTCGACCTCGGCGTGCTGGTGAAACGCTCTCGCAAGATCGCCGACCGCATGTCGGACGGCGTCGAGAGCATCCTCGATCAGAATGGTGTCGACACCATCTGGGGCACGGCGAAGATCGTCGAAAAGGGCCGGGTTTTCGTCGAAGCGGGCGCCTCCGACGTGCGCGTTCCGGAAGGCGCTCTGGGGGCGGGCACCTATTCGGCAAAGCATATTATCGTGGCGACGGGTGCCCGTCCGCGCGTGCGCGAGATGATCGAACCCGATGGCAAGTTCATCTGGTCCAGCTACGAGGCAATGATCCCTGCCGCGATTCCCAAGTCTCTGCTGGTGGTCGGGGCGGGAGCGGTTGGCGTCGAATACGCGACCTTCTTCCAGCTGCTCGGGTCGAAGGTGACCATCGTCGCCTCGAAACCCTGCATCGTGCCGATGGAGGATGTCGAGATCTCGAAACACGTCCGCAAGATGTTCGAGAACCACGGCATGACGATCCGGACGGATTCCCGCATCACCAGCGTTCGCAAGAACGCGGAGGACGTCACGGTCACGATCGAGGGGCGCGGCGGCAAAACCGTCGAGGAGAATTTTGACAGGATCATCTCGGCCGTCGGTGTCGTCGGCAATATCGAGGGGATTGGGTTGGAGGAGATGGGCGTCGAAACCGCCGATGGCATGATCGTCGTGGACGGTTTCGGGCGCACGAACATCGACGGCATCTATGCCATCGGCGACGTCGCGGGCGGACCGATGCTGGCGCACAAGGCCTCGCACGAGGGCACTGTCTGCATCGAGGCGATTGCCGGTCAGCATCCACATGCCATGGACAAGCTGCGCATCCCGGCCTGCACGTTTTCGACACCGCAGATTGCCTCGCTCGGACTGACCGAGGAGGCGGCCATCGCCGCGGGTCGCAAGGTGCGTGTCGGGCGGTTCCAGTTCGCGGGCAATGGCAAGGCGGTGGCCTTTGGCGAGCCCGAGGGGTTGGTGAAGACCGTGTTCGACGCCGAGACCGGCAAGCTGCTGGGGGCACACATGGTCGGCACTGAAGTGGCCGAACAGATCCAGGGCTTTGTCATCGCCATGAACCTCGAGACGACCGAGCGCGAGTTGATCGACTGCGTTTTTCCACACCCGACGATCTCCGAAACCATGCATGAAAGCGTTCTCGACGCCTACGAGCGCGCGATTCACTGCTAGGGCGCCTGCCCCGATACCGCAAGGAAAGGAACACGATATGTCATCCACCGCTTCGCTCGTAGATGCAGAGTGGCTCAAGGCCACTATCGACAACCCTGACGTGATCGTGGTCGATGCCACGGTGCATCTGCCCGACACCGGACGCAATGCCCGCGAGGAATACGAAGCCGAGCACATCCCTGGTGCGCTGTTCTTCGACCTCGACGTGATTGCCGATCCGGACAATCCGCGCCCGCGCAAGATACCGCCGCTGGATCGGTTCCTGCACGAGGTGGGAAAGCTCGGGATTTCGAATGGCAAGCACGTGATCGCCTACGACACCCTTGGCCTTTACAGCGCCGCCCGTGTCTGGTGGCTGTTCCGGCATTATGGTTATGACAATGTCTCGGTCCTTGATGGCGGCATGGTTGCCTGGAAAAAGGCGGGCGGGCCGGTCGAGGCGGGCGTGAACCAAGGCGCACCGGCGAAGTTGCATCTCGATCAGGATCGTGGGCTTCTGGCGCTTAAGGCCGATGTGCTGGCCTGTTCGCAGGCCGGTGGCCAGATCTTGGATGCCCGGACGCCGGGCCGCTGGGCGGGAACCGAGAATGACCGCTACCCAGGGGCACGCGCGGGCCGCATTCCCGGCAGCGTCAACCTCTATTGGGAAGATCTACTGGATAAGGACGACCGGACCTACTTGTCCAAGGACGCCCTAAAGCAGAAATTCGAGGCCACCGGCATCGCGATGGATGCGCCGGTGACGATCAGCTGCGGCTCTGGCCTCACTGCCTGCATCCTCGCTCTGGGTCTGTCGAATATCGGCAAGGACGACTGGTGCGTCTATGACGGCAGCTGGGACGAATGGGGCCGTGATCACAATATGCCAATCGCATCGGACGCGTGAATATTCTAACGAATCCGGTAGACACAACTGATGTACTAGTGCATCCTATTTCCACGCCGAGACCCGAGAGGAGAAGGGTCCAGGTACAGCGGAAAAACACCGCCAAGACAATCATCTGAAATACCATGGGAGGAGAAATACCATGAGCCAGAACCAAGATTGGGCAGCCCTGCTCGCACACGTTGGGGACTCCATGCCGCGCTTCGAGGAACTCGATCCGGCCAGCTTCGAGGTCTTCATGAAGGGCCTTGAGGTCAACGAGGCAATCACCGCCATCGACGCCAAGACCCGCGAGCTAATCGCCCTCGCCGTCGGTGCGGCCCTGCACTGTGACGGCTGCATCGCCTTCCACGTCCACGGCGCCAAGAAGGCCGGTGCGACCAAGGAAGAAGTGATGGCCGCCATGGCAACCGCGATGACCATTGGGTCGGGCAGCAAGTTCATCCAGAGCATCTACGTTCTCGACGCTTACGACCAGATCGAGGTCGTAGACGAAGAAGAGATCGAAGCCGCGGAATAATCCGTCGGGACACGACTGACAGGGAGGAAAGCCATGCCCGATGGAACACGACACACGGTCGACGGTTACCCGTTTGACCTCGGTACTTACAGCCGCCCAATTCCGACCATGTCGGAAGATGCTCAGCGTTGGTTTGACCGCGGACTGAACTGGTGCTTCGGCTACAATCATGACGAGGCCGTGGTCTGCTTTAAGCGGGCCATCGACTTCGATCCCAAATGCGCGATGATCCACTGGGCCTTCGCCTATGCAGCAGGTCCGAACTACAACCTGCCGTGGGACTTCTTCAATCCCGAGCAGGTTGTGGGCTCGCTGAACACCTGCCTTGATGAGCTGGACAAAGCCAAGGCCTGCTTAACCAGCGAGTCCTCGGACTTGGAGCGCCGCCTTATCGACGCGCTGTACAAGCGCTACCAAGGCCGTGAGGCGGTATCGCTGGAGACACTGTACCAATGGGCGTTCGAGTTCTCCGATGAAATGGAGAAAATCCAGAACGACTACCCCGACGATTTCGAGGTCATATGCTGGTTCGGTGAATCGCTAATGAATAAGTCGCCTTGGAAGCTGTGGGATCCGCGCACCGGAGAACCAGTTGCCGCGGCCAATCCGCACAAGATCAAGGAAGTGCTGGAACGCGGCATCGCCAAGGGCCGCTCCATCGGCGTGACCCATCCCGGCATCTGGCACCTCTACATCCACGCGATGGAGATGTCGCCAACTCCGGAAATCGCGCTGCGGGTCGGTGACGAGTTGCGTAATCTCGTACCCGACGCAGGACACCTGGCGCATATGCCGACGCATATCGACATCCAGTGCGGCAATTACCAGGACGTGGTCGACAGCAACGACGCCGGCATCGAGATGGACCTGCGGTTCTATCACTACGCCGGGGCAAAGAACTTCTACTCGCTTTATCGCTGCCACAACTACCACTTCAAGCTCTACGGCGCGATGTTCCTTGGCCAGTACGACAAGGCTATCGAAGCCGCGCAGCAGATGCAGGAAACCGTGGGCGATCAGGTCATGACTGCCGATATGGCGGCCATGCAGGGGTGGTTCGAGGCATATTTCTCGCTCAAAACCCATGCCTTTGTACGTTTCGGCAAGTGGCAGGAAGCGATCGACGATCCGCTTCCGGCGGACCCCGAGACCTACAAGGTCACCACGGCCATGACTTACTACGGCCGCGCCATCGGTTATGCGAACCTCAAGAACGACGCGAAGGCACGCGAGAACCAGAAGTTGTTCCTCGAAGCCTGCGACCGGGTCGAGCCGGAGCGCGTGCTGCACGTGATTCCGATCCAGCCCATCCTCGCCGTAGGCAAGGAGATGCTGGCGGGCGAGATCGAGTATCACGCGGGCAACATCGAGAAGGGTTTTGACCACCTGCGCAAGACCGTCGAGCTGGAAGACAACCTTCCCTACGACGAACCTTGGCCCTGGATGATGCCCTGCCGCCACGCGCTGGGTGCGCTGCTGCTGGACCAGAACCGCGCAGAGGAGGCGATGGCCTGCTACGAGGCGGATCTCGGCTTCAACAACGAGGTCGTGCGCGCAAACCGGCATCCCAACAACGTCTGGGCGCTGATCGGTCTGCACGATGCCTACACCCGTCTCGGCCGCACCGATGATGCGCGCAAGATCAAGCCGAACCTCGATTTCGCACGTGCGCGGGCGGACAGCTCGATCAAGGCATCCTGCTATTGCAGCAAGAAGGCAGCGGCGAACGCGGCCTAAAGCAAGCCATCGGCCTGGACGGTCACGTGATCGCCGGGCAGACCACAGCATGACGCAAAATTGCAGGAGGTCTCTTGCGATGACCGATATCGGAACGGCCCATCGGGCCGCAAGCTCCGACGCGACGACAGCCTTCGGAGATTGCATTCCAACCTCAACCGGAAGCGGATCGCGGCTTTCAGTGGTGAGCCTCAGGCAATGCTTACGGTTCATGGCAGCACCAGTCTTCGCGACTATGTCGGTGCTAACCGCCCTTCACGGCAGCGAGTTCGCCGCCATCTGCGCCGGGTCCGAAAGCTCGGTCATCCCTTTGGGCATGGGCACCATGTACGTGCTCATGAGCCTTTTCCACGCCGGTCCCTGGCTGGAACTCTTGGAGAAATATCAGAGTGTTGAACGTGACAAAGAAAATTGATGGCAAGGTCGCCGTCATCACCGGTGGCGCCAGTGGCATTGGGCTGGCAATCGCCCAGACCTTCGCCGCAGGCGGGGCTGCACTGGCCTTGTTCGATCGCAATGCCGAGGCACTGGCCTCTGCCGCAGCGGACCTGAAGGATGCGGGCGCGCGGGTGATGACCGCCGTCGTCGATGTCACCGACAGTGCCAGCGTGAAACAGGGCTTTGCCGACGTGGTGAATACCTTTGGCACTGTCGACATCCTCGTGAACAGCGCAGGCATCATCCGCATGGACGAGGACGGTGTGCGCGACCGGGTGAAGCATCTCGATATGCTGACCACGCCGGGGCCGAAACAGTCTCTGCGCGTGACCAGTCAGATGACCGACAAGGAATGGCTCGGCAACCTCGACGTCAACCTGAACGGCACCTTCTACTGCCTCCGCGAGGCGCTGAAGATCATGGAAGAAAACCAGTCCGGCCGGATCATCAACATGGCGTCGCAAGCGGGCATCTCTGCCATCGCCGCGCATTCGCCGCATTACACCGCTGCAAAGGCCGCCATCGTTGGTCTGACCAAATGCGTCGCCCATGAGGTCGCCCCCGCGGGCATCACCGTCAACTGCATCGCCCCCGGCTATGTCACCAGCCCGCCCTTTCTAAAAGGCGTCGAGAGAATGGGAGACGAGCGCCGTGCCCGCCTAATGCAGATCATTCCCGCCGGACGCTTTGCCGCGCCCGAGGAGATCGGCGCCATCGCGCTGTTCCTCGCCAGTGACGACGCCTCCTACATGATCGGCCAAGTCGTCAGCCCGAACGGCGGCGTGGTCATCTGATCCAACCGAAAACCTAATCCATCAGGAAAGGCCAATACTATGAAACAGGAAAAGATCGCCGCAGGCGAATACGAATTCGTCATCGCCGAGAAATTGAAGGCAGAGATGGTCGGTGTGGTCACGCTGAACCGTCCGCCGCACAACCGCATTACAATGCAGATGATGAACGAGGCGATGGACGCCGTCGGCAAGTTCGACGCCGACCCCGATATTCGGCTGATCATGATCAAGGGCGCGGGCGATGACTTTGGTCGCGGCGGTGACGTGGAGGAAATCCTGTCGAAGGAAGGCTGGGAGGCCAACCAGTTCTTTATGACCGTTGTGAAAGTGGCAAAATCTCTGCGCCACGCGGCTAAGCCGACCATGGCGGTCGTGCATGGCTGGACCACCGCCGCTAGCATGGTCACGGCAATGAACTGCGACCTAGTGATCGCCGCCGATAACACCGTGATGGGTGCCACCGCTATCGACTTTGGCCTTTTCTGCCCTTGGGGTCCCGTATCGATCATGCCCCGCATCGCGGGCACCAAGCGATCGTTCGAGGTTGGCGCAACCGGCCGCTTGGTTCCGGCGCAGGACCTGTATGACCACGGCGTGGTGAACCGGCTGGTGCCGCTCGCCGACCTCGACGCGGAGGCGATGAAGTTCGCCGCCATCATCACGTCGAAGTCCCCGACCGCCATGATGCTACACAAGAAGACCTTCTATGCCGCACAGGACATGGAATACGAGAAGGCGCTCGATTTCGGCGCGGCGGCGATGGTGCAGTACCACCACACCCCCGAGGCCCGCGAAGGCATGCGCGCCTTCCTCGCGAACGAACAGCCCGAGTTCGAGATAGACGGCTGGACTAGCGATTGGTCGGTCCGCCGCAAAGGCGACGCCTGATCGTTTACTCCAAGACCTCCCTGACGTGCCCGCCCACCGGGCCGCCGGGGAGTGTCTGCGTACTACGATCAGCACTACTCCCTCACGTCAGAAATACAGAGATTACAGATGGATCTGAAACTTGAAGGCCTGAAGGTCATCATCACTGCTGGTGCTGGTGGTATCGGTCGAGCGACAGCGGAGAGCTTTCTCGCCGAGGGCGCATGCGTCTTTGTCTGCGATGTGAGCGAGACGGCACTGGACGAGCTGAAGGCAGCGCACCCGGATATCGGCACCTGCCTCTGCGACGTCTCCGACGAGGGCAACGTCGCGGCGATGTTCGAGCAGGCTGTGGACTGGCTCGAAGGCATCGACTGCCTTGTGAATAACGCGGGCACCACCGGCCCGACGAAGCCCACCGACGAAGTGGAATCCACCGAGTGGATGACCTGCGTCGACGTAAACCTCAACGGCACCTACCACTGCACGCACTTGGCGCTGCCGTACCTCAAGGAATCCACTAACCCCTCGATCATTTCCTTGTCCTCGGCGGCAGGACGCGTCGGCTATCGCAACAAGTCGCCCTACGCGGCGGCGAAATGGGGCATCGTCGGTTTCATGAAAACGGTTTCGATCGAATACGGCGAATACGGCATCCGGGCCAATGCTGTGCTGCCCGGTCCGGTGGACAACCCACGCATGAAGGCAATGATCGCCGAAAAGGCGCGTCAGGCCGGCATCACGCCGGAGGCACAGGCGGAGAAGTACCTGTCCAACGCGTCGATCAAGCATTTCGTGACCACCGAGGAGGTGGCGGACCTGATCGTCTTCCTCTCCTCGCCACGGGCACGCACCATTTCCGGTCAAGCCATTGGCATTGACGGAGACCTTCAAGCACTGGCGTGAACGGGAGTATGCGAATGAATTACATGACACCGACGGTAAGCGGGAACGGCTCCAAGTCCGCCGAGGCGCGCGAAACAGCCCTGCGGGAGGTTCTCATGCCCCCGCTGGCCGCACGGATGAAGAAGGAAAAGGTCAAGCTTGCCCAATGGTGCAAGGCCGTGGGCGACGAGGTTGAGATCGGCGACCTGATCGCTGTGATTGAAACCAACAAGGCCGCCATCGACATCGAAGCCGAATATGCAGGTGTCCTGGTCAGTATCCTCGTTTCCGAAGGGACTACGGCCATCGAGCCGGGCACACCGCTGGCTGTCCTTGAAGTCGAGGTGGTTGCCGAAGCGATTGCGCGTGAAGTCGATGCTAACTGCGCGGAATTGGCTGTGGCCGACGACCCAGATGTTGTGGGGAAGGCGCGTGGCGATCTGTCCTTTGCGATGGCGACTCCGCTGGTGCAGCGCATCGCTGGCCAACGTGGCATCGACCTGACGAACGTCAAAGGCTCCGGCGCCTACGGTCGCATCCTTGAGCGCGATCTCGACAGTGCGAGAAGTTCAGGTGCGTCGCCCATCACAGATCATGCAGCACAATACGGCGAAACCCAGTTCCCGGAAATCTGTGCCATTGTAGAGGTCAGGCTTGACGCGGTGTTGGCGCTTCGGGACCGTCTGAATGCGCTGTCCAGTCAGCATGTCCGCAGCGAGGCAAAAGGCCAGCCCAAGGGAGGGGCCACACTCGACGCCGCGCTTGTCAGGGCCCTCGCTACAGCTCTGACCGTCCTGCCGCAGGCCAATGCGCGCTGGATGGAAGGAGCGATCCGGCTAGCCGATAACCTCTCGATTGCGGCAGCTTCCACCACTGCCGAAGCCGGAAATCCGCTCGTACTGTCCGAACCGGCGCGGCGCGGCATCCTCGACCTGTCCACGCAGCTTGCCACAGGTGGGGGCACGACGGCGGAGGGCCAAGCAAATCCTGATGGTGCCGTGGCAATGGTTCGAACCGGGCTTTCCGACTCGCACAGCCTTATGGCGGACATCGGGACGACGCGCACCATGAGCCTCGCCCTCGGCCCGATGGAAAACCGGACCATCTTTTCCGACGGCAGGCAAACCGTGGAACAGCGTGCAAATCTGACCCTGTGCGCGGATCGCCGCATTGTCGACGGTCCACTTGCCATGGAACTTGTCGGCATAGTTCGGATGTTGCTGGAAGACCCAGCACTGATGACCCTATAATAGGGATTGCGTAGTGATGCGGTTATGATGTGAGAGTGGACTCGCCAGACGAGATAAAACCGGCATTTCCGAAGTTCAGTGTTTCAGCACTTACGCCGCGTCCGATTGGGAAAGAAGGAAAGAAGGCTAATGAAAAGCACGAGCGGAAACAGCGCGATTTCTGAAAATGACGCACAAACTGCGGGTATCCCCAATCTGCACGCCGCCTCGTCAGCCAATACACCACTTGGCAACCGGGTTTATGAATTCCTGCGGGAACAGTTGCGTACACAAAATCTGAAGCCAGGAAGTGAAATTCTCACTGGAGAACTGGCAAAGGCGCTAGGCGTCAGCAAGACTCCCCTTCGCGATGCGCTTATCCAATTGAAAAGCGAGGGTTTTCTGCAAATCCTGCCGCAGCGTGGCGTGGTCATCAACACGCTGGACGCACACGAACTGAAGGAATTGATCCAAGTGCTTGGCGGCTTGGAATCGCAGGCGATTAAACTGGCCTTTCCGAAGCTGGGAAAACGCGAAGTGGCGCAGATGTCGAAGATCAACGCGCAGCTGGCGGATCTGCTTTCTCAGGGTTCTGCGGCTTACCGTGAATACAACCAGCTCAACATCGCCTTTCACGACGTTTTTCTGGACGCCTGCGAGAATGGTTTCCTCGTTGATCAGATCCGGCTGCTGAAGGACCGAATGTACCATTTCCCGGACCGTGATTACGGCGACCGCTGGCGGCGGGTCAACGTCGAGGAGCATCAGGTCATCATCCAGTCCGTCAAGGACGGCGATGATCAGTTCGCGGCAAGTTTCCTCCGGGACGTCCACTGGACCTTCGAGAAGAACAAGCCGAGCCTTTCGAAATCAGGCCGGAAAGGCGGCAGCCAAAGCTGAGACCACCTCTCCGCTGCTTACTCGACCAGCGTCGCCTCGGTCAGGCTGCGCACCGCGCAGAGGCTCACCCCCGGTGCCAGCTGGTCGATGCGCAATCCGCCCAGAACCACGTCGAACACTCCGAGATTTGTTATCACACGATCCACGACGCCCTGCCCGGTCAGCGGCAGAGAGCAGCGCTTCAGTAGCTTGCTCTCGCCGTGCTTGTTTGCATGATCCATAACGATGACGATGCGCTTGCAGCCCGCGACGAGGTCCATTGCGCCACCCATGCCCTTCACCAGCTTGCCGGGGATCATCCAGTTGGCGAGGTCCCCGGTCTCGGATACCTCCATCGCACCGAGGATCGACAGGTCCAGATGGCCGCCCCGGATCATCGCAAAGCTTGAGGACGAGGCGAAATACGAGGTCCGCGCCAGTTCTGAAATCGTTTGCTTGCCAGCGTTGATGAGGTCCGCATCCACGTCCTCTTCAAAGGGAAACGGACCCATGCCGAGCATTCCGTTCTCGGATTGCAGGGTGATGTCGCGGTCACCCGCGTAATTCGCCACCAGCGTCGGGATGCCGATCCCGAGATTGACGTACATGCCGTCTTGCAATTCCTCTGCCGCCTGCTCGGCCATCTGCTCTCTTGTCCACATTTTTCGTTCTTCTCCTTAGGCCGCGCGCACGGTGCGCTTTTCGATGCGCTTCTCGCTGGTTGTCACCACGAGTCGATCGACAAAGACCCCCGGAGTGTGGATCGCCGCCTTGTCAAGCGCGCCCACGGGCAAAAGCTCCTCGACCTCCGCCACCGTCACCTTGCCCGCCATGGCGCAGTCGGGATTGAAGTTCATAGCGGTGCGCCGGTAGGTCAGGTTGCCCTGTGCGTCGCCCCTCCACGCCTTGACGATGCTAAGGTCTGCGACAAGTCCGCGTTCCAGGATATAGGTGCGCCCGTCAAAAACCTTGTGCTCCTTGTCCTCTGCCACCGTCGTGCCAACGCCCGTCGCGGTGTAGAAGCCCGGAATGCCCGCGCCGCCCGCCCGCAGCCGTTCGGCGAGGGTGCCCTGTGGATTGAATTCCACCTCCAGCGCACCGGAGATGAACTGGTTCATAAACTTGCTGTTGTCGCCAACATATGAGGCCACCATCTTGCGGATTTGCCGGGCATCCAGCAACAGGCCAAGCCCGAAATCATCGACGCCGCAATCGTTGGAGATCACCGTGAGGTCGCGCACACCGCTGTCACGGATCGCCAGGATCAGATTCTCGGGAATGCCGCACAGGCCGAAGCCGCCTGCGGCAATTGTCATCCCATCAAAGAGCAGTCCTTCCAGCGCTTTCGAAGGTGTCGCGCGGGGTTTTGAAGCCATATCCTGTTCTCCGGTGAATAGTGTAGATAGTGCCCAGACGCCGATCTCGAGGGCGAGATCGACCCCCGGGCTGAACCTTCGCACGGGTGGAAAGCTATCTGCCAACGGGGAGAAGGCAGAGGGATGCGCCGCGACAATCGGTTCTGAGAAACATCAGCATCTCACCAGCGTTCGAGCCGGCCAGATCAGTCGTCCTGGCGTCGATGCCGATCGTACGAAGCCAAGGTGCGCCACGCTCCAGTTTTTCGCGAAGCCTTGGAGCCACACCCGTGACGAGCAAGTCTGTGCTTCGTCCCCGCGTCCCACAATCATCGCGCGGGTGACGAAGGCTTGCAGTTTCGGCGAATGTCTCGGGATCGTGAAGTTGATCAGGCTCATTGGGCCACACAAACCCGGCTGACGCTCGGCAAGTACCCGAAAGTAACCGTTGACATCAAGCGCTCCTCCCAAAGCGATTTACGTTCGAAATCCGCGATCTGCGCGCGTGCTCCACTTAGGGTGGAGTAAATCGTAATCACAAACTGCCCAATTAAGATGCACTAGTGTATCAGTTGAGTCAATCCGTTGTCTGAAACGCAATCTAATCCAATAGTATATGCCGCACCCTCCTTTGAAGCCGCCAGCCGAGCCCCCTCTACGCAGCGATGACTTGCAAATGGCAGGTTCCTGCGCTTTGCCGACCTTGGACTGCCAGAAATGCTGCGCGAGGCCTTGAAAGTGCGGTCTTCTGAAGCTGCACACCGCGACTGGTCGCCGGACGCCTGGCACATATTAGCCGGTTTTCATGGATGGGATCGCGCTCCGGCGATGAGACAAAACGGCGCCTAGGAAGATGACGACCATTTGCATTCGTTTTTCTCTGGCATATCTGGGAGCAGGCCTCAGAAGATCGACTAACAATGCTCGCACAGCCCCCCTCAAGAGAGACCGTTGCATCCTGGATATCCCGTCGCGCTGCCCACTTCTGGGTGGATGCCGCAACGTTTTGCGCGGACAAGGGCACGTCGCTCACGGCAGTTCTCCAGAATACGGATGACGCTATCGCAATCCTCGCCGAGCATGGAGAGGAGCTCCCATCGGACATCCGAGCTTGGTCGCCGCACTTGGTCGGCAAGGGAACAAGGGTGTTTAGGGGGCATAGTTTCCCGACCAAAGTTCTTCAAACGCCAGTCATGCGCGGGTGCCCGCAGTGCCTCAGAGAAGATTTCGAACAAACGGGCGAAATGAAGATGCGAGGGCATTGGCTGGTCCCGCATGTATCGGTCTGTTTCATCCATCAAAGTGCGCTGGTTCCGTTGTGGCGCAAGCCAAGCCCACTCAAGAGGTTCGACAGTGCGCCTCTTCTTGAGGCGATCAAAGACGATATCTTGTCCAGGAGTCTCGACGGCAATCCACGGAAGCTGTTCGATTTCGATCATTGGATCGAGGGCCGATTGGCGGGCGCCGAATTCCCAGCGAGTTGGCTGGATGGGCATCCGCTACACGCGGCCTCCAATTTCTGTCATCTGCTTGGCGCTGCACGATTGCGCCTTGAGGATATTCCTCAGTCACGCATCACGCCAGAGGACCGTCCGATCCTTTACGAAATGGGTTTTCAAGTCGCCCGTCACGGAGAGGATGCCATCCGGGATACCTTCGTGGAACTACAGCGCAAACCCGGCTCTCCGCATGATGGACCGAAGGCCATCTTCCCAAAGCTCTACGAGCGGCTCGCCTACGATTACAATGACCACCCAGACTATGCACCGTACAGGGATCTCCTGCGGGAACACATGGCCACGACATGGCCGCTGGGGCCCGGCGATGAGCTTCTTGGCCAGCCTGTCACGGAGCGCCGGTTGCATTCCGTTCGTACGGCTGCGCAGGCGATCGGGATCGACCAGCGGCGTCTGCGCAAGGCTTTGGCCGCTGCGCAAATCGTGCCTGAAGCAGACAAGGGGAAGCCTGACGCATGGGAAGTCTTCGATGCCACAGCGGCCCAGCCCATTCTGGCAAGTTTGACCGAGCTCATCACGGCAAAGGACATGGCTACAGCCATCAACGCCACGCGCTCTCAATTCAACCTGCTGGTCGAGGACGGCGTTCTGGTGCCCGACCTCGATGCGACAGATGTGAAAGCGGTCTGGCACCCAGCCCAAGGGCAGAAATTCGTGGACAGCCTCCTGATCGGCGCACAGCAGCTCCGGCAGGCACAGCATGGTTGGGAGCATATTTCCAAATCGGCACAGCGGCTGAAAGTGCGGCCGATCGAGATCATCGAGGCGATCCGAGATGGCCGCATCAAACGGGTCGGAAACCGCATGGAATGGGAAGGCTACGCAGCCATACATGTGTACCACGATGACGTCCTCGCTGCTCTGCGTCCTGACCCTATCGACGCAAAGAGCATCGAGATCTTTGCGAAGTCCATCGGCATCGGGCAGCCATCGCACCTGAAGCGTATGATTGAGGCCGGTCATGTTCAAACGACGACCTTGAAGAACCCGATCACCAAGGCAGATCAGGCCTACTTCACCCCAAATGACGAGATCGCCTTTCGAGCGCGTTTCGTTACCCCCAAGCTCATGGCGGAAGTCTACGGCGCCACGTGGCAGAGATTGGTTCGACAGCTGCGAGACGCCGGCATTGAACCTCTGGGAGGCCGCGGAGGTCCGTTTGGGCATGTCTACTTGCGCGAGGAAACCGATCCCATCCTATCTTAACCATCTGATTTTTAGAAAGAAAAAGAGGCGCTAGGTAGAAACCTGCGCCTCTATTCACTTGCATGCCAAATCAGAGAAACTAGAAAATTTCCGCTCTAAAAGAGCATAGTTTTCTCTTGACACGCTTTGCGCACGCTTTTGCTTTCGTTTGCGCACTCATATGGTTTCTTTGACTCACACATAAATAGTTACTGTCATCAACCACACTTACTGTGCCCGCAAGATGAACAGGTCATGCATCCCTCGACCATCATCATGGAAAACTGACCGCAGCTGGGGCAGGACTTGCCTTTGGGCTGGTCCAGATTGACGACTTGCGCTTTGGGATCCGTCTTCAGGCCCATGCCCTCGCCTTCCATGAAGCCGATCGAGACGAGGTGCTGCTCGATCACGCTGCCAATCGCCGCCAGGATCGAGGGAATGTACTTGCCTTGGATCCATGCGCCGCCACGGGGGTCGAACACGGCTTTCAGCTCTTCGGCGACAAAGGTGATGTCCCCACCACGGCGGAACACAGCCGAGATCATGCGGGTCAGCGCCACGGTCCAGGCAAAGTGCTCCATGTTCTTGGAGTTGATGAAAACCTCGAACGGACGACGACGGCCGCCAACGATCACGTCATTGATGGTCAGGTAGATCGCGTGCTCGCTATCGGGCCACTTCAGCTTGTAGGTGTTGCCTTCCAGCGCCTGCGGGCGGTCCAGCGGCTCGGACAGGTAGACGACGTCTGCGCCTTCGTCCTGCTCGGGGGCCTTCTCGCTCTCTTCGCTGACGGACAGGACCGAACCGGTCACGTCGTTCGGGCGGTAGGTGGTGCAGCCCTTGCAGCCCTGATCCCATGCCGCCATGTAGACGTCTTTGAAATCGTCAAAGCTGATGTCTTCGGGGCAGTTGATGGTCTTGGAGATCGAGCTGTCGATCCACTTCTGCGCGGCCGCCTGCATTTTCACGTGGGCCGAAGGCTCCAGCGTTTGGGCGTTCACGAAGTAGTCGGGCAGCTCTGCGTCGCCCATCTTTTCGCGCCACATCTGGACAGCGTAATCGACCACTTCTTCTTCGGTGCGGCTGCCGTCTTTTTGCAGAACCTTGCGCTTATAGGCATAGGCGAAGACGGGCTCGATGCCCGAGCTAACGTTGCCTGCGTACAGCGAGATGGTGCCGGTGGGCGCGATCGAGGTCAGCAGCGCGTTGCGGATGCCGTGCTCGGCGATCTCGGCGCGGACGTCATCGTCCATCTGCTTCATGTTGCCCGAGGACAGGTAGCCTTCGGCGTCAAACAGCGGGAAGGCACCCTTTTCCTTGGCCAGATCAACGGACGCCAAATAGGACGCGCGAGCGATGAGCTTCATCCACTTCTCGGTCTGCGCGGCGGCTTCGTCGCTGCCGTACTTCAGGCCAACCATCAGCAAGGCGTCGGCCAGACCGGTCACACCCAGACCGATGCGGCGCTTTTGCTCGGCTTCGCGGGCCTGCGCTTCTAGCGGGAAGCGGCTGGCGTCCACGACGTTGTCCATCATACGAACGGCCAAAGCGACCAGTTCGGCCAGCTTGTCTTCGTTCAGAACAGCGCCTTCTTCGAAGGCGTTGTCCACCAGACGGGCCATGTTGATCGAGCCCAGCAGGCAGGCGCCATAGGGCGGCAGGGGCTGCTCGCCGCAGGGGTTGGTGGCCGCGATGCTCTCGCAGTAGCCCAGATTGTTCATCTGGTTGATGCGGTCGATAAAGATCACGCCGGGCTCGGCGTAGTCGTAGGTCGACTTCATGATCTTGTTCCACAGATCACGAGCCTCGACGGTCTTGTATACTTTGTCGCCGAACTTCAGTTCCCAGCTACCGTCATTCTTGACTGCTTCCATGAATGCGTCGGTGACCAGAACCGACACGTTGAACATGCGCAGGCGGGCTGCGTCGGATTTCGCGGTGATGAAGTCCTCGATATCGGGGTGATCACAGCGCATGGTCGCCATCATCGCGCCGCGGCGCGAACCTGCGGACATGATGGTGCGGCACATCGCATCCCACACATCCATGAACGACAGCGGGCCGGACGCATCTGCGGCCACGCCTTTGACGTCCGCGCCGCGGGGGCGAATGGTGCTGAAGTCATAGCCGATGCCGCCACCCTGCTGCATGGTCAGCGCGGCCTCTTTGAGCATGTCAAAGATGCCAGCCATGCTGTCAGGGATGGTGCCCATGACAAAGCAGTTGAACAGGGTCACGGTGCGGCCAGTGCCCGCGCCTGCGGTGATGCGGCCTGCGGGCAGGAATTTGAAATCTTCGAGCGCGCCGTAGAACTTCTTTTCCCAGGTCTTGGGGTCTTTTTCGACCGAGGCAAGGCTGGTCGCGATTCGACGCCAAGTGTCCTCGACCGTGCCATCAATCGGCTGCCCGCCCGCCTCTTTCAAACGGTACTTCATATCCCAGATTTGTTCGGCAATGGGGGCAGCAAAGCGGGTCATTTCAGCCTCGAATTTTTGTGATGGTCCGGAGGCGCTAGCTAGTGCACGCGCCATGTTTGGTCAACGCGTTTATGGCCCAAAACAGCCTTTTTGTCACCATATCTAGAAGAATTAATTATCCACATCCCTACATTTAGCGGATGCAGACCTCCGCAGCCATAGGACCTATTTGTGCGATTCAGCAAAAAACAACGTGCCTACCGAGGGTTAAGGCGGCCTGCCCTTGCATGGCAAAATCGGAATGTTGGGCGCTTCCCGTTAAGGTTGCAGGCTTTACACAAGGGCCTGTGGACAACTGCGCGCTGGAAAGTGACTGCAACCGTCTTGCCCACCCCTGACAATCGGCTAAGTACCCGCCTAAGGTGGTTAACAATGTCTGAACATATCAATCTACTTAAGCTCTGCGTCGGTGCCGAACAGGTCGAAGACCTACTGAACTGGCAAAAGAACCCGCGGGCCAAAGGGCCTGACGGGCGCGTTCGACACGTCACCCGCATGTGGCCCAAGCGCGAAGCCGAAATTCTGAACGGCGGATCGCTCTACTGGGTGTTCAAAGGCGTGATTCTGGCGCGCCAGCGGATCATCGGTCTGGACGAAGTGGATATCGGAGACGGCATCCGCCGCTGCGGGATTGTGCTAGACGACGAGGTGCAGCGCACCGAGCCTGCTCCGCGACGCCCCTTCCAAGGCTGGCGCTACCTAAAGCCCGAAGACAGCCCTCGCGATTTGCGCAAAGGCCGCGCGGCCGAAGACAGCCTGCCACCAGAGCTATCAGCCGCCCTCGCTGATATCGGAGTCATCTAAAAGCAAAGGGGCGCCGCAGCGCCCCATCTCAGATCAGTTCCAGACACCCAGCTTTTTCAGTAGTTCGGTGCGTGTGGCGCGATCCTCGTCGCTCAGCTTCAGTCCGCGCGCCTTGAACAGCGTCGCCTGAGAGCGCAGCACCAGGGCATCCGACAGGATCTTCAGATGGTTTGCGCGCAGCGTCTCACCCGAGCTGGTGATGTCAGCCACGGACTCGGCAGTCAGATTCTTGATGGTGCCTTCGGTCGCGCCTTGGCTGTCGACCAACTGGTAATCCGCGACGCCGTGTTCCTTCAGGTATTCGCGCACCAGACGGTGGTATTTCGTGGCAATCCGCAGACGGAAGCCATGCTCGGCGCGGAAGGCCGCAGACACCGCATCCAAATCTTCGAGTGTATCCACATCAACCCAAACCTGCGGCACGGCAATGATCAGGTCTGCCTGACCAAAACCCAGCTCCGCCAGTTCCTCGACCCGCTGATCCCACTGGGACAGCTTCTCTCGGATCAGGTCCTGACCGGTCACACCCAGATGGATGCGGCCCGCTGACAGCTCACGGGGGATTTCGCCTGCAGACAGCAGGACCAGTTCGACACCCTCGATCCCTTCGACCTTGCCCGCATATTCGCGTTCAGAGCCCGCGCGCGACAGGGACACGCCCCGCTCTGCGAACCAGTCAAAGGTCTTTTCCATCAAACGGCCCTTCGAGGGCACACCGATCTTGATCGTCATGACAGACCTCCGAGGTCCAGAACCAGCCCGGGACGGATGACGCCGCCAACAGCCGGAATTTCACGGCCCTGCCCCAGTTTCGAGGTCAGCGCATCATAGCGCCCGCCCGATGCCACGGGGGGCAGATCGGGGCGATCTTCGGCGATCAGGCCAAAGACGAAACCGTCGTAATACTCCATCGATGTCCGGCCATAAGTCGCCTCGAACTCCAGCGTGTCCAGCGAGACTCCTAATTTTTCGAGAGCCGCACCACGGGCCGCCATGCGATCCACAGCACCGTTAATCGCGGGCAGATCAACGGCCAGATCACGCAGTTGCTCCAGCGCGAAGGGCACCGTTTCGCGGACATCCAGCAGCGCCTCGATCAGTTCGAGTTCGCGTTCAGAGAGAGGCGCGGTCGCGGCGTCTTCTTTCAGCGCGGTGATACGGTCCTCGATTTCGGCGGCAGAGCGCAGGCCAATCATCGGGCCCGCATTCGCCAGCGGGTCAGCAGCGTTCAGCAGTGCAGCACGCGCGGCGGGCACAGGTGCACGGCCCGAAAAACGGTCGAGCAAAGCGCGGAACCGGCGCGGGTGCCAGATGTGGCGCAGCAAGGCAGCCTTACGGCGATCGGTGGTCTCCAACCCCTCAATAGCGGCGCGCAGCAGTCCGATGTCACCAGTCACGGCCTTCAGCCCCATGGGCTTCAGAGCAGACGCGATGCGGGCAAACACCTCGGCCTCTGCGCCAACAGGATCGGCACGATCAAAGACCTCATACCCGACCTGAAGGTATTCGATGGCGCGATCGGGGTTCTCTTCCTGACGTCGGAAAACCTCGCCCGCGTAGGTGTAGCGCGCAGGTTCTGCGCCTTGGGCCATGTGCATTTCTACCACGGGCACGGTGAAGTCAGGGCGCATGAACATCTCGCCCCGCGCGGGGTCCGAGGTCACATAGGCGCGGCCGCGGATATCCTCGCCATAAAGGTCGAGCAATGTCTCCGCGGGCAGCAGGAAGGGCGGCTCTACGGGCACCGCGCCTTGGGCTTCGAACTGCGCACGCAGCTCTGCAGCCAGTTTGCGGGGGGCGCTACGGTCGATCATTTGTACAGATCCAAAATTTCGCGCACCTTGGCGACCAAGTCACCACGGGCCACTTCGTACTGCGACGGACGGTCTTTCCATTCCTCCAAGGTCGCCTCTTCGGCGATCTTGGCGCCAAGGATCAGGTCCTTGATCTGGACCACACCGCGCTCGGCCTCGTCGCCGCCTTCGATGACGGCCACGGGGCTGTTGCGCTTGTCCGCGTATTTCAGCTGGTTGCCAAAGTTCTTGGGGTTACCCAGATAGACCTCGGCGCGAATGCCAGCCTCGCGCAGCTCGCGCACCATCAACTGGTAGTCGGCCATGCGGGCCTTATCCATCACGGTCACGACCACGGGGCCACGGGCACCTTCTTGGCCGATGCGACCCTTGGCACGCAGGGCGGCCAGCAGACGGTCCACACCAATCGACACTCCAGTCGCGGGCACAACCTGACCGGTGAAACGCTTGACCAGATCGTCATAACGGCCACCACCAGCCACCGAGCCGAACTGGCGCTTGCGGCCCTTTTCGTCGAAAATCTCGAAGGTCAGCTCGGCCTCGTAGACCGGACCGGTGTAGTAGCCCAAACCCCGCACGACCGAGGGGTCGATGATGATGCGGTCAGGGCCGTAGCCTTGGGCATCCAGCAGGGTCGCGATCTCTTCCAGCTCGTCCACGCCTTCGGCACCGATGGCGCTGCCGCCAACCAGTTCGCGCAGACGGGCCAAGGTTTCCGCACCGGTATCCCGACGCGCTGCCATGAAGCCCATGACAACCTCGGCCTGCTCGGCCCCCAGACCGGCACCCTTGGTAAAGTCGCCGCTTTCGTCCTTGCGGCCCTCACCCAGCAGGGCACGCACGCCGTCCTCGCCCAAGCGGTCCAGCTTGTCGATGGCGCGCAGAACGATGCCACGCTCGGCCTCGAATCTGGTCTCGTCGGACGGGTCCAGAACGCCAGCCACTTCCATGACACCGTTCAGAACCTTGCGGTTGTTGATGCGCACGATGTAGTCGCCGCGGGGAATACCCACACGCTCCAGCGTATCCGACAGCATCGCGCAAATCTCGGCATCCGCCGCGACCGAGGGCGCACCCACGGTATCCGCATCACATTGGTAGAACTGGCGGAAGCGGCCGGGACCGGGCTTTTCGTTGCGCCAAACGGGGCCCATCGCATAGCGGCGATAGGGGGTCGGCAGATCGTTGCGGAACTGCGCATAAACGCGGGCCAAAGGCGCGGTCATGTCATAGCGCAAGGCCACCCAACCGCTGTCCTCTTCTTCCCAGCCGAAAACGCCTTCGTTCGGGCGATCCACATCGGGCAGGAATTTACCCAGCGCCTCGACGGTTTCGACCGCGCTGGTTTCCAAGGCATCAAAGCCATAGTGGCTATAGACCTCTGCGATCTGGCGCAGCATTTCCTGACGTTCGGTGACTTCATGGCCGAAATAGTCACGAAAGCCTTTGGGGGTTTCGGCCTTGGGCCGGGGCTGTTTCTTGACTTTGGCCATGGGAACACTCCAGATAGGGGTCTTTTCGCGGCGGGGTGTAGCGTTTGAACGCCGCGGGGGCAAGCGGCGGCACGTGACAAAGCCAAAACGACGCGCAAGGAAAACAGCATGGAAAACCGGATCGACCAACTTGAAGAGCGGGTGGCGCATCTGCTAAAATCCGTGGACGACATGTCAGACATCGTCGCGCGGCAGGACACGGAAATCGCTATTCTGACCCGCCGCGTACAGTTGCTGATGGAGCGCGAGGCGGCGCGGGAGTACTCGGATGGCGCGGCAGAGATCGTCGGAGACGAGCGGCCACCGCACTACTAACGGCTGCCGTTGCGCCGTGAGTATTTGGACAAAGCAGAAAGCCCAGCTTCTTTTTGCCCAAAATACTCATTGTTGGCAGGCCGCAAAGGGCGGGCCGCGGGGTTAGATCTCTTCGACTTCCAAAATGCCGTTCATGCTCTTGAGCGCGCCCTTGATCTGCGGACTGACAGGGAATTGCGCGCCCAGATCGATTTCGACCTCACCCGGCAAATCGTCTGAGAGCAGGCAGCAATAGATCGGCCCCTTCGCTGCACGCGGCGCGGCCTTAATCGCGTCCTCAAGCAAAGCCGCCATCATGGGCAGCGCCTCTGGCGTATCCAAGTATATGCGCAGACCTGCAGACCCGGCGTCCGCAACCATCGAGTCCAGCGGCGCGATGCTGCGGCCCAGAAGTTTGACCTGCTCTGATTCGTAAGTCGCCTCGACCGTGCAGACCACGTTAGACCCGCTATCGAGGAACTCTCGGGATTTCTCTAGCGCCTCAGAAAAGAGCGTCACCTCGAACTGGCCAGTCGGGTCGCTCATCTGGACAAAGGCAAAGCGGTTGCCCTTGGCCGATTTACGCTCCTGACGCGAGGCGACGACGCCCGCCAATTTGGCGATCTGCGGACCTTCTTGGACTTTGCGGGACAGCTCGTCAAAGGTCATCACCTTCTTGCGCTTTAGCACTCCGCGATAGTCGTCCAGTGGGTGACCGGACAGGTAGAATCCAATGGCGCGGAATTCCTCGGCCAGACGTTCAGCGGGAAGCCAATCGTTGCGTTTCGACAGGCGCGGTTCGGGCAGGTCATCACCCGCATCTCCAAACAGAGACACCTGATTTGACGCCCGCTGCTCATGGATCGCCGCCGAATATTGCACCAAACTATCGAGGCTATCGAACACCCGTGCGCGATTTGAATCTAGCTGATCAAAGGCCCCTGCCCGCGCCAGCATTTCCAAAGGCCGCTTGCCCACACGCTTCAGATCCACACGGCGCGCAAAATCGAACAGCGTCTTGAACGGCTGACCGTACCGCGCCCGTTCGATCATCCGCATGGCGTCCTCGCCCACGTTCTTCAGCGCGCCCAGCGCGTAGACCAGCTTGCCATCGGCCACATCGAACGTCGCGAGCGATCGGTTCACACAAGGCGGCACGATCTCGATCCCCAGTCCGCCCTTTTCCTTGGCTTTGCGGACCTCGTCGGCATAGATGGCCAGCTTTTCGGTCAGGTGGGAATCGCAGTTCATGACGCCCGCCATGAACTCGACCGGATGGTTCGCCTTGAGCCACGCGGTCTGGTAAGACACCACCGCATAGGCTGCCGCGTGGGATTTGTTGAAACCGTAGTTCGCGAACTTCTCCAGCAGGTCGAACACCTCGCCTGCTTTCTTGTCGTCCACGCCGTTCTTCTTGGCCCCTTCGGTGAATTTGGGGCGTTCGGCGTCCATCGCCTCTTTGATCTTTTTACCCATCGCACGGCGGAGCAAGTCCGCGCCGCCAAGGCTATAGCCCGCCATGACCTGAGCGATCTGCATCACCTGTTCCTGATACACGATGATACCCTGCGTTTCGGCCAGAATGTGGTCGATCGTGGGGTGGATGGATTCCAGAGGCCGCAGCCCGTGCTTCACCTCACAGTAGACGGGGATGTTCTCCATCGGGCCGGGGCGATACAGGGCCACCAGCGCAACGATGTCTTCGATACAAGTAGGCTTCATGCGCTTGAGCGCATCCATCATGCCCGAACTTTCCACCTGGAACACAGCGACCGTCTTCGCATCGGCATAGAGCCTATAGGTCCGCTCGTCATCCAAGGGGATCGCGTTGATCTGGTTCTCGGCCCCTTCGGCAGGGACATAGAGCTGCGTGCCATCCGGCCCCACATGCAGATCGCGCCCGCCTTTGTGGATCAGGTTGATGGCGTTCTGGATGACGGTCAGGGTCTTCAGACCCAAGAAGTCGAACTTCACCAGACCGGCCTGTTCCACCCACTTCATGTTGAACTGGGTCGCGGGCATGTCAGACCGCGGATCCTGATAGAGCGGCACCAACTCGTCCAGCGGCCGGTCGCCAATCACCACGCCCGCCGCGTGGGTCGAGGCGTTCCTGAGCAGTCCCTCGATCTGCTGGCCATAGGTCAGCAGGCGGTCCACCACAGGCTCGCTCCGCGCCTCTTCGCGGAGACGGGGTTCGTCCATCAGGGCCTGTTTGATAGACACAGGCTTGACCCCCTCGACAGGAATCATTTTGGACAGGCGGTCCACCTGACCGTAGGGCATTTGCAAAACACGCCCCACGTCACGCACCGCCGCCTTGGATAGCAGCGCACCAAAGGTGATGATCTGCGCGACCTTGTCCCGCCCGTATTTCTGCTGAACGTACTGGATCACCTCTTCGCGGCGATCCATGCAGAAGTCGATGTCGAAGTCAGGCATCGACACACGTTCCGGATTGAGGAAGCGTTCGAACAGCAGGCTATAGCGCAGGGGATCAAGGTCAGTGATCGTCAGAACATAGGCCACCAGCGAACCCGCACCCGAACCGCGGCCCGGACCAACGGGAATGTCATGCTCCTTGGCCCATTTGATAAAGTCCGCAACGATCAGAAAGTAGCCAGGGAAGCCCATCCCCTCGATGATATCCAGCTCGAACTTCAGCCGTTCTTCATAGACCTTGCGGTCATCAACGGCCTCGATCACCGCCAGACGCTTATCCAAGCCTTCCCATGCCTGACGACGCAGTTCCTCGACCTCATCGTCAGCGAACTTGGGCAGAATGGGCGCGCGCTTCTCGGCCTTGTAGGCGCAGCGCATGGCGATCTCGACCGTGTTCTCCAAAGCCTCGGGCAGATCGGCAAACAGGGTCGCCATTTCCTGCGGCGACTTGAAATAGTGCTCGCGGGTCAGCCGCCGCCGCGCCTCGGCTTGGTCCACATAAGACCCCTCGGCGATGCAGATCAGCGCGTCATGGGCCTCGTAAATCTCGGGCTTGGGAAAATAGACATCGTTGGTCGCGACCATCGGCAGGTCCATCGCATAGGCCATCTCGACCAACCCACGCTCACTCAGCCGCTCGTTCTGGGGCAAGCCGTCCTCAGCCGGATGGCGCTGCAACTCAACGTACAGCCGATCCCCGAACATGGCCGACAGCCGCTTCATCAACTCTTCAGCCGCAGGCCGCTGCCCCTGCTGCAACAGCATCCCCACAGGTCCATCCGGCCCGCCGGTCAAACAAATCAGATCGCCCGAATACCGCTCCAACTCCTCTAGCGTGACCTGAGGCGGCTCCCCGTCGCGCTTGAAATACAGCGCCGAGTTCAGCTTCATCATGTTCATGTAGCCGGCCTCGTTCTGGGCCAACAGAACCATCGGCGCAGGCATCCGAGGACGCTCGCCCACCGCAGGCTCCACATAGCGCACAGACACCTGACAGCCCAAAATCGGCTGGATCCCCGCCCCCTTGGCGTATTCGGAAAACTCCAAAGCGCAGAAGTTGTTATTGGTGTCCGTGACCGCCACTGCGGGCATCCCCGCATCGGCACAAAGGCCGCTCAGCTTCTTGACCGTCACCGCCCCTTCCAGAAGCGAATATTCGGTGTGGACGCGCAGGTGAATGAATCGGGGATCAGTGCTCATGAGGCCGACACTACCCCCGCCCCCGCACCGCGAAAACCCCTCTTCATCTTGGCACCAAATACCCCGGGGGAGGCCGCCAAAGGCGGACGGGGGCAGCGCCCCCTTTGCCTAGGCCGCCCAATTCACAGGCAAATGCAGGAAAAAAGCGCAGTTTCGCACCAACGCCCTTGTCAAACAGTGGGTCTTTGAGTTTTCCTGACTGAAAGCCCGCGTGACTTCTACGCCGCATCGAAGTCTCGCCAGCACGGCCAGCCATGGTAAAGCGGCATTTAGTATCACTATGAAAACCACGTTTCTTCTAAACGGAGAGACCGTGACCGCAGAGACCTCGGAGACCGAGACTTTGCTCGACTGGCTACGACTGACTCAAAACCTCACCGGCACCAAAGAAGGCTGCAACGAGGGCGACTGCGGCGCGTGCACCGTGATGGTGCAGGACGTTCAGGGCATCCGCGCCTTGAACGCCTGCATCCTGTTCATGCCCCAAGTCGCGGGCAAAGCCATTCGCACGGTCGAAGGCATCCGCGGCGACAACGGCGCTCTCCATCCTGTGCAGCAGCAGATGGTCGACAAACACGGCAGCCAGTGCGGGTTCTGCACCCCCGGTTTCATCGCATCCATGGCAACGGCACACGCCATCGGGGCCACCGATTTCAACGACCGATTGGCTGGGAACCTCTGCCGTTGCACAGGCTACGCCCCAATCATTCGAGCCGCCGAAGCAGCCGCAGACGCACCCGTTCCCGCATGGGTGGCCTCTGACCGCGCGGCGCTAGACACGCTGATCGGCAGCCCGGAACTGCCCACGTCCTCGGACGCACTTGCCGCCATTCTGACCGAGCAACCCGACACCCGCATCATCGCGGGCGGCACCGATGTGGGCCTCTGGGTGACGAAACAGATGCGCGATCTGGGACCGGTCGTTTTCTTGCACGCCTGCGAAGACCTCAAGCAGATCGACATCACCGACACCGAGATGCGCGTCGGCGCAGGCGTTTCCGTCGAAACCCTGCGAGAGGCGATCGCGCCCCACTATCCGTCCTTCGCAGAGATGCTGCGCCGTTACGGCTCCACCCAAGTGCGATCCGCTGCGACCATCGGCGGGAACATCGCCAACGGCTCGCCCATCGGGGACAGCCCGCCTGCACTGATTGCACTAGACGCCCAGCTGCACATGCGCAAAGGCGACACGCGTCGCACGATCCCGCTCGAGGATTTCTTTATCGAGTATGGCAAACAGGACCGTGCGGCGGGTGAGTTTGTCGAGGCGATCAACATCCCGCTCGGTGCGGACGGGCTCAAGGTCTATAAAATCTCCAAACGGTTCGATCAGGATATCTCTGCGCTTTGTGGGGCGTTCAATATCTCGGTCAACGATGGCAAAGTGACTGCCGCGCGCATCGCCTTTGGCGGCATGGCAGGCACACCCAAACGCGCCACCCATGTCGAAGTCGCGCTGATCGGCGCCCCATGGACAATGGAGACCATCGAAGCAGCTACAGACGCATGGGCGCAAGACTTCACCCCGCTCAGCGATATGCGGGCCAGCGCTGAGTATCGGCTCGACGTGGCGCGGAACCTGCTGACCCGCTATTTTGCCGAGAGCCAAGGCACCACGACCAGCGTGCTGGAGGTGCAGCCATGAGCGTGAATCGCCCCACCCCACACGACAGCGCCAAATTGCATGTCACGGGCGCCGCGCGCTACGTCGACGACATCCCGACCCCCGCAGGCTGCTTGCATCTGGCCTTCGGGCAATCCTCGGTCGCCCACGGGACTATTACTGCAATGGACCTAAGCGCCGTGCGCACCGCCGAAGGCGTAGTCGCTGTGCTGACTGCCGAAGACCTGCCCTTCGAGAATGACGTCTCGCCTTCGATCCATGACGAACCTTTGCTGGCCACAGGCACCGTCCACTACGTCGGGCAGCCCATCTTCTTGGTGGTCGCGACTAGCCACACCGCAGCACGCAAGGCGGCGACGCTCGCCCAGATAGACTACGCAGAATTACCCCCGATCTTCACAATCGAAGAGGCAATGGCCGCAAACAGCCGGTTCGAAGAAGGCCCCCGCATTTACAGCCGTGGGGACTCTGCCAGAGCCATCGCCGCAAGCCCGCACACCGCCGAAGGCGTGATCGACATGGGCGGGCAAGAACATTTCTACCTAGAGGGACAAGCGGCAATGGCGCTGCCTCAGGATGACGGGGACGTTGTGGTCCATTCCTCCACGCAGCACCCAAGCGAAATCCAGCACAAGGTTGCCGATGCCCTCGGACTGCCCATGCACGGGGTCAAGGTCGAGGTGCGCCGGATGGGCGGCGGCTTTGGCGGCAAAGAGAGCCAGGGCAACGCGCTTGCGGTATCCTGCGCGATCGCCGCAACCTTGACAGGCAAGCCCTGCAAAATGCGCTATGACCGCGACGACGACATGGTAATCACCGGCAAGCGGCACGATTTCCGCATCTCCTACAAGGTCGGCTTTGATCATAGCGGTCGGGTCTTGGGGATCGAATTCACGCACTACACCCGCTGCGGGTGGGCACAGGATTTGAGTCTGCCGGTGGCGGACCGAGCGATGCTGCACGCGGACAACGCGTATTTCTTGTCGAACGTTAGGATCGAAAGCCATCGCCTGCGCACCAACACCCAGAGCGCCACGGCGTTCCGAGGCTTTGGCGGACCGCAGGGGCTGGTCGGGATCGAGCGGGTGATGGATCAAATCGCGCACCAATTGGGTCTGGATCCTCTGGAGGTGCGCAAGATCAACTACTATGCCGAGATGGAGAGCGCAGACGGGGGGCTGTCCGCCCCCCGCGCGGCTGCGCCGCTGCCCCCAGAGGGTATTTCCACCAAGGAGAAGCAGGTAACGCCCTATGGGCAGGAGGTTTCCGACTTCATTCTGCACGGGCTGACAGATGATTTGGCTGCGCGATGCGACTATGCGGCGCGGCGCGAGGCTGTGGCCGCATGGAATGCGGGCAATCCTATTATTAAGCGCGGGATCGCTGTGACACCGGTCAAATTCGGGATTTCGTTCACTCTGACGCATCTCAATCAGGCTGGCGCCTTGGTGCATATCTATCAGGATGGATCTGTCGCGTTGAACCATGGTGGGACCGAGATGGGGCAAGGCCTCTATCAAAAGGTCGCGCAGGTGGCCGCGGGGACATTCGGCATTCCTGTGGATCAGGTGCGTCTGACGGCGACGGATACGTCGAAGGTGCCGAACACCTCTGCTACAGCGGCATCCTCTGGGTCTGACCTGAACGGCATGGCAGTTCTGGCGGCATGTGAGACATTACGAGACCGGATGGCCGAGCATCTGGCTGCGATGCGACAGGCGACGCCTGCATCAGTCCGGTTCGCAGATGGTCAGGTGCAGGTGGGCAGCGAGACGTTGACGTTCAAAGCCGCCGCGAAGGAATGCTACGAGGGGCGCGTGAGCCTGTCGGCCACTGGCTTTTACAAGACACCGGACATCCAGTGGGACCGGATCAAGGGCGAAGGGAGACCGTTCTATTACTTTGCCTATGGGGCGGCCTGTTCCGAAGTGGTCGTCGACACGCTGACTGGCGAGTATCGCATTCTGCGGACCGATATTTTGCACGATGCAGGGCGCAGTCTGAACCCCGCGCTCGATATCGGGCAGGTCGAAGGTGGCTTTGTCCAAGGGGCCGGATGGTTGACCACCGAAGAGCTGGTATGGGATGCCAAGGGGCGTCTGCGGACCCACGCGCCTTCGACCTACAAGATCCCTGCGGTTTCGGACCGCCCTCAGATTTTCAACGTCACTCTGTACGAGGGCGACAACCCCGAGCCAACCATTCACCGATCCAAAGCCGTGGGCGAGCCGCCGTTCTGTTTAGGGGTGTCGGTCCTGATGGCGCTATCGGATGCAGTCGCTTCATGTGGCACCGCCTATCCGGCTCTGGATGCGCCTGCGACGCCAGAACGAGTTTTGGCCGCGGCGCAAAAGGTGCGCGGTCATGCTTGATCGCGGCGCTTTGGAACGCGCTGTGGCCGCACATGGAGTCGTCGCGCGGGTTGTTATTCTGGAGGCCCGAGGGTCTGTGCCACGCGGCGCGGGCACCGAGATGTTGGTCTGGGCTGATGGCCAGTTCGGTACCATAGGCGGAGGACGGCTCGAGTTCGACGCCGCCGATGCAGCGCGGGAGGCCTTGAAGGCCCGCAGGGATATAGCGCGGCTTTATCCGCTGGGGCCTGCCTTGGGTCAGTGCTGCGGTGGGTCGGTCCGCGTGTTGACCGAGGTGTTCGATGCAGAGCGGCTCAAAACGCTGCCCGATACAGGGATATGGGCGCGGCCATTGCCGGGCGTGACGGACGGGACCCCACCAACGACCGAAGGCTTAAGGTCCGGCTGGTTCGTCGAGATGCTCGCCCCTGCCAAAACCCCGTTGTGGGTTTGGGGCGCGGGCCACGTAGGTCGGGCTGTTGTGCAAACGATGGCCCCATTGCCGGATTTCGCGATCACGTGGGTCGATACGGCGGCAGACCGCTTTCCTGAAACCGTCCCTGACGGGATTGACACGCTCATCGCGGCGGAGCCAGAGCGTCTCGCCGTGCACGCATCGACTAACGCGATGCACTTAATCCTGACCTACAGTCACGAGATCGACCTGTCTTTGTGCCATGCGCTGCTGACCCGCGGATTCGGATTTTGCGGCTTGATCGGATCGGCCACCAAATGGGCCCGTTTCCAGAAGCGCCTCGTGACCTTAGGGCACCAACAGGATCAGATTTCACGCATTACCTGCCCGATCGGTGATCCTACTTTGGGCAAGCACCCGCAAGCCATTGCCGTGGGGGTGGCTGCTGCGCTACTGAATTCACCAAATGATCAAATAACAAGCGGGGATGGGACGCAGTGGGCACGCCACTCTTAACACTCTCGGGGCTGACCAAGGCCTATCCGGGTGTCGTCGCCAACGACGACGTGAGCTTTGACATCCAACCGGGCGAAGTTCACGCCCTGCTTGGCGAAAACGGAGCGGGCAAATCCACTCTGGTCAAATTGATTTACGGGTTGGTCTCGCCGGACAGCGGCAAGATGGCGCTGAACGGCATGCCCTATGCTCCAGCCAACCCCAACGCGGCCCGTGCATCCGGCGTTGCGATGGTGTTCCAGCACTTCTCGCTGTTCGACGCGCTTTCGGTGGCCGAGAATGTGGCCTTGGGCATGGACAACTCGCCGCCCCAAGGCGAGCTGTCCACGAAAATCCGCACGGTATCGGATGCGTATGGCTTGCCCTTGGACCCACACCGGACCGTGGGCGATCTGTCCGCTGGCGAACGTCAGCGGGTAGAGATCATCCGCTGTCTGCTTCAGGATCCCCAGCTCTTGATCATGGACGAACCGACCAGCGTTCTGACCCCCCAAGAGGTCGAAATCCTGTTCAAGACCCTGCGCAAGCTGTCAGCCGAAGGCACGGCGATCCTATACATTTCTCACAAGCTCGAAGAGATACGATCTCTTTGTGACAACGCGACGATCCTGCGTTTGGGCAAGAAAGTCGCCACCTGCATTCCCGCGCAAAAAACTGCGGCTGAGCTGGCCGAGATGATGGTTGGCACCAGTCTGAAACCGCCAAAGCGCGCGGCGGAGGTGTCCTCCGAGGTTGCGTTGCATGTGAGTGGGCTGAACCTGCCGCCTGCGCAGGCCTTTGGGACCAGCCTGCGCGACATCTCCCTCACCCTGCACAAGGGAGAAGTTTTGGGGATCGGCGGTGTCGCGGGCAACGGTCAGGACGAACTACTTGCCGCCCTGTCCGGTGAACGGCTCTGTGCTGCGGATCAGGTGAAATTGGACGGTAAACCAGTCGGGAACCTTGGACCGACCGCCCGCCGGCACCTCGGCCTGCTGGCCGCACCCGAAGAGCGTTTGGGTCATGCCGCCGTGCCGGACATGAGCCTGACCGAGAATGCCCTGTTGACGGGCGTGACCCGTCAGGCCCTCGCCAAAGGGGGCTGGATCAACTGGGCCGCTGCCAAAGGCTATGCCGAGCGGATCATCCACCAGTTCGACGTCCGCACGCCTGGCCCTCATGTGGCCGCGCGCGCTCTCTCGGGCGGGAACCTGCAGAAATTCGTCATCGGCCGAGAGGTCTTGCAAGCCCCCCACGTTTTGGTCGTGAACCAGCCCACATGGGGCGTTGATGCCAGCGCGGCGGCAGCGATCCGGCAGGCTCTGCTCGATCTGGCGACCCAAGGCTCGGCGATCATTTGCATCAGCCAAGACCTTGACGAACTTATGGAAATCAGCGACCGCTTCGCCGCGTTGAACGAAGGACACCTGACCCACGCCCGCCCCGCCGCAGGCCTGACGATTGAGGAAATCGGTCTGATGATGGGCGGCGCGCACGGCATGGAGGCCGCCCATGTTTAAGATCGAGAAACGCCCGATCCCTTCGGCCAAGTGGAACTGGGGCGCGCCAATCGTGGCGGTGCTGCTGACCATGGTCTTTGGCGGCGCGCTCTTTGCGGTTCTTGGCGTGAACCCGTTTCTGGCGCTGGAGAAGATCTTCTATGAACCGCTCCTTGGCGAATACGCGTTCTATTATCGCCCCCAACTGCTGGTCAAAGCTGCACCCCTGATCCTGATCGCCATCGGCCTAAGCCTCGGCTTCCGCGCGGGCATCTGGAACATCGGGGCCGAAGGGCAATACATCATCGGCGCGCTCTGCGGCGCAGGTCTGGCCCTAGCGCTCTACCCGATGGAACTATTTATTCTTCTGCCACTCATGGTTATCGCAGGGGCGATTGGCGGCGCGCTCTGGGGCCTGATCCCCGCGTTCCTGAAGGTGCGGTTCGGCACAAACGAAATTCTCGTTTCTCTGATGCTGGTCTATGTGGCCGAGCAACTGCTGGCCTCAATGGCGCTGGGTCTGATGAAGAACCCCGAAGGCATGGGCTTCCCCGGTTCGCGCAACCTGCAGCAATATCCCAGCGCCCATAACGCCGAGATCATCTCTGGCACGGGAATGCACTGGGGTGTGGTCGCGGCTCTGATCGCGGTAATTTTCGCCTATATCGTCCTCAGCCGTCACATGTTCGGATTTAGCCTGCGGATGTCCGGCATGGCACCCCGCGCGGCCAAGTTCGCGGGCGTGAACCCGACCCGCATGGTTCTGATCTGCATGGGCATCTCTGGCGCCTTGGCCGGTATGGCGGGCCTATTTGAAATCGCGGGCCCTGCAGGTCAAGTCAGCATCGACTTCAACGTGGGCTACGGATTTACCGCGATTATCGTCGCCTTCTTGGGTCGTTTGAACCCAGTCGGCATCCTGCTGGCGGGCATCCTGATGGCGCTGACCTACATCGGCGGCGAAATCACCCAGAGCCAAATGGGCCTGCCGCTCGCCGCCATCCAGGTGTTCCAAGGCATGCTGCTGTTCTTCTTGCTCGCGATGGATTTGCTGACGAACTACCGCTTCCGCCCTACAGCCAAGGAGGCCGCGTGATGGACCTGTCTTCGATCAATCCCGTCCTCTTGCTGGCAAGCCTGATGGTCGCCGCGACGCCCCTTCTGTTCGCTGCCCTTGGCGAGTTGATTGTGGAACGTGCGGGTGTTCTGAACCTTGGGGTCGAGGGCATGATGATCACCGGCGCGGTGTCAGGTTTCATCATCGCGGTTGAATCCGGCTCCCCTGCCCTCGGGTTTATCTGCGCGGCCATTGCGGGTGCGCTGCTGTCTTTGCTGTTTGCCCTGCTCACTCAGGTTTTTCTGGCGAACCAAGTTGCCTCGGGACTCGCGCTGACGCTCTTTGGGCTCGGCCTGTCCGCGCTTCTGGGTCAAGGCTATGTGGGCATCAAACCACCCTCGACGCCCAAGCTGGATCTGGGCATGCTGGCGGATATTCCGTTCATCGGGCGCGTGCTCTTTACCCACGACCTGATGGTCTATCTGGCGCTGGCTTTGGCCATCGCGATCTGGTTCTTCTTGCACCGCACACGCGCGGGACTGATCCTGCGCGGGGTTGGCGAAAACCACGACGCCGCCCATGCGCTAGGATACAAAGTCGTCATGATCCGCTTTGCCGCGATCGCCTTTGGCGGCGCATGTGCGGGTGTGGGCGGCGCTTATCTGAGCCTCGTCCGTGTCCCGCAGTGGACTGAGGGCATGACCGCAGGCATCGGCTGGATCGCCCTCGCGCTCGTGGTCTTTGCCAGCTGGAAGCCGGGCCGCGTGATCCTTGGCGCCTATCTGTTTGGCGGGGTCAATGTGCTCCAGCTAAACCTGCAGGCTGCAGGTGCCGCGATCCCCGTCGAGTATTTGGCAATGTCCCCCTATCTGGTAACCATTCTTGTGTTGGTTATCATGTCCGCGGAGCGTTCCCGCGCTCCGGCCTCTCTGGGCCGCCCATTCCACGCCTCGCACTGAGGCCATAAAAAAGACCACCAACAGGAGTTGAAGAGAATGAAACTCATCAAGCATCTGGCCACCGCCACACTGGCGCTTGGCGTTGCAACCGGCGCAATGGCAGCAGGCCATGGCGAAAAGACGAAAGTCGGATTTGTCTATGTCGGTCCCGTGGGCGACGGCGGCTGGACCTATGAGCACAACCAGGGTCGTCTGGCGGTCGAAGAGCACTTTGGCGATCAGGTCGAGACCGTGTTTGTCGAATCTGTCCCCGAAGGCCCCGATTCCGAGCGCGTGATGACCCAGATGGCGCTCGAGGGCGCGGACCTGATCTTTACCACCTCGTTCGGCTACATGGACCCGACCATCAACGTCGCGTCGAAATTCCCCGATGTGAAGTTCGAGCACGCCACCGGCTACAAAACCGCTGACAACGTGTCGGTCTACTCGGCGCGCTTCTACGAAGGCCGCGCGGTTCAGGGCCTGATCGCAGGTAGCATGACCAAGTCGAACATCATCGGCTACATCGGCTCCTACCCGATCCCCGAAGTCATCCGCGGCATCAACAGCGCCTACATTCAGGCCAAGAAAGTGAACCCCGACGTCGAATTCAAAATCGTCTGGGCTTACACTTGGTTCGACCCCGCCAAAGAAGCTGACGCCGCCAAAGTTCTGATCGAACAGGGCGCAGACGTGATCCTGCAGCACACAGACTCGACCGCACCTCAGGCGGCCGCTCAAGAGGCCGGCAACGTCTACACCTTTGGCCAAGCGTCGGACATGATCGAATACGCCCCAATGCCGCGCGTCTCGTCGATCATCGACAACTGGTCACCCTATTACATCGCGCGCACTCAGGCCGTCATTGATGGCACTTGGGAAACCGCGAACACTTGGGACGGCATCGGCGCTGGCATGGTCGGCATCGGCGAGATCACCGACGCAGTCCCAGCAGACGTCAAAGAAGCGGCTCTGGCTCTGAAAGATGCGATCGCATCGGGCGACGTTCACCCCTTCACCGGTCCGCTGAACAAGCAGGACGGCAGCGCATGGCTGGCCGAAGGCGAGACCGCAGATGACGGCACTCTGGCCGGTCTGAACTTCTACGTCGAAGGCATCACCGGCGAAATCCCGCAATAAGCCTAAAAAATTGCAAAATGAGACCGCGCCCGACCTTTCGGGCGCGGTTTTTTCGTTGCAATTTACACTTCCTCGGCCGAGTCGGGGTACAATGATAAAAACGCGCACACAGCGGTGTCGATTGCAGGCCTGATCTCGAACCTTTTCCGGCGAAACGCTCGGAAACCGGCAATCTATGACTTCGCCATCATTGGCGGGGGCATTGCTGGTCTGTCTGCGGCTGCGGCGCTGGCCCCTCTGGGACGTGTGGTGATTATCGAGGCTGCGCCGCAACTGGCCTTTCATTCCTCTGGTCGATCTGCCGAAATGTACCTGCCAAACCACGGCACCAGAGCGGTCAGGACGCTCACCGCAGCCAGCGCTACCCATCTGCATTTTGCAAATGGGGGCGTTTTGAACAAGCGTGGAATGCTGCTGCTGGGGCGCATCGGTGAAGAGCAGTATTTCGACTATGAGATGCGCGCAGGGGCGATGGCACCCATTTCTTTGGAAGATGCAGGTGTCTACTTTCCGCTTATGAATCAACATCATGTCTCTCGGGCGGCATGGTCCAGCGATGCCCTCGATTTAGACACCCATGCCCTCATCAAAGGCTACTCCGACCAAGCGCGCGCCGAAGGAGCAGACTTGCACCTGAATGCGCAGGTCTTGGGGCTCTACCAAACTCCCAGCGGCTGGGAAGTCGGGTGCTCTGACAGAGTGGTCCAAGCACGCTATGTGATCAACGCGGCGGGCGCGTGGGCCGACGTGCTGGCTGGTTACGCCGGATTGCCACCCTTGGGGCTAACATGCCTGCGCCGCTCCATGATCGACCTGCCCAGCCCCAGCGGCTACGATGTGCGGCGCTGGCCTCATGTGCGTGCCGCAGGCGGGCGTTGGTACGCGACGCCATCGGGCCACGGACTGATCCTCTCCAGCGCCGAAGAAGATCCAGTCATGCCCACTGATTCCTCTCCGGATGAGACTGTTTTGGCAAACGGACTCGCTCGATTCGAGGACATGACGACCATGTCTGTGTCACGTGTGAACCGGACTTGGGCGGGGCTGCGGACCTTTGCGGCGGACCGGTCTCCGGTGGTCGGCCCGGACCCTTTGCTTCCCTCGTTTATTTGGCTGGCGGGCCAAGGGGGCACCGGCTTTCAAACCGCCCCTGCTCTGAGCGACTTGCTCGCGGATCGGATCACAGGTCGCGCGTCATCGCTCCCGCCAGAGACCGTCTTTGCCGTCTCGCCAGATCGCCTGCGCGGTTGATATCGATCAAGGCACCCAAACCCGCCAAATGGTTTTGCTGTCGCTGAAATATGCGAAAGGCAGAATACATGAGCTGGCAAGACAAGATCGACTCGACCAAAGACCAACTGCGCAACCTGAACAAAGCCATCCCTGACGTGACCAAAGGTTTTGGAACCCTGAGCAAGGCAGTCAAACAGGACGGCGCGCTGGACTTCAAAACCAAGGAATTCGTCGCCCTCGGCATCGCGGTCGCAACGCGGTGCGAGGCCTGCATCACCCTGCATGTGGACGCGCTAATCAAATGCGGCGCGACACGCGAAGAGGTCGCGGACTGTCTTGGAATGACCATCCAGATGGGCGGCGGCCCTTCGATGATGTACGCCGCCAAGGCACTAGAGTGTTTTGACGCATTTACCGAGGAAAAATAATATTCCATAGACGGAATATATTTTTTCCTGCGTTTAAGATGCAGCAAAGCAAGAAAGGACATTCCATGAAACCCATCCAGCTGGCCCTGCCCCTGATTTTCGCCGCCTCTGTCGCTCTGGCAGAAAATGGCGTCCCTGGCTCGCATTTCATCGAGAACTGGGATCTCGACGGTGATGGCCAAGTCACGCTGGCCGAGGCCCAAGAGCGTCGGGGCGATGTCTTTTACAGCTTTGACGCAGACGAAGACGGCTACATCGACGGCGAAGAGTACAAGAACTTTGACGAAGCCCGCAAAAACGACATGGAAGGCCAAGGCGGCCACGGCAACGGGGCGATGAAGAATGCCGAGGGCGGGATGCATCTAGCGTACAATGACACCGATGGCGATGGCCGTGTCAGCCAAGACGAGTTCGTTGGCCGGACCGAAGCTTGGATCGGCCAAATGGACCGAAACGGGGACGGCGTCGTGACCAGCGCCGACTTTGGTAAGAAATAACCAGCCGCTCACGAACGTAAAGAGCCGCGCAAGGGACACCCTGCGCGGCTCTTTTTCTTTGGGGGAGTAGAGAAATTAACCGTCTTTGCGGATGGTTTCGTTTTTGCTGTCGTAGGGGCTATCGACCACGATTTCGCCGTCGAACAGCTGGTTGAACATCTTCACCTGCACTTTGGTGCCGGGGACAGCATGCTCGGGCTTCACGTAGCCCATGCCGATCGACTTGCCGAACGCGACCGAGTAGCCACCCGAGGTCAGACGACCAATCTTGGTACCATCGATGTACAGCGCCTCGCGGCCCCACGGATCCGCATCTTCGGGTCCGTCGATCAGAACAGTGACGCATTTGCTGCGCACGCCGGTCGCTTCCATCGGGGCTTTGCCGTGGAACTCTTTGGACAGGTCCACAAAGCGCGGCAGGTCTGCTTCGAGCGGGGTCGCGTCGCGACCCAGTTCGTTGCCAAACGCGCGGTAGGATTTCTCCTGACGCAGCCAGTTCTGTGCACGGGCACCGACCCACTTCATGTCGAACTCTGCGCCTGCTTTTTCCAGCAGGTCGAACAGATAGTTCTGCATTTCGATCGGGTGATGCAGTTCCCAACCCAGCTCACCGGTATAAGCCACGCGGATCGCATTGACTGGGCACATGCCCAGTTCGATCTGGCGCGCCGACAGCCACGGGAAGCGCTTGTTGGACAGCGCGGTCTCGGGGTCTGCGTCCTTGATGATCTTTTTCAGAACGTCACGCGACTTGGGTCCGGCGATGGCGAAGACGCCCCACTGGGTGGTCACATCCTGCACATCGATGCGGCCGAACTCAGCTTCCATGTCCTCGGCGGCTTTCATCAGGAAGTCCTGATCGTACTCGTGCCAAGCGCCTGCGGACACCAGATAATACTCGTCATCCTTGAGACGGACGATGGTGTATTCGGTGCGCACGGTGCCCAGTTTGGTCAGCGCGTAGGTCAGGTTGATGCGGCCAGTCTTGGGCAGCTTGTTACAGGTGAACCAGTCGAGGAACGCGGTCGCGCCGGGGCCTTTGACAAGGTGCTTGGTGAAGGCAGTTGCGTCGACAACACCCACGCCTTCGCGGATCGCTTTGGCTTCTTCGACAGCGTACTGCCACCAGCCGCCGCGGCGGAAGCTGCGGGCCTCGTGGTCGAAGTTGTCAGGCGCATCCAGCGGACCGTAGTAGTTGGGACGCTCGAAACCGTTCACGCAGCCGAACTGCGCACCACGGGCCTTCTGACGCTCGTAAGCGGGACCGGTCCGCAGAGGACGACATGCTTCGCGCTCTTCATCGGGCTGGTGCAAGATGTAGACGTGCTCGTAAGCTTCTTCGTTCTTGCGCGCGCCGTACTCGGTGGTCATCCACTTCTGGCCGAAACGCTTGGGGTCGAGCGATGCCATGTCGATCTCGGCTTCGCCAGCGACCATCATCTGGGCCAGATAGTAGCCGGTGCCGCCTGCTGCGGTGATGCCAAAGCTGAAGCCCTCGGCCAGCCACATGTTGCGCAGACCGGGCGCGGGGCCAACCAGCGGGTTGCCATCGGGGGTATAGCAGATCGGGCCGTTAAAATCGTCCTTCAGACCAACTTCTTCGGTCGAAGGAATACGCTCGATCATCGCCATGTATTCTTCTTCGATACGCTCCAGATCCAGCGGGAACAGGTCCGCGCGGAAGCTGTCGGGCACACCGTATTCAAAGCACGCGGGCGCGCCACGCTCGTACGGGCCAAGGATCCAGCCGCCACGCTCTTCGCGGACGTACCATTTCGCGTCGGCGTCACGCAGAACGGGGTGCTCGGGGTGATCTTTGCGGAACTCGACCAGTGCGGGATCGGGCTCGGTCACGATGAACTGGTGCTCAACAGGGATAGCGGGCATCTTGATACCCAGCATCTTGGCGGTGCGCTGTGCGTGGTTGCCGGTACAGGTGACCACATGCTCTGCGCGGATTTCGAATCTCTCTTCGCCGGGGACAAGGTTACCGCCCTTTTCGACCATGATGGTGCCGCGCACGATCCACTCGGAGCCGGTCCATTCATAGTCGTCCACCTGACACTTGCGGTAGATATCGACACCGCGCTGACGAGCGCCCTTGGCCATCGCCTGAGTGACGTCGGCAGGGTTAATGTAGCCGTCGGTGGGGTGGTAGATCGCGCCAACCAGACCTTCGACGTTGACCAGCGGCCAACGCTCTTTGATCTCTTCGGGGGTCAGGAATTCGTAGGGAACCCCCACAGTCTCGGCGGTCGAGGCGTAGAGCATATATTCGTCCATACGCTCTTGGGTGCGGGCCATACGCAGGTTGCCCACGATCGAGAAACCCGCGTTCAGGCCGGTTTCTTCCTCGAGCGTTTTGTAGAATTCCACCGAGTACTGGTGGATGTGGCTGACCGCGTAGCTCATGTTGAACAGGGGCAGAAGACCGGCGGCGTGCCAGGTCGAGCCGGCGGTCAGTTCGTCGCGTTCCATCAGGACGACATCGTCCCAACCGGCTTTGGCGAGGTGATAGGCGACCGACGCACCGATGGCACCACCACCGACAACCAGCGCTTTGACTTGGGTTTTCATCAAGGGACTCCCTGCGGGCAGAATTCTTTGAGTCTTTTCTATCCAGAACACGTGGATTGCCGCAGGGTCCAGCCGACATTTTGCGGCATAAAACCGACCGTAACGTCGCAGGATACAGCCGTTGTTCTTACCCCCGCAGAAAGATAGAAGCCTACTGAAGCCAATCGGAGGGGGCCAAATTGGAAATCTGCACCACTATCGCCCAGATTCGCGGGACCGTGGCCGCCTATAAACAGGCGGGCGAACGGGTCGCTCTGGTGCCGACCATGGGTTTTCTGCACGAAGGGCACATGACATTGGTCCGCCGCGCGCGGGCCGAGGGCGACCGCGTCATCGTCTGGATCTTCGTAAACCCGACCCAGTTCGAAAATCCCGATGATCTGGCGAAATATCCCCGCGACACCGACCGCGATCTTGCCATGCTGCAGGCAGAGGGCGTCGATGCCGTATTCCTGCCCGACGCCGCAGAGATCTATCCCGAGGGCGCGGAAACCATTGTCGAAACAACGAAACTGGCAAACATGCTGCACGGGGCTGTCCGTCCGGGCCATTTCCGCGGAGTGACCACTGTAGTCACCAAGTTCTTCAACATCATCCAGCCCGATGTCGCGATTTTCGGCGAAAAGGACTATCAGCAGTTGCAGGTGATCCGCCGCATGGTCCGTGATCTGCACATGCCCATTCAGATCGTCGGCCAAGCCACCGTCCGCGAATCCGACGGTCTGGCCATGTCCAGCCGCAACGTCCGCCTTGCCCCCGAAGACCGCGCCGCCGCCGTGATCCTGAGCCAATCTCTGGCCGCTGCCGAGGCCGCTGGCAAAAACGGTGCCACAGTCGCAGAGCTACATCAGGTCATAGGTGACACCATAGGCTCCGAGCCCCGTGCAAAACTTGTTGGCTGTGATATCGTCGCCGCCGAGACACTTGCCGAAATCTCCGGTCCCTTGACCGGCCTGACAGCCATCATGATCTCGGTCGAGGTTGGGGGCGTCATGCTGATCGATCAAAAGGAAGTTACGCCATGAGCGCACAGAAACAGGTCCGCCGTACCACTGTCCCCCAGATTGCACAGCGCAAAGGGGGCGAGCCCATCGTCTCGCTGACCAGCTATCACGCGCACACCGCCGCAATCGTCGACAAACACGCGGATTTCATTCTGGTGGGCGACAGCCTCGGTATGGTGATGCACGGCATGGAATCGACCGTGGGTGTCCCGCTCGACCTGATGATCATGCACGGCAAAGCTGTGGTGCGCGGCACCCAAAAGGCGCTAATCGTCGTGGACATGCCCTTTGGCACCTATGAAGAAAGCCCGAACATCGCCTTCCGCAATGCGGCCCGCATCATGAAGGAAACCGGCTGCGGCGCGGTGAAACTCGAGGGCGGCAAGCGCATGGCCGAAACCATTCGCTTCCTGACCGAGCGCGGCATCCCTGTGATGGCCCATATCGGCCTGACCCCACAATCGAGCCACGTCCTTGGTGGCTTCAAAACCCAAGGCCGCAATGAGGACAGCTGGCCGCTGCACGAGGAGGACGCCAAAGCCGTGTCCGAAGCAGGCGCATTCGCCGTCGTCCTCGAAGGCATGGTCGAACCACTGGCGGCAAGGATCACAAAACAGATCGACATCCCCACGATCGGAATTGGTGCCAGCGCTGAATGCGACGGTCAGATTCTGGTTCTGGAAGATATGCTCGGCCTGAACCCTTGGACGCCGAAATTCGTCAAAGTCTACGGCCAGCTCGGCCCGATGATCGAACAGGCGGTCAGCGACTACGCCGCGGACGTCAAATCCCGCGCCTTCCCGACCGAAGACGAAGTCTACCGTTAAGAACGAACAAGGGGGCCAGCGCGGCCCCCTCTTTCTTGGTCAAAATACCCATTACGCAGTCGCCCGCCACAGGCAGACCCGCGACTTAAAGCATCGCCGGCACCACCAGATCCGGTGGACGATGCCCATCGGCAAAGGTTTTGACGTTCAGCAAAACCTTCTCGCCCATCTCCAGACGCCCTTCGATGGTCGCCGACCCCATGTGGGGCAGCAGCACCACATTGTTGAGCTGGCGCAAACGCGGATTAATCTGATGGCCGTGCTCGAAGACATCCAGACCGGCACCCGAAATCTCGCCTGCACGCAGCATTCGGGTCAGCGCGTTCTCGTCGATCACCTCGCCCCGCGACGTATTCACGATCACCGCGCTCGGCTTCATCAGCTTCAGACGCCGCGCGTTCATCAGGTGGAACGTCGCAGGCGTATGCGGACAATTGATCGAGATGATATCCATCCGCGCCACCATCTGGTCGAGGCTCTCCCAATAGGTCGCCTCCAGCTCGTCCTCGACCTCGGGACGCAAACGGCGGCGGTTATGGTAGTGCACCTGCATACCAAAGGCCTTGGCCCGCCGCGCAACCGCCTGACCGATCCGACCCATGCCCAGAATACCCAAGCGGCGACCACCCACACGGCCACCCAGCAAAGCCGTTGGCGCCCAACCGCCCCAATCACCAGACTGCATAGTCGCAAGGCCTTCGGGGATTCGCCGCGTCACTGCCAAAATGAGCGCGATGGTCATATCAGCAGTGTCTTCGGTCACAACGCCGGGAGTGTTGGTCACCAAGACGCCGCGCTGCCGCGCCGTATGCACATCGATGTGGTCAACGCCTGCACCATAGTTCGCGATCAGCTTTAACCGATCTCCGGCCGACGAGATCACCGACGAATCCAGTATGTCGGTCACAGTTGGCACCAGCACATCCGCGTCTTTCATGGCCGCAACCAATTCGTCACGACTCATGCGCTGGTCATTCTCACGCAAAGTTACATTGAAAAGTTCTTTCATCCGCGTTTCGACTGCTTCTGGCAGACGTCGCGTCACAACAACTTTCAAACGCTCTGATGGCATTCGGAACCTCCGCATCTTTCCATATCGCGCTGTTGCTGGCAGAGTGTCCCATGACACGGGCCAGCACAAGAACCCCACTGAAAAAAGACAAAGAGCAGATGACCTTTCGCGGATTTCCCATCCTTGGTGCGGCTCTGATCGCCGCTCTCCTGACAAACGCCCCTCTTTCCGCCCAAGACGCCCAACCCGCGCCGGACAAAGAGACAAGAGGCCCCGTCACCAACCTGCCCCTGCCCCGTTTTGTGTCGATCAAGTCGTCCAAAGCAAACGTGCGCCGCGGCCCCAGCCAAACCCACCGTGTGGACTGGGAATTCAAACGCAAAGACCTGCCGGTCGAAGTCACAGCCGAATATGGCCACTGGCGCCGCATCCGCGATCACGATGGCGCAGGCGGCTGGATCCATTACGCGCTCCTTTCTGGTCGACGCACAGCGTTGGTTGACGAAGACCAAATCAGCCTCTTCTCCTCGCCCGACCTGCGGTCGACAGAAGTGGTGCGCCTTGAAAAAGGGGTCATTGCCCAAATCGTCGAATGCATCCCGACCTGGTGCGAACTCCGCGTCGAAAACTACCGCGGCTGGACTCCAAAGACCGGAATCTGGGGCGTCAAAGCCCACGAAGTCTTTGACTGAGAAAAATTTGAATGCGGGGTGATTTTTTTTCGTCACCCCCCTTGCGGCCCCCAACCGCTTTGAGTAAACACCGCCACACACTGCTACTGGGGTGTAGCCAAGTGGTAAGGCACCGGTTTTTGGTACCGCGCACCGTAGGTTCGAATCCTACCACCCCAGCCATAAACTTCCGTAACATTTTGTTCCGATACGGTTTAGCCGTGACCCAGATTTGGCATTCGTATCACACACCCCTGTCACACAGCCGCTCCGCTACAGACAGGGGCAACTGAATATCCCTCGCCCTCAATCTTCTTCGCCCTTCTTCGCCGTGCTGCAATTTACTCATGGCAGCGCCGCGTCGCGACCTCAGTGACTGCCGCATTTAAGCGTTTTTGAAACGAATTGAGACAAACGACACTCACCAACGCAAAGGAGCGTGGTGATCGCTGGTGCCTCTGCGTGCCGTGCCATACGCTCTGAAAATTCGGACAAATATGCGGGGCGAAACGCTCTGGCCTGTCCAGCAGGAGGAGAGAATTCTATGACGCAAGAATTAGTGGACGCCATCGCCGAGCAGGAACGCCGGCTTGTGCTGGAATATTTTGACGAAGATCTGGCCTTTACCCTCGGCTCGGCACTGCGCGAACACGCTGTGGCCTCTGCCGCGCCGGTCTCGATCGAAATCAAATCTGCCGCCCGCCGCTACTTTTTCACCACCCTCTCCGGTGCCACGCCCGAGAACGAAGATTGGGGCCGCCGAAAGGGCAACACTGTTCTGCGGACCTTCAAATCGTCCATGCGGGCCGGTCTGGAATACGGGCTCGAAGGGCGCGAACAGTGGCCGGATGTTGGCCTGCCCTACAGCGATTTCGTCATCCACGGCGGCGGCTTTCCGATCACTGTCAAAGGTGTCGGTGTCATCGCCGCCATCGGTGTGTCCGGCCTCCCCTCGGTTGAAGACCACGAGATGTCCACGGCCATTCTGGCAGATCATCTTGGCTTGACCGGAATCGCCCTAACCGAGGCGCTGAAACGCTTGCCCTAAGCGACCAATCCGATCATTCAGGACGTCGTGGAAAAGCAAGACACTCATATCCCCGCAGCGTTGCATGGGCTTGGCTGGACGTCTGTCCTGCAAAACCAACTCGGCCCCGATGACGCAGGCCTTGAGCCCATGCGCATCGCGGCTGTGCATCGCTCGACAATGACAGCATTCCGCGTCGGCGGGCGCGTCAAGCTTAGCCTGCCTGTGGAGATGACGACGGCCAATTTTGCATTCGGGGACTGGGTTCTGGCCGATCCTGACGGCTTCCAGATTTCCCGACTGCTAGAGCGTCATTCCCTACTGCAAAGGCAGACCGTCGGCGCGCGTCAGCTGCAACTGATCGCGGCCAATGTGGATACGGTGTTCATCGTCACCTCCTGCAATGACGATTTCAATCCGGCCCGACTGGAGCGTTATCTGGCCCTGACCAACGAAGCTGGAACCGGCGCAGTCATCGTCCTGACCAAGGTGGACCAGGCCCCCGATGTGACCACATTCGAACGCACTGCCGCAGCGTTGCAGAGGGGGTTGAAAGTCGTCTCGATCAACGGAAAGTCTCAGGATGCAATTGCCGCCCTCGCCCCTTGGTGTGGTGCCGGACAGACCGTTGCGTTGATTGGATCGTCGGGTGTGGGCAAGTCGACGCTGCTCAACACGCTGGCCCGCAAATCCGAAGAGGACGCGCAGGCAACCGGCAGGGTCCGCGAAGATGACGCCAAGGGGCGGCACACCACGACCTCCCGCTCATTGCACACGATCGAAGGCGGTGCATGGGTCATCGACACTCCCGGAATGCGGACCCTTCACGTGAGTGATCTCTCGACCGGCCTTGATGAATTGTTTGCCGAGATCACCGAACTGGCCCCCGATTGCCGGTTTCGCGATTGCACCCACCAGCACGAACCCGGCTGCGCCGTCCAAGCCGCAGTCAAGGCAGGCACGTTGGATCCCGCGTGCCTTGCTCGGTGGAGCAAGCTGCGCGAAGAGAACCTTCAGAATACGCCCGTGGTTACTGGAGCGCGCGGGAACAAGAGAACCAATGCGCGGGGCCAACGACGTTAAAACTAAACACAAGAGGCAATTTTCCCATAACTGGTAATTGTCCTTAACGCGCGGCCGATTAAAGTGAGGCTCTTTTGCCGAAATCGGTTCTACGCCGAGGCTCCGCCGACGACTGTTGCTTACGGATTGCGTTTCTCGTGATGTCGAACGACGGCATGAGCGCAGCGCTCAGCAATCGGACCGTGGCATTTAAGCGCGCCACAGGCGCCAGACCGGTCAGCGCTGCAGCTTGTTCGCCGGTGATCGCGCCGAGTTCGGGAAGTCATTGCCCGGCAGGGCATTGCGGCACGCAATGGCCCGAGAGGGTCGGCGATCAGCATCGAACTGGCGACCGGCCCGATTCCGGGAACGGAACGAAGGATCCGCGCGGTGTCCGCAAGACGCCTTTCGCGACCGAGAAGCCCTGAAATTCGGCTTTCCAGCTCGGCGATCACGACATCCAACCGCTCTTTCAGCTCCACATCGATATCCTCAAACAGCTCCGCAGTCCCGATTTCTGATGCGCCCGGATCTGAGCCAGAAGCCGCTTTGGCATCTCAACCACCTGTGCCCGCCTGGTGGTTAAGGCCCTGAGAAGACGTAGATGTTTCGCGGGAAGTGTTCGTCCCGCCTCGGGCCTGAAGACCAGGAAGCGCGCTATAAGTTCGGCATCGATCCTGTCGGTCTTGGCGCGGGTTCCAAGGCTGCGCGCGAAGGCCTTGACTTGGGCTGGCGGCACTTGGCGGGTTTCGACGCCTGCATCCTCCAGATGGAGCCAGAGCCGCCATTCCTGCCCGCCCGTCGCTTCGAAACAGACGACGGCTCTCTGGTCATGAGCGAGATCGGACACCGCGACATGGCCATCTTCGGTATTGGGGATGCGATGACGCTGACCGTCCGGAAGGCAGTGAATATCGAGCCAGTCCCGGCTCACATCTATCCCGATGATCCGACCGTGTGTTACCTTCTCCATGCTCTCCTCCTTCTGATACGCGGTCCCACGAGGGCCGCTGGCAACTGTTCGAGACAATGAAGGAGAGGCGGTGCCGACAGGCTAAGAAGCGTGGTCATGCGACAAGGGTCAGGATGCATTGATTTCGGTCGCGCCGCATGATTCACTGTTCGAAAATTGAGCGGTGAACACGTCTGATCTTTTTGGGCTGACAGGTACGTATATGGCTCGTCTTGAGCCCTATTTTCCAAAGTCGCAGGGCAAACCGCGCGTCGATGATAGGTGCGTGCTGATCGGCATTATCTTTATCAATCGCAAAGGGGCGTTGGCGTCACGCACCCGCTGAATACGGCTCGCTCAAGACGCTCAATAGCCGTTGGAAGCGGGGAAGTGATCAGGGCATCTTGGCGCAGATCATGCGCCGGCTTGGCCGCTGAGACGTTGTAAGGCAGATGATCATGATTGACGCCACCTATCTGAAGGTGCGCCGGACCACTACCAGCATGGCTGAAAAAGGAGGGCGCGGCCGCTTGATCGGACGAACCAAAGGCGGTATAAACTGTTGCCTGGCAGGGCATTGAGCAGCAGTGGCCCGAGAGGGACCAAATTGCTTACCTTCTGCAACAGCCAAAGGTGGCAGCGGCCACTTGGCCTGTTCGTCAGCGCCGGTCGGGTCAGCGGTTACATCGGTGCACGGGCGTTGCTCAGGAGTTTACCAAAAGTCGACTGGGCGCTCGGGGATCGTGGCTATGACGTCGACTGGTTCAGGGAAGCATTGAAAGACCGAGGGATTTGCCCGTGCATCCCCGGTCGAAAGTGCCGCAAGAAAGCCGTGAAGTACGACAAGAGCCGATACAAGCGGCGCAATGGTACTGAGGTAATGTTGGGCATGCTGAAAGACTGGCGACGCGTGGCGACCAGATAAGTCAGATGTCCAAAGGTCTTCGTCTCGGTAACCCCGCTTGCAGGGATCGTCATCTGTCGGCTATGTTTCCTGACCCGAAGGCTTGAGCGTGGCCAACCTGTATCAATTCATCCAAACAATTCTCAGAAATTCAACTCAACTGTACTCCCGATTGTTGTCTGCCCCTCGGCATCAACCGTCGCGTCGGCGCGGAGGATGGTTTGGCGCATGCGGTGGGTAATCCCTGCTGTGAACGCCCCTGTCCGGAATGTCTTGCCACGCTCCAGGTCCAGCCGCGCGTAATAAGAAAGCGGGCTCTCTGTATCGGCTTGTTCGATCTCGATATAGCCGCCGTAGGTACATCCCAATGATTCTCCGAAGAGCGGTTCATAGCAGGCCACTCGCGGCGCTAAGGCGAACTTGCCGAGGCCTTCCCAAACGCTCCACTCGTGACGCAGCTCGATGAAAGCACGGCCGCCCGAAATCTCACTCAGGCTGAACTCGCCATATTGGGTGATGTCGTCCAAGCTTAGCGTGACCTCCACATCTGCTTCCGGAGAGTAGGCATATTCGAGCCCTGCTCGAGGCGTCACCGTCACTTCACCGAAATCCAGATCTCCGGAGATGGCAATCCCGGCAAAGCCCGCGAAGTAGGTATAGTGGCCATCTGCATCAATGGTACCAATGGATCGATCAAAGGCCAGATCGAACTCGTGACGTCCCGCAGCCGCACCCAGATAGTAATCGAGATAGAGGCCGCTGCTCAGCTGGTCTGCACCGTAAATGCCGCCATTCACACCAAAGCCTGCGATCTCGCCTTCGGCAAGGCTGCTGATGTCGTTCTGGCTGCCATAGACGCCAAAGAACCACCCACGCAAACTATCTTCGTCACCGAACCGCTCCCGACGGAAAGACAGATTGAGCTGGCGTTGCAATTGCCCATCATCGCTTTCATAGAAGCTGAGAGCGCTATCAACGATCGTCCATTCCTCGCGCACACAGTCATAGGTTTCGCGAAAAAACCCGCCGTCGAATTGCGCACTGTCATCGTCTGCATTCCCGTCGATGCGGCGCCGCAGGATCCCGCCATCCTGGCAAGTGGTCACCAAGGGAACCTCGTCCAGCATCCGGAATTCGACGCGGCGGTTCTCGGCTTTACCGGCAGCGGTGGCGTTCGACGTTGCAGGGCTGCTCTCTCCATAGGCACGGGCCACAAAGCCGTCTGTGTCCACACCACGAGCCCGCAATGCGGCCAAAACCGCTGCGGCACGTCGCTGACTCAGGCCCACATTGTAGTCCACCGATGCATCGCTATCTGTGTGCCCCGCAATTTCGAAGGCAACCCCTTTGCAGGTGCCCAGAATTGTCGCGATCTGATCGAGTGTCGGATCGCTCTCTGGTTTGATCACAGCGCGGTCGGTGTCAAAAAGGATCTTCTCGGCCTCGACGTTAACGGCCTCTTGGCAGGCGGTTGCTGTCCGCGATTTCAGGCGCTGCAAACCGTCGGCAGCGTAGCCCTGCATGCGGGCACCTTGCTGCATAATCGTTGCAGCCCGATCTTCATTCAGCACCTTGGTCAGGTCTTCTTTGACAAGGGCCAGTAGATCCGGTTCCGCAACACGGACCTGCGCCGTGGCACGGTCGCAGTTGGTCGGGTTCAAAACCTCGCAGATTTCATAGGTTACCGCATATGTGCCAGCTGCGATCCCGGCCGGAATTGCCAGAGCACCATCGGTGCCCAAGGTTGCTCCATCCATGCCGCCGTCATCAATCAGCGCAATCGTGGTCAACGAACCGTCGGTGGGAACCGCAATTCCGTCGATCGTGTCATTTGCCAGTACGGGTCCAGCGGATCCAGCCACGGCGCTCGATCCTTCGGACGCTGTAAAATCGTCGTCGACCGCATCAATCGCGGCTGGATTGATCCGGATAGTCACCGCAGCGCTGTCACAGTTGGTCGGGTCCTGCACCTCGCAGATTTCATAGGTGTAGACATAAATGCCCGCCGAGGTGCCAGAGGCGACGGTGATGTCGCCAGTTGACGCGTCGAAGGTAATGCTGCCCTGCGCGGGCACGACATCAAGGCCGATGGAAGTGGTGCCGTTCTGAGAAGAGCCGCTGTTGTACACAACGACATCGGTTGCAATGGTCGGTCCCGTTGTGCCGTCCAATACGTCATTGGCCAGTACATTCGAGATGGTCGCCCCGTCAGAACCACTGATTGCGGGAGGGATATCGTCAACGGCCTCAATGGTCGCCGAGGGGCTAGCGGCCACCGCGATCGTCACGACGGCCGTATCGCAGTTGGTGGGGTTCAGAACCTCGCAGATTTCGTAGGTAAAGAGATAGGTCCCCGGTGTCGTCCCCGCGAAGACAATCACCTCACCGGTCGCAGGATCGAGGGTAATCCCTCCTGCCGCCGGAACTACATCAAGACCCAAGACAGTTGTACCGTCCTGTGCGGTGCCGCTCACCGCCACGGTGACATCAGTCCCGATCTCGGGATCAGCCACACCGCCCAAAGTGTCATTTGCCACCACATTCGGGATCGTCGCACCCGCCGAGCCGTCCACCGCGGCAGGCGTGTCATCCACGGCAACTGCCGCCTGTGGACCGGTAACGATCGTCACAACAGCCGTATCGCAGTTGGCGGGGTTCAGAACCTCGCAGATTTCGTAGGTAAAGAGATAGGTCCCCGCCGTCGTCCCCGCGGCGACAATCACCTCACCGGTCGTAGGATCGAGGGTAATCCCCCCTGCCGCCGGCACCACATCAAGACCCAAGACAGTCGTACCGTCCTGCGCCGTGCCGCTCACTGCCACGGTGACATCCGTCCCGATCTCGGGATCGGCCACGCCCCCCAAGGTGTCATTTGCAACCACATTCGGTATCGTCGCGCCTGCAGCGCCATCCACCGCAGCGGGCGTGTCATCCACGGCAACTGCTGCCTGTGGATCGGTAACAACTGTCACAACAGCCGTATCGCAATTTGCGGGGTTCAGAACCTCGCAGATTTCGTAGGTAAAGAGATAGGTCCCCGCTGTAGTCCCCGGGGCGACAATCACCTCACCGGTCGTAGGATCGAGAGTAATCCCCCCCGCCGCCGGAACCACATCAAGACCCAAGATAGTCGTGCCATCCTGCGCAGTGCCGCTCACAGCCACGGTGACATCAGTCCCGATCTCGGGATCGGCCACACCGCCCAAAGTGTCATTCGCCACCACATTCGGGATCGTCGCACCCGCCGAGCCGTCCACCGCGGCAGGCGTGTCATCCACGGCAACTGCCGCTTGTGGATCGGTAACGATCGTCACGACAGCCGTATCGCAGTTGGCGGGGTTCAGAACCTCGCAGATTTCGTAGGTGAAGAGATAGGTCCCCGCCGTCGTACCTGCAGCCACAACGACCTCTCCCGTGGCGGGATCAAGGGTGATCCCTCCCGCCGAAGGAGCAACATCAAGACCCAAAGCAGTGACACCATCCTGCGCAGTGCCGCTCACTGTTAGGCTGACCTCGGTCCCGATAGCCGGATCTGCGACGCCCCCCAAGGTGTCGTTGGCCACCACGTTAGGAATTGTCCCACCAAGAGCGCCATTTACCGCAGCGGGGGTGTCTTCGACGGCATCGAGCGTTGGCGCGACGTCGGCGATGGTAAAAGTGGCAGTTTCGACAGGTGTACCTGTACAGTCTTCGACACCAACGACTGCCGCCGTCCCCATGTCGCCAATCCCAAAGATGATGGTCTCGCTCCCTTCGCTCACCGCGTCGCTCACGAGCGTGAAATCAATGGCAAAGGGTGTGTCAGAATAGCTACCCGCTGGTACCGAGATCGTGTCTGTGTAGGTGAAGTCGTCACCCTCGGTCGCGGTGCCGCCAACAATCGTGATCGGGATGCTCAGGCCGCCTGCCGGTACTTCACCAGACACAAGGACAGACGGACCTGTGGGCGACGCAGTGCTTTCGGACGCGCTCCAAACGCCGGTGTTGTATTGTACGGTCGGGACAAAGCTGAGCGACACGTTGTCCAAAAGGTTGCCTTCGAGGACATACCCGCTCCCGAGGGGGGGCGAGGTGCTGCGGAACCTGAAATTGACCAGTCCAGAAGCCCCTGTGTAGGTTTCGACGCCGGACACTTCGGTCCAACTGTCGGTCGCTTGGTGCGTGGCGATGACGACGCCACCGACAACCATCTCGACAATCTCGTCTATGCCATTCGTCGTCGCCGAAGATTTATGCCAGAAGCTATAGCCGATGGGCTCGCCATTGCGGACGCAGACCTCCTGACTGACGCCCGCGGGAATGGTCGAGTTCAATTCGATATAGTGATCGCCGTCTTGCGCGATGCCGCCGTTCTTGCGCGAGAACTCCATGACGTCGCCAGAATACCCGCATCCCGTGGCATCGAAATCCGCTGTGGTCGTCCAACCGGGAATGTCCGCCGCGGCGACATATGCCCCCCAAGGTCCTGTCGTCACAACGCGCGGCGTACCTGTACAAGAGACCGAATATTGGTTTGACCCGTTCAGCGCTGGGGCATTCTCTTCGAAGCTGCCGTTAACGAGCGCACGCTGTGCGAAACCAGCGGACACTCCAAAAACCAAAACGTGAAAACTTATTAGAACTGAAAGAATGAACCGAAACATAAATGCACCCGGGCTTTGTAACTAAGGCTTGGCGACTCTCCTTTTGGTTGTATACGAAAACGAGTGTGGCGTCAGCATAGTCGAGCCGCTTTTCGAGCCATACAACAAGGTAATATTGCCTTTTCTCGGCCAAAACCGAGCTTAGAAAGCTTGGGGCAAGGGTTCCATATGACTAATTCGCAAATGTGCATCAGCCGCCGTTGCTCAACCTAAGCATTATATTTCGATCAGCTGTTAAGCAAACTTGATGGTACACAACCTCAACATCTTGGATCGTAAATCCAATAACCTCTCGCCCGTAGCTCTTGGCACTTTCTGAAGAAATCTGAACCAAGATACACAGTTTCGCTCCGACGAAACCCCTTACTGCCGACTTTTGAGATGAGGCGGGCACGGGTTAGCGCAGGGCTGTTATCGACACGCCCAAGACTGCGAACATCAGAGGTTGCTAACCCTGCCCTCTCACGGTCACAAAGGCAGACATCATATATTGTGATCTTAAGTCAGCTCTTTCGTGCCGCAATTACGTAACGATGTTCGGACCGCCTGAGGAGAGACTTGCGCCATCCCAACGCGCGGGACTGCGCTCGGTGTACCGCGCGCAGGTTATGGTCAACACTGATCTCTGTGAACCCTGCGGTCGACAGCAGAGCCGCCACTGCGTCGGCCCGCGCGCCTTTGGAAAAGTAAACGCGGCTCAGGATGTCCTGATGGCGAGAGGCGCGCTGGCTGGCTGCAGATTTCGGTGCCAAAAGCCGTGCAAACCAGTTGCGTTGGACAAAGTCGCCGTCGACCACCAGCAGCACCCCGTTTGGTGCCAGCAACCGATGCCATTCGGCAAACGCGGCTGCAGGGTCAACAAGCGTCCAGACCAAATGCCGCGTGACAATCACGTCAAAGCTGGCCGTTGGCAGCATGGTGCGCTCGGCATCGGCTTGGACAAAGGTGACATCGGGCATTTTAGCCCGCGCGCGCTCCAGCATCGGCTCTGCCCAATCCAGACCAGTTACCTTGAAGCCAAGATCCTGACACAGCCGCGCGATCTCGCCGGTGCCTGACGCCAGATCCAAGAGACGCCTTCCCCGCGCGGCCCCCAAATGCTGTGTGAACAAGGCACGCCACGCCTGCATCTCTGCCCCGTCAGCGATGCGGTGGCCCAGTTCTTGATCGAACGTCGCGGCGCGATCAGACCAATACTCTTTGATCTCGTCACGCAGAGTGCGGTTGGAAAGTGTCATCAGTTTAGGCCCTTGAAGCGGTCTTTCCCGTCAAGTCATTAAATTGAGCTATTTTGTCAACTTTATTCTTGACGAAAAAAGTAGGTTTTTCTATCCGGTCGCCAGTTTCGATCTTCCAAGGATGCTGACATGACGTTCCGATTGATGTTTGGTGCAAGCGCGCTGACCCTGATTTCCGCTGGTATGGCACTGGCCGAGCCGATCACCCTGACCGATATCGCGGGCCGCGAAGTGACCGTGGATGGGCCTGTTGAGCGCGTTATCCTTGGCGAAGGCCGCCAGATTTTCTTTGCCGCCGTTCTGGATGGCGAAAACCCGTTCGAGCGCGTGGTGGGCTGGCGCGACGACTTCCGTCAGGCCTCGCCCGAGAGCTATGATCTCTACGCCGAGAAGTTCCCCGAACTCGTTGATATCCCGACCTTTGGCGGCTTCAAGGACGGGACTTTTGACATCGAGCAAGCGGTGTCGCTGAATCCCGACGTCATGATCATGAACCTCGAAGCCAAAGCCGCCACCGACGAGGCAGGGTACGAGGAAAAGCTGGCCAAGGTCGGCATCCCGATCGTCTATGTGGACTTTCGCGAGAAGCCGTTCGAGCACACCGCGCCGTCGATGGAGATCATCGGTAAACTGTTCGGTGAGGAGGAGCGCGCGGCAGAGTTCAATGACTTCTACGCAGAGCAGCTGGACCGCGTGACCGACGTGATCGAGGCGCAGACGGACCTTGAGCGTCCCGTGGTCTTTGTCGAGCGCGCCGGCGGCTATTCCGAGGATTGCTGCATGTCGTTCGGCAACGGCAACTTCGGCACCTTTGTCGAGTTGGCGGGCGGCGAGAACATGGCCAAGCCCTTTATCCCCGGCACGTTTGGTACCGTGAACGCCGAGCAGGTCATCGCCTCGGATCCTGATCAGATTGTTGTCACGGGTGGGAACTGGGATGCCTACGTGCCCGGCGGCAACTGGATCGGCGTTGGTCCTGGTTCTGACATCTCGGTCGCCGAAACCAAACTTGCCAATCTGATGAAGCGTCCCGCTTTCACCGGCGTCAAAGCGGTTGAGGACGGCGATGTGCACGCGATCTGGCACCAGTTCTACAACAACCCCTACAGCTTTGTTGCGGTTCAGCGTCTGGCGACGTGGATTCACCCCGAGCTCTTCGCGGAACTGGACCCAGAGGCGACGCTCAAGGAATTGCACGAGCGTTTCCTGCCCGTTGATTACCACGCCGGTTACTGGGTCTCGCTGCCTGCCACCGCAACCAACTGATCCCCAAGGGCGGCTTTCGGGCCGCCCTCTTTTTCCGGAGGTCTGAATGACCGCTCTGAGCCACCCGTCTTCCGAGAACGCCAAGAGCTACCGCGCCCTGACGGCCCGCAGGATTGCTGTCCTAGGCGGGCTTCTGGCCTTGCTTGTGCTGTCTGTTGCTGTCGATGTGTCCTTGGGACCGGCGCTTTATCCCCTAGAGGACGTGTTTCGTACCCTCTTCATGCCCATGTCATCTGACCTGCAAATGCGCGTGGTGATCTGGGATATCCGGATGCCCATGGCTTTGCTGGCGGTCACAGTCGGGGCGAGCCTGTCGTTGGCTGGCGCGCAGATGCAGACGATCCTCGCGAACCCCTTGGCCAGTCCGTTCACCCTGGGCCTGTCTGCGGCCGCAAGCTTTGGGGCTGCGCTGGCGATGGTGCTGGGGGTGGCGCTGTTTCCCGCAGCGATTTCGCTGATGGTTCCGGTGAACGCCTTTGCCATGGCGATGGCGGCGTCTTTGCTGATTTTTGGGCTGAGCACTCTGCGCGGCGTCACGGTCGAAACTATCATTCTGCTCGGGATTGCGCTGGTGTTCAGCTTCAACGCTGCCTTGGCTCTGCTGCAGTATTTTGCGTCCGAACAGGCTCTGTCGGCGGTTGTCTTCTGGACCATGGGCAGCCTGACCAAAGCCACATGGGGCAAGGTCGCAATAACTGCTTTGATCCTGGTCGTCTGCGCCCCGCTCTTTGCACGTCGTGCGTGGGCCCTGACCGCGATCCGTCTTGGCGAGACCCGCGCCGCAGCCATGGGTGTCCCCGTGAAACGCCTGCGCTTGGAAACGCTGTTTCTGGTGTCCCTGTTGGCCGCCGTTCCGGTCAGCTTTGTCGGTACAATCGGGTTCATCGGCATCGTCGGCCCTCATGTGGCGCGTCTGCTGCTGGGAGAGGACCAGCGCTTCTTCTTGCCCGGTGCGATGCTGTCAGGCGCGGCGATCCTGTCCGCGACGTCGGTCCTGTCCAAAGCGATCCTGCCCGGCGCGGTTCTGCCCATCGGCATTATCACAGCGCTAGTGGGGGTGCCGTTTTTCGCGGCCCTTATCCTGACGAAAGGACGCAAAGCATGGTGAGCTTGTCTCTTGACCAAATCGGCGCGCGGTATGGTCGACGAACCATCCTACACGATGCGACGACCCCGGACATTCAGGGCGGGGTTCTGACCGCGCTGGTCGGCGCAAATGCGGCGGGGAAGTCCACCCTGTTCCGCCGGATTGCCGGACAATTGCGCGGCACAGGCGCTGTCCGCCTGACTGGCGCGACCAAAGATGATCTGCGCTACATGCCGCAAGATACGGCGATGACCGCGGCTTTGACGGTCTATGAATCCATTATTCTGGCGTTGAAACAGGGGGCTGGCGGGTGGCGCCTGTCTGCCTCTGAACTGGCGGCGGTGGACGATGTCTTGCACCGGTTTGGCATCGCGCATCTGGCCGAGCATCAGTTGCCCGAACTCTCCGGTGGTCAGCGGCAATCTGTGTCGATCGCGCAAACCTTGGTGACGCGGCCCAAGGTCGTGTTGATGGACGAGCCGACCTCTGCGCTGGACCTCTATCGGCAATACGAAGTGCTGGAGGCTTTGAGGCACTACGCCGCCGAGACGGGCGCGGTGATGATCCTTGCCCTGCACGACCTCAATCAGGTCATGCGCGCCTGTGGCACCGTGATCGCGCTCGGTGAAGGACGCATTCTGGCCAGCGGTCCCGCGCTCGAAGTGCTGACCCCTGCCCTCATCAGCCAACTCTACGGGATCGATAGCCGAGTCGAGCGCTGCTCGAAGGGCTGTCCCATGATTATCGTCGATGGCCCGTCGGCGGCGCGCGCCTTCTAGGGTTAGGAAACCTTTGGCATAGAAGCCAAAAGACCGTTGCCTGATGTCTCCCAGAGGCCGTGTCCAAGCAGCATCCTGCTCTCCCCGACAAATCCGACCAACCCCGACAAGCAATTCGCGCACGCGAACGGCTCAGGTGCGCGCTTCGTTCCGCCCAAACTGATCAAAACAACGTGTCCGGCGGAGGCCTGCCTGACACGGAACAACCACAGATTACGGATGGTTACTCCCGCCAACGGGCAGACGTTCTGCCACCATGGATAAGGGAGACAGCCATGAAAGCCCTCAAGAACTCGACCGCGCTCGTCGTTGCGCTTGGTTTGATGACCCCGCATTACGGTCTGGCACAAGCCGCCGCGGCCAACGCCGAAGCAGAAGCAACCGCGGAACAGAATGCTCTGGCCTGCATCTCCAAAGGTATCGCTGACGGCCTGACCGAAGAAGACGCGACTGCGGACTGCAAGACGAATGGCGGCGCGGCGCAAGGCGAAAGCACCGGCTATGTCGCTGAAGATTCCACAACCGAAGAGGCTGCTGGTGTAGATGCTGAAGCTGAGACAAATGCGGAAGCTCAAGCCGATGAAGCCGCAGAGCCCAGCCTTGAAGAACCGCAAATGCCCGAAGCTCCGGCAGCCGAGGCCAATGCTGAGCCACTGCCAGAAACCACAGCGCCAGATGACGCCAAGTCTGCCGCAGAAGCTGCGATTGCCGCGCAAGACCAACCTGACGCCGAGGCCCCTGCACAAAGCGAAACCGCAAAGCCGCAGGATGACGCTCCGACTGATAGCGCAGCCGCAGAGGTCGCGCCTGAAACCAATGTGGCCGTTGCGCCCGAAGTGACAGTCGAAGCCCCTGAACCCGCCCCTGTGGAAGAGCCCGCTCAGACGGCCGCAGAACCCGAGCCCGCCCCCGCGACTGAAGAAGCGCCTGTGACGGACATCGCCGAGGATACCACGGCTGAAACCTCGACCGCTCCGGAACCGGAAATGTCGGCAGCAGCACAAGCTGCCGAGATCTTGCTGGAAAAGGCGCTGGACGCCGAAGCCAGTGATGGCGCGCCCCTTGCCGCTGCAGCACTCGCCGCGGCAGCAGATAGCGAAACTGACGCGGAAATGACAGAAGAGACAGTCACCGAGAATACCGCTCGAACCTCGGACGAAGATTTCTCGAACAGCGTCAACGAGCAGGCAAAGGCATCGTCGGATGACGAGAAAAAAGGTCTGACCAATGTCGAGAAGGCCGCGCTGGCCGGTCTAGCCGCGCTCGCGGTTGGCGCTGTGCTCAAGAATGGCAGCGAGGTTGCTGTGAATTCTGGCGACCGCGTTGTGCTGCAGCAGCCCGATGGCAGTTACCGCGTCATCAAGGACGACGGCGCGCTGCTGCGTCAACCGGGCACCACGGTTCGCACGCAGAGCTTTAACGACGGCTCCAGCCGCACCATCTCGACCCGTCCCGATGGCGCGGAAATCGTGACCATCTATGACAGCCAGAAACGGATTATCAAGCGTACCCGTATCGAGCCGAATGGCGACGAGTATGTTCTGGTAGATGACAGCCGTGGAGCGGAACCTGTAGAAGTCACCGAGCTGCCAGAAGTCAGTGTGACGGACACCGCGACCGCAACAGATCGAGATGCTCTGGCGGCGGCGCTCGCCCGCCAAGCGGAAACGTCGCGCAGTTTCACCCTGAGCCAAGTGCGCCAAATCGCTCCCGTCCGCGCCCTTGCGCCGGCTGTTTCTGTTGAGAACGTAACTTTTGCCACCGGATCGGCCGCGATCCGCCCTCAGCAAGCCGAAGAACTGGCGACCCTTGGCACCGCGATCCGTGAACGTATCGCCGAGAACCCCCGCGAGGTATTCCTCGTGGAAGGTCATACGGACGCCGTCGGCAGCGCCGCATACAATCTCGCGCTGTCCGACCGTCGGGCGGAGAGCCTTGCGCTGGCACTGACGGAGTATTTCGATGTGCCCTCCGAGAACTTGGTAATCCAAGGCTACGGCGAAGAGTATCTGAAAATCTCGACTGCAGGCGCCGAGGAAGAGAACCGCCGCGCCACCGTCCGTCGCATCACGGACCTTCTGCGCACAGCCAGTGCCGAGTAAGGTCGGCTTCGCGACAGATTTCCATGCAGTTTCGTGCTGGCCATCCGTAGGGTGGCCAGTTTCGTTACAGCTATGGATGCCCCATGTCTCCGAACAGAACATTTCAGTGTGTGATGAACGGTGACGGTTGGCTCTCGTCCCAAACCCGATACACCTCTTCTTAATTTAAAACTGCGATCCCCAGCGGGGGTGGGCATCGTCAATGACCAGCGCATGCGAATGATGCCTGTGCCCTCGCAGGTGCGGGTGATCCAGCGGTAGGTTTTCATGGGTGTGAGCAACCTCGACCGGATCGCACGAAGGCCAGAGGCGGAGGGCCGCAACAAGGCCTGCTGTGGACAGCATGGATAGGACGAGCAGCGCCGGAATTGTGCCGAAGGCTGTCATCAGCCAGCCCGAGAGGGGATAACTGACCAGCCAGCATGCATGGCTCAGGGCAAATTGGGCGGCGAACAAAGCGGGGCAGTCTTCGGCGTGCGCCGATCGACGCAAGAGGCGGCCTGACGGCGTTTGAACCGCAGAGTAGCCGACGCCGACCACGAACCAGACCACCAAAAGAAGAGGCCAGTATAGGCCGAATCCAATGATGGCACATACCAATGCAACCAGCGCTCCGATCATAAGCACAGCGCCTGCCAACATAACGGGTCGGTCGGGCATCCTGTCCAACACCCGAGGCAGGATAATGGCCGTAACCATCGACCCAAAGCCAAAAGCGAATAACGTCCATGCCAGCGCGCTGTCGTCTAGCCCAAGTTGGCTGCGCACCCGAATGACCGAGTTCACCAGAACCATCGCGCCCGCGCTGGCTACCGCGACGTTCATCCCCAGAAGACCCCGCAGGCGCGGAGTGGCCAGATAGATGCGGATGCCCCGCGTGGTGCGGTCGTAGATGCCGCGCGGCTGGGTCGCCTTGGGACTTGGCAGGGCCACCGAGACCACCAGTAGCGCCGAGGCGACAAACCCCACCGCAGTGCCCAGAAACAGCGTGCCAGAGGCCATCACTGCTAGCAGCAGAGCGGCCAAGGTGGGGCTGACGATATTCTCTAGATCATAGGCCAAGCGCGACAGGGACAGGGCGCGGGTATAGCGGTCCTCTTCTGGCAAAACATCGGGGATCGTGGCTTGGAATGTCGGGGTGAACGCGGCCGAGGCTGATTGGAGTAGGAAGATCAAGCTGTAGACTTGCCAGACCTCGGTGACAAAGGGCAGGCATACGGCGGCAAAAGCACGGACCAGATCCAGAGTGACCAACAGCTTGCGCCGGTTCACGCGATCAGCAAAGGCTCCGGCGATGGGGGCGATCCCTACATAGGCAACCATCTTGATGGTAAACACCGTCCCCAGAACCAAAGCTGCGTTGTCGCCCGCCAGATCATAGGCCAAGAGGCCCAAAGCGACGGTCGCCAAGCCGGTTCCCAGCAGCGCGACCACCTGCGCCAAGAACAAATGACGGTAGGTGCGGTCGGCCAGAATGCTGAACATGGTGCCCTCAGAGGTAGCGGGAAATGGCCTTGAGTTCCGCGCGGTCATGGCCGCTTTCGGCATCAAGGCAGTGATCCATATGATCGTGGATCAGGGTTTGCTTGGCATTGCGCACGGCGCTCTCGACCGCTTGCAACTTCTGCGCGAGGTCCACGCAGAACCGACCCCCTTCGATCATGGCGATCACGGCGCGCAGATGCCCTTCGGCGCGTTTGAGCCGCGATACGACTTTGGGGTGGCTTGCATGGTGATGGGGGTCTGTCACACTAATTGGATAGCCTCCCCCAGGGGATACAGCAAGCAGGGAAAAGACCCGCAATGACGAAGCAGTGGATCAAAGGATGGACAGGGCGGATCACCGCGACCTTGTGCGTTCTGGCGTTGCTGCTGTCGGCGGCCTTCACCCAGACAAACCACGCGCCCAAGGCTCTGCAAGTCCTGCAGGATCACGCGCAGATGGTTGCCGATCACGGCCATTCCCACGGGCTGGAAGAGGACTTGACGTGGGCCATGCACGGCCACAGCCATGACAAACATGACCACGACCATTCTCAAGCGGTTCTGACCCAAAGCCGCCCCGTGGCTACCCCGACTGCGGTTGCTGTCACGTGGCATGCCCCAGCGGTGTCCGAATGGTCCGTCCCCGTTTTCCGGTTGGAACGTCCGCCGCGTGCCTGAAGCGCAACGGCTTTTCGCAGCACACCGGACTTTTACGGAGCGTTTTATGACTTCCAACCACCACGGACGGCGCACACTCGCGCTGCCCATCCTCTTGACCTTGCTGGCGATGGCCACGCAGGTCGCCGCCCACAACGTCACCGAAGGCGACGCGGGCTATATCCAAGAAATCTGGGGGGTGCACTCGATCCCCTTTCTCTACCTCGGTGCCAAACACATGGTGACCGGTTACGACCACATCCTGTTTCTCTTGGGCGTGGTGTTCTTCCTCTACAAGATGAAGGACGTGGCGATCTATGTCAGTCTGTTCGCCTTTGGCCATTCCTCGACCATGCTGCTTGGTGTGTGGTTCGGCTGGGGCGTGAACAGCTATATCGTGGACGCGATCATCGGCCTGTCAGTGGTATACAAGGCGCTGGATAACCTTGGCGCGTTCCAGCGCTGGTTCGGGTTCCAGCCCAACACCAAGCTGGCCACGCTGATCTTTGGCTTCATCCATGGCACGGGTCTGGCCACCAAAATCCTGCAATACGACATCGCGCCCGAAGGGCTGCTGCCCAACCTCTTGGCCTTTAACGTCGGGGTCGAGATTGGGCAGATCTTGGCTTTGGCCGTAATCCTTATCGCTATGGGTTACTGGCGCCGCTCGCCGCGTTTCATGACCCAAGCTTACACTGCAAACGTCATCATGATGACCCTTGGCTTCGTGCTGATGGGGTATCAGATCACCGGCTACTTCGTCGCCTAAAGGAGACACACCATGTTCAACGCTAAACGCCCCACGCTCGAAGAGCTGCCCTCGACCGCGCAACTGCTGAAATCCACGGTCATCGCGGCCATTTCGGCTGTCGTCATCTTGGTCTGCGTGGTTCTACCCGCCGAATACGGCATTGATCCCACACGCGTTGGCAGTGCCCTTGGACTGACGGAAATGGGGGAAATCAAATCGCAACTGGCCGACGAAGCCGAAGCGGACCGCCAAATGGCGCTCGAAGAAGAACAGCAATCCTCGATCCTGCACGAAATCTTCTCGGTGTTCGTCGGCTCGGCCTCTGCGCAAGAGGCGGCCGCTGAAAAATGGCGGGACGAGGTTAGCTTTACCCTAGAGCCGGGCGAGTCCGCCGAATGGAAGATGGTCATGTCCGAAGGGCAATCGGTGTTCTACCGCATGACTGTTTCTGGCGGCCGCGTGAATTTTGACATGCACGGGCATGGCAACGGGCAGAACGCTACCTACGAGAAGGCGCGCGGCTCCACTGGTTCCGAAGGCCCGCTGACAGCTGCCTTTGACGGCGATCATGGCTGGTTCTGGCGAAACCGTGACAATGCAGACGTCACCGTGACCCTGCAATTGCGCGGGGACTATCTGGAACTGAGGGACGAAAGCTAAGATACTGCGCCGAGGGCGAAGACCCTCGGCACTCTCCGCTTTTAAGAGAAGTCAGAATTCGCCTGAGCAAACGCGCCGTCTCTTTTATCCAGCCGCGGTGCGGTAGGTGATTTCCGCCGCCTCATCCGCCGAGAAATCCTCGGCCAAGGCGCGCATTTTGTCGTTGAATGGTGACTTCACGCAGACCGGATCGGTCGCGCTGGCATCCCCTGCTACGGCCAGAGCCTGACACCGGCAGCCGCCAAAATCGATCTTCTTGCGATCGCAGCTCTGGCAAGGTTCGGGCAGGAAATCGGTGCCGCGATAGGTGTTGAACGCATCGCTCTGGTACCAGATGTCTGCCAGCGGTTTGTCGCGCACATTCTCGAACTTCAGGTGCTTGATCGTCTGGGCCGCGTGGCAGGGCAGAACCTGTCCGTCCGGCGCGATGTTCAGGCCCGTGGTGCCCCAGCCGCCCATGCAGCGCTTGGGATAGTCGCTGTGATAATCGGCGGGGACAAAGTCGATGACCAGCGTGCCCTTCAGATCCTCGCGCGCCTTTGCCACGATCCGCTCGGCCTCTTTGGCTTGCTCGCGGGTGGGCATCAGGACGTTCCGGTTCAGCATGGCCCAACCGTAGAACTGCACGATGGCGACCTCGATCCGGCGGGCCCCCATTTCCACGGCCATCTCCAAAGCGCGGGGCAGTTGGTGCAGGTTCTGGCGATGCAGCACAGCGTTCAGGGTCAGAGGAAAGCCGATCTCCTTGATCCAGCCGGCCACCTGCATCTTACGCTCGTACCCGCCCCGATAGCCGCCGATGCGGTCGGCCATTTCAGCATCGGTCCCCTGAAGCGACAGCTGGATGTGATCCAGCCCTGCCGCATCCAACTCGTGCATCCGCTTTTCGGTCAGACCAATGCCTGAGGTGATCAGGTTGGTGTACAGCCCCGCATCCCGCGCGCCCTTGACCAGTTCTGTCAGGTCGCGCCGCGTGGCCGGTTCACCGCCTGACAGGTGCAATTGCAGGACACCCAGATCAGCGGCCTGTTTGAATGTCGAAATCCACTCTTCGGTCGTCAATTCGCCCGAGCGCGCTGCCAATTCGACGGGGTTCGAGCAGTATGGACAGGACAGGGGGCAGCGGTGGGTCAGCTCGGCCAGCATGGCCAGAGGGGCGGGAACCTTCATGCGCGCACCTCCAGAAAGCGGCGCTCGGCCAGTTGGCCGAGGAACTGTTGCACGTCGCCCGCGATCTGGTCGGCGGGGGCGTCGTATTTCGCGGCCAGCCGGTCCACGATCTGCGCGAACCCGCTGGAGCCGTCCAGTTCGGTGATAATCGCGTGGCCAATCACATCAAGGCTGATCGTCCGCTCGGGCGCGAGCAGCACCCAGCGGTCACGCACGTGGTCACGGTGCAAGCGTACGCCGCGCGGCAAATAGGGAACAGCGTCGGGCGCGATCATGCGCTGGCTCGCAGGTCCAACTCATAGGTGCCGGGCTGCCAGCCCCCGGGCGGAATGCGGGCCGGTGCGACATAGGCCGAATAGAGCGCATCCAGCTGCGACCACAGCACATCGGTCTTGAATTCCAGCGCGGCGGCGGCGGCGTCTTGCTTTTCCTGCGTGTCGGCGTTGTCGAGCACGTATTTCAGGCCGAACGCCACGTCCTTGGGCGCCTCATCGAGGCGGCGCTTGAAATAAGACATGCTGCGATCATTGGCGAAATCGTAGTTCGCCAGCAGGCCCTTGATCCGGTCGGCGTGGATTTTCGGGGCAAAGAGTTCGGTCAAAGACGCGGCCACAGCCTCGAGCAACGGTTTCTCGCGGACGAACCGGACATAGGCATCGACGGCGAATTTGGTGGCGGGCAGAACACCGCGCTTGCTGGCCACATAGTCGCGGTCCAGACCCACGGCATCGGCCAGTCGCAACCAGCGTTCGATGCCGCCTTCGTTCTCGCCATGACCGTCGTGATCCTCGATCCGGCTGCGCCATTCGCGGCGCAGGGCGGGGTCCTCGACGCGGGACATAAATGCCGCGTCCTTCATCGGGATGCTGGCCTGATAGTAGAAGCGGTTGATCACCCACGCACGCACCTGCGCAGGGGTGCATTCCCCGCCGTGCAGCATGTGATGAAAGGGGTGCTTGTCGTGATAGCGGTCGGCACCGATCTGGCGCAGGCGGGCTTCGAATTCCTCGCGGCTGACGGTCATAGGGTGATCTCCATCCCGTCCTGCCCGATGGTCCAGCCGTTTGCTTCGGCTTCGGCGCGTTCGGCGCTGTCAGGGCGCAGGACTGGGTTGCTGTTGTTCATGTGGACAAAGACTTTGCGAGAGACACCCAGATCGGTAAACGCTGCCATCGAACCCTCGGGCCCTGACATAGAGATATGGCCCATGCGCTGCCCCGTCTTCTGAGACAGGCCCATGTCGATCATCTCGTTATCCTGCCAGAGGGTGCCGTCGAACATCACCATATCCGCACCGCGCAAGCGATCCGCCAGATCGCCCTTCACCAGCGCGCATCCGGGGATGTAATAGGCATCCTTGCCGCCCGCTTGCAGGTGAACGCCGACGGTTTGCTCGCCCTCTAGGTCGGTCTGGACGACCTCGCCCTCCATATACAGCGGCACCTTGCCCGGTACGGCGAACAGGGTCGCGGTCAGGTCGGGGGCCAGCTCGAAGGGTTCGTTCAGGGCGATTTCCTTGCGGATCACGATGTTCGCGCGCAGGGCGTCAAAGATGGGGTTCTGGGCCAGCACACTGTGGATTTCGGCTGTGGCGAACAGGTTGAACGGTTGCTGTTCACGCAGGATCAGCAGGCCGGCCACGTGGTCGATATCGCCGTTGGTCAACATCACCGACCGCAGGGGCAATTCCCGTAGGGCCGTGGGGTGCAGTTCCGGCGTGCGCGCCATCTGGTCACGAATGTCAGGAGAGGCGTTCAGGATCGCCCAATCCGAGCCGTTGCCGCTGAACGCGACCGAGCTCTGTGTCTGGGAGGGGATTTGCCCCGCCCGTGCGAGATTGCAATTCTCACACCCGCAGTTCCATTGGGGGAGACCGCCACCGGCTGCCGCCCCCAGGATTCGCGCGCGAAGTGTCATACGCCTTCCTCGCGCTTCGGGTTCTTAGAACAGAACGCCGTGGTCGTCGCCCGAGTCGGGGCCATACATGTTGATTTCCATGCCGCACTCGATCTCTTTCAGAACGGGTTTTGCCCAAGCCATGATTTTCTCCTCCCTAAGATTGAATCGCTGGTTCAGCCACTATGTGCGAGCGGGCTAGGCAGAGTCAGTAAGACTATGGTCGGTGTGACCTGCCACTGAACGTTGATCCAACGGCAATATAAGCCTGCGGGTTTTTCGCTGGTTTGGGTGGTGTGGGCAATGGCCCGGCGCTCGGAGCTTTCATCTCGCGCAGCGGGTCGGGCCATTGCCGGGTTCAAGGTTCGTGCGAAGTCGCTTGGTGTCTGATA
>JAUILL010000066.1 GCA_030433335.1 Alphaproteobacteria bacterium | reverse complement strand
GAGCGATGTAACTGAACCTATAGCGCTTAACGGAATGGGCGTCCTAGCCTCCCACCTGCAGCCGCCCCGCCGCCACTGCAGACAAGAGTATAAAAAGTGTCGCTGTCCCAAGCAAAAGACCCAACCCTCCAAACTCATATGACGCGCCAGAGAGAACCGTTCCTAACAACCGGCCGCCTGCATTGGCCATGTAGTAGAACCCAACATCCATCGAGACGCGCTCCGCGCGCGTAAACGACAATATGAGATAGCTGTGGAGTGATGAGTTCACTGCGAACACCGCTCCAAAGCCGAGCAAGCCAAGGATCAAAGCTGCTGTAAGCCATATTGAAGCGCCGTCGGCCATCAAGGCTGCACAAGTTAGCACTCCAGGGATAACTGACAGCACCAATGCCCAACGTCGCGCATCTAATATGAGGGCCTCTTCGGAGCGGGTGGAGGCCTTTAGGATCTTGGGGGCCAACCCCTGGATCAAGCCGTAGAGGATGATCCAAGCAGCCATAAAACTACCGATGATAAAAAATGCGGTGCGGTTCCCTTCTTCGGTCCCGTCAGACAGGACGCTGTAGAAGTAAATCGGGATCCCGACGACGAACCAGATATCGCGTGCGCCGAACAGGAAGAGCCGTGCGACCGATAACCAGTTCACACTGGCCGACTTCGAGAAAACTTCCGAGAACTCCAGCTATAGTTCTTCAGTGTCGGTAGGCACTGCAAAATTGGGTCACCCTCGAACAGATGAAGGATGATCGTTCAGTAGCAGGTCAAGGCAGCCTCTCTCGCTTACGCGAACTCGAAGTACTGCCAGATCTGGCTGATAAGAACCGTTTGATCGAAACTTAAAGTGATCGCGTCTCCTGTCTCCTCAAAGCCGATCCCGAAATTGCCGCTTTGGTCATCGCGCACGACATGAAGGCCGGCGGCTTCCATCGCCGCCTCAATCTCGGAATTGGTTGCTGTTTCGGTGTCAACTTCGATGCCGTAGCCCTGGAGCTTGACCTTATCCCCTCCGAAACGCTGCATCGAAATGAAGTCAGTTCCGCCGGATGTGCCACTTTTGAAGAGGAAGAGGTCCGCTCCGCTGCCGCCGAACATGTAGTCGTCGCCGCGACCATCTATCAACGTGTCGTCTCCATCGCCTGCATAGATGGAGTCGTCACCTTTTCCGCCGATTAGACGATCTTTCCCAGTTCCGCCTGTGAGCGTATCGTCGCCAGCGCCACCGGTCAGGACATCCCGGCCCGCGCCGCCAATCAGACTGTCGTTGGCTGCACCGCCCAAGAGCTTGTCATTGCCGCCGCCGCCGTTCAGTTCGTCTTGACCCGCTGCGCCAACCAGCCGGTCTTTGCCTGCGCCGCCGTCCAACGTGTCATGGCCCCCTTGGCCCAGAATTTTGTCATTGCCGCTACCGCCAAAGATCTCGTCATCTCCAGCGCCGCCCTTGAGGATGTCGCGGCCGCCCAAGCCTTCGATCACATCATCGCCGTTTGTACCGTCATAGGTGTCCTTGCCGCTCGTGCCCTCCCAGCCATCCAGCACCGAGAACTCGCCGTTGACGAGCGGATTTGTGGCCAGCAGATCAGCCTCTGTCCAGTTCTCGACGAAATCCTTCACGGTGGGGCCGTCTCCATTGAAGTCGATGGTGATCAGATAGTTCCCGACCGCCAACAGAGTGGCCTCCTCGATCGGCAGATCAGCTGTGCTTTCCAGCCAAGCTGTGCTCTCGCCGCTTTGCGCGAGCGTCAGCGGTTCTGGCCAATCACCATAAAGCTGCCCGATGACTGTCAGTCCCGTGGTTAGGTCGACATAGGTCAACTGAAACGCACCTTCGGGCACGCCCCCGAAGGCGGGAGACATCTCGGGCAATCCGCCGATGTAACCCGGCTCACCCCAGACGAAGTTGAACAGCGCACCCTCGCCGGAAAAGAGCTTCACGTCGACCTCGGAGAACTCGAGATCATAGTGGGCACCGGAGTTCTGGAGAGTGATTTCGACGGTCATTGGAACATCCTTCTGGAAACGCGCTTAGCTGATACCTTTTAGGTTAGGTTGCATGACCGCCATATGGGGGTTTTCCATAAAATGCAGGTGCAGAATGCATCATTTGTGCAAGTCCGGTCGGGCAGGACTGTTAACGCAAGAGAGTCACTCTTTTTGCAGAAGCCCTAAACAAAAACTTAAATGCGCCCGTTCACTACGATAGCGACCCATTTACACAGTCGCAGGGTAGAGGACGGCGAAGATGATCAAATCTGGCTTGACATCGAACATGAACATCGCACTGCAAGCGATCTCAGCGGCGGATCAAGAGCGCCAGAAATCGATGCAAGCGTTGCAATCCGGGAACCGGATCAACAAGGCCGGTGACGATGTGGCAGGTGTGTCTGGCGCAGCCAAGCTGCGCGGAGAGATCACCGCTGTTGGGCAAGGTATTCGTAATATCGGTGACTTTGGAGGATTTCTGAAGACCGCAGAATCCATTCACACCGGTGCCATTGATGTGCTTCAGAATATCCGAGTTCTCGCGTTGCAATCGGCAAGTGCGGTGAATTCGACAAACGAGCGTCTTTCCCTGAACGACTCTGCGCAGAACTTTCTGACCCAATACAGACAAGAGACCACTGGCGGGATACTCGCCGCGCGCTTTCTGGTGGATGGATCCTTTAGCGACAAGCAGTTGACGCTAGGGGCAGGGGACGACTCCGCATTGAAGGTCAGCATTCGCTCGATCCAGTTGCCCGATATCGGGGAGTTCCGCGTTGGGACCGAAGCCTCTTTGACATTGACGACCGGTGCGGGTGAGGTCGCAGGCTCGATCCAGAGCGGTGCGAATTTTGTCGTGAACAGCGCAGGCACAAGCGCTTCGGTCGCGCTGGATCAAGGCATGTCGGCGCGGGAGCTGCGCGACAAGTTGCAGTCGACCGGGCGGGACTCTTTGGAGGCCGCGGGGGTCGCCGTGGAAGCCAAGACCGAGGTGAAGTTGTCGGCACTGGCTGGCGGCACGCTCTCTTTTTCCGTGAACGGTCAGGCGCTGACCAGCATCATTGGCGCGGACGGCGACCTATCGAACCTTGGCTCGCAACTGAATGCAAAATCGAACCAGACGGGCATCACGGCAAAGCTAGACGCCTCTAAGACCTCTTTGACGCTGACCGACGCGCGAGGCGACAACATTCGATTGGCGGACTTTCAGAGTTCGGACGGCGCACGGCTCATGCTGACGGCATTAGAGGACGGCGCCTCTGCGGGGGCGACCACGGGCGTTCATCTGGGGGTTCTGGAAAGCGGCGGTAACCTTGGTGCAACGATCACCGGTCAGGTGACGCTGAGCGGAAACGAGAGTATCTCGATCAGGCAGGACGCGAATACGGGCGCAGGACAGGGTTTTGTCGAAAGCGCCCTGAAAAACAGTAGCTTCAGCAGCCTCGGGGACATTGACCTAACCAATGTCGATGGTGCGCTGCGTGCGGTGTCGATCCTGGATCATTCGATCGCGCGGGTGGAGAAAGGGCGGGGCAAGCTGGGTGCCACCCAGAACACGCTAGACGCCCTGTCCCGCGGGCTCGGGCGATTGCAGAACAACCTCGAAAGCAGCCACGCCTACATCATGGGTGCGGATATGGCACAAGAGGTGAGCCGATTTGCCCAAAGCCGGATCATTCTGAACGCGGCGCAGGCGATGCTGGGACAGGGGATGAAAGCCCAGTCCCAGTTCTTGGGTCTCTTGCGGGCCTGAGGTTAATTGATCGGCGCGAGCAAGTCGGGATTGGTCACGATCTGACGAACGCCATGTGAGTGGTGCTCGTTGAACTTGTTCTCTTCTGCCCAAGCATGGAGCGACCGGATATCCACCTTGGCGCAGGTCGGGCGGACGGACCAAGTGACCTGCAGGGGAGAGCATTGCTGCTCTGTGTATTTCGGGCCGGTGGTCGATCCTGCGAAAACCACAGGCGTGCCAGTGTCGGTCGGCAGGGCATCGGGCTGGTAGAAGCCGCCGACTTCTTTGCCGTGATAGTCAAAGGTCCGGAAGTCCAGTGCGTAGGGGTCATTCACCACCAGAAAGACCTGGCTCTCGACGCGGAGCTGCGGGTTGGCGCAGCTTTCGCTCATGCAGGAGCCGAGGCCTTCGCCGGGTTCTACGTCGCAAGACGAGTAGACCCAGTGGACCTCGATCGTGTCGCCTGGTTTCACGCCACCCAATGGGCCGTGGCCGTCAAAGGGGTCTTCTAGCGCGGCGGCGCTCAGTTCCGGCGTCTCGTTACATTGCCAGCCGCCACTTTCGCCCGATCCGGCAGAGACCGAGAAGCCGGGTCCTTTGTGCTCGGCATTGGTGTGCGTGTGGATGTTGCACAGGTTCATCTGGCTCGCGTCTGGCGCAAGAGTGAACAGCCGCTTGTTGACGCCGTCCTTGAGTGAAATGTCCCGCGGTGTTTGCGGGCCGTAGCCAGTGCAAGCGTCGGCAGCCAAGCCAGCAACTGGCATCAGGGCCACGAGAGCCGTGGCGAATAATTGTGTGCGCATATTTCCCCCTTCGCGGTGATGGTCCGCGTGTCTATTGTTGTGCAGCAAGTGTTGCGGCTTCTGATGAGACTATTCGAGAGAAAAGTGTTAATTCCGTTACCGATTTGACTAAGCAATTAGTTACATCTGTTACCGCATTTCGGATAGGGCCTTGGCAAGCCGTCGGACGCCTTCGGTCAGTTTTTCTGGTTCGTTCAGTGTGAAATTGAGACGAATTCCGGACTGATCCAGCCCCTCTGGATCGAACACGCTGCTCGGAGAAATACAGACGCCATGCTCTAGGCCGACCTGCATCAATGCATCTGTGCTGATCGCAGGGTTTTTGACTCTGGCCCAGACAAACATGCCGCCACTGGGCTTTTCCCATGTCAGAAACTCGGACAAGTGTTCGTCCATCGCCGCGCAGAGAGCGTCGCGGCGGCGGCGATAGAGGTCCAGATTTGCGGGCAGGATGCGGTCTGCCAATCCTTCGGAATAGGCGCGGGCGGCAATCATCTGGCACAATCCACTGCTGAACATGTCCGAGCCTTGCTTGGCCACAGTGAGGGCCGAGATCATTTCCGGTGCAGCGATGATCCAGCCAACGCGCAGGCCGGGGGCCAGTTCTTTGGAGACAGTGCCCAGATAGATGACGGGGCCGTCATAGGCTTTGCCCGTGGCTGACATCTCAAGCATCGTCGGCAATGGGTTGCCGTCGTAATAGAGCTTGCCGTAGGGGTCATCCTCTACCAACCACGCGCCTGTCTCTTGCGCGGCAGCCAGCAGGGCTTTGCGCTGTTCAACCAGAACCAGACGGCCGCTGGGGTTCGAGAAATTCGGCACCGTATAAGCAAACTGAGCATCGGACATCGCGGCGGTGATGTCGCACGCTGGATCTTCCAACTGCATGGGCGCGTAAACCGGCGTGCGGGGGCGCCATGCGTCCAGTGCGCCGAGATATGCGGGGCTCTGCGCGGCGATCTTCTGGCCGGGTTCCAGCAGAACCTTTCCGATCAGGTCCAGTGCTTGGGCGCCGCCGGTGGTGATCATTACATTGTCACGGGTCAGCGGCAGGGTCGGGGTGCTATAACGCTCTGCCAGCACATCGCGGAGTTTGGGCAGGCCGGGCACAGGGCTATAGGTCAGGGTCTCGGCGGGGTAGTCGCGGACCACGTCGCCCGCCAGTTCCGAGATTTCGGTCACGGGCCATGCATCGGGGGCGGGCAGGCCGCCCGCCAGATTGATCAGATTTGGGATCTGCCCGGCTGCCAGAAACACGGCGGTCACGTCGTTGGTGTCGTTAAGCCAGTTTGCCATGGGCGCGCGGGGTGCCATCTGATCATCCTTCGTGGTTCGATTTGAGGGGGCTTATAAAAGGGCCGGAACGGAAAATGCCACCCGTTTCGGGGTGGCATCGGTGATTTGCAAGGATATGCAGGCTTAGTCGCGCGTGCCTGCAAAGCGCTGCTGCCAATCCTCGCGCTGTTCGTCGCTGATCTTGGCGAACAGGTTGTCCGGAACCGCAAAGGCGTGACCGGCGGGCAGGCGTTTCACCGCATCGGCGGCGCTGCCGGGCCATTCGGCGTCAACCTTCATCGCGGTCAGCAGGGCGTCTGCTGCATCGGGGATAAAGGGCGCGGAAAGCACGGCATAAAGCGGGATCAGGTTCAGAGCGAAACGCACCTGACCGGCGGCCTTTTCGGGGTCTTCCTTGAAGGTCGACCACGGCGCGGCCTCTTGCAGGTATTCGTTGCCCATCACCCAGATGGCGCGCAGGGTACCAGCGGCCTTGCGGACCTCTTTGTCTTCCATGAACTGTTCGTAGGCCCGGATGTTCGCCTCCAGAGCGTCCATAAACGCCTGATCCACGGGCAGCTCGTCGCCCCCTGCGGGAACCTCTTCGCCGAATTTCGAGCGGCAGAATTTGGTGACGCGGCTGACAAAGTTCCCCAGCACGTCGGCCAGATCCTTGTTCACCGACGCTTGGAAGTTGTCCCAAGTGAATTCACTGTCCGAGGATTCCGGCGCGTGGCTCAGCAGCCACCAGCGCCAGTAGTCGGCGGGCAGAATGTCCAGCGCCTGATCCATGAATACGCCGCGCCCGCGCGAGGTGCTGAACTGGCCGCCGTCATAGTTCAGGTAGTTGAACGACTTGATGTAATCGACCAGCTTCCACGGCTCGCCCGAGCCCAGAATAGTTGCGGGGAAGGACAGGGTGTGGAAGGGCACGTTATCCTTGCCCATGAACTGGGTGTAGGTCACGTCGTCCGCGCCCTTGTCGGTGCGCCACCAGCGCTCCCAGTCCGCGCCTTTGCCAGCGTCCACCCATTCCTGCGAGCAGGCGATGTATTCGATGGGGGCGTCGAACCAGACGTAGAAGACTTTGCCTTCCATGCCGTCCCAATCCTGATCGCCCTTCTTGACGGGGATACCCCAGTCCAGATCGCGGGTGATGCCGCGGTCCTGCAGGCCGTCACCGTCGTTCAGCCATTTCTTGGCGATCGAGGTGGTCAGAACCGGCCAGCCCTCGCGGGTGTCGATCCACTGCTCCAGCTGATCCTTCATCTGGCTCTGGCACAGATACAGGTGCTTGGTCTCGCGCATCTCCAGATCGGTCGAGCCCGAGATGGTCGAGTGCGGGTTGATCAGGTCCACGGGGTCCAGCTGCTTGGTGCAGTTGTCGCACTGGTCGCCGCGGGCGCTGTCAAAGCCGCAGTTGGGGCAGGTGCCCTCGATATAGCGGTCAGGCAGGAACCGGCCATCGGCGTGGCTGTACATCTGCGTCTCTGACACTTCGCGGATCAGGCCAGCCTCGGCCAGACGGCCTGCGAAGTGCTGGGTCAGCTTGTGGTTCGCGTCCGAGGACGACCGGCCAAAGTGGTCGAACGACAGGCGGAAGCCCTCGGCGATCTTGGCCTGAACCTCGTGCATTTCGGCGCAGTATTCGGCGACGGGTTTACCAGCCTTGGCGGCGGCCAGCTCGGCGGGGGTGCCGTGTTCGTCGGTGGCGCACAGGAACAGAACCTCGTTGCCGCGACCGCGCTGGTAGCGGGCGAACAGGTCCGCCGGCAGCTGGCTGCCCACAAGGTTGCCAAGGTGTTTGATGCCGTTGATGTACGGAATGGCCGAAGTAATCAGGTGCCGTGCCATGAGGTGCCCCCAGAATTCTGTTGTCCGGCCTCCCTTAGCGCAAGAGGCTGCGGTGTTCCAGCAGAACTGGCCATTGTTTGCAGGGCCTAGTCCGGCCCTGTGGTGGGAGTTAGGGTTAACGCGCCGGTCCGGTCCCGCGCCATGGTCCAACTGGCGGGGGCGGCCATGCGGGCACGCACGCGGTCCAGCCGCCATGCGGTTTGATCCGTGGCCAAGGGCGTCACCATCCAGCGTGTCTCAACCCCCGGTGCGCCGCCCCGTTCAGGGGTCAGCAGGATGCCAATAGGGGCTTCGGCGCCTTTCTGCGCGCCGCGTTCGGCGGCCAGATGCAGGCGGCGGACGGGGGTGAGTTCGGGCAGTTCGCTGACCTCGCTGATCACGGCCGAGACCGCGCCACTGTCGAGCGCCTCTTCCATCGCCCACAGGATGTCGCGGGTCTGGCCTGCCTTGACCGTCAGGATGCGGGTCGGGTCGCACCATGCCCCTAAACCGGGGGGGAAGAGCGTCTCGGTGCTCCATGCGGGTCTGATCCACATGACCGGCCCGCGGGTGCGGCCCGCCCACTCCAGCGCGAACACCCAGCGCGCCGCCCCGCAGATTTCATGCACACGCGCCCGCGCCACCCGCAGTCCGCCTGCGAGGGTCAGTTCCGGTCCGTCCCGATGGGGCCGCCGGTCCAAGAGATGGGCCTGATTCACCATGTTCCCATTTTATGTTCCTATTTTGTTCCGTAAAGGTATTCTATCGTTTGGGCAGTTTGTGATGTGCAGGAACGCGGCTAGGCTGATCACTCAGCAGACATGATAAAGGGAGGAGATATCATGACCCGACTACTGTGCGCCTTGGCGATCACTTGCATGGCCCTGTGGGGCCAACTGGCCGAGGCTGGAGAAAAGATGAAAGTTGTTTACCACGTCGCCGATGTTGAAAAGGTCGGCTTTGCACTTGGCAACATGGCCAACCACATCAAGGGCGCAGGCGGCCCCGAGAATGTCGAGATTGTGCTGGTTGTCCACGGCCCCGCGCTGAAGGCGTTCCACAATGGCGTCGATGCCAACCCCAAAGTGCTGGAACGTCTGACCGCTCTGCAGGGCAATGGCGTCACGTTCGAGGCCTGCGGAAACACCATGAATGCGCAATCGGTCTCCTTGGATGACCTGATGCCCAATTTCACCCGTCGCGACGAGGGCGGAGTGGTGCGCATCGCGGATCTGCAGTCCCAAGGCTACATCTACATACGCCCGTAACATTGCGTTCCCATGATACAGGAAATGCACGCGCCCCCCTTGAGTTTCCCAAGCGGGGGCGCATGTTTGCATCCAAGTTATTGCAAAGACAAAGGACTATCCGATGAAGACCAGACCGCTCGGCCGTACCGGCCTTGATGTGACCGTTTTCTGCCTCGGTTCGATGACATGGGGCACGCAGAACACCGAAGAAGAGGGCCACAGCCAGATCGAGCGCGCCATTGAGGCAGGGATCAACTTCATCGACACCGCCGAAATGTATCCGGTGAACCCCGTCCGCGCCGAAACCGTCGGCCTGACCGAACAGATCATCGGCAACTGGTTCGAAAAGACCGGCCGCCGCGATGAGCTGATCCTGGCCACCAAGCACAGCGGAGCAGGCTCCCACGCCCGCGATGGCGCACCGATCACGGCCAAGTCGATCCCCGAAGCCATCGAAGGCTCGCTCAAACGTCTGAAGACCGACGTGATCGACCTCTACCAGTTCCACTGGCCGAACCGCGGCAGCTACCACTTCCGCAAAATGTGGGACTATGACCCCTCGGGCCAAAACGCGGCCTACACCCAGCAGAACATGGAAGACTGCCTTGGTGCGCTGCAAAAGATGGTCGAACAGGGCAAGATCAAGCATTTCGGCCTGTCGAACGAATCCGCGTGGGGCACCACGAAATGGGTTCAGCACGCCGAAGCAGGCAAAGGCCCGCGCGTTGCCTCGATCCAGAACGAATACTCGCTGTTGGCGCGCTACTACGACACCGATTTGGCCGAAGCCTGCGTGAACGAGGATGTGGGGCTGTTGTCCTATACCTCGCTCGCGGCGGGTCTGTTGACCGGCAAATACCAGAACGGTCAAATCCCCGAAGGCTCGCGCATGGCAATCAATGGCGATTTGGGCGGCCGCAAGACCGAGCGCGTCTTTGCCGCCGTCGATGCCTATCAGAAGCTGGCGGACAAGTATGGCCTGAGCCTGACGCAGATGTCGCTGGCATGGGTGCGCGACCGTCCGGGGATGTGTTCGGTCATCATCGGGGCGACCACCATGGACCAACTCGAAGAGGTTCTGGGCGCCCACGATCTGGAACTGCCCAAAGAGCTGTTTGCCGAGATTGACGCGGTGCACAAACAGTACCCGCTCCCGTTCTAATCCATCGCGGGGCCTTCGGGCCCCGTTTTTTCTGGCGGCATTGCAGAACGGGTGCAATATCGCGCCATGGATGCATGGATTCTCATTACCTTTGCCGCGGCGACCTTTCAGACCCTGCGGTTTGTGCTGCAAAAGCGCCTGAGCGCCAAAGAACTGAGCGCGGCTGGGGCGACCTTTGCCCGCTTCATCTACTCCTTTCCTTTCGCCTTCGCGATTGCTCTGGCCTACCAGCAGATCAGCGCCCAAGCGTGGCCGCAGATCGCGCCGGTGTTCTGGGCCTACTGTGTGATTGGCGGGATTTCCCAGATTTTGGCGACGGTCTGTGTGGTGATGCTGCTGGGGCGGCGCAATTTCGCGGTCGGCGTCACGTTTAAGAAAACCGAAGTCATTTTGGCCGTGATCGTTGGCCTGATTGTTCTGGGGGACGGGATTTCTGTGCCCTCGCTGGCGGCGGTTCTGATCGGGATGGGCGGCGTTCTAATGCTGTCCAAACCGGGCAAGGGCGGCGGCTGGGACAGTGCCGCGGTGGCCTTGGGCCTTGGGTCCGGCGTTCTGTTTGCGATCTCGGGCGTGACCTATCGCGGGGCAACGCTGTCGGTGATCAGCGACGATCCGTTGATCCGGTCTTCGGTGGCTTTGGCTTTGGCGACCCTGTTCCAGACGCTCGCAATGCTGGTCTGGCTGGTGTGGCACGACCGTCCGCAGATCACCAAAGTCCTGAACGCATGGCGCCGCGCGGGGCTGATCGGGGTGCTCAGCCTGTTTGGATCGCTCAGCTGGTTCACCGCCTTCACCTTGCAATCGGCAGGTCTGGTCAAAGCAGTCGGGCAGGTTGAACTGATCCTCAGCATTCTGGCGGGCCGGCTCTTGTTTGGCGAACGCCTTTCTGGCCGCGAACTCGCAGGGATCGCGACCATCGGCCTGAGCGTCGTCGTGCTGGTGCTGGTCAGCTAAGCGGGCTGTCGCCGCCGAGGCGGGCGAAGTGAATATCCTCGTCCCGATCTTTGTAGAAGGGCACGCTATCGGGCGTTGTGCCGTCTCTCAGGCGGGCTGCAATCTCGGCCAAAACCACTTCGGTGATGAAGGGCAGGTCGAACTGGCGCACTTCAGGCAGGGGGATCCATTGCAGATGGCTCAGCTCATCGCTCGCCGCCGAGAAATCGTCGGGATCGGTGACCAAGGCGTCTGCGTCGATCAGGAAAAACCGCGCGTCAAAGCGGCGGGGTCGGCCGGGAGGCGTGATAGCGCGAAAGACAAACTCCATGGCATCGGCGGCGGGCAAGAAGCCACGAGCCGCGAAGCCCTGCCAGTCCTCGGGCACATCACCGGACCAATCGCCCGCGGTCCCCAGGATTTGGCCGGTCTCTTCCCACAACTCGCGGATCGCGGCGATGGGTAGGGCACGGGCGATGTCTGCGCCCGTTTGTTCGGCCAATCGTTCATTGCAGGGATGGGGCAGGGGGCTGGCCAAGGGGATCGCGCTGTCCCCTGCGTCCACGGCCCCGCCCGGAAAGACAAACTTCGAAGGCATAAACGCCGCCTTGGCTCCGCGCTGGCCCATCAAAATCTTGGGGGCCGAAGACTTGTCCCGCACCACAATCACTGTGGCCGCGTCACGGATGGCGGTTTTGTCGATGCCTGTCGAAATGTTGCTACCCTTTTGCACGCCCGAAGCCGTGCATCCTTTTTGACCACTGAAGCGCGACCAGAGCGCCCTTTAACCTGGGCAGAAGGTAGAGCGAGAGCGCAACGCAGCCAATGGCGAAAATGGTGAAAAGCACCAGAGGATCGGGGCGCCAAATCTCGAACGCCAGCAGCAGGATCGGCGCCATCAGGTGACCCACGATCAGGATGGTCAAGTAGGCCGGTCCGTCATCGGCACGCTGGTGGTGCAGCTCTTCGTGGCACACTGGGCAGGTGTCGCGCACCTTGAGATAGCCCTTGAGCATGGGACCACTGCCGCAGTTCGGACACTTGCGGCGCCAGCCTTTCCATAATGACGGGTAGAGCGGGCGATCCTCGCCGACGCCCGCTTGGGTGTTTTCAGACATTCCATCCTCTTCGCGCTGAATGTGTGGGAAACTTATACGTTAGCGCTCAAAGTAAAAGGGTACGGATTGTCCTTGCGGCTCCATGTCGCGAAGGGACCGGCAATCTCTTCTAACTCCAGCGGAAAAATTTTGATGCAAGTGCGACGGAACTTCGGGGCCCCCGCGTTTGATTTCATGAACACGGCGAGAGTTGAGGCCTCTCGTTGCGGTTCGAGGCCAAACTGAAATGGAAACTGGAAGGACTATCAGTATGACCAAGACTTCGACAAAAATCGTGCTGGGACTCATGGGTCTGGCAACCAGCGGTATGCTCTTTGTGACCGCAGCGGATGCGCGCCCGAACGAGATGGGCGGCCACGGCCAGCGCCCCGCATTCTCTGAACTGGACGCCAATGGCGACGGCGAAGTGTCGGCCGAAGAATTCGAAGCGTTCCGCGCTGCGAAATTCGCCGAAGCGGACACCAACGGTGACGGCGTTCTGAGCCCCGAAGAGATGATCGCCCGCATGGAAGCGCAACGCGTCGAAAAGATGCGCACCCGTATGCTGGAGCGTTTTGACACCGACGGCAACGGCACCATCTCGCCCGAAGAGATGGCCGCCAAAGGCCCCGGTGACATGATCCAGAAGATGGACAAGGACGGCAACGGCACCATCTCGGAGCAGGAGTTCGCGGCGATGGAACGCCCGATGATGCGCAAGGGCGATGGCCCCCGCGGCATGAAGAACACCTGTGAAGCTGAAGGCGGTCGTCATGGCGGTGAAGAGCACGGCCAAGGCGGCAAGCACATGCCCCGCTGCAACTAGGGTCAGGACGCATTGATTTCCGTTGTGCTGCGTGATTCACGGCTCGGAAAACGGAGCGGTGACATGAGTGATCTATACTGGTTAAGCGATACGCAGATGGCCAAGCTTGAACCTTTTTTC
>JAUILL010000065.1 GCA_030433335.1 Alphaproteobacteria bacterium | reverse complement strand
GGAAAAAAGGTTCAAGCTTGGCCATCTGCGTATCGCTTAACCAGTATAGATCACTCATGTCACCGCTCCGTTTTCCGAGCCGTGAATCACGCAGCACAACGGAAATCAATGCGTCCTGACCCTAGTGGTTATTTTGACGTGCTTCGATTGTATTAGGAGCAATTTATGCAATTTATTAATATTCAGGACATGTCGGCTGCGATTTTGGCAAATCGCAAGAAGCTGCCGTCCAAGATCGATCTCATCGTTGGCATTCCTCGTTCTGGTATGTTGCCTGCGACAATGCTCGCAACACAGCTAAACCTTCCCCTGACAGATCTGGATGGCCTGATCTCGGGCAAGGTTTTCGGCTATGGCGCGACCAAAGATGCCCCTGATGTGGACAAAGCCATGTCGGACGCACGCACCGTTCTGGTCATTGACGATACCGTTGGATCAGGCCGCGCCTTCAAAAAAGCCCGTGCAGCTCTCGAGGGTGTGCCCGGAAATATCGTGTTCTGCTCAGTTTATTCGCAGATCGCCAAGCACCCCGACGTGGATATCGTTCTTGAGACGAACTCTCTTTCGCCGATTTGCCAATGGAACATGATGCACCACGCGGTCCTCAAGAACGCTTGTGTAGATATCGACGGTGTCCTGTGCCGCAATCCCGAAGCCCACGAGGATGACAACGGCAAAGCCTACCGCAAGTTCTTGCAGACGGCCGAAAAGCTGCACGCAACCTCTGGCGAGATTGGTTGGCTGGTGACCAGTCGCCGCGAAACCTATCGCGCCGAAACCGAGGCGTGGATGCGCGACAACGGCGTGCGCTACGGCAAGCTGATCATGACGCAGACTGAAGAAGAGCATGCCAACTCCCCTGCGTTCAAGGCACGCATCTACCAAGAGACCGGAGCGGACCTGTTCATTGAAAGCGAAGCGGCAGATGCTGCGGAAATTCAGCGCATCTCGGAGCGTCCGGTTTTGTGCGTCGCATCGCAGAGCATGATCTACGATGGTAGCGCGCCCTTGGCCTTCCGCCATGCGCAGAAGGCGACGGGTGCCTCTGCCACTTTGGCCAAACTCAAACTGCAGGCACGCCGCCTTGCCGGTGACAAGGTGTACTACGCGGTCAAATCGCTCGCGGGTCGCGGATAAACCTCCAGTTCAGACAAAATTCGGGCGGTTCTCGTGAACAGAGCCGCCCACTATGCTCTTACTTCACGCTGTGGTGACACATCTCGGCATCGAAGCAATTGCATGCAGACCTGATCTGCCTCATTCTGTGCAAGCCCACTAACATCCCGACGCGTTTTGCGTTAGGACGCCGCAAATCAGCTGCACCAGAGGCCCCGATGTCTGTTTCCATGCTCTCGACCTTTGTCAAACCGATGCACCCCGAGGGGCGCAAGTTCGTGGCAATTGCCGCCGCGATCACGGTTGTCTTTTTCCTAATCTGCGAGCCCCTTGGCTGGATCGGCGTCGGCCTGACCATTTGGGTCTACTACTTTTTCCGCGATCCGGTGCGTGTCACGCCTACAGAACCCGGTCTGATGATCTCGCCTGCGGACGGGATCATTTCGCTTTTGGAACCCGCCGTTCCCCCTGCAGAGCTTGGCTTGGGCGACCAACCGATGACCCGCATTTCGGTCTTCATGTCGGTCTTCAACTGCCACGTGAACCGCCTGCCCGCAGAGGGCACTCTGGAAAAAGTCGCGTATCGTCCGGGCAAGTTCCTGAACGCCTCGCTCGACAAAGCTTCCGAGGATAACGAGCGCAACGGCCTGACCGTCGTTCTGGAGGATGGCCGACGTTATGGCGTCGTGCAGATCGCGGGCCTCGTGGCGCGGCGTATCCTGTGCTGGTCGAAAGAAGGTCAGAAATTGGCGACCGGTGAACGTTTTGGCTTGATCCGCTTTGGTTCGCGTCTGGACATCTACCTGCCCGAGGGCGTCGAGCCGAAGGTGCAGATCGGCCAGACCATGATCGCGGGCGAGACTGTTCTCGCGGATCTGAACGCGAAGTCCTGATCCCATGACAGATCAATCGCCGCGCCCTTCGGTCCAGTCGGAAAAAGTACCCTTTCTGCTTCTCGTGCCGAATATGGTCACACTGGCGGGGATGTGCTTTGGCCTGACCTCGATCCGCTTCTCAATGGACGAGAATTACATGGGTGCGGTGGGCCTGATCCTACTGGCATCCTTGATGGATGGCTTGGACGGATTGTTGGCGCGGCGGTTGAATGCCACCTCGAAAATGGGGGCCGAACTCGACTCCCTGTCGGATTTCCTGTGCTTTGGTGTCGCCCCCGGTGTCCTGATGTATCAGGCGATCTTGAGCCAGCTCGGGACCTTCGGGTGGGTGTTTGTCCTGATTTTTGCGGCGGCAACCTGTCTACGCCTTGCCCGCTTCAACGTTATGAAGGGTCAAGCGCTCGAGGACGAGAAGTCGAGCAATCACTTCATCGGCGTCCCTGCGCCTGGCGGAGCCTATCTGGCGCTTCTGCCGCTGTTCCTCTGGCTGGGTGACGTGCTCGACACGCACGCTGTGCCTTTTGTGGTCGCGATTTGGCTTGCGTTTGTGGCGCTCCTCATGATCTCGACTCTCAAGACCCTTGCGCCCAAGGGCCTACGCGTCCCGCGTCCCTTGATCGTGATCTTCATGTTCGCGGTGGTCGTCGGCATAGGTGTGCTGTTCACACGCCCGTTCCTGCTGCTGATCGTACTGGATTCTCTCTATCTCTTGCTGCTGGTGAAATGCGTCGTCGACGCCCGCGGGCGCTTCTTTAGCTAACGCACTCAAAAGAAGACGAATTTGCGGCTGCTCTTGCAGTCAGCGATCAGGGTCATCTCTCTGGACGCAGGAAACTCGGTCCCGAAAAATTCGACACCTTTATAGTTGGGGTCAAACTCCAACCGGACGCGATTGCGCTCGGTGGTCTTGAGCACCGCATGGCGTCCGTAAAAGCGCGCGAAATCGCCAGTGTCCTGATCCCGGACCACAAACACGGAATCCCGAAACTCGCAGCGATTGTCCAAGGTAATCTCTGCGGCAATCTCGTGCCGGTTGAAATGCAGGACGTCCCCGATTTCGTAGCGAAAATTATAAGCGGTGAGCGAGAAAATAGCCGCACCGAACACACCAACCACAACCTTGCCAGCATCCATAGGTCCGTTCCGCTGTCTTGTGATGATGCCTCACTTTTCAATGATCTGTGCGCAAGGTCAATCGGGGGCGTGTCGGCCCCCGATGTCGGAATTCAGGCAGACCGCTCTAGAATATCCATGTAATCCCGTTGGGTCGCGTTGCGCGGGTTTGTCGCGTGGCAGTGATCCTTGAGCGCCTCGTGCGAGACTTTTTCCATCATTTCGCGCGTGACACCCATCTCCTCAAGGCCAGAGGGAAGCCCAAGGCGCCGGTTCAGGCGTTCACAGGCCTCGGCAGGATCGCCGCCCATGCGTTTGGACAACTCCTGCCACTTCTCGCCAATCGCGGGTCTGTTAAAGCGCAGGACTTCAGGCATCAGTACCGCATTGAGCGTGCCATGGTGCAAGTTGAGTTCGCGGATGGCCCCAAGCGGGTGGGTCAACGCATGCACGGCGCCAAGACCCTTTTGAAAGGCCATAGCCCCCTCAAGCGCGCAAACCATCATGTCCCGACGCGCGGTTTTGTCCATGCCATTTGCCGTCGCGGATTCAATCGCGCGCAAACCACACTCCAGACCATGCAAGGCGATTGCTTCGGCCGGCGGATTGAAGGCGGGTGCCATGTAGGTCTCGAGGCAATGGGAAATCGCGTCCATCCCTGTGGCCGCCGTCAGGCGAGAGGGCAAACCATAGGTCAATTCCGGATCACACAGCGCGATTGAGGGCAGATTGTAAGGTGACAAAATCCCCAGCTTGCGCCCATCAGCCGTGATGATGACCGCGCCGCGCCCGACTTCGGAACCCGTGCCGGATGTCGTCGGAACCGCAATCAGCGGACGGATCTTGCCATGAATGCGGGTCACCCCACCATTCACCGCCGCATATTGCCCCAAAGGCGGCGGATGGCCCGTCAGGATCCGAACACCCTTGGCCAGATCCAGCGAAGAGCCGCCACCAATTCCAACAATCCCGTCACACTCTTCCGTACGATACACATCCCACGCAGCCATCACCGCTTCTTCGGTCGGGTTGGCAGGCGTTCCATCGAAAATCGCGTAGTCCTTGATGCCTTCGCAGGCCCGTGTGATCAAACCGGTCCCGATCAGGCCCTGATCTGTGCAGATCAGCGGCTTGGTCACACCCAACTCATGCAGCAGTGAGGGCAACTTCTGTATTGCGCCCTCTCCGAATTCAATTCGCGTTAGATAAGAAATCACGCCGGAGACAGAGTCATGCGCTGCCCCGATTGCCGTACTAATGTTCATAAATTCCTCCGGTCCCCAAAAACGCCAGCGCGACCACGCTCCTCTTCGTGATCCGCCTGCGACCTGACGGCCACAGTGCGCACTTGCCCCTAAACAGTCAACGCAAGAGAGAGGAACCCCTGCAATTATTACCCTGTGCGAGAAAATTTCGTTTCACATGGAAACAAAACGGCCCGCACAGAGGCAGGCCGGTTCGTTATCCAGACAGCATTCGGAAGAATAGGACAGCTGCGCGATTAGCGAGCCGCCATCATCTGACGAATTTGCGCCATCATCTCGGGTGTCAAGTTTGACAGATCCGGAATTTGGGCCGTCGCGGTCTTGGGCGCTTGGCGCAGAGTGAAATGCTGCACTTTGTCGAGCATCGCCCGCGTCGCACCCTGCATTTGAAGCGCTGCAGCGTTCAGTTCGTCGGCCTGATTGGTGATACGTCCACCCGCCACAGACAGTTCAGACAAAGCCTGTGCGATCTGCTGCGTCCCGCGGGCCTGATCCATGCTGCCGTCCTGCACACGGCGGGCTTCGATCTCGATCTCCTGAATGTTGTTGGAAATCTCGGTAAAGGCCGAGCGGGTGTCTGTCGCCAGCTCAACGCCAGAGTTCACTTTGGCCGTCGAGTCCTCGATCAGTTCGGCGGTTTCTTTGGCTGCCTTGGCCGAGCGACCAGCAAGGTTGCGTACCTCTTGGGCGACGACGGCAAAGCCGCGGCCATGGGTGCCTGCGCGTGCAGCCTCGACGGCAGCGTTCAGTGCCAGCAGGTTCGTTTGGAAAGCGATGTCGTCGATCACCTTGATAATGCGGCTGATATCGTCAGAGGACTTGCGGATATCTTCCATCGCCGAAACCATCTCGGTCACACGCCCCTCCCCGGAGGTAATGATCGAAAGCGTCGCGCCTACCGACGTCACCGTCTTTTTTGAAGCTTCGGCATTGCTGCGCACCATTGCGTCCGTTTGCTCAACCGTCGCAGAGATTTCTTCCAAAGCGGTCGACTGAGCCTGCGCGTTGTCATTCAGGGACCCGGCCGAGCGGGTCACCTGACCGATCGCATCTGAAACCTGCGCGACCTCTTCTTTGACAGCGTAAAGAGTGGTGTTCAAAGCTCCAAACGAACGCTCGAAATTCTCGATGATCTTGCGATAGGCGCCATCATAGCTTGCCGGGTCCACGCTGCGCGCCAGATCGCCGTCCACCAGAGCATTCGACAGGGTATTGATTTCGTTAATCACCCGCGAGAATGCGCCGCGCACACGCTCGATCGCGCCAGAGATCAACTGGCCTTCGCCAGGCAAATCAGGGAAGGGATGGTCAAATTCACCTGATGCAAACGCCTCGATAGTTGCAAGGATCGCCTCCTTGATATGCCCGTGCCCGTCCAACATCTGGTTTGTCGCGATGGCCAGATCAGCATATTCCCCTTCCAGAGAACCAAGAGCGATACGCTGGCTGTGCTTGCCCGCAGCGTGTGCTTCGGTCAGGGTCTTCACGCCAGCCAGGATGGTTTGTGTCTGGGTCTGTGCACGCTCTATCTCTGTCCGGTCGGTCCATTCCACGTAGAAGCCGCGCGTGTTTCCTTTGTCGTCGAACTGGGGCGTCGCCTTGAACGCAAGGGATTTGCCCCCGACTTTGAAGCCGCCGCTGTGGGTCTTTTTCAAACCGGCGAGGACTTTGCGTTGGTTGGCGGGCACCTTGTGAAACAGGTCGATGGAGCGACCGATAATGTCGCTGGTGTCGAACGCAGGTAGATCTTTGCGCAGGTCCAGTTCGATCTGGCGGAACATGTCATAGGCCGACTTGTTCACAAAGCGGATGATCAGGTCAGCGTCCGAGATCATGACCGGATAGGACAACAAGTCCAGCGCGGCTGACACGTCTTTGGTCACGAGAACATCGCTTGCCGTAGACATCGTTAATCTTCCTTCGTTTGGTATGCGTAGCGCCGGACCGGCAGCGCGGGTCTTTCCATTCAACGACCGAGCAGCCGAGAGTTTAGACGCCTACCCGTCTGCGCCAGCCCGACAGGTTGCCAATGCCTTGCAACCTCCGTGCCAAAACCTGCTCCGCCTCGCCCTGCCCTACGGCAGCCAAGTCAAGCGTTTCTGCAGGCGCAAAGGCGATCCAGTCTTGCCGACATGTGACAGTTTCATGAATGCCGAACGTCACAATCCCGATACAAATCAGAGGGATAAGGGGGCCAAGAGACGATCTTTCCCTGTACGAGCCAAGCGATCCAACGCCAATGCTACCGTTCAAAGAAGTAAATCCCGACACCCAGGTTTGCTGCCGCAGCATTTTCCTCTCCGACTGGCACCTTGGCGCGCGCGCAGCCAATCCGGCGGCTATTCTTGCCGCTTTGCGCAGCCTGAAGGCCGAGCAGATATTTCTGGTCGGGGATATTCTGGACATCTGGCATGGCGGGCGGGTTCACTGGCCCGAAACTGCCGAGGAAATTCTGGCAGAGCTGCGCCGCAAGGCCCGCGGCGGGACCGAGATTACCTATCTTCCGGGCAACCACGATGCCGCTTTGCGAAACGGAGCCGAAGCGCCGGATGGTGGCTGGGAAATCCGGAACGAGTTGGTGCACGAGGCTGCCGATGGCCGCAAATACCTCGTGATCCACGGGGACCAATGCGACAATCGTTTGTTCCGGCAGCATTTCATGACCCGCCTCGGCAGCCGCCTTGATTGTGCATTGCGCTGGATGGACGGCCTCTACCGCAAAGGCTTCTCCCTATCCCGCGAGCAGCGCACCCCTGTCGAGTGGATCATCGCGACCTCGAACAAGCTGATGAGCACGGGCTATATCTTTGACCACAAAGCACTGGCACTGGCCGAGGACGCTGGCGCAGACGGGGTGATCTGCGGACACTCCCATAAACCGGCGATGCGCGACTGGAACGGCAAGACCTTTGCCAATTGCGGTGACTGGGTCGATGGTATGACCGCCGTGATTGAAACCTTCGACGGCACGCTCGAGTTGCTGGACTATTCGCCTGTGGCAAATGCCATCTGGGCCGAGACCTTTGGCAGCGAAGAAACACTGGCCGGAGTCACCGGATGATCCTTTTTTGTCTAATCCTTCTGGGGGCGGCGATGGCGCTGCACCTTGCCACCGTGGTCTTGTCGGGCCAGCGCTACCTGAGTGCGCCCAAGCTGCCCGCCCCCTCGGATCGGCTGCCCGCGCTAACCTTGTTGCGTCCTGTCTGCGGTCTCGATGCCTTTGACGAGGACACTTTGCGCAGTTCATTTCATCTGGATTATCCGGACTACCGGATCATTTTTTGCGCCGCGCACGAGAATGATCCCGCTTGCGCGCTGGTCCGGCGCCTGATCGCCGAAAATCCGCAAGTGCCTGCCCGATTGATGGTCGGCGAGACGCCTCTGACCGGCAACCCCAAGATAAATAACATGCACAAAGGCTATCTGGCCGCAGAGACGGATCACATCGTGATGACCGACAGCAATCTGCTGCTGCCCCGTGATTATCTGCGTCAGTTGGTGGCCTGCTGGGATGACGATAAGATCGGACTGATCACTGCGCCAGCAGCTGGAAGCCATGCCGATAATCTGTGGTCTGCTGTTGAATGCGCCTTTCTGAACACCCATCAGGGGCGCTGGCAGCTGGCAGCCGATGCGGTCGGTTTGGGCTATGCTCAGGGCAAAACCCTTTATGGCAAACGATCCATCATCGACGCTGGCGGCGGGTTGCAGGCGTTGGGCCGCGATCTGGCCGAAGACGTCGCAATGACCAAGCTCATCCGCGGGCAAGACAAAACCGTAAAACTGACCAAACAGCTGTATTTTCAGCCCATCGGCAAAAAAAGCTTCGCTCAGGTTTGGGCGCGTCAGTTGCGGTGGTCTCTGATCCGCCGCCAAGGGTTCCTGCACCTGTTCCTATTGGAAATGGTCCAAGGTCCGGTGCTGCCATTGCTGCTGTGCCTCGGCTTGATTGCGGCGGGTGCCTTGCCTGCATGGTCTTTGGTAGCGCTCTTTGTGGTTTGGTACGGGTCCGAGTGGGCCCTCGCGCGGATCGCCGGTTGGCCTGCAACCCTGCGTGATCTGGCCGCATTCGTGTTGCGCGACGCGCTGATCCCCGTCATCTGGGGTGTGACCTGGACCCAAAAAGGCCTCGTCTGGCGCGGAAACACCGTCAGCCATTCCGCAAAACCGAGCCGCGCATGATCGACTTGCCCACAATCCAGACCTTGATCTCCACCCATGGCCTCTGGGTGGTTGCGCCGATTGCGGTGCTCGAAGGACCGATTGTGACGGTGATTTCGTCGTGGCTCGCGCAGCGCGGCCTGTTTGATCTACCGCAGTTGATCCTTGTGCTGGTTCTGGCTGATTTGGCCGGGGACGCGATCCTCTATGGCGTCGGGCGCTGGGGATTGCACCGGTTGCCGCCGCACTGGCTGCGGCGGGTGGGCCTGCGCGAAGGGCGCCTGCGTCTGATGTCCCGCAGGTTTGACCACCAAGGCGGACGCATTTTGGCCTTTGGCAAGCTCACCCACGCAGCCGGTGCTGCTGTGTTGGTGGCCGCAGGACTAGCGCGTATGCCCTTTGGGTCGTTCATGTTTTTCAACACATTGGCGACGATCCCCAAAACCTTGGCCTTTGTCGCGCTGGGGTATCTGATCGGGCACACTTACCAACTGATTTATTTCTGGCTGTCCAATGCCTCGCTCGCGATACTGGCTATTCTGGCCATCGGGGCGGCTGCGTGGATGTTCCGTCTAAGGGTCTGCAAATGAGCATTTCCTGCATCATCCCCGCCTATAACGAAGCGGGCCGGATCGCCCATGTCCTGCGCGTGGCGCTCGCCCACCCAGACATCACAGAGGTGATCGTGGTGGATGACGGATCGACCGATGGCACCCCAGAGATTGCCCTAGCAACGGCTGCGGGCCACCCCGTCTTCCAACTGATCCGGCAGCCCCAGAACGGTGGCAAATCCCGCGCGATCGCTGCGGGGATCAAAGCCGCGACTGGCCGCCATCTACTGTTCCTCGACAGCGATCTGGTGGGCGTCGGTCAAACCGACCTGAGCGATCTGATCGCCCCTGTGCTGGAAGGTGAGTCCGACGTTGCGCTGTCCTTGCGCCGGAACGCGCCCCGCCTGTGGCATTGGATCGGGCTGGATTACATTTCCGGCGAGCGGATCATGCCCCGCGCCCTGCTGGCCGAGCACACCGACCGCATCGCCAATCTACGTAGCTTTGGGCTGGAAGTTTTCCTGAACCGCCTCTGGATCGCCGAAGGAATGACGGTCACTGTTGTCCACTGGCCCTCGGTCGATAGCCCGCTGAAGGCGCAGAAATACGGGCTTTGGGCCGGTATTCTGGCCGATATCTGCATGTTGTCGGATATGTTCCGCACTGTGTCTCCGGCGACCGCCCTTCGCCAGATCTTGGCTCTGCGCGGGATGCGCGTGCCGCAATAGGGTCTGCCATCGCCCCGCGATCCATGCCATAAGCCGCCCATCCGGAGGGCGCTATGGGTCACGATCTAAACCTCAATGCCATGAACTATTTCGAAGCCGTTGCCCGCTTGGGCGGGGTGTCGAAGGCTGCCGAAGAGCTTGGTGTTTCCGCCTCGGCGGTCAGCCAGCAAATCCGGCAGCTCGAGCAGCAATTCGGTGTGCGCCTGTTCCGCCGCGAAAAGCGCCGCTTGATCCTGACCTTGGACGGCGAGCGCTTGTTCCAGACGACCACGCAAGCGTTCCGAATGATGCGCGACGTACGCAGCGCCATCGTCCGCCAGCGGGAAAACCGTCACTTTATTATGCGCGTCAGCCCCAGTTTCGGCGTGCGCTGGCTGGCTCCGCGTCTCAAGGGGTTTCTGGATGCCAACCCCGGTTGGGACCTGCGCGTGGATGGCGCGCCGGACTTTTCGGACTTCGAGACAGAGATCGTCGACCTCGACCTGCGTTATGGCGCGGGCGACTGGTCGGGCTTACACCAAGAGGCCGTGGTCCACGACTTCGTTCTCCCCATGTGCTCACCCTCCTATCTGGCGGAACTCAAAGAGCAGTCGGGCGATCCGATTGGTCAGTTGCTCAAAGCGCGCCTGATCGACTCGGTCAAAACCCACTTCCGCTGGGACTTCTGGCTGGCGCGGCACGGGGCGATGGGGGGCCGGATGGTCTATCCGCTGCGGTTCGACCGCTCGACCATGGCGATCCAAGTCGCAGCCGATGGCGCGGGCGTGGTGCTGGAAAGCGCGACCCTGGCGATCAACGAACTCGAACGCGGCGATCTGGTCCCCCTGTCCCGCGCATTTGAGGTGATCAAGGTGCCGACCTATTGGCTGGTCTGCCCATCGCGCCACACAAACCGCCGGATTGTCAGGCTTTTCTCGGACTGGATGCGCAAAGAGGGCAGCGCCCATGATACGAAAACGGCTGACATGTTGCGCGGACTTGGGTGCACGATCAAAGAAGAAGAAAGCACGCTTCTGAGCCGCGATATCGACGACGCACGCCAGTAAACGCAGGCGCGCAGCGCATCGTCACCTATTCTTCATAAAAGCTTAATCCCAGCGATACGCCCTGCGGTCATGGACTTTGCGATTACAAGTTCAACGGGGATAGTCTTATGAACCGCACACGCGTCTGTCTGACCGCTGCAATTGCGCTCTTCGCGCATGAAGCTGCTGCAGAAATGAACTTCAACCGCATTGCAAGCTTTGCCACGCCGCTAAACATGGCCGAAGGCGAGGACAAGGCCCGCGAAACCTCGGCCGAGATCATCTCGGCGACCGAGGACGGCATGACCCTCGTTTACACGGACAGCCCCTTGGGCGTTGTTGGCCGTATCGACATCACCGACCCCAAAGCGCCCAAGGCGATGGGCAACGTGGACATGGGCGGCGAGCCGACGTCGGTGGTCGTTGCTGGCCAGACCGCTCTGGTTGGCGTGAACACATCGGAAAGCTACACCCAACCGTCGGGCAAGCTGGTGACCATGGATGTCGCTTCGGGCGAAATCATCTCGGAATGTGATCTGGGTGGTCAGCCTGACTCGATCGCTAAATCGGCAGACAACTCCTTCGTGACCCTCGCCATCGAGAACGAGCGCGACGAAGACCTGGGTGACGGCCGTGTGGGCCAAGAGCCCGCAGGCTTCATGGTCAAACTGCCCTTGGAAAACAACGCGGCTGTTTGCGAGCAGATGCTCAAGATCGACGTGACCGGCCTGACCGAGATCGCACCGAACGACCCGGAGCCCGAATTTGCGGACGTGAACGGCTTGGGTGAGATCGCTGTCACCCTGCAGGAAAACAACGCCATCGTCATCATCGGCGCTGACGGCAAAGTCATAAACCACTTCTCGGCTGGCGCTGTAGACCTGACCGAGATCGACGCCACCGACGAGCGCGGCGCGCTGATCTTTACCGAAGAGCAGATGGGCCGCCTGCGCGAGCCCGATGGCCTGGGTTGGATCGACGACAACCACTTCATCATCGCCAACGAAGGCGACATGGACGGCGGCGCGCGCGGAGTGACCGTGTTCCACAAGGACGGCACCGTCGTCTGGGAGAGCGGCAACACCATGGAGCACGCTGTCGTTCAGGCTGGCCACTACCCCGACAAGCGTTCGGATGCCAAGGGCGTTGAGCCCGAGGGCATGGAAGTCGCGACATTTGGCGGCACACCCTACGCATTCGTTCTGGCAGAGCGCGCGTCGATGGTTGGCGTTTACGACATGACCGACCCCGCGAACCCTGTTCTGAAGCAACTGCTTCCCTCGGGCATCAGCCCCGAAGGTGCGGTCGCGATCCCCGAGCGTAACATCCTGGCCACCGCGAACGAAGCAGACCTGATCGAAGACGGCGGCGCCCGCGCCCACGTGACCATCTTTGAATACCAGGACGCCCCCGCGGCCTACCCGACCCTCACATCGGCGGGCGCAGACGAGCTGATCGGCTGGGGCGCGCTGTCCGGCATGACCTATGCTGACGGCAAGGTCTATGCGGTCAACGACAGCTTCTACGGCTACCAGCCCACCATCTTCCAAATCGACGCGACCCAGACCCCTGCGAAGATCGAGAAAGCCATCCGCGTGACCCGCGCCGGCCAGCCTGCCCAGAAACTGGACATGGAAGGCATCACCACTGACGGCGAAGGTGGCTTCTGGATCGCGAGCGAAGGCCGCACCGACCGCGTCATCCCCCACGCGCTCTACCACGTGAACGCCGAAGGTGAGATCGAAGACGAAATCGGCCTGCCCGCAGAACTGATGGCGGTCGAGAAACGTTTTGGCTTCGAAGGGCTGACCCTGATCGGCGACACCCTGTGGATGGCCGTTCAACGCGAATGGAACGACGATCCCAAAAACATGGCGAAGCTCGTGTCCTACAACCTCGAGACCGAGGAATGGGGCGCTGTGCACTACCCCAAAGAAGCCGCAGAAACCGGCTGGGTTGGTCTGTCGGAAATCACTCTGCACGGCGATGCCGTCTACCTGATCGAGCGCGACAACCAGATCGGTGCTGATGCCAAGATCAAGCAGATCACGCGCGTCGCTGTCGCTGACCTGCAGCCCGCCGCACTGGGGGACGAACTGCCTGTCGTGACCAAAGAAGTCGTCCGCGATCTGATCCCCGATCTGCAGGCCTTTGGCGGATATGTGGTCGACAAAGTCGAAGGCCTGACCTTTGACGGCGAAGGCAACATGCTGATCGTCACTGACAACGATGGCGTTGATGACAGCTCGGGCGAGACGTTCTTCTTGAACCTCGGTCCGGTCAAAGAAGAGTTATTGTCAAATCTGGTGTCCAAGCGTTTTTCATGCAGCGGCTTGATCTTGGTTTGATGGCTTGATGCCGTTGACGAAATTGACGCCTTGGATGACGTCGGCGAGATGGGCGAAACCGCGCAG
>JAUILL010000016.1 GCA_030433335.1 Alphaproteobacteria bacterium | reverse complement strand
AGTTTCGCTCGCCTCAAGGATTGGCGGCGGGTCGCAACACGCTACGACAGGTGTCCGAAGGTCTTCCTGTCAGCATGCGCATTAGCGGCAGTCGTCATGTTCTGGTTATGAATCCTGACCCTAGGGCGTGTCGCCATTCATACGTAGCGCGGTCTGACTGCCCATCACATCCAGGCTCGCGACCATCTCTTCGATCAGGGCTTTGCTGGTCTGCCAGCCAAAGGGGATGACCTCGACCGGCAGAGGGAACGAACCAAGCGTATCCACGCCCTTGGCCGCGTCCGCGATCACGACCATCTGGTCGCTGGCGGTCGCCACAATCTTTTCCTGCAGAAGAGCGCCGCCGCCCCCTTTGATCAGGTTCAGATCGCCGTCGAATTCATCCGCGCCATCGATGGTCAGGTCGAGCCATTTCGCCTCGTCCAGCGAGACGACTTTGATCCCGACATTTCGGGCCAATTCGGCGGTACGTGTCGATGTGGGAATGCCCGTCACCCGAAGGCCGTGCTCTCGGACCAATTCACCAAGACAACGCACCATCCAGGCTGCCGTACTGCCGGTTCCGAGCCCTACACGCATACCATCTTCTACAAACTCAACCGCTCGTTTGGCCGCGACGAATTTTGCCTTATCAATAGGCGAAAGTTCTCCGGTCATCGACAGACTCCATACTGTTTGTCCTGCTTATAGAATGGTTCCGCTAATCACGCGAGAGTGAACGGCGATTTCCGCCGGGTTTCCTGAAGAAACACCGTGTTTCAGTCGCCTTTTCCAAGAGATAGGGCATCGCGAGGGCTTTTCTCTGATCGCGCCGCGTGCTTGTGGCCGCCGTAGACCCGTGAGTATTTTTTGCAAAAAGAAGCGCAATCCGTGCAATTATCTCCCGAACGTCACAAATGCGGACTTGCCGAAAGGTAGATTTTCGACTGGCCAGACGCGCGTTAAGCGGCTGTGACGCCATCCCACTGGGGACGGTCGTATTTGGAGCGGTTTGCGGCGGCGGGCTGGGTCATGCTGAGTCAGGACTGCACGATTTGCCCGATTGGAGTATGCATGTTTATTTCGGTCTTTGATGTCTTCAAGATCGGGGTTGGCCCCTCGTCCTCCCACACGATGGGCCCCATGGTGGCAGCCGGACGGTTCTTGGAATTGCTACGGGCTGCGCCGTTTACTGCGCATGGGCTCAAGGCGTCACTTCATGGATCGTTGGCCTTTACCGGGGTCGGGCACCACACGGATCGGGCGACGATTTTGGGCCTCGCTGGGTTCACTCCGGCCGAATTCGATGCCGAGCGCGCCGCAAAGGTCATGGCAGAGATCGAAGCAACAGGTCGGATCAACCCACCCAACCTCCCCGAACTGGTCTTCGCCCCCAAAGACGATCTGAAGTTTGACTACGGCCCTAACCTACCCGGCCACGCCAATGGCATGATCCTCATGGCGACCGACAAACAAGGCGACGTGATCCTGCAAGAGACCTACTATTCGATCGGTGGCGGCTTTGTCCTGACCGCGGATGAGTTGGAGCATGGCGCGGATAAGGATGAAGGCGCACCGGTCCCCTATCCCTTCAAGTCCGCCGTTGAGATGCTGGAGATGGCCGCGACATCCGGCAAGACGATCGCCGAGATGAAAAAGGCCAACGAGTTGACCCGCCGCACCCACGCCGAGGTGGATCGCGGGCTGGACGCGCTGTGGCAGGTGATGGATGGCTGCATCAACCGAGGACTTGAGAATGAGGGCATCTTGCCCGGCGGTCTCAATGTGCGTCGCCGCGCGGCGGGGATCTACAAAGCTTTGATGGCCGAGCGCGGGATGAACCTGACCGCGCCACATACGATCAACGACTGGATGAGCACCTACGCCATGGCCGTGAACGAAGAGAACGCGGCGGGCGGTCAGGTGGTGACCGCGCCGACAAATGGCGCGGCAGGTGTGTTGCCTGCGACCATCCGCTATTGGCTGGACCATGTGCCCGGCGCGACCCGCACCCGCATTCCCGAGTTTCTGCTGACAGCCGCCGCGATTGGCGGTCTGGTGAAGTTCAACGCCAGCATCAGTGGTGCCGAAGCCGGCTGTCAGGCCGAAGTGGGCAGCGCCAGCGCTATGGCCGCAGCGGGCCTCTGTGCTGTGATGGGCGGCACAACCGAGCAGATCGAGAACGCCGCAGAGATCGCGCTGGAGCATCACCTCGGCATGACCTGCGATCCGGTCAAAGGGTTGGTGCAGGTACCTTGCATCGAACGCAATGGCCTTGGTGCGATCAAGGCCGTCAGTGCGGCCAGCCTGTCATTGCGCGGGGATGGTAAACATTTGGTCCCACTGGATGCGTGTATTGAAACGATGCGCCAAACCGGCCATGACATGAGCGAGAAATACAAAGAGACCTCTCTTGGGGGGCTCGCCGTGAATATCCCGAACTGCTGAGACCCATTTGACGAACGACCGCACGCTCCTTGGCATTTTTTACATGGTGGGGTTCTGCCTTTTGGCGCCCCTGATGGATGCTTTTGCCAAGGCGACCCCCGCCGAAGTCCCCGCTGCAGAGATCATCACCGCGCGGTTCGTGCTGCAGATCGTGTTCTTGGCGCCGCTCGCCTTGTTCATGGGCAACTTCGCCCTGCCGGATCGGAGGTCCTTGGGCCTGCACTTCGTGCGCGCCGCGTCTTTGCTGCTGGCGACCTGGCTCTTCTTTACCGCAATCCGTGAAATGCCCTTGGCCAGCGCCATCGCGATTTTCTTTGTCGAACCCTTTGTTCTGACGATCCTCGGGGCCCTGTTCCTGAAGGAAGAGGTCGGGATGCGCCGGATCATGGCATGTCTTGTCGGCTTTGGTGGCGCGTTGCTGATTATCCAACCCAGTTTCAGCAATGTCGGGCCAGTTGCGCTGTTCCCCTTAGGCACCGCAGTTTGCTTTGCAAGCTATATGATCCTGACTCGCATGATGTCGCAGAAGCTGCATCCGGTCACCACACAGCTGCACACCGCCGTGGCGGCGTCGATCCTGATTGTTCCCGTTTTATGGTTCTACGACGGAAGCGGGATTACAGCGCTGGACCCCGTTTGGCCCGAAGGCCTCGCGATCTGGACGCTGCTGGGTGTGGGGGTGATGGCAACCATCTCGCACATCTCGATCACCTTTGCCTTGCGCCATGCCCCCGCCGCGACACTCGCGCCGCTCCAATATCTGGAAATCGTGTCCGCCACCGCTGTTGGCTATTTCGTCTTTGAGGAATTACCAAACGGCCTGACATGGCTGGGTATCGCCATTATCGTTGGCTCGGGCCTCTACGTCTTCGCACGCGAACGTGCGCGGGACCAAAAATTGAACAAGCCGACTCCTCCGCGGTGATCTTTATCCCCATGTGGGACAGGCCCGAAGGCTCTTCACTACGTGATCGGCATGCTCGCGCGGGATGATCACCAGCATCTTCGGCGCATCGACTGACAAAGCGACCTTCCCCGTTTCATTCACGCGGTTTGACGTGCCCACCCTGCCATCGGGTTGCATTGGAATGCCGTCAATCGGCCAGACCAAGCCCTCTGAACGCCCCTCGACCAGCCCCAGCGGATAGAGGGAGAACGCACAGCCCTCGGGCAAATCGAGCGTCATTCTCGGCGGTGCGAGGAAAATCACCTCTTCTTCGGACAAGAGCACACACCTTCTCTCCGCGCGAACACTCAGCGTAGAAAACGCCGCTAACGTGTGATCAATCCGCCGACCGGTGAAACCAAGGCCCAGAATCAGCGGCGCCTCAATGTTTCGCAGGCATTTGTCGAAATCCGTGCTATCTTGTTCTGATATTGGAAATAGCCTGTCTGGACTGACAGATGCCTGTGCTTTGGCGGAAATCGAATCAAAATCACCGATGATTGTTTCCGGGACCCACCCTAATTCGAGTGCACGGTCGGCACCGCCATCTGCAGCAACCAGAAGTTCACAGTGCTTTCGCGCCCACGCTACGTCCTGAGTCGCGACGCGCCCCCCGCCAATCAGAGCTATTGGCTCGTCAGAGTGTACAATTACTGGCATAATTACCTTTATGTATCTTTTTTGGAAACTCGCCACATTTGAGCCACGGATTTATACTGCAATGACCTTTGTTTTGATCCGTTTCCCAACTTTGTAAGTGGTATTCACAGTTCTGCTAACGAAAGGAAGCGAGCGAGAGATGGTAGGCAACAACAAAATTCTCACCGTGTCATATGGGACGTTTTCTTGCACCCTAGAGGGGTTCGAGGAGTCTTTCGACACGATGAAGGCAATTGCCGAGTATTTCCGGGATCTCGCCGCAGAGGACCGGTATTTCGGCGCAGAGCCCCCGACCCCCGATGCGGAGATGCTGGCCCGGATTGCGGAACGCGAGATCGCGCGCCGCGTCGAGGCCCGCACGGAACGTGGCGGAATTGTTCTTCATGCAACAGAAGCGCAACTGGCAGCGCCGACTCCTCAGGCCACACCAGCGCCGGCCCCTCAGGCTGCGCCCGAGCCGGCGCCTGTCGCGCAAGCCGAAGCTGAACCCGAGGTGGCAGCTGCTCCTGCCCCTGTTCCGCCCAAGCATGCGAAGACTGCTCGCAAATATCCCCGTGCTGCGGCCATTCCCGCCGCCGCGCCGGTTCCGACCCCGGATCAGAGTCGCCGTGCCGCAGAGGCTGCCGATGCTGCTGGCGTTGCCGCCAAGTTGCGCCGCATCCGCGCTCTCATGAACAACGAGGTTGCGAGCGATCTAGAGGACACCAACGAGAACCTCGGTGCAGACGCCCCGATGCACGTTGCGCTTGTCACCGAGTCGCCCGAAGAAGAAATCTACGCTCAGAACGTCGAATCCGACCACGAAGAGACCATTCGTGTCGAAGAGCCCGAAGAGGAAGCCTTCGACCTGACCGCCGAGGCCGATGCCGAGGATGAGTACGAAGAGAATATACTCGCGGCAGAGCCCGAAGACCAAGGAACAGAAGCGCTCGGTGACGACGTAGAAGCCGATGTGACTGATGAAGTCGCTGAAGACGAAGCGAGCGTTGCTGCTCCTGCCGAAGTCGCAGCTGAGAACGATATTGAAGAAGAGACCGAAGCAACCGTCGCAGAAACCGAAGTCGCTGAAGATGTGATCGGCGATGTTGCTTCTGAAGATTTCGCCGAAGAAGTCGTCGAGCTAGAGGCAGAAGCCAAGCGCGCCACCGCTCTGTCGCCTGTGTTTGATCTGGAACGGATTGCAGCCGCCGAAGCCGCAGCACGCGCTGAGGCTGAGGCTGAGGCTGAGGCTGAGGCTGAGGCTGAGGCTGAGGCTGAGGCTGAGGCTGAGGCTGAGGCTGAGGCTGAGGCTGAGGCTGAGGCTGAGGCTGAGGCTGAGGCTGAGGCTGAGGAAGTCATCATCGCTTCGGACGAAACGCAAGAAGAAGCAGAGGACGAAGACGCGCTTCGTATCGCGAGTGTCTTGGGAAACCTGACCCACGACGAAGACGAGGCTACCGCGACCGACGCAGTTGCCGAAGCTGAAGAAGAGACTGCAGAGGACGCCCTCGACCTGTCCGACCTGATTTCTGAAGAGCTTGCTTCGGACGAAGAAGAGACCGCTGAGGCTGAAATCGCCGAAGCAGAAGCAGAAGCAGAAGCAGAAGCAGAAGCAGAAGCAGAAGCAGAAGCAGAAGCAGAAGAATTCGCCGCGATTGCCGAAGGTCAAGACGAGACTGCGGACGTTGCAGGAGAAACAACCGGTTCGGATGAAGAAGAAGAGAGCCGCCCGCGCCGCGTCCGCGTCCTGCGACTGAAGCGCTCGGAAATGGCAAAGGAACTCGCTGAAGAAACTGAAGACCAGCAGTCCACAGAGGAAGACGCGCATCCGCAAACCAGCCTGAGCGACGAAGACGAAGCCGATCTCATGCGTGCTCTGGCGGAAGTCGAAGCCGAAATGGCGCCCGAAGCGGAAGCGATCATCGAGGCTGATGACACCGCAGAAGCAGAGGAGATCGTCGAAGCGGACCAGGACGAAGCACCGATCGCCGCGCGCGAAGAGCGTCCGGCTGGCCGCGAACTTCTGGAGCAGGCCGACTCGAGCGAGGATGCCGCCGCGCGCCTTCTGGAAAAAGCCAAAACCGAAATGGACGCGCCGGAAAGCAATCGCCGCCGCACCGCCCTCGCGCATCTGAAAGCGGCCGTTGCCGCAACCCGTGCGGAAAAAGGTCGGGTCCTGCGCAAACGTGAAGAGCCCGAAGAAGAGGTCGTTCCCGCCGCGATCAACCCAGAGCCCATCCCGGAAACCAAAGAGATCATCCGCCCCCGTCGCCCCCAAGCCACGGAAACCCAGCGCGCCGAACGTCCCCGCCCCACCGAAGCGCCTTTGCGTCTTGTGGAAGAGCAGCGTGTGGATGCCTCCAAGATGCCCGTCCGTCCCCGCCGCGTGTCGAGCGGAACAGAGGAAGCTCGCCGGGATCGTCCGAACTTTGCGGCTTATGCAGAAGAGAAAGGCGCGACCCGCCTGCCCGATCTGCTCGAGGCCGCTGCCGCCTACACGGCATGCGTTCAGGGCCGAGATCCTTTCACCCGTCCGCAGGTCATGACCCTGCTGAAATCGGTGATGGAAGATGGTCTAAGCCGAGAGGACGCCCTGCGTGCCTTTGGTCAACTTTTGCGCGAGGAGAAGATTTCCAAGCTGCAAGGGGGCCGGTTCACGGTCAACGAGAACATCCGCTATCAGCCGCGCGCCATGGCCTCCGGCGAATAAAGCGTTTCTAAGACACCAAAACAAAAGGCGGCCTCGCATCGGGCCGCCTTTTTTCATTTTCAGATGCTACTCACTTCAAGACGCAGGGATGACGACCGGCGGGGTCGCATATTGCTTGCGCTCTTCGATCAGACGGCTGATTTTCTCGCGCAGCAGATGGCTGGGGATCGGTTCGGGCGCGTTCTTCAGCACGCTATCCAACTGCGGATCGTCCAGCATTTCCTGATAGAGCTCGATCTTGCGCGACAGCTCGTAGTATTTCTTGCCGCGCAGGGTTGCGATCTCACGGCCTTGGGCATTCACCTCGCCGCAGATGTCTTCTTGCAGGGCCTCACCTGTTTCTCGGGCAACACTGTAGGCGTTTTCAATGGTGCAGTAGTTCGCAGTATCCCGGACTTTCGGGATCGGGATGATGATGCACCCGGACAATCCCAGAGCCAGAGTGAGTGTCAGGGCTTTTTGGGGAATCTGTTTCATTTCAAATCCTCTGAATGAATAGGGTCAGCCTATCCATCTGAAGAATCTCTGTCATCTCTCTGCGACGCGGCGCGTCGATAAATTCGATACGCAACAAAAAAGGGTGCATTTCTGCACCCCTTTACGTCACTTGTCGTCGTCAAACTTTTTCGGAGGCGCGTCCGGATCCGCCTGCCCAATCCCGCGGAAGACCGCGCGGAAAGGCAGAGCCCAGACGATCCCCAGCGCGATATAGATCGCGAGTTCCAGCCAGAGCGGCGGACGGTCGATCGTGCTCATGATTGTGACCGCCACCACCACGTAACCCGGTAGACCCAAGAGCAGGATCAGCAAGGAAAGGCGGCGGCGTGTCTTGTAGCTGAGGGCCATCAGTCAGCAAACGGGTCGGTTACAAGGATCGTGTCATCGCGTTCGGGCGAGGTGGACAGTAGTGCGACGGGGCACTCAATCAACTCTTCGACGCGTTTGACATATTTGATCGCGTTGGCCGGCAGGTCTGCCCACGAACGTGCACCTTCGGTCGATTCCGACCAGCCGGGCATTTCTTCGTAGATCGGGGTGCAGCGGGCTTGCTCGTCTGCCGCGGTGGGCAGGTAGTCCAGCTGCTGGCCGTCCAGATCGTAGCCGACACAGATCTTCAGGGTTTCGAACCCGTCCAGAACGTCCAGCTTGGTCAGCGAGATGCCGTTGATGCCAGAAATCGCGCAAGTCTGACGGACGAGAGCCGCGTCAAACCAACCACAGCGGCGCTTGCGGCCAGTGGTGGTGCCGAATTCGTGGCCACGGGTACCCAGACGCTCGCCATCTGCATCCTCGAGCTCGGTCGGGAACGGACCTTCGCCCACGCGGGTGGTGTAGGCTTTGACGATGCCCAGAACGTAGTCGATCGAGCCCGGGCCGATGCCTACACCAGTCGACGCCTGACCTGCGATCACATTCGACGAGGTGACGAAGGGATAGGTGCCGAAATCGATGTCCAGCAGCGAGCCTTGCGCGCCTTCGAACAGGATTCGCTTACCGGCTTTGCGCTTCTCGTTCAGGACCTTCCAGACGGGCGCAGCGTAGGGCAGAATTTCTTTGGCGATCTCTGCCAGCTGTTCGATCAGGGCCTCGCGGTCGATGCTCTCGATGCCCAGACCTTTGCGCAGGGGATCGTGGTGCTGCAGAGCGCGGTCAACGCGGGCCTCGAGGGTCGCGCGGTCCGCCAGATCGGCGACACGGATCGCACGGCGGCCCACTTTGTCCTCGTAGCAGGGACCGATGCCGCGACCGGTGGTTCCGATCTTGGTGCCCTTGCTGGCCGCTTCTTCGCGGGCGCGGTCCAGTTCACCGTGGAACGGCAGGATCAGCGGGGTGTTTTCCGCGATCATCAGAGTCTCGGGGGTGATTTCGACGCCCTGCTCACGCACGGTCGCGATTTCTTTGACCAAGTACCAAGGGTCCAGAACAACACCGTTGCCAATGACGGACAGCTTGCCGCCGCGCACAACACCCGAAGGCAGCGCATGCAGTTTATATACCTTGCTGTCGATCACCAGCGTATGGCCGGCGTTGTGACCGCCCTGAAAGCGCGCGATCACATCAGCGCGTTCGGACAGCCAGTCCACGATCTTGCCTTTGCCTTCATCGCCCCACTGAGCGCCGACAACCACAACGTTGGCCATAAGGGATCCCCTATTGTCAGATCTTCAAACCGTGCCTCCTATAGCGATGTGCTTGAGCAGGTGAAACCTCTATTTGCGCGAGCGAGCCGCATCCAAAGGCCGCAGGGCCAGTTAAACAGGGTTAATCACACCAATCACACTATCCTTATGGCTGTTTTCAGCGGATTTGGCGAAAGTCTGAGCCACACGCCTTGCCCCCCGCGCCGATTTTCCCTACATGGGCGGTCAACAAAAGAGTTGCTGCAGGTCCGTCATGGAAAACGTCGTTCTGATTATCCACCTCATTCTGGCACTGTCTCTGATCGGTATCGTTCTGATGCAGCGGTCCGAAGGCGGCGGCCTTGGCATGGGCAGCGGTGGTGGTGGCGTCGGTGGCGTCATGTCCGGCCGCGCGGCGGCTACTGCTCTGGGCAAGATCACATGGGGTCTGGCCGCAGCGTTCATCTGCACCTCGATTGCTCTGACCGTGATTGCTGCCAGCAACTCGGCAGACAGCTCTGTTCTGGACCGTTTGGGTGGCACCGCCCCCGCCGCAACCGAAGAGCAAACCGACGCACCTGCGGGCTCTGACCTGCTGCCGCCGTCCTCGTCGGACGCGCCTTTGGTGCCCTCGGCCAACTAAGCTACAACCATTAGAACATAGTGAACCGGACCTAACAGCATCTTGAGGTCCGGTTGCTAAAACTTTGCGAATCCGCTAAGGCTCAAATCCCGTGATGCTGCGATTCTTCGGGGTCGCACGGGCATTGCTTTTTGGCGGAACATCACGGGAGCGCAGACCGAATGGCGCGATTCATATTCATCACTGGTGGCGTTGTGAGTTCGTTGGGCAAAGGTCTTGCCTCGGCGGCTCTTGGCTCTTTGCTTCAGGCACGCGGCTACTCGGTTCGTTTGCGCAAGCTGGACCCCTATCTGAACGTGGACCCGGGCACCATGTCGCCGTTCGAGCACGGCGAAGTGTTCGTCACCGACGATGGCGCAGAGACCGATCTCGATCTGGGACACTACGAGCGTTTCACCGGTGTGGCTGCACGCAAGACCGACTCGGTTTCGTCGGGCCGCATCTATTCCAACGTTCTCGAGAAAGAGCGCCGTGGCGACTATCTGGGCAAAACCATTCAGGTGATTCCCCACGTCACGAACGAGATTAAGGACTTCATTTCGATCGGCGAAGACGAAGTTGATTTCATGCTGTGTGAAATCGGCGGCACCGTCGGCGACATCGAAGGCCTGCCCTTCTTCGAAGCGATCCGCCAGTTCGCAAACGAAAAGCCTCGCGGTCAGTGCCTGTTCATGCACCTGACCCTGCTGCCCTACATCAAGGCCTCGGGCGAGCTGAAAACCAAACCGACCCAGCACAGCGTGAAAGAGCTGCGCTCGATCGGTCTGGCCCCCGACATTCTGGTTTGCCGTTCCGAAGGCCCGATTCCCGCGAAAGAGCGCGAGAAGCTGGCCCTGTTCTGTAACGTGCGCCCCGACGCCGTGATCGCTGCACAAGATCTGAAATCGATCTACGAGGCACCGCTGGCTTATCACCGCGAAGGTCTGGATCAGGCCGTTCTGGATGCCTTCCAGATCAGTCCTGCGCCCAAGCCCGATCTGGCTCGCTGGAACGACGTGGCCGACCGCATCTACAACCCCGAAGGCGAAGTCAAAATCGCGATCGTGGGCAAGTATGTGCAGCTCGAAGACGCCTACAAGTCGATCGCCGAAGCGCTGACCCACGGCGGCATGGCCAACCGTGTGAAGGTCAAGGTCGAGTGGGTGAACTCGGAAATCTTTGACCGCGAAGACCCCGCGCCCCACCTCGAAGGCTATAACGCGATCCTCGTGCCCGGCGGCTTTGGCGAGCGTGGCACCGAAGGCAAGATCAAAGCGGCGCAATTCGCCCGCGAACACAAAATCCCCTACCTCGGCATCTGCCTTGGCATGCAGCTCGCGGTGATCGAAGCGGCCCGCAACGTGGCCAAAGTCGACGATGCAGGTTCGGAAGAGTTCGACCACGAAGCCGGTCAGAAACGCTTTACCCCCGTTGTTTACCACCTGAAAGAATGGGTGCAGGGCAACCACAAGGTCGAGCGCTCGGTCAAAGACGACAAAGGCGGCACCATGCGCCTTGGCGCCTACAATGCGACCCTCGCCGAAGGCTCTAAAGTCGCCGAAATCTATGGCGCTACCCAGATCGAAGAGCGTCACCGTCACCGCTACGAAGTGGACACCAAGTACCGCGAACAGCTGGAAAATTGCGGCCTTGTCTTCTCTGGCATGTCGCCCGACGGTCGCCTGCCCGAAATCGTCGAGTGGAAAGATCACCCCTGGTTCATCGGCGTCCAGTTCCACCCCGAACTGAAGTCCAAGCCATTCCAACCCCATCCCTTGTTCCGCGACTTTGTCCGCGCTGCAAAGGAAACTTCTCGTTTGGTCTAAGCAAATAGGCAATTTAATGATTGCACCGGGGCCACTCACTTTCTGTGGGTGGCCCCGAAACTTTTTCTCAACCTGAGCGTTATCCACCCATCACAGACACAGTTCTGAACGTGGAGCGTTTCAAATGTTCAATAGCCTCAAGACTCTTTTCGCCGCCCCCTCTGACGACGCACAGCCGCTCGATAGCCGAACAGCCGTCGCCGCCCTGTTGGTCCGAGCGGCCAAGAGTGAGGGAACATATAGTTACGAAGATATCCGCGCCATCGATCGCAGTCTGGCTCGCCACTTTGGTCTGAACGTGGTCGAAGCCATGAAGCTTCGCGCCGCTGGTGAAAAACTGGAACGCGCCGAAGTTGACCCCCAGTCGATGATCACCGCGATCCGCGATGCCCTCGCCCCCGAAGAACGTTTCGGCGTCCTGAGCGGGTTGTGGGAGGTGGTGCTGACCAGCGAGACCCGCACTAAGAGCATCGACGATCTGCTGACCAAAGCGCGCCGTGGATTTGGCATCCGACGCGCGGAGTCGCAGATCGCCCGCGAGCACGCCATCGCATCAATGTAATCCCTGCTTGGCGGGGCGACCCGCCACGACTATATCACTGCCATGTTTGCTGATTTCCTACGCCGCCTCACCGAACCCGCCATTGATCCCCTGACCGAAGGGGATTCGCGGCTCGCTTTGACCGCTCTTCTGGTGCGCATCGCCCGCTCGGATGAGGATTATGCGAAGTCGGAAATCGATCTGATCGACAGCATAACGGCGTCTCGCTACGGGCTTGGCCCCAACGAGGCCGCTGACCTACGCCGCGAGGCCGAACAGCTCGAGTCCGAAGCCCCCGACACCGTCAAATTCACCACAGCAATCAAACAGGGCGTGCCCTATGACCACCGCCTTGGTGTGATCGAATCCCTTTGGAAAGTGGTGCTCGCGGACGGCAAGCGCGATGAAGCCGAGGATGCCCTCCTCCGTACAGTGTCCCGTTTTCTAGGCGTCTCGGACATGGACAGCGCTTTGGCGCGCCAGCGCGTTCAGGGCAGCTAAACCACCTCAGGATTAGCGCGGCGCTGAACTTTCAATCCACTCCATGTCAAAACTGTAACTTACCTAGGGTCAAATTTGACCAAGCGTTGCATTTCCAGATCGAATGAGCGTTACTAGCGCAAATTCCAAATGCAACCATCAGGGTTCTTGTGGTCAGTAATCAACCAGTTATCGAAATCCGCAACCTCCACAAACGCTACGGCGAGCTCGAGGTTCTGAAGGGTGTCGACATCACCGCACCGCGCGGACATGTCATTTCGCTGATCGGGTCTTCGGGATCCGGCAAGTCCACGCTTCTGCGTTGCGCCAACCTGTTGGAAGACAGTCAGAAGGGCGACATCCTGTTCGAGGGCGAGCCCGTAAAGTGGAAGGGTCAGGAATTGGCCCGTCGCCCCGCTGACCCCAAACAAATCATGCGAATCCGCACGAACCTGTCGATGGTATTCCAGCAGTTCAATCTGTGGTCCCACATGACGATCCTCGAAAATGTCATGGAATGCCCCGTGACCGTTCTGGGCCGCGACAAGGCCGAGGTCGAGGAAAAGGCCCGCATGTATCTGGACAAGGTCGGCATCGGGGACAAATGCGATGCTTGGCCCGCGCAACTGTCAGGCGGCCAACAGCAGCGCGCCGCGATTGCCCGCGCGCTCTGCATGGAACCCAAAGCTCTTCTCTTTGACGAACCCACTTCCGCGCTAGATCCCGAGTTGGAACAAGAAGTGGTGCGCGTCATCAAGGCCCTCGCCGAAGAGGGTCGGACCATGATCATCGTCACCCATGACATGAAAATGGCCCACGATGTTTCCGATCACGTCGTGTTCTTGCACCAGGGCCTGATCGAAGAACAGGGCGATCCCGCAACCCTATTCGGGGCGCCCAAATCAGAGCGGCTGCAGCAATTCCTAAGTCATACGACAGCTGCCTGAACCACACTCAAGGGGAGTTAAAACCAATGAAAAAACTACTGATCACCAGCGCCGCACTGGCTCTGTCGGCCACCAGCCTCTTTGCCGCAGGTCACGGCGATGTCGTCCGTCTGGGCACCGAGGGTGCCTACCCTCCGTACAACTTCATCAACGATGCGGGCGAAGTGGATGGCTTTGAGCGCGAGCTCGGTGACGAGCTGTGCAAACGCGCTGAATTGAACTGCGAATGGGTCACCAACGATTGGGATTCGATCATCCCCAACCTCGTTTCGGGCAACTACGACGCCATCATCGCGGGCATGTCGATCACCGAAGAGCGCATGGAAAAGATCGACTTCACCGAAAACTACACCCAGCCCGACCCCTCGGCCTACATGGCAATGGCGGGCGCAGATGTGGACTTCTCCGGGGGCGTGATCGCAGCGCAGGCCAGCACTATTCAGGCCAGCCACGTGACCGACTCGGGCGCGACCCTTCTGGAATTCGCATCGCCTGACGAAACCGTCGCAGCGGTCCGCAACGGCGAAGCCGACGCGGTTCTGGCCGACAAAGCCTTCCTCGCGCCCATCGCCGAAGAGAATGCAGACCTCGAGCTGACCGGCGAAGATGTCCTGATCGGCGGCGGCATTGGTCTTGGCATCCGCAAATCAGACAGCGAACTGCGTGACAAGTTCACCGCGGCGATCCAGTCGATGAAAGAAGATGGCAGCCTGAACGAGCTGATCGTCAAGTGGCTGCCCGACTCGGCCACCTTCTAATCGCTCCGAAGGGAGGGCACGCCCCTCCCTTCTTTTTGCCAAAAATACTCACATCCAGACCTCGCCAAGAGGCCCGCCATTTTCAGCTTCTGCACCGACCCCGACACACTTGGCCAATTCCAGTGGCTCGCCTGTTACCTCACGACCGGCAAGCATATGGCCTTCTACTATTCCTTTGGCACCGTGCTTTTGCTGTTGGCAATCACGGCGCCCGCTGCGTTGCTGTTCGGCTTTGCCGGTGCCTCCGCGGCCCGATCGTCGTTCACGCCGATTAGCTGGCTCGGGAAAATCTACATCGCCATTGTCCGCGGGGTTCCGGACATCGCGTTCTTCTTGTTCTTCGTGATCGCGTTGGACCAAGGCATCGAGTGGCTGCGCCATCAGGCGAAGTGCCCCGACTGGGACCAACCGATCCGCCAAGGCAACGACTTCGTCGTTTGCGCCGCTGCGAAAATGCCCCTCGGCAATGCCGCACAATGGATTCACGAGGTCTACGGCTTCACCCTCGCCGTGGTGACCTTTGCCATCGTTTTTGGGGCCTTCGCGGCCAACGTGATGCTCGGCGCAATGCGCGCCGTCCCCCGTGCGCAGCTTGAAACCGCCGAAGCCTATGGCATGACACCTCGTCAGACCTTTTGGCGCATTCTGGTGCCCCAGATGTGGGTCTACGCCCTGCCCGGTCTTGGCAACCTCTGGATGGTGCTGATCAAGGCCACCCCCCTCCTCTTCCTTTTGGGGGTCGAGGATATCGTCTACTGGGCCCGCGAGCTTGGCGGTGCCAAGACCGCCCGTTTCACCGACTATCCGCACCCCGACTGGCGCCTGTGGTACTTCCTCGTGCTTTTGATTTTCTACCTCGGCTTCACCAAAGTCTCCGAAGTCTTCCTTGACCGGATCATGCGCAAGCTGACCCACGGCCAAGCGACCGCGGGCGGCGAGGCGCAGCGCAAGGGGGCTGCCGCATGAGCTGTCTCCAAACCATCGCAGACTACAGCCTCCGGTCCATCGGCCTTGGCGAGCGGCTCCTGCCGCGTTCTGACTTCACCCTTTGCCAGCAGTTCACCCTGATCGGCTCGGGGATGCTGCAGAATATCTACTTCGGCACGCTCGCCCTGATCGCAGGCTTCGTGCTGGCCGTCTTGCTCGCTGTTGGCAAAAACAGCGCGAACCCCTTATTCCGCAAACCGGCGGAGTGGGTGATCTTTATCTTCCGTGGCTCCCCGCTTTTCATCCAGTTCTTCTTTGCCTACTTTCTGTTCCTTAGTCTCAAGGGCGTGAGCGGTTTCTTTGATCCGCTCACCTCGGCTTGGGCAGGTGCGCTTGTGGTGCTGCTGCTGAACACCGCCGCCTATTCCGGCGAGATTTTCTATGGCGCGCTCCAATCGATTCCCAAAGGCGATCTGGAGGCCGCGGATGCCTATGGCCTGACCGGCTGGCCGCGGTTCAAGCGCGTGGTTTGGCCCACGATGCTGCGTCTGGCATGGCCCGCCTATACGAACGAGGCGATCTTTTTGTTCCAGTCGACCGCGCTTGTCTATTTCAGCGGCTTTCCGGCGTTCAAGCAGATGGGCGATGCCCTATATTACGCCAACTATTTTGCGGACAAGACCTTCAACCCGTTTGTGCCCTACCCGATCCTTGCGATGTACTTCATCATCCTGACGCTGATCGTGATCAGTATTTTCGGATTTATTAACAAACGCTTGAACCAGCACTTGCCTCAAAACCAACGCCAAAAGATCAAGCTGCGCCCGCGCTTGATCCGCTAACAATACCCCTTGATTTCGTCGCTGCTCTTAGAGACAGTGAATTTGATCAAATTAGCTCGACGAACGGGCAACGCAGGTGATTTATGAAAAACTGGCTACGCAAGCACCCCATGGTGCGCACCATCCGTGTGGCCGCGGCAGATTTGAACGGTCAGCCCCGCGGTAAACGGGTGCCAACCCGATTTGCAGACAAAGTGGTCGAAGGCGGCACGCGCTTTCCCATGTCTGTGATGAACCTCGACATCTGGGGCGAAGACATCGACGACAGCCCCCTTGTGTTCGAAACAGGGGACCGTGACGGCGTTCTGAAACCGACCGAACGCGGGTTTGTGCCCATGCCGTGGCTCGAAGGGCCGACCGCCCTCCTTCCGCTTTGGATGTTCCACGAAGACGGTCGCCCGTTCGAAGGCGACCCCCGCCACGCACTGCGCCGTGTGCTGGAACGCTACGACGAAAAGGGCCTGAAACCCGTCGTCGCGGTCGAGCTCGAATTCTACCTGATCGACGACTCGGGCAAGTCGTTCCAAGTCCCCGCCAGCCCCCGTTCGGGCAAGCGCCGCAAAGCCGCCGAGATCCTCTCGATCCGTGCGCTGGACATGTTCGACAAGTTCTTCTCCGACCTCTACGACGCCTGCGAAGAGATGGACATCCCCGCCGATACCGCGATCTCCGAAGCGGGTCTGGGGCAGTTCGAAATCAACCTGATGCATAGCGACGATGCCCTGCGTGCCGCTGATGACGCATGGCTCTTCAAGATGCTCGTCAAGGGTCTGGCCCGCCGATACGGCTTTGCCGCCAGCTTCATGGCCAAGCCTTACGTCGACTACTCGGGCAGCGGGATGCACACCCACTTCTCGGTCATCGACAAGAATGGCCAGAACATCTTTGACGACGGCAGCCAGCAAGGCAGCGCCTATCTGCGCCATGCCGTGGCGGGCTGTATGGACGCGATGCCTGGCAGCACCCTGCTCTTTGCGCCCCACGCCAACAGCTATGACCGTCTGGTCCCCGACAACCACGCGCCCACCAGCATCTGCTGGGGCTACGAGAACCGCACCGCCGCGATTCGCATCCCTTCGGGCGACCCGCGCGCGCGCCGGATCGAGCATCGCGTGGCTGGCGGTGACGTGAACCCCTATTTGCTGATCGCAGGCATCCTTGGGGCCGCGATGAACGGGATCGACGATCACGCAGAGCCGTGCGAGCCGATCAAGGGCAGCGCCTATAACCAGAAGTTGCCGCAGGTTCCGAACACGTGGGAAAGCGCGATCGAAGCGTTCGAAAAAGACGAGCACATCGCCCGCATCTTCACGCCCGAACTGATCCGCAATTATGTCGCGACCAAACGCCAAGAAATGTTCTACATGGCGGAACTGGATGATCGCGAACAGGTTGAGATCTATCTCGATACGGTCTGACGTGGCCGCCTTGGCCCCGTCACTTCACGACCCCTCAAACACTTTGGTGCCCTATGAAAATCGGTATCCTGCAAACGGGCCACACCCCTGCCGAGATGGCAGAGATCGCGCCTGACTACGCCCTTCTGTTCCGCGCCATGCTTGGCGACGGCAATTTCGAATACCAGACGTGGAACGTGGTGGACGGTGACTTCCCCAACAGCGTTGATGCGGCGGATGGCTATATCATCACCGGCTCGCGCCATGGCGCCTACGAGGATCACCCGTGGATCCCCCCGCTCGAAGCGCTAATCCGCGAGATTTACGCGTCAAAGAAGCCGCTCTTTGGGGCTTGCTTTGGCCACCAGATCATTGCGCAGGCCTTGGGCGGCAAGGTCGAAAAGTTCAAGGATGGCTGGTCGGTTGGCCTGCAGACCTATGACTTTGGCGGCAAAACGCTGGACCTGAACGCATGGCACCAAGATCAGGTAGTCGAACTCCCGCCCGAGGCGCGTGTCGTGGCCTCTAGCCCGTTCTGCAAATACGCGGCGCTGGCATGGGATGACCACGTGTTTACCACGCAGGCGCATCCGGAATTTCAATCAGACTTCATCAAAGGTCTGATAGACTATCGTGGCAAAGGGGTGGTCCCCGAAGGTCTGCTACAAGAGGCCGAAATCCACCTGCCCGACCAGAACGACAATGTGCAGATCGCGGAAACGGTAACGCGCCTGATGCACGGAAAAGGAATTTCATGAGCTCGATGCTAAGCGATCTGCCCGCGTCCGTTTCCAACTATCTCGGTGATAACCGGCTGGACGAGGTGGAATGCATCATCTCTGACCTGCCCGGCATCGCCCGTGGCAAGGCCGTGCCCGCGTCTAAATTCTCACGTCAGAGCCATTTTTACCTGCCCGACTCGATCTTCTATCAGACGATCACCGGCGAGTGGGCCGAGGCCGCAGGGGACGAAGGGTTCATCGAACGCGACATGATTCTGAAACCCGACATGAGCACGGCGACCGCCGCGCCTTGGACCGGCGACTGGACTCTGCAGGTGATCCATGACGCTTTTGATCGCGCGGGCAAGCCGATCGCCTTCTCGCCGCGCAACGTGCTGAAGCGTGTGGTCGAGCTGTATAACGAGCAAGGGTGGAAGCCGATCGTCGCGCCGGAGATGGAGTTCTATCTCGTCGCGCCGAACACCAACCCGTCCAAACCGATCGAGGCAATGATGGGCCGTTCGGGTCGCCCTGCCGCCGCGCGTCAGGCCTATTCGATGTCTGCGGTGGACGAATACGGCCCTGTGATCGACGACATCTATGACTTTGCGGAAGCCCAAGGGTTCGAGATCGACGGCATCACCCAAGAAGGCGGCGCGGGCCAACTCGAGATCAACCTACGCCACGGCAGCCCAGTAAAGCTGGCGGACGAGGTGTTCTACTTCAAACGCCTGATCCGAGAGGCTGCGCTGCGCCACAACTGCTACGCTACCTTCATGGCGAAACCCATCGCCCACGAACCGGGCAGCGCCATGCACATCCACCACTCGGTGATCGACATGGAGACTGGTGAAAACCTGTTCTCTGGTCCGCAGGGCGGGGAAACCGACGCGTTCTACAACTTCATCGGTGGCCTGCAGAAATACATGCCCGCAGGGATCGCCGTTCAGGCCCCCTACGTGAACAGCTACCGCCGCTACGTCAAAGACCATGCCGCCCCGATTAACCTCGAATGGGCGCGGGACAACCGCACCACCGGCATCCGCATTCCGATTTCTGACGCGCAGTCGCGCCGCGTCGAGAACCGCTTGGCGGGCATGGACTGCAACCCCTACCTCGCTTTCGCCGTGTCCCTTGCCGCAGGGTATCTGGGCATGATGGAGGGCGTCCGACCATCGAAGCAGTTCAAGGGCGACGCCTACGAGGGCGACGGTGACTTCGCGCAGACCCTAGGCCAAGCGCTCGAAGAATTCGACGCCTGCCCGAAACTGCACGACGTCTTGGGCAAGGAGTTCTCGCGGGTCTACTCGATCGTGAAACGCGCGGAATACGAAGAGTTCCTGCAGGTCATCAGCCCTTGGGAACGCGAGCATTTGTTGACCAACGTATGAACCTTCTCTTCGCGAACGACCGCCAAGGGCACTACCCACCAAGCTGGTATGCCGATGTTCTGGATCTGCCCGACGCCCGCGCGCCTCTGCGCGGCGAGGCTGCTGCCGATGTCTGCATCGTGGGCGCGGGCTACACTGGTCTGTCTGCCGCGTGGCACCTCGCAGAGCGCGGGCTCAAGGTCATCGTGGTCGAAGCGCACCGCGCCGGTTGGGGTGCCTCTGGCCGCAATGGTGGTCAGGTCGGCAGCGGGTTCAACAAAGGGCAGGACTGGCTGGAAACCCGCATAGGCCGGGACAACGCCCGCCTGCTTTGGGATCTGTCGCAGGACGCCAAAGCCTTGGTCCGCGAGTTGGCCGACGAAGACCCCGCCATCGCCTATCGCCCCGGCGTCGCCCATGCCGAATGGCAGGCCCGCGATGTGCCCGACACGCAGGCCGCGGCCGACCACCTCGCGCAGCACTACGGCTACACCGAGATTGAGAAACTGGACCGTGACGCCATGCAGGCGCTGATCGGCAGCCCCTGTTACCAAGGCGGCAGCGTCGATTGGGGCGCGGGCCACGTGAACCCTCTGGCATTGGCGCTGGCATTGGCCCGCAAGGCTGAAGCGGCGGGCGCGACCATCCACGAGAACACGCTGGTCCACCGCGTCGAACCCGGCGCCGACCAGGTGGTGCGCTGTGACAAAGGCTTCGTCCGCGCCAAGCATGTGATCCTCGCAGGGAACGGCTATCTCGGCCGACTGGTTAGCGGCGTCGGCGCGCGAGTCATGCCGATCAACAACTTCATCGCCGCGACAGAGCCTTTGGGCGACCGCGCCGCCAGCGTTCTGGCCCGCGACATCGCCGTGGCTGACAGCAAGTTCGTGATAAACTACTTCCGGATGTCCGCCGATGGGCGCCTGCTGTTCGGGGGCGGCGAATCCTACGGCTACAAGTTCCCCTCGGACATCGAAGCCACCGTCCGCAAACCGCTGGAAACCGTCTTTCCCCAACTCAAGGGCGTCAAGATCACCCACGCATGGGGCGGCACCCTTGGCATCAGCGCGCAGCGCCTACCGGTGTTTGACAGGCCCGCCCAAGGGCTTTGGGCTGCGTCCGGCTATTCGGGGCACGGCGTCGCACTGGCAACCTTCTCGGGCCGCATTCTGGCCGAAGCGATCAGCGGTGAGATGGGCCGGTTCGACGTGCTTAACACCCTGCCCTCGCCGCGTTTTCCAGGCGGCGGCGCGTTCCGCACGCCGCTCTTGGTCATGGCGATGAGCTGGTACGCCCTAAGGGACAAGATCGGTATCTGACGTCGGGGCGCACCGTGTCAGGGCAGAAAAGGCTTGGTGAAAGCGCGGGATGCGTTTAGCAATTCCGAAAAGAGTTTTCAGAAAAGCTACAGGACCATGACACAAGCGCCCAACGTTTACGACGCCGAACCCATCCCTGCCGCCGCTCGCCAAGAGATCGAGCGCCTGCTCCAGACCGGGGACCTGTTCCGCTACACCGCGCCCGAAAACGCCCCTGTCGCGCTGCTCGAAGCCGAGTTCGCCGAGCTTTTGGGATCAAAATATGCGCTGGCGGTGTCGTCCTGTTCGGCAGCTCTGTTCCTGTCGCTCAAAGCACTTGGCCTGCCCCGCGACGCCCGCGTCTTGATGCCCGGCTTTACCTTTGCCGCCGTGCCGTCGTCGGTCGTCCATGCCGATTGCATCCCCGTCCTCTGCGAAGTCGGCGAGAACTACCGCATCAACATCAAGGATTTCGAGAGCCGCCTCGACGACAACATCAGCGCGGTGATCATCAGCCACATGCGCGGCCACACCAGCGACATGGACGCGATCATGGCCATGTGTAACGCACGCGACATTCCGGTGATCGAGGACGCGGCACACTCACTCGGCACGACTTGGCATGGCCGGAACATCGGCACCATTGGCAGAATCGGCTGCTTCAGCTTTCAGTCCTACAAGCTGGTAAACGCGGGCGAAGGTGGCATTCTCATCACCGACGACGCTGATCTTGTGGCCCGCGCGGTGATCATGTCCGGCGCCTACGAGCACAACTGGAAAAAGCACAAGACCCGCGCAAGCGACAACACCACCGATCTGGAAGAGGCGTTTGCCCGCCACCAGAACAAGCTGCCGCTGTATAACCTGCGCATGTCGAACCTGTCGGCTGTGATCATCCGTCCCCAGTTGCCCGAAGTCGCCCGCCGTGTGCGCGATGGCCGCGCCAACCACGATTATGTTGCGGCGCAGTTGAATGCTTCGCGCTGGTTGGAGGTGCCCGAAAAGCTGGCCCCCGAAGAGCGCGCGCCGGACTCGATCCAGTTCAATCTGGTTGGCATGTCTGGCGATGAAGCCAAGGTTTTTGCCCAGACGGCCAAAGAGAACGGTGTTTCGGTGCAGGTGTTCGGCCTGTCCACGGACAACGCCCGCGCCTATTGGAACTGGCAGTTCATGCCCGAGATGCCCGACCTGCCCCGCACCCGCGCCATGCTGCAGAATGCGTGTGACGTGCGCCTGCCGGCGCGACTGAAAAAAGACGAGCTGGATTATATTGCTCAGACTCTCGTTGGGGCCGCGGAGGCCGCGAAAGAGCAAGCGTTGGCTTACGGGACCTGAGCGGCGCGCCTCTGGTTGCCATTGGATTGTGAGTATTTTTACAAAGCAGAAAGGAGGGCCATGCTCTCCTTTTTTTCGTTAGCGCAGGGTTAGGCCGCCTTGGAGCCACGGGAAATCCGTTAGCGCGGGGGTGACCACGTGCTGGGTCAGCAGACCTTTGAGGTGGACTGCGATTTGCGCGGGAAGATCCCCGAGCAGATCCTGACGGGCGGTCAGGGAAATGTTGCGCGAGAGCGGCTCGAACGGCAGCGGGTAGACGTCCACGCGGTCCAACCAGCGCCGCGCCCGCATGAGCGCAAGCGGTGTGAGGATCGACCAGCCCACCTGCCCTGCGACCAAGGCCAGCACTGAATGATAGCTGTCGATCTCGAACCTATGGGACAGTTTGAGGTTCTGTCGTACGAGGTGGGCTGCAATCATCCGACCCATCGCCAAGCGCGCTGAATACTGGATCAGCGGCAGGTCCCGCAATTGTGCCAGCAGGTCAGCTTCAGGGTCCACGCGCCCCTTGGGCACCGCAAGCACGAAGGGCTCGGTCAGCAGCGGATGCACTTCCATCCAGTCCGCCTCTGCCCCCATTTCGGCCGCGACGACCATGTCCAATGCGCGATCATCAAGCTGACCGTAAAGCGCGTGAGACGGCCCCGTTTCCAGCAGGAACTGGCTTCCCGAGATGTCACTGGCGAGCCGTGTGAGCAGCGCTGGTGTGACGTCCGCCTCCAGATCCTCGATCATCCCGAGGCGCAGGCGCGTCAGAGACGACAGGTCCGACATGGCCAGTTCTGCGCGGGCCAGAGCAGCCTCGTTCAGGATCGCACTGGCGCGGCGGCGAAACACCTCTCCGGCTGGGGTCAGCGACATCGGCCGCGCATTGCGCACCACCAATGTGCTGCCCAAGGCCGTCTCGAGGCTGGTTAATTGCTGGGAAACTGTAGAGGGGCTGGTGCCCAACCGGCGCGCGGCCGCAGAGATCGCGCCTTCTTCGGCCGTGGCCACAAAGACCTCGATCCCCCAGAGGGTAATCCGTCCCGGGGAATCGACCATTCTTTACTTGCTCATCTTCGACAGCTTGGCCTGCAGCTCGGCCAGTTGCTTCTTGATGTCGTCGAGACCCTCTTCTTCGCCCTTCTCAGGGGTCGGAGAACTGGAGCCCCAGTTTCCCGCGAGCCCGCCAGTCATCGCCTTGAGAAAAGCTTGTTGCTGCGCTTGCATCGCTTCGAATCCGGGCATCTTTGCCATCGGGTTCATTGCAGACATGTTTTCGACCATCTTGGACTGACCGTCCTGCAGCATCTCGAACGACATGGCGAGGAACTGTGGCACCACGCTGGTCGCTTGGGTTGTGTAGCTGCGGACAAGGTCATTGAGCACGGCCAGAGGAAGGACGCTTTCACCCTTGCTTTCATGTTCGGCAATGATCTGGAGCAGGTATTGACGGGTAAGATCGTCGCCCGATTTCAGGTCGACAATTTTGACTTCACGACCCGCACGAATGAACCCTGCAATGTCTTCCAGCGTAACATAATCGCTGGTCTCTGTATTATATAAACGGCGGCTTGCGTATCGCTTGATCAAAAGCGGTTTATCGTTATCCGACAAGGACTCCCCTCCCATGCTGCATCGCTGCAAAAAGCCTAGGGTGTAAAAATAAAAAAAGAAAGGGCAGGCTTTCGCCTGCCCTCAACTTACCGGACTACGGGCGGGAGGGCACCCTATGTCCGGGCCTTTATTACTTCGCTGCGGCGGTCGCTTTTTTCGCGGTCGCAGTCATCTCGGTGGTCGCTTTTTTAGCAGCAGCGGTCATTTCTTCGCTCATGTCCTTACCGGCAGCCATCAGCAGCTCTACGGTTTCGGTCTGAACTTTTTTCGCAACTTCTGCGAAAGCAGCCATGTTCTCTGCAGCCATTTCAGCCGACGCGCTTGCGAAGTCAGTCATTGCTTTGGCGTAATCTGCGGGCTCTGCCTTTGCTTTGGTCAGGTCGCCCATTTTGGTCAGCGCGTCCTTGGTCCACTTGGTCGAAATCTCGGTCGACTTCTCAGCGGCGTCCAGAGCAACTGCCGACAGCTTCTCCGACAGAGCGGCCTGCGATTTGAACGAGCCTTCCATTGCCGACATGTCCATGGGGAATGCGCCCATCATGTCTTTGATCATAGCGGTGAAGTCAGGTGTCTTAGCAGTCATAGTTCCAAATCCCTTTTCTTGCTGTTTTCGGGCCCACCCCGTTGATCAGCTAAAAACAATATGGATGCTGCACTGCAGAAAATCAAGCTATTTTTCTGCAGTGCAGCAAGAAGGGAAAAGGTTATTGGCTTCAACCGGTTGAGTGCATCACCACATAGGTACCAGGAGCATCGGCTAGTACCGGGTGAGTAGAATCACCCTCTTCTCGCGCGGGAATCTGCTTGCCAGAGCGGCCTGCCAGCCATTCATCCCAGCGCGGCCACCACGAACCCGGCGTGAATTCAGCCGTCTCGCGCCATGTCTCCGGGTCCATCGCCATCTTGGTCTGGGTATAGTGCCCGTACTTGCCCTTGGACGGCGGGTTTACGATCCCTGCGATGTGACCCGACTGGGACAAGATGAACTTCTTGGACCGGCTCCCCATTTGGCGAACGCCGTTGAAGCTGGCTTTCCACGCCGCGATATGGTCGGTCTCGCAGGCGATGGCACAGATCGGCACTGTGACATCCTTGATGTTCAGCACTTCGCCACAGATCTCGATACCGCCGTCAGCGAACTTATTCTTCTGGCAGAGGTCGCGCAGATACTGGATCGCCATCGCGCCCGGCAGGTTGGTGCTGTCACCGTTCCAGAAGAGCAGATCAAAGGCGGGCGGCGCTTCGCCCTTCATGTAGCGATTGATCGCCGGCCCGTAGATCAGGTCATTCGACCGCAAGAAGCTAAACGTCCGCGACATGAAGAAGCTGTTCAGATAGCCCTCGGCCATCGCCTCTTCTTCGATGCCATCCACGAAGTCGTCACCAAGGAAGACAGTGAACTCCCCCTGATCCGAGAAATCGGTCAGCGTGGTAAAGAGGGTCGCCGATTTGATCGGGGTCTCGCCTCGCTTCTTCAGCAGCGCCATGGTCAGAGACAGGGTTGTCCCCGCGATGCAATAGCCCACGGCGTTCACCTGCTTCACATCGCAGATCGCGCGTACCTCGTTTATCGCGGTCAGGTAGCCGTCGGTGATATAGTCATCCAGCTTCACGTCGCGATAAGACGGATCGGGGTTGATCCAGCTGACGACAAAGACCGTGTAACCCTGATCAACCGCCCATTTGATCAGAGAGTTCTTTTCCTTCAGGTCGAGGATGTAGAACCGGTTGATCCACGGCGGGAAGATCAGCAACGGGATTTCATGCACGGTTTCGGTGGTCGGGCTATACTGCAACAGCTCGAACATGTGGTTGCGATAGACGACCTTGCCCTCGGTGGTCGCGATATTGCCGCCCACCTCAAAGGCTTTCTCGTCCGCCAGTGTGACCAGAAGTCGGCCATCATTCGCTTCGAGGTCGCGAACAAGGTTCTCTAGACCATCCACAAGGCTCTGCCCCTCGGTCTCTACCGCGCGCTCCAGTGCATCAGGGTTGGTCGCAAGGAAGTTCGTCGGTGCCATGAGGTCAACGATCTGCTGCGAGAAATAGCGCAGGCGCTTGCGGTCCACGTCATCCAGATCGACCACATCATCGACAGCCTTGGTGATCGCTTCGGAATTTAGAAGGTACTGCTGCTTTACGTAATTGAAATAGGGGTGGCTGTGCCAAAGCGGGTTTGCGAACCGCTTGTCTTTGGAACCAACCATTTCCTCTGGCGCGCCGATGCCATTCGTCAGCGCCTTTTGCGCTTCTACATAGTGTTGAAGCGACTTGCCCCAGTACTCGACCTGGTGTTCCAGTATTTTTGCGGGGTTTTGCACCCATTCGGCCCAATAGCCGACAGCTGCCTTCATATAAAGATCTTGGCCGGGACCCTGAAGGGCGGGGTTGATCGCCTTATAGTGCGAAAGTGCTGTAACAAGGCGCTTGGAAAGTTCTTCAATTTTCGAGATGTTTTCGTTCAAACGGACCAGTTCAGTTCCAGTATCGCCGTCGTGCGTTGTCATGCCTGCGATTCCCCCCTACTCTGCGTGCAGCATAACGTTGCAAGCCGGAGGGGGCAAAGTGACGATTTGAACCGGACCGACCGGCAACGAAGGAGAACGACATGCGCTATATGGCGACGTATGATCTGATGGAAACGGTTCGAAACACGAACCAATGGCTTGGCGCAACGGCCAAAGCGATCGCGGGATATCCGGCCATCGCAGCGTTTCCGAACCCTGTTTTCCAGTGGATGGGAGCATGGGGCGAAGTCACCGAACGCAGCTTTGCACGGATGGTGGCCAAGCCTGACTGGGGTATTCATTCGTATACCTGCGAAGATGGTCGCGACCACATCGTCACCGTCGACACCGTCGTCGAAAAACCCTTTGGTGACCTGGTCCATTTCCACGTCCTAGGCCGCCCAGAGAAGCCTCGCAAAGTGCTGCTGGTTGCGCCGATGTCGGGACACTACGCCACACTTCTGCGCTCGACTGTCGTCAGCCTGTTGCCGGACTGCGAGGTCTACTGCACAGACTGGCACAATGCCCGTGATATCCCTGTTTCTGCAGGGAAATTCGACGTTGAGGACTACACGCTCTACCTCGTTGACTTCATGAAGCATCTGGGTCCTGACACCCACGTGATCGCTGTATGTCAGCCCGCGCCCCTGACCCTCGCTGCAACCGCGTATCTGGCCGAAGAAGATCCCGCGGCGCAACCTTCGTCGCTGACCCTGATCGGCGGTCCCATCGACCCCGAAGCCGCTCCCACCGAGGTCACAGATTTCGGCAATCGCATCACAATGGGCCAACTCGAAGAGATGATGGTCCAGCGCGTTGGCTTCAAATACCCGGGCGTTGGCCGTCAGGTGTATCCGGGCCTCCTGCAGCTGACATCCTTCATGGCAATGAACGCCGAGACACACTCCAAGGCCTTCACCGACCAGATCATGCGCGCCGCCAAAGGCGAGGCCCGTGACAACGATCGCCACAACCGTTTTTACGACGAATACCTCGCCGTGATGGACATGCCGGCCGAGTTCTACCTCTCGACCGTCGAGCGAATCTTCAAGAATTGCGAGGTCGCCAAGAACAAGTTTGTGGTCGCCGGCAAGCGCGTCGACATCGGCAAAATCACCGATGTGGCCGTCAAAACGGTCGAAGGCGCCAAAGATGACATCTCTGCGCCTGGACAATGTGTCGCAGCGTTGGATTTGTGCACCGGCCTGCCCGACAGCCTGAAAGCCAGCCACCTCGAGCCTGACGCCGGTCACTACGGCATCTTTGCAGGCAAAAGCTGGCGCAACAACATCCGTCCGCTGGTGCTCGAGTTCATCGACGCGAACCAGCGCACGAAGTCCAAAGCTGCGGCTGAATAAGACCGCCGCCAGTTACATGAGAAAAGGCCAGATGCGATTGCGTCTGGCCTTTTTTATTTAAAGGCCTTCGCCCAGAGAGCGGGCCATTTCATTAGGCCAATTAACGCTTTCACTCGCTGCGTGAAAAAGTTGTCCCAGAGTCACGTGTTAAACTTTCTGGGAGCGCAGATCATAGAGAATAGGGATATATTCCTATCCGAACGGGAAAAGGCACTAGATACAGAGCAATAGCTCAAGTTATCCAGAGGATGTTAAGCCTTTTCCAGTTTCATACACCAAGTTATCCACAGGCAGGCTCAGGAAATCCGTTAATTTCCCCTACGCCACCCGTTTCAGCACGTCCTGAATGCTCTCTGCGATCAAACCAAGGCACCCTTCATCCGAGAACGAATGGTTCGCCCCATCCACCAGCGTCAGGCGCATATCCATGCCCTCGGCGTGGTTCAGCAGCTTGACCGCCGTGTCGACGGAAACCGAAGTATCCGCTGTCCCCTGCAAAAACCGGACGGGGAACGGCAAAGGCAGAGGTTCGCGCAAAACCAACTGGTCGCGCCCATCCTCGATCAGCCGCTTGGTGATAATATAGGGCTCGTCATAGTCCGACGGCAAAGCGATCTGGCCGTCAGCCTCCAGCTTCTGCCGCTGCTCATCGGTGAATCCGGCCCAAAACCCGTCCTCGGTGAAATCTGGCGCAGCCGCGATGCCAACCAACCCGCAAACACATTGGGGAATGCGCTTGGTCATCAGCAGGCCGATCCATCCGCCCATACTGGAGCCAACCAAGACCTGCGGACCCGTAGTCAGCGTCTCAATGACTTCCTGCGCGTCCGCCGCCCAATCGCCAATCGCTCCGTCCACGAACTTCTCGGACGACTTCCCGTGGCCCGAATAGTCGAACCGCAAGAACGCGCGACCCTGCGATTTGGCCCAGTCTTCGAGCCAGACGGCTTTGGTGCCCTCCATGTCGGACTTGAACCCACCCAAAAACACGATGCCCGGCTCGGCGCCTGCGGTCCGGTGATAGGCGATCTTGCGGCCGGTCGAGGTCGTCAGCACACTGTGGGCAGTCATGGGTGTCTCCTATATTTGCGGCGCCACCATAGGCAGCGCCGATGGGGGCAGCAACTTATTCAACTTCTTTCATGGACAGCGCAGCGCTGACAGCTGCCAGCGACATGACGCCGAACACCACCAACGCCCATTGGGCCGAGACGAGCGCGGCCAGACCGCCGCCAATCCCCGCGACCAGCAAGAGTGAGCCGATCACCGTATTGGCCAGCGCGGCATAGGCGGCCTTCTGATCTTTGGGTGCCAGATCAACCAGATAGGTCGATCGTCCCTGCCGGACCCCATGATAGGCGATCATAAGCACGAACAGCACCGCCGGAATGGCATAGGGCGTGTCCGCATAGCCCATCCACGACAGCGCGACCCCGCCGAACAGGGCAATCGCTGCGACAAAGCCCGACAGGGCCAAGACCTTGCGGCTGGACCGATCCGACAACCGCCCCCAAACATAAGAGCTTAGGAAGCTGGCCGCCGCGCTCGCGACCAAAAGCGCCCCGAGTTGATCCAACTCGGCCCGCTCCGAAATCACCACCAGATAGGGCGGTGCCAAAGCGGTCCCGACCAGCAACCCCCGCGTGACAATGAACTTCAGCAGATCCTTCTCCTGCCAAAGCAGCTTGATATCCGGCAGCCCGCCGCGATCATCCGTGTCGCTCTTTTCCTCGTTCAGAGAAGAAAACAGCCCCGCCGCCGCCAGCCACAAAACCGCCGCCAAGGCGATCGCGCTGATCACCAGAACTTCGCTTGCCCCCTGCCAGATCAGGATCGCGGCAAAGACCAGAACCGCCGCCGAGCTCATGGACCCAGCGGTCCCCGTGATCGCCCCGCGCCGTGACTTGCCGACGGTTTTCCCCAGAATTTCCTTGAAACTGACCGAGCATGCACTGCGCGCCACGGCCAGAACGGCCAGCGCCGCACAGATCAAAGCCCCCGCCGCCGCGCCTTCGAGCATCAGGGCAACCAGCACGATCACCGCCGCCGCGATCCCCTGCCCTCCGCTGCCCACGGTCCACGCCCACTTCTTGTGGCGCAGCCGCCCCACCCATCCGGCCAGAAACATCTGGGGCAGCAAAGCACCCGCCTCTCGGATTGGCACCAGCAGGCCCACAAACACCGCAGGCGCCCCCAAGGCGTTCAGCAGCCAGCTCAGCACCAGCTTGGGGTCAATCAGCCCGTCCGCGACCTTGGTCATGCTCAGGGACGCCATATGGCGGAGCCCGTTCGCGGCCTCGGCCTGTTGCGCGTGGTCACTCAGATCGGCGGCATCACCATCCGCACCGCTGAGTGCCTCGAATACCTCTGTAGAAATGTCTTTTGTCATCAATCAGAACCTAAACTTGACTCGCCTCCCGCAGGCAGTCACATAGCCCGCGAACCATAACCCGCAACCGGGCGTCCCGTAGGCGCCAAACCGACGAGGAGCATCAAGGCCCATGGCCCAGATTTCCCTGACCTTCCCCGATGGAAACTCTCGCGAATATGACGCAGGCGTTACGCCCGCGCAGGTCGCTGAATCGATCTCCAAGTCACTGCAGAAAAAAGCAATCAGCGCGACCGTGAACGGCGCGCACTGGGATATGCAGTGGCCGATTAACGAAAACGCGCAGATCGCCATCCACACCATGCAGGATGACGAGCAGGCACTGGAACTGATCCGCCACGATCTGGCGCACATCATGGCCCGCGCCGTGCAGGAAATCTGGCCCGACGTTAAGGTTACCATCGGCCCCGTGCGCGACAACGGCTGGTTCTATGACTTTGACCGCGCCGAACCCTTCACCCCCGAGGACCTTGGCCAGATCGAAGCCAAGATGAAGGAAATCATCAACGCCCGTGACGACGTGAAAACCGAAGTCTGGGACCGCGAGCGCGCGATCAAGTACTATGAGGACCGCGGCGAGCCCTTCAAGATCGAGCTGATCAACCGCATCCCCGGCAACGAAGACCTGCGCATGTACTGGCACGGCGACTGGCAGGATCTGTGCCGCGGCCCACACCTGCAAAGCACCGGTCAAGTTCCCGCAGATGCCTTCAAACTGACCCACGTGGCCGGCGCCTACTGGCTGGGTGACAGCACCCGCCCGATGCTGCAGCGCATCTACGGCGTGGCGTTCAAGAACCGTCAGGACCTCAAGGCATGGGAAACCATGATGGAAGAGGCCGCCAAGCGCGATCACCGCAAGCTTGGCAAGGACATGGACCTGTTCCACCTGCAAGAAGAGGCCCCCGGCCAGATCTTCTGGCACCCGAACGGCTGGCGCATCTACACCACCCTGCAGGACTACATGCGTCGTCAGCAGGACCGTGACGGCTACGTCGAGGTGAACACCCCGCAGGTCGTGGACCGCAAGCTGTGGGAAAAATCCGGCCACTGGGAAAACTATCAGGAAAACATGTTCATCGTCGAAGTGGACGAAGAGCACGCCCGCGAAAAGGCGATCAACGCCCTGAAACCCATGAACTGCCCCTGCCACGTGCAGGTGTTCAATCAGGGTCTGAAATCCTATCGCGACCTGCCCCTGCGCATGGCCGAGTTCGGCTCGTGCAACCGTTATGAACCCTCGGGCGCTCTGCACGGGATCATGCGCGTGCGCGGCTTTACCCAAGACGACGCGCACATCTTCTGCACTGACGACCAGATCGAAGCGGAAACCAAGAAGTTCATCGAGTTCCTGTCGAAAATCTACGCGGACCTCGGCTTCGAAGGTTGGACCATCAAGCTGTCCACCCGCCCCGAAAAGCGGATCGGCTCCGATGAGTCGTGGGATCGAGTCGAAGCGGCCTTGGGCAACGCCTGCCGCGCCGCCGGTCATGACTACGAAATCCAAGAAGGCGAAGGCGCGTTCTACGGCCCGAAACTGGAATTCACCCTGACCGACGCGATCGGCCGTGAATGGCAGTGCGGCACCCTGCAGGTTGACCCCAACCTGCCGGAACGTCTGGACGCGAACTACATCGGTCAGGACGGCGCCAAGCACCGCCCCGTCATGCTGCACCGCGCGGTTCTAGGCTCGTTCGAGCGCTTCATCGGCATCCTGATCGAGAACTCGGCAGGCAAGCTGCCCTTCTGGCTGGCCCCGCGCCAAGTGGTCGTGGCGTCCATCGTGTCGGACGCCGACGGCTACGTGCAAGAAGTGGTTGATGCGCTGAAGGCCAAAGGCGTCCGCGCCGAGGCTGACTTCCGCAACGAGAAGATCAACTACAAGGTCCGCGAGCACTCGCTCGGCAAGGTGCCTGTGATCATCGCGGTCGGCATGAAAGAAGTCGAAGAGCGCACCGTCTCGGTCCGCCGCTTGGGTGAAAAGCAAACCTCGATGGCGACCTTGGACGAGATCGTCGTCCAGCTGTCGGGCGAGGCAACCCCGCCGGACCTGAAGTAAAAACACCAAGGGCCGCTCAGATCAGAGCGGCCCTTTTTCATTCAGCCATGTGCTCGAAGTGGTGCACCCAGCATTCCTGCACGAACTTCTCCATCCCCGGCGGGATATGGGCGACCGACCACTCCTCTCCAGCGAATTCGGTCAGGGCGTCAGCGTCCGTCCATTCGGTGATCATCGCGTATTCGTCGGGCGTTCCCTTTGCCGGACCGCCGATCACAACCCGCGCACAGCCCGCGAATTTGGTCACAGACCCTAACGCAACCGTCTGGAACAAGGGCTCGAACTCGTCCCGCAACTCGGTGTGAATGCGTACGCGATAGATGCGCGTGATCATCCCGCCAGCTCCGCCTGCACATCTTTCCCCCAGTCCAGCCACATCTTGTCGCCCTCTTCGATCAAAGGGCGCTTCATCAGGGTCGGGTGCTCAGCGATCAGATCCAGAGCGGGACGGGCACGCTCTGCTTCGTCCAGCCCGCGCCACGTGGTGCTGGATTTGTTGACCAGCTTGTCCCCGAACTGCGCAAACGCCCGTTCCAAAACGTCTTTTGCAACTCCGTCCTTGCGTACATCCACATACTCCGCCTCAGGCAGCGCTTTGACCGCTTTGCGGCAAGTATCACAGGTCTTCAGGCCATAAAGGATCATGATCTTCTCCTATTTTTTTGCCACTTTTAAGAAAGTGACAGCGAATACAACTGTGTTTTGCTTGATTTTTACGTTGGGCATGCAACGCTGGAGTTGTGACCACCTCGAAGCAGCCGAAACTCGGAGCGAGTCGTTTGACTGTCGCGTGGATGTTACGCCAAGGCCTCGTTTCGCGGGGAAGACGACTAGAAGGAGTAAGGGGCTATGCCCACAGGAACCGTCAAGTGGTTCAACACCACCAAAGGATATGGCTTTATCGCGCCCGATGGCGGCGGCAAGGACGTGTTCGTACACATCTCTGCAGTAGAGCGGTCGGGTCTGACCGGTCTGGCTGACAACCAGAAAGTGGGCTACGAGCTGAAAGAAGGCCGCGATGGCCGCCAGATGGCAGGCGATCTGACCCTGCTCTGACTTCGAGGCATTTTACCCATTCGATTTATGAACCGAGGCGCTCCCCCGTGCCTCGGTTTTTTCTTCAGCCTGCCAACTTGGGTATTTTTCCAAGATGAAGGGGCTGCAGTCCGCGCCTCATCCGCAGCGCAGCAGCTCGCGCACGACGCAGCGGGGAGCTTCTGTGCGCAAAAGCGTGGTGCCAATCAGACGCCACTCCTCTGCCATCAATTCGGGGAAGTAGGTATCCGGCTCAGTGACTTCGGTATCAACCTCGGTGATCAACAGGCGGTCTGCATGAGCCAGCATCTCGCGGTAGATGCCTGCGCCGCCGATGCCATAGACGCGGCGGTGGCCCGCGGCGTGGGCCATATCAATGGCATCTTTCACGGATTTTGCGGTGTGCTCGGCGGTCACTTCTTGCGAGGTGACGACGATGTTCAGGCGGTTTTTCAGAGGCTTGAACGGCAGGCTATCCCACGTATTCCGGCCCATGATGATGGCCGCACCGCTGGTTTCGCGCTGAAAGAACTTCAAATCCTCGGGCGCTTCCCAGGGGATGGTGTTGTCCTTGCCGATGGCGCCGTTTTTGTCGCGGGCAACGATCAGAGTAATCATACGGCCACCGGTGCTTTGATTGCGGGATCAGGGTCGTAGCCGACCACCTCGAAATCTTCGTATTTGAAGTCGAACAGGGACTGCACATCGCGGGTGATGTTCAGTTGGGGCAGCGCCTTGGGCGTGCGTGACAGTTGCAGTTTCACCTGCTCCATGTGGTTCGAGTAGATATGCGCGTCGCCAATGGCGTGGACGAAATCGCCGGCCTCGTAGCCGGTCACATGCGCCAGCATCTTTAGCAGCAGCGCGTAAGAGGCGATGTTGAACGGCACCCCAAGGAACATATCCGCCGAGCGTTGGTACAGTTGCAGGTGCATTTTGCGGCCCACAATCCGAACCTGCCACATAGTGTGACAGGGGGGCAGCGCCATGCTCGGCACGTCGACAGGGTTCCACGCGGACACAATCAGGCGGCGGCTGTCGGGGCTGGTCTTGATCATCTCCAGCAGGGTCTGGATCTGGTCCACACCACCAAAATCGCGCCACTGCTTGCCGTAGACAGGGCCCAGATCACCGTGCTCGTCCGCCCATTCGTCCCAGATCGAAACACCGTTGTCTTTCAGGTACTTGATGTTCGTGTCGCCGGACAGGAACCACAGGAGTTCATGGATGATCGACCGCAAATGCAGCTTCTTTGTGGTCACCAAAGGAAACCCGTCGGCCAGCGGATAGCGCTGCTGCATCCCGAAATAGCTGATCGTGCCGGTGCCGGTGCGGTCGGTCGATTCTTCGCCGTGATCCAGAATGGTCTGTAGTGCCTCATGATACTGCTGCACGGGGGCCTCCGATATCGCTGCGTGGTTGCCCCGTGTTTTATCGGCGCAAAATGGGAAATGCCAGTTAAGCCTTTGATCGCCGCAGCCCCCACCCTACGTTAGCGTCCAAAGACACAGGAGTTATTATGGCTGTTCGCTATTTGCACACCATGGTCCGCGTTCTGGACCTCGAGAAAACCATGGCCTTTTTTGAACTGCTCGGGCTGAAAGAGACCCGCCGCATCGACAATGAAAAAGGCCGTTTCAGCCTTGTTTTCATGGCCCCCGAGGGTCAGGAAGAATGCCCGGTAGAGCTGACCTATAACTGGGATGGCGACGAAGGCCTGCCCTCGGACAGCCGCCATTTCGGGCATCTGGCCTACCGCGTGCCGAATATCTACGAGATGTGCCAACACCTGATGGACAACGGCGTGACCATCAACCGTCCGCCCCGCGACGGGCACATGGCGTTCGTGCGTTCGCCCGACAACGTGTCCATTGAACTGCTGCAAGAGGGTGACGCCCTGCCCCCCGCCGAACCTTGGGCCAGCATGGAAAACACCGGTCACTGGTAAATTTCAAAGGAAAAGGGCCTCCGCAACCGCGCGAGGCCCTTTTCCATTTGGCAGACAAAACATCCCCCCGGCGTTTGTCAGTAGATGTAGCGGATCTGGTCGGTCCAGTAGCGCTCAACACGCTTCAGGGCGCCAGCGATCGTGTCCACGCCGTCCATGTCCAGCACAGCCTTGGTCTGCAGGCCGTCGGCGTGGCGCAAGAACAGTTCCGACACCACATCGCGCACATTGCGGCCCCGTTCGGTCAAACGCACCCGCACCGAGCGGCGGTCCATCGCGCAGCGTTCGTGGTGCATGTAGCCCATGTCCACCAGCTTCTTCAGGTTATAGCTGACATTGCTGCCCTGATAATATCCGCGGGATTTGAGTTCGCCCGCCGTCACCTCGTGTTCGCCGATATTGAACAGCAAGAGGCCCTGAACAGCGTTGATCTCCAGAACACCTACGCGTTCGAATTCGTCCTTGATGACGTCCAGCAGCAGGCGGTGCAGGCGCTCTACCAAGGACAGAGTGTCGAGGTAGCGCGCCATAAAGTTTTGATCGGCCGACCGGGCCGGAGGCGAATGAAGGACCATCTTATGTCTCCGCAGTTTTTCGATAAAACAGAGACTGACGGGATAAAGCCGAATATTCGGTTAAATGCCCAAGAAGATGCCTAAAATGCGCCTTATTTCGAGAATTGCGTCAGACCGCTCGCGATATCCGTTACCAGGTCCAGATACCGCGCAGGGGTTGCCCCCTGCCCGCTCACCCACTGGTACAGGTCATGGTCGTTCTCCTCGAGCAGGCCCTCATAGAGGTCCAGCTCTTCGGCTGACATATCTGCCAGACGGCGATCCGCAAAAGCTTTGAGGATCAGGTCCATTTCCTTGATGCCCCGATAGTTGGAGCGCATCTTCAGGCGCTTCAGTCGGGTTTCGTGGGTTTCGGTGACGTCTGTCACTGCTCGATCTCCTTCAGGGTCAGGCGCAGCTTTTTCTCAAGCCGTGCCAGGCGGTCTGCCCCCTGCTGCATCTGGATCTTCATCGAGCGCATCTCGCGCATGATGTCGGTGATCGCGACGGGGACGGCGTTATCCTCTACCGGACCTTCTACGCCATCACCCTCACCGTTCAAGAGCCACATGATCGAAACGTTCAGCAAACCGGCCAACATTTGCAGTTTGTTGGCGCGCGGCTCCGCTGTGTCGTCTTCCCAGCCTTGGAGCGTTCCTAATTTCACACCCAGCCGCTTGGCCAGTTGCACCTGAGTCATTCCGGCGGCATCACGGGCGGCGGCCACGCGATCGCCAAAAGTTGCAGCATCGGGGCTGTACCAGTTCTCTCCCATCAGACTCCCTTTCTCGGATCTGTCTTGATTGGTCATCGCGCCGAGACTAGGACAGGCCAGAGCGCTTTTCAAATGACCGAGGTTAAAGAATGTCTTTCCTGTCTACCGCCCTGGACCGAGTGAAACCGTCGCCCACCATTGCCGTCACGCAAAAGGCGCGGGAACTGGCGGCGCTGGGACGGGATGTCATCAGCCTCGGGGCCGGTGAACCCGACTTTGACACGCCCGATCACATCAAGGACGCGGCGAAAGCGGCAATCGACGCAGGCAAAACGAAATACACCGCGCCGGACGGCATTCTAGAGCTGAAACAGGCCATCTGCGCCAAGTTCGCCCGCGACAACAATCTGGGCTACACGCCCGCGCAGGTCATCGTTTGCACCGGCGGCAAACAAGTTCTGTACAACGCCCTGATGGCGACCCTGAACCCCGGTGACGAGGTGATCATCCCCGCCCCCTACTGGGTCAGCTATCCCGATATGGTCCTGCTGGCGGGCGGCGAACCTGTGACCGTCGAATGCGGCATCGAGACCGGCTTCAAAATGACGCCCGATCAACTCGAAGCTGCGATTACACCCAAGACCAAGTGGTTCATCTTCAACTCGCCCTCGAACCCCACCGGCGCGGGCTACACCGCCGAGGAACTCAAGGGCCTGACCGATGTCCTGCTGCGTCACCCCCACGTGTGGGTGATGACCGACGACATGTACGAACACCTTGCCTTTGACGGCTTTGAATTCGCGACCCCTGCGCAGGTCGAACCCCAGCTTTACGACCGCACCTTGACCGTGAACGGCGTGTCCAAAGCCTATGCCATGACCGGCTGGCGCATCGGCTACGCCGCAGGCCCAGAGAAGCTGATCGGCGCCATGCGCAAGATCCAGAGCCAATCGACCTCGAACCCCTGTTCGGTCAGCCAATACGCGGCTTTGGAGGCGCTGAACGGCCCTCAGGACTTCATCGAGCCCAACAACGTGATGTTCAAACGCCGCCGCGATCTGGTGGTCGAAGGGTTGAACGCGTCCGAAGGCATCACCTGCCCCGTGCCCAACGGCGCCTTCTACGTCTACCCGAACATCGCGGGCTGCATCGGCAAGACCAGCGCCGGCGGCACCAAGATCGAAAACGACGAGGATTTCGCCACCGCGCTTCTCGAAGAAGAAAACGTAGCTGTCGTATTTGGCGCAGCGTTCGGCTTGTCTCCGAACTTCCGCATCAGCTACGCTACCTCGGACGAGGCCCTCCAAGAGGCCTGCACCCGCATCCAGCGGTTCTGCGCAAATTTGAAATAAGTCCTTAAGAGAGAGCGTTTTTTATGTCGACCGAACTGCCCCCATACTACTTCCGAGTCCGTGAAAACGGGGCCTTTGTGTTTCGGGTCGACACAGAAAACCGGATGCGCCGCATCGAAATGGACCAGATCGCCGTTGTGAACATCCGCAACGGCGAGGTGAAACCCCACGGCGACCGCGGCCTCAGTGAAGAGGATCTGGTCGCCATCCGCGCCTGGATGAAAGAGCGGGCGGACACCGTGGCAGAGCGCCAGATCGACGACATTCTGCGCACGGTCGATCACCTGAATCTGACCACCCACTGGGCCCAGACCAAGGCGACGGACGAGCAACTGGAACAGATTTCCGACTCGCTGCTCTTGGCCATGCACGACCTGCGCAGCGTCCTGACGCGCAAAAAGGCGGATCGCGTGCTGGCCGCCCAAGCCGCCAGCGGCGCAGACACCGAAGAAAAATAACGGATCAGGGGCGGCTCAGGCCGCCTCTGGCATCAGGCCTTCGTCCGCGCGGATCTTGGGCAGGCTCACCAGCCAGAACCGGCCCATCAGCAGGAACGCTGCGCTGGACAGGCCCAAGACCAGCCCCAGCCACACACCCTGCGCGCCCCAGTCCAGCCAGAAGCCGAACGCCAGACCCGCAGGTGCACCCACGCCCCAATAGCTGAATGCCGCGATCCACATGGGCTTGGTGGTGTCCTGCAAGCCGCGCAAAAGCCCGATCGCCAGCACCTGAGTCGCGTCCACAAACTGGAACAGCGCGGCCATCGCCATCAGCGCGACCCCCACGGTCAGGATTTCCTGAATGTAGACCTCGTCCTCGCGCATAAAGAGCATGATCAGCTCTTCGGGGTAGATCAGCATGATCGCCACCGCGATCACCGAGACGATAAACGACAGGGTCAGCGCCGAAATCCCCGCACGCGCCAAATTCGTCGAATCCCGCCGCCCATAGGACGCACCCGCCCGCACAGTGGCCGCATTCGACAGCCCCATGTGGATCATGAACGTCGCCGTCGCCACCTGCAGCACGATCCCGTGCGCGGCCAAGGGCACTGCCCCCAGCCAGCCCATCACCACCGCGGCAAAGGCGAACAACGCCACCTCGCTCAGCGCGGTCAGGCCAATGGGCACCCCCAGTTTCAACACAGTCAGGAACACGTCCCAATCGGGCCGCCACATGCGCTGGAACAGCGAATGCTCGGGCAAAACCCGCTGCGCATACCAAACACACCCGATCAGTGACACGACCTGCACAGTCACCGAGGCCAAAGCCGCCCCGCGCACGCCCATCTCGGGCGCGCCCAGATGGCCAAAGATCAGCACATAGTTCACCGCCGCATTCGCGACCGCAGCCGCCACCGTGATCCACAGCACGACCGCCGTCCGCTCTAGCGCTGCCAGATAGCTCTTCATCACGTTGACGAACAGGCCCGGCAGCATCCCCCAGCCCGCGATCCGCAGATAATCCTGCGCCAGCTGCGCCAGATCCTCTTCCTGCCCGATTGCCATGAGCAGCGGCTTGGACCAGACAAACACAGGCAAGCACACCCCCCCGAACAGCAGGCTCAACCACAGCCCCATACGGGTCTGGCGGCGCACGGCCACCTCGTCCCCTTCGGCCTGCGACGCAGCCACCAGCGGCATCACCGCCCACGCAAAGCCAGAGCCCAGAATGAACAGCGTCATGAACAAAGATGTCGCCAGCACCACCGCCGCCAGTTCCTCGACCCCGTAGCGGCCCAGCATCAGGGTATCGGTCGCAAAGATGGCAAACTGCGCCAAATGCCCACCGATGAGCGGCAGGCCCAGCAGCAGCGTGGCACGGAAATGGGTGGAATAAGGGAGTGCTAGATTTTTGACCATATGGTCGGCATAGAGCCCCCCCTGCATTCGGGCAAGATGTTTCCCCTGCCCGAATGCACACATAGTCTTGCGCTTTTACAGCTGCGGAAATGCAGCCTTACGCATCCTCTCCGGTGCGCCGCGTATCGGGGTGCAAGGCCGTCCCCAGAATGTGCTCTGACTTGTGGATCACATGGCTCGCACCGCCGACGATCAAGGGGTCCGGCGCCTTGACGATCTTGTGGTCCTTGTCCGGATAGTCGATTGTGCTCAGGAAGTGGCGCATACAGTTGATCCGCGCCCGCTTCTTGTCATCGGATTTGACGATGGTCCAAGGCGCATCGGCCGTGTCCGTGTAAAAGAACATCGCCTCCTTGGCCTCAGTATAATCGTCCCATTTATCAAGGCTGGCCTTATCGATCGGCGACAGCTTCCACCGCTTCAGCGGGTCTGTCTCGCGCTGCAGGAACCGCCGGCGTTGCTCGTCCTGCGTGACCGAGAACCAGTACTTGTAGAGCTTGATCCCCGACCGCACGAGCATCCGCTCCAGATCAGGGGCCTGCCGCATGAACTCCAGATATTCATTGGGCTCGCAAAAGCCCATCACCCGCTCCACGCCCGCGCGGTTGTACCAAGAGCGGTCGTAGAAAACCATTTCCCCGACCGTCGGCAACTCTTTGACATAGCGCTGGAAATACCACTGACCCTTCTCTTCCCACGTGGGCTTATTCAACGCCACAACTCGCGCCGCCCGCGGGTTCAGATGCTCCATGAACCGCTTGATCGTGCCACCCTTGCCCGCAGCATCACGCCCCTCGAACAGCACCACAAACCGCTGCTCCGTCTCCTGCGCCCACAGTTGGACCTTCAAAAGCTCAGCCTGCAGCTTGGCCTTCTCGCGCTCATAGGCGCGGCGCGACAACTTGGTGTCATACGGGTACTCGCCGGTTTCAAAGGCCCGGCGCACCTCTTCTGCCGTGGCCGCATGAGGCCGCCGCACAGTGTCTTTGGTGAGCTCCGGCGGCACCTCAACAGGGCCCGCCACGGCCTCGACCAGACCAGTTTTTTCGTTCAGGGACCCCATTGCCTCTTCCATCCTGCGCTCCTTTTTCAACACGACAGAAATATGACAACACCCGCGGGAAACGGCCTTGAGATGGGTCAAATCGCACAGGCATTTCCCGCATTTTCGTGCATGCGGAAACGCATCGGTTGGAAAAACAGTCCACACATACAACCATTTGCGGAAACCGCCGGAACCACTCTTCAGAATTGTGAGCTACAGGGTCATGTATTCCCGACCACCGTCACTTTGCATGACAGGTCCATTGGGCCGCCGTGCTACTGTTTCCAGACATTCACAAGCAATTTCAGGCAATCCAATGACCGTGTTTTGGGGATACTTCCTCTGCGCGATGGCGACATGCGTCATCATCGCTGGCGATTACTATTTCAAAGTTGCCGTCGAAGCGGGCGACAGCCTCTTCTCTGGCAAAGTGCTCTTCGGCGTCGGGCTCTACGCCGCCTCCGCCGCCTTGTGGTTCGCTTCCATGCGCTTCATCAGCCTCGCCCAAGTGGGCGTCGCGGCCTCGATCTTTACCCTTCTGGCCCTGACTGCCCTCGGCCACGTCTTCTTTCAGGAAAAAATCGCCCACCGCGATGTCATCGGCATCAGCCTCGCTATAGGTGCGGTGCTCGTCATGGCCCGCGCCGTGTGACTCCTAGTAAATCGTCAACCGCAGGCGAAACTGCTCGACACCCAGCGATCGAAACAACTGATAGACATAGATCTGATAGATCCGCCGCTGCGTGGTAAAGGTGAAGTCATCCGTACAATCGACGATCCCGTCGACCACAAAGCACGCATTCTCGCTGCCAAAAATCTCGATCCGCGCGGTCTGCCCCGCGCCGGAACCAAAGGTAAAACACAGCGACTCCGTTTCGGACACCTGCCCGCTCACCTCACCAGAGGACGCGCCACGGGCAAACTTGATCTCGTGACACCCTTGGGCAGAGGCACCGAGAGCCCAGAACAGAACACAGCAAAATGCGATCAGGAACTTCATCAGGACCCCTCCGGACTTCAGCGCAACCTATAGCTGCACTCTGTGCCCTTTCCGGCCCCCTGTCCACGCTGGCCATCCCCACGCTGCCTCATTCTTTCTGCTTTGCCTAAATACTCACTGCACCACGCGTCAGCCTGTGTGCCCTATCCATTTCCCCGTGCGCCCTCCGCTTGCAGCACCCCCACAAGGTGCTGTATCTCTAGCGCCCAAAGCTACCAAAGAAAGCGAGCAGCATGGCCGACGATCTTCTCAAAGGGACCGAAGCGGAAACCTATGACGCCTCCTCGATCGAGGTGCTCGAAGGTCTGGAGCCCGTGCGCAAACGCCCCGGCATGTATATCGGCGGCACGGACGAACGCGCCCTGCACCACATGGTGGCTGAAATCCTCGACAACTCCATGGACGAAGCGGTGGCCGGCCACGCCAACCGCATCGAAGTGGACCTGCACGAGGATTACTCGATCTCGGTCCGCGACAACGGCCGCGGCATCCCGATCGACCCCCACCCCAAATTCCCGGGCAAATCCGCGCTCGAGGTGATCCTCTGCACCCTCCACGCAGGCGGCAAATTCTCGAACAAGGCCTACTCGACCTCAGGCGGTCTGAACGGCGTCGGCTCCTCGGTCGTGAACGCCCTCTCTGATTCGATGGTCGTGCAGGTTGCGAAAAACAAAGAGCTCTTTGAACAGCGTTTCTCCCGCGGCATCCCCCAAGGCCCCGTGGAAAAAATCGGCGCCGCCCCCAACCGCCGCGGCACCACCGTGACCTTCCACGCGGACCCCGAAATCTTTGGCTCGCTCAAACTCAAACCTGCCCGCCTCTACAAGATGGTCCAGTCCAAGGCCTATCTGTTCTCGGGCGTGGAAATCCGCTGGAAATCCGCCATCGACGACGGCGCCACCCCGACCGAGGCGACCTTCCACTTCCCGAACGGACTCTCGGACTTTCTGAACGAAACGCTCAAAGACGCCTCCACCTACGCCGACCGCCCCTTCGCGGGCAAAGTCAGCTTCGAGGACAAATTCAACGTCCCTGGCTCGGTGGAATGGGCGATCAACTGGACCCCCAGCCGCGACGGCTTCATCCAGTCCTACACAAACACCGTTCCCACCCCCGAAGGCGGCACCCACGAATCCGGCTTCTGGGCCGCGATCCTCAAGGGCATCCGCGCCTACGGCGAACTGGTCTCCAACAAAAAGGCCGCCCAAATCACCCGCGAGGATCTGACCACAGGCGGCTGCGCCCTCCTGTCGATCTTCATCCGCGAACCCTCTTTCGTCGGCCAGACCAAGGACCGCCTCTCCACCGAAGAGGCCGCCAAATGGGTGGAAAACTCGGTCCGCGACCACTTTGACAATTGGCTCGCCAACGACACCAAATCCGCGGGCGCCATCCTCGACTACCTCGTCCTGCGCGCCGAAGAACGCCTCCGCCGCCGTCAGGAAAAGGAAACCGCCCGCAAAACCGCGACCAAGAAACTCCGCCTTCCCGGCAAGCTGGTGGACTGCTCCGCCTCCAACCGCGACGGCACCGAACTCTTTCTGGTCGAGGGCGACTCGGCAGGCGGCTCGGCCAAAATGGCCCGCGACCGCAAGACCCAAGCCCTCCTGCCCCTGCGCGGTAAAATCCTGAACGTCCTTGGCGCCGCCAGCTCCAAACTCGGCTCCAACCAGGAAATCAACGATCTGGCCCAAGCCCTCGGCGTCGGCCTCGGCTCGCGCTTCCGCGTGGACGACCTGCGCTACGACAAAGTCATCATCATGACCGATGCGGACGTGGACGGCGCGCACATCGCCGCCCTCCTGATGACCTTCTTCTTCACCCAGATGCGCCCGATGATCGACCACGGCCACCTCTATCTGGCCTGCCCGCCCCTCTACCGCCTGACCCAAGGCGCAAAACGCGTCTACTGTCAGGACGAGGCAGAGCGCGACATGTGGCTGAAGAAAGGCCTCGGCGGCCGCGGCAAGATCGACGTCAGCCGCTTCAAAGGTCTCGGCGAGATGGACGCCAAAGACCTCAAGGACACCACCATGAACCCCGCCACACGGCAGCTCATCCGCGTGTCCATCGACGAAGACCTACCCGGCGAAACCGGAGACCTCGTCGAACGCCTCATGGGCAAAAAGCCGGAATTGCGCTTTGAATACATCCAAGAGAACGCGAAGTTCGTCGAGGATGTGGATGTCTGACGTCAAAAACTATTACATTCTCACGTCCAAGAAATATGGCGCTATTTACATACTCTATATTTTGGTAGCGAGTGCAGCATTCATTTACGGCTTCACCGAAACACGCATCTATTACGAATTGACAGGAGGACATTTCGGCACGTCGTCCAACGCACTGTTCTTACCTCTACTAATAGTGCATCTAAGCGTGTTGCTTTTCGAATCCTGTCGCAGACGAGTACTAAAGAAGCGGGGTTTTACGTTCGAAGACGAGCGTAATGAGAGCCCCGAGATCGCACTGTCTCCCGAAGAAATACAAGACGCGAAAGCACGAGACCGTCATTCTATGAAAGTTCTTTTGCCATTGCTTGGAGCCATCATTCTGTGTCTTGCCACAGTTATTGGCTTCGCAGGCGGTTGGAAATTTTAAATTCCCCAAAATGAGCCGTCGGAAATTCTTTCCAAATCCCCACGGCAACTTCAAATACCCTATAAACGAACTATCAGCGCCCGGACCCGAGGGAGGGCGCAAATGCGCCCGCCCTGGGGGGCGGGTCGGGCGCAGCGTTCGGGCAAGCCCGAACGCAGGAGCAGACCTTTCAGACCACCGCCAACCGAAGGCTCAATTCAAATGCCCAAAACAATTCGCAAAGCGCTGATTGCACACCTCGAAAAGACACAGTGCCAAATCAGCGATCTCTCGCGGCACACGAGCGTTTCTCGCGATGTCATCAACAAACTAAAGTCCCGAGAGAACGCCTCAACCACAGTCGAAAACGGGATCAGCATCGCGAACTACTTCGGCAAATCCTTGAACGCGTTCATGGCCACAACAGAACCTGACGAAGCAAAGGAACTCTCCGACCTCATCGTCCAGCTCACCGAAGCAGAAGCCAAAATGGTCAAAGCCCAACTCCGCGGCCTCATCGCCGCAAGGCAGACGACCAAGCGCTAAGGCCCCACCCTTTCTGCTTTGTAAAAATACTCAAGCGGCACCCAGCCCAAAGCCGCACCGCGCCCAAGACACCTCTCCAGTCCCGATCGGCCCACAGATCACGGCCCCTCCCCAGCGCCCAAGGCCCAAGGCTTCTTTTTGCCAAAAATACTCAAATCCCGACGCCAGCCAATCAGCCCACCGGCACCGGATCGCAAGGGGCGCCCCCAGCCCAAAGGCCCGTCTGACCCAAGTCCTTAACCATCCGCAAATTCACGCCCGCCCAGCCAGTGCCAGACCCAACGTCATGACGCGAGCCATACTTAAACCATACGTCAGACAGACCAGACATTTCCGCAGCGCACCCCGTTAACACTCGAAGAATTTGCAATCGGGCAAAAAAATACCCAGAGCAAAAGCCCTGGGCGAAAGTTCGAGTTCTGGAGGCGAAACCTAACAAGTTTCGCGAGTCAAACGCCTGTACCACTACCGGGATAGATTAAGTGGCGTAGCGGCGCTTTTCCTAGGACCATTGATACCAACGCCCCTGCCCCGCCACCACATGCCCGAAGGGCCAATCGGCGATCTCTTTGGACGATACCCCTACCCGCTCGGATACCTACGCCCTCAGCGCAGCACCCCGTTCTCCAAGGTCACGGTGCGGTCCATTTTCCCAGCCAATTCAGGGTTATGCGTGGCAATCAGCGCCGCCAATCCGGTCTCGCGCACCAAGTCCATCAGCGCGTTGAAAACCCGCTCACTGGTCCCGGGATCAAGGTTCCCCGTCGGCTCGTCCGCCAACAAAACCTTGGGCTCATTCGCCAGCGCCCGAGCGATCGCAACGCGCTGCTGCTCACCGCCAGAAAGCGCCGCCGGACGATGCGTCATCCGCCCGCTCAGCCCCATGTGGTCAAGCAGCTTCTCAGCCCGCTTTTGCGCGTCCCGCGCACTCACCCCATTGGCCAACTGCGGCAGCACCACATTCTCAATAGCAGTAAATTCCGGCAGCAAATGGTGGAACTGGTACACAAACCCCAAATCCCCCCGCCGCACCCGCGTCCGCTGCCGATCGCCCGCACCAGTCACGTCCTGACCGCCCACGACAACCCGCCCCGCATCCGGCGTGTCCAGCAGCCCCGCAATGTGCAAGAGCGTCGATTTACCAGCCCCCGAAGGCGCGACCAAGGCCACGACCTCGCCTGCGTCCAACGTCAATTCTGCCCCGCACAGAACGGCCACCTCGCCCGGCTCGCCGCGCTTATAAACCTTCTCGATCGCGCTCAGTTCCAGTGCCTTACTCATAGCGCAGCGCCTCCACAGGGTTCATCCGCGCCGCACGTCGGGCCGGGAAAATCGTCACCACAAAACTCAGTCCCAAGGACAGGAACACCGCGCTCAGCACATCCGCCAGTTCCAGCTTGGCCGGCAGGTTATAAAGGCCGCGGATTTGAGGATCCCATACCCCACCGCCCGCAACATAGTTAACGAGCGAGAAGATCGGGTCGATGTAGATCGCAAAGAGACATCCAAGGATCACACCAGCGATGGTCCCCAGCACACCGGTGAAGGCCCCACACAAGAAAAACACCCGCAGAACCGCGCCTTCGGTCAGGCCCATGGTTCGCAGAATGCCGATGTCGCGTCCTTTGTTTTTCACCAGCATAATCAAGCCACTCGTGATGTTCATCGCGGCAATCAGCACAAGGATCGAGAGGATCACGAACATCACGTTGTCCTCGACCTCAAGTGCTCTCAGGAACGCGCCGCTGGCATCGCGCCACGTCCAGATCATTGCGCGGTCCCCTGCCGCTTGGAACACCGGCAAGACCATCGCCTCGACGTCAGAAGGCGTGTCGAGCATGACCTCAATCTCGTCTGCAGCTTCGGGTGAATTGAAGTAGGCCTGCGCTTCGGAAAACGGTAGATAGGCCCGCGTACGATCTACGTCATACCGGCCGGCCGTAAAGATGTAGACCACCTCGTAGGCTTTGACACGGGGGCTCGTACCAAAAGCGGTTTTCACGCCGTTCGGCGAAATGAGTTGCACTTTATCCCCAACAAACAACCCCAACTCTCGCGCCACTCCAGAACCGATCGCGATGCCTTCTTCGAACCGCTCCAATGTGCCAATCGCTTCTTGGGGATTGGCGATACGCGGGATGCCTTGTAGGTCGTCCGCACTGATACCAAAGACCTCGACCCCGGCATTCCGGCCCTGCGCACTGGCCATCACCTGCCCCTTTACCAAGGGCGCCGCGTGGGCAACGCCCGGAACAGCGGCAATGCGTTCTGCCATCTCGACGTAGTTCTCAATTTTGCGACTGGTTGCACCGGTCTCAGAGACCTGCATGTCCTGATAGACCGTGATATGCGCATTCGCCCCCAGAATTGTGTCCACGAATTCCTCTCGGAAGCCGGAGCGCACGGCCAAGGTCGCAATCAAGGCAAAAACCGCAAGAGTGATCCCCAGCAAAGAGATCCACGTCATGACACTCACGCCCCCTTCGGCGCGTTTGGCGCGCAAGTACCGCCACGCAATCATGAATTCAAAAGGAGCAAAGGGAGGTGTGGTATGGGCCATGAGGTTCCTCGACAGTTCGCGCGTAGATGCGCAAATCGCGCCTCGCGGGTCAAGTCACGCCGCCGTGGGTTTCTTCCGTTTCCGCCAAGGTCGGAACAGCTTGCTGATGAGCGATGCTGCACTTGCCCCGAACAGAGCACCAAAGACCGCAAAGAGGCCGCCCTCCATGGTCAGCGGAACCGCCAGGCGGTAGTCCTCCAACGTGCCCGCCAGGATCTTCTCGTCAAACATGAAATGCAGGTCATAGAACCGCGTGAAGGGACCAGCGTATCGCAGGGCACTATAGGCTTCGTTCAACTCTTCGTATCGCGAGATCGTGCGCCGCAGGTCCGCCTGCCGCCGTTGCAAAAACGGAGAGCCATTCATCTCGTCGAGAGCTTTGTGACGGGACATGCCAAAGGTCGCCGCCGAACGGTCAAAGTCGCGCACCACGGTCGCCAGCTCTTCGACTGCACCGCCCAACCGCTGGAGGTATTGTTGCGAAAACTCGGGAAATTGCGAAAATCCAACTCCCGAAACAATACCAAGACTGACCACAAAAGCCCTTAAAAACATGACCTGTTCGCGCTTGAAATATGACCCGTAGCCATATCGGATCGTATCCAGAAAAGCGACCGGAGAATTATGCAAAACAGCCACTGTCAGCGCTCTTGGGGTCGATTTGGCGGAATTTTGCGACGCGTTCGGCGGTGGCTGGCTGAAACCGAGCCTCTGCGAATCAATTGGGAATCAAAAAAGGCTCCGGCGAAATACCGGAGCCTTTGGAAGCATTCGATAACGCGGCTTACAGGCCCTTGGGATCGGGATGTTTCGCGTAGATCTCTTTGATCTTTTCTACAGCCGCGGCGGGCGACAGTTCCTCGCTCTCGCCAGTGCGGCGGCTGGTCAGTTCGACCACTCCGTTTTTCAGACCGCGCGGACCGATGGTAATGCGCCAAGGCAGACCGATCAGGTCCATCGTTGCGAATTTCGCACCTGCGCGCTCCTTGCGGTCGTCGTACAGCGGCTCGAAACCAGCAGCGACCAGCTCGGCATAGAGGCTCTCGCATGCGGCGTCTGTTTCGTCGTCACCTTGTTTCAGGTTCACGATGCCGACGTGGAACGGGGTCACGCCCTCGGGCCAGATGATGCCGTTTTCGTCGTGGCTCGCTTCGATGATCGCGCCAAGCAGGCGGCTGACGCCGATGCCGTGGCTGCCCATGTGAACGGGGACCTTGTTGCCTTCGGCGTCCTGAACGGTCGCGCCCATGGCGTCAGAATATTTTGTGCCGAAGTAGAAGATCTGGCCAACTTCGATCCCGCGCGCAACGCGGCGGCGCTCTTCGGGGATTTCGTTGTAGACAGCTTCGTCGTGGGTCTCGTCCGTACGCGCGTAGCGGCTGGTGAACTCTTCGAGAACCGCCTGACACTGCTCTTTGTCCGCGAAATCGATCTCGCGGTCGCCAAAGGTCAGATCGGTGATCTCGGCATCGTAGAAGACTTCGGATTCACCGGTGTCTGCCAGAACAAGGAACTCGTGGGTGTCATCGCCGCCAATGGGGCCGGAATCGGCACGCATCGGGATCGCCTGCAGGCCCATACGCTCGTAGGTGCGCAGGTAGCTGACAAGGTGACGGTTGTAAGCGTGCAGCGCGTCCTCTTTGGTCAGGTCGAAGTTATAGCCGTCCTTCATGTAGAATTCGCGGCCACGCATCACACCGAAACGGGGGCGGACCTCGTCGCGGAACTTCCACTGGATTTGATAGAGGGTCAGCGGCAGGTCTTTGTAGCTGCGCACGTAGCTGCGGAAGACGTCGGTGAACAGTTCTTCTGCGGTGGGCGAGAACAGCATGTCACGGTCGTGACGGTCCTTCATCCGCAGCATTTCCTGACCGTAGCCATCATAGCGACCGGACTCGCGCCACAGGTCCGCCGATTGCAGGGTGGGCATCTGCATGGGGATGTGGCCGGCCTTGATCTGCTCGTCATGGACGATGTTTTCGATCTTGCGCAGGACTTTGAAACCCAGCGGCAGCCAGGAATAGATACCGGCGCTGGTTTGCTTGATCATACCGGCGCGCAGCATCAGGCGGTGGCTGACGATCTGTGCGTCGGCAGGCGTCTCCTTGAGCACGGGCAGGAAATAGCGGGACAGGCGCATGGAACCCTCGGAACAGTGATTTCGTTTTGCAGGGGTTTAAAGCGCAACCGTCCCCTTGGAAACAGCTAAGTCGGCCCGAACCCCGCCAAACGGGCGCTGCGCTTGCATAATCACGCCGCTTCGGCGAAAACCGAATTGAATGACCGGAGGATACCCCATGTCTCTACCTGCAAAGCAACAGGCCAAATATTGGGGAATCGCCGCCGTCGTTTTCTTTGCCATCCTTTGGGTGCTTGGGGACACGTTGCTGCCGTTCTTTGTGGGCGCAGCAGTGGCCTATTTCCTTGATCCCGTTGCCGATTGGCTTGAGGAACGCGGACTGAGCCGCGCGATGGCCACCGTTGTCATAACCTTGTGCGCCATTCTGGTCTTTGTCGCCGCCGCACTGGTGGTGATCCCGACGCTGGTCGAGCAAGCAGTCAACCTGTTCAAAACCGCGCCCGAGATCATGGATCGGCTGAAGACCAGCCTCAACACGCGCTTCCCTGAACTGATCGCCAGCGGCAGCCCTGTTCACAATGCGCTGACCTCCGCAGGCCAAACCATTCAGGAAAAGGGCGGCACCCTGCTGCAAGGCGCCCTGTCTTCGGCCGCCTCCCTGTTGAACATCGCCATGTTCTTTGTCGTGGTGCCCGTGGTCTCTTTCTACCTGCTGCTCGACTGGGACAACATGATCGCCAAGATCGATGACCTCTTGCCCCGTGACCACGCCCCAATCGTGCGCAAGATTTTCAACGACATCGACGCGACCCTCGCCAGTTTTGTCCGCGGCCAAGGCACCGTATGCCTGATCCTCGGCGCTTATTACGCGATCTCGTTGATGATCGTCGGGCTTAACTTCGGCCTCGTCGTGGGCTTCATCGCGGGTATCGTCAGTTTCATCCCCTATGTGGGCGCTATTGTTGGCGGTGTCCTATCCATCGGTCTGGCGCTGTTCCAGTTCTGGGGCGACTGGTGGATGATCGCCGCAGTCTTCGCCGTCTTCCAAGTCGGCCAGATCCTAGAGGGGAACGTCCTGACCCCGATGCTGATCGGCAATTCGGTCGGCCTCCACCCTGTCTGGCTGATCCTCGCTCTGTCCGTCTTTGGATCGATTTTCGGTTTCATCGGCCTTCTGGTTGCTGTACCGCTGGCGGCCTCTTTGGGTGTTGTGATCCGTTACATCGCCTCACAATACAAAGACAGCCGCCTGTATCGCGGCCTGACCGGCAGGGACGCACCGTAACCGATGGCACGCCAGCTTAGCTTTGATCTGCCAGTTCGCCCTGCCTTGGGCCGCGAGGATTTCTTTGTCTCGCCCGGCAATGCGATGGCGGTCGCTTTGCTGGACGGCTGGCGCAATTGGGCGGGCGGCAAGCTGGTGCTCTATGGCCCCGAAGGCTCAGGCAAGACCCATCTGGCCCACGTGTGGGCGGAAACGACCCACGCCACTATTTTGAACAGCCGTGATCTGGGGGGCCAAGACATCCCCGCGCTGGCCAAGACTCACGTCGCGATCGAAGACATCTCGTCCATCTCAGGTGATCGCGCGGCCGAAGAGTTGCTGTTCCACCTGCACAATCTGGTGCTGGCCGAGGGCAATCGCTTGCTTCTGACCGACACCCGCCCCGCGCAGGTCTGGGGCCTAACCCTGCCCGATCTTCAAAGCCGGATGCAGGGCGCGCAGTCCATCGGCCTCGAAGCCCCCGATGACGCGCTGCTGACCGCCGTGTTGACCAAGTTATTCGCCGACCGTCAGTTGTTCCCCAGCCCGGATACGATCACCTATCTGCTCCGACACATGGACCGCTCTTTTTCCAGCGCTATCAAAGTCGTAGCGGCCATCGACAAAACTGGCCTCGAACAGAACCGCGCGGTCAATCGCAAGCTTGCATCCGAGGTACTGGACAAGCTACGACACAGCTAATTTGATCCAACAGTTAAGAAACAGAAGGATTTCTGATCGTGGACGTAGTTGATTTCTTGCACGCAGGCTTTTCAGAGCCCATCGAGCTGCCCGCCGAAGAGATCGAAGGCCCCAAGCGCCTATACAACCGCGAACTTAGCTGGCTGGGCTTCAACATGCGCGTGCTGGAAGAGGCCGAGAACCCGCGTGTCCCGCTGCTGGAGCGTCTGCGCTTCCTGTCGATCTCGGCCACCAACCTTGATGAATTCTACACCGTCCGCGTCGCGGGTCTGCGCGAACTGAAACGCGAGGGGAACACGACCCCCGCCCAAGACGGCCTGACCCCGTCCCAACAGCTCAAACTGATCGACGCAGACGCCCGCGACCTGATGGATCGCCAGCAGAGCGCGTGGCGCACTCTGCGCACCGAGATGGAGCAGCACGGCCTGACCCTGCATGACCGCACCTCTTTGACCAAAGAGGACGAAACCTATCTTGCCGACGTCTTCCTTAACCAAGTCTTCGCGGTTTTGTCCCCGCTGGCGATTGATCCCGCGCACCCCTTCCCGTTCATCCCGAACACCGGCTTCTCGCTGGCGCTGCAGTTGGAACGCAGCCGCGACGGCAAAACCCTGCACGCGCTACTGCCCATTCCCGCGCAGGTTCCGCGCTTCACACGCCTTCCCTCCGAGCCCGATCAGTTCCGCTATATTCCGCTCGAAGAACTGCTGCTTCTGCACCTGAACCAGCTGTTCCCGGGCTACCGGCTCAAGGGGCACTGTACCTTCCGTGTGCTGCGCGACAGCGATCTAGAAGTCGAAGAAGAAGCCGAAGATCTGGTTCGCGAATTCGAAAGCGCCCTGAAACGCCGCCGCCGCGGTGAAGTGATCCGGATGAAGGTCTCGGCCGGTGCGCCGAAAAACCTGCTCGACATCATTATGCGCGAACTCCACCTGAGCGACGAAGAGGTCATCGAGGTAGACGGCGTAATCGGTGTATCTGACCTCAAAGAACTGGTGATCGACGATCTACCGCATCTCTTGTGGCCCAGTTTCACCCCCCGCGTGCCTGAGCGCGTGACAGACCACGATGGCGATATCTTCAAGGCGATCCGTCAGAAGGACATGCTACTGCACCACCCCTACGAGACCTTCGACATGGTGGTGCGCTTCCTGCAGCAGGCCGCCCGCGACCCGAATGTAGTGGCGATCAAGCAGACCCTCTATCGGACGTCCAAAGACAGCCCCATCGTCGAGGCGCTGTGCGAAGCCGCCGAGGATGGCAAATCCGTCACCGCGCTGGTCGAACTGAAAGCCCGCTTTGACGAGGCCGCCAACATCCGCCAGTCGCGCCGGTTGGAGCGCGCGGGGGCACACGTGGTGTATGGCTTTGTGGACCAGAAAACCCATGCCAAGATCAGCACCGTGGTCCGCCGCGAAGGCGACCAACTGGTGACCTACAGCCACTTTGGCACCGGCAACTACCACCCCATCACCGCCAAGATTTACACCGACCTCAGCCTCTTTACCTGCAATCCGTCGATCGGGCGCGACGCGGTCAAGGTTTTCAATTACCTGTCGGGCTACGCCATGCCCGAGCATCTGGAAAACCTGTCGATCAGCCCCACCAACATGAAGGCCGACCTGATCCGCATGATCGGAGAGGAAGCAGAGAACGCTCGTGCCGGGCGTCCTTCGGGTATTTGGGCCAAGATGAATTCCCTGATCGAGCCGGATGTGATTGACGCTCTGTATGGCGCCTCGCAGGCAGGGGTGCCCGTTTCGCTGGTGATCCGCGGCATCTGCGGCTTGCGTCCCGGCATCAAGGGCCTGTCCGAGAATATCCGCGTGAAGTCCATCGTGGGCCGGTTCCTCGAACACTCGCGGATTGCGTGCTTTGGTAACGGCCACGCCCTGCCCTCGCGGCAGGCGCGGGTGTTCATGTCGTCCGCCGACTGGATGGGTCGCAACCTGAACCGCCGCGTGGAAACATTAATCGAAATCGAGAACCCCACCGTGAAGGCGCAGATCGTCGATCAGATCATGGCCGCCAACATGGCCGATGTCGCCCAAAGCTGGGTGATGGGCCCCGATGGCAAATTCAAGCGGGCTCAACTCGAGGAAGGGAAGTTCGCATTTAGCTGCCACCGCTTCTTTATGGAGAACCCCTCGCTTTCTGGTCGCGGGTCCGCCGGCGCCGCAGACGTTCCCAAACTGACACACACTGAAGATTGACCTCTGCGGGCGCTTTCCCCAAGGTGCCTCAGATGAGAACTGTCCAATATTTAGGTTCGAGCCAATGACGACCAGCCAACCCATGTTTGGCGACCACGCGGTTTTCGCGCGGCCGTTGATCATCGACCCCCAAGCCCGCGCAATGTCCAAGGTCGGGGTGGTCGACATCGGATCGAACTCTGTGCGCTTGGTGATTTTCGACGGTGCCGCCCGCAGCCCTGCCTATTTCTTCAACGAAAAGGTCATGTGCGGATTGGGCAAAGGCCTGTTGGAAACAGGCATGCTGAACCCCGAGGGCAAGGTTAGCGCCCGCGCCACCCTGCACCGGTTCCAAGCCTTGGCCCGTAGCATCGGGTGCACACCGCTGCATGTGGTCGCCACGGCGGCCATGCGAGAGGCCGAAGACGGCCCCGAATTCAGAGCCCAGATCGAAGCCGAAACCGGCATGACCATCCACGTGGTAGACGGCACCGAAGAGGCACGTTTGTCGGCTCAAGGGGTGCTTCTGGGATGGCCCGGCGCTTACGGTCTGGTGTGCGACATCGGCGGTTCGTCCATGGAACTGGCCGAAATCCGCAGCGGCAAGATCGGGAAATGCGTGACCTCGCCCCTCGCGCCGCTGAAGTTGCAGGACATCGAGGGCGGCGTCAAAGCGCGCCGCGCCCATATCGAAGAGACGTTGGACCAACTGCTCGAAGAGCTCGGGCCCCAGCACGACCGCCTGTTCCTCGTCGGCGGCAGTTGGCGCGCCATCGGGCGCATCAACATGGAGCGGATGAACTACCCGCTGCACGTGCTGCACGAGTACCGGATGACTTGCCCCGAACTGATGGAGACTCTGGACTTCATCAAGGATCACAAAGACCTAGAGGCTCTGCGCAAGGCCTGCAGCATTTCCAGCGCGCGTATGGCCTTGGTGCCTTTGGCCACCGAAGTGCTTGAGGCCGTGGTCAAACGGCTCGATCCCCACGACATCGCGATTTCCAGCTACGGCATCCGCGAGGGGCTGCTGTACGAACAGATGCCGCAGGACCTGCGCGACCGTGATCCACTGATCGAAGCTTGCCGTTTCTCGGAAATCAAAGACGCGCGGATGCCCGGGTTCGGGAAAATCCTTTTCAGCTTTATCTCGCCGCTCTTCCCGAAGATGGCACCAGAGCGCGCGCGCATCATCAAGGCCGCCTGCCTGCTGCACGACGTCACGTGGCGGGCGCATCCGGATTACCGCGCTGAAATCTGCTTTGATAATTCGACCCGCGCGAACCTTGGCGGCCTGTCCCACAGCGAGCGCATCTACATCGGCCTGTCGCTTCTGTATCGCTACAAGAACAAACCCAGCGCCAACCAGTTCGACCTGCTCGCCCCCCTACTGAGCGAAGAGGAAACCCGCGAGGCAGAGGTTTTGGGCAAGGCGATGCGGTTTGGCGCGATGCTTTGGATGCACAAGGACCGCGCTCCCGGCAAATTCAAATGGGATCCCGAGGCCAAAGAGCTGAAGCTCATCCTGCACAAAGACGCCGCTGATCTTTATTCCGAAGTGGCCGCTGCGCGTCTGGACTCACTGGCCAAATCGCTGGACGCCACGCACGAGGTCATCGTCGAGGATTAAATGTCGGTCGGCCCCATTGGCACGTCCATTGGGGGCTCTGGCGCATCTAGCAAAGGCTGTTTGCGGCGAAGGATGATATCGCCATTGGGCAGCTTTTCCGGCGCGTGATAGTCGTTGAGATCACCGATTTTGTCCGCCAGATCCCGCAGTGCCGGCCCCATCGACTCGACCCATTCCCGCATCTCGGGCGCCATCTCGCGAGCCTTGTCCCGCAATTCGCCAGCCTTGTCCTTCAAGCCGTCGACTGTTGGGTCAACCTCTTCGCGCAGACCTTCGAAGATCATGCCAAATCCGCGCTGCATCCGTTCGAACCCACTTTGAGGTTCAGCATGCTCTATCAACGGCTCGTCCTGCGCCATCGCGGTCACGGGCAGAAGCATCAGGGTCGCAATCAGGAATCTCTGTCTCATGCGAAAACACATGGGGATGGCCCTCGTCTGTTTCCAGAGCCTCATAGGCCCCGCTCTGCGCGAATGGTTTCCCATGCGCGGTTGATTGCCTGCATCCGCCCCTCAGCAAGCTTAATCGCTTCGGGCGGGACACCGCGGGCCATCATCTGATCGGGGTGGGATTCGCGCACCGCCGCACGCCATGCAGACCGGACCTCTGCGTCGCTTGCATTCATCGCCACATCCAAGACGTCATAAGGATCAGCCTCGGCCCCCGGTACAAATCGCGCCTTCAGCGACGAAAACCTGCGATCATCTAGCCCTAAAATCTCCGCCACCCGGCGCAAGAACGCATCCTCGGCGGGGTGATAGGTGCCATCCGCCATCGCGATATGGAACAACCCCTCCATCAAATCGCAGAGCGCGCTGGCTTCGGAATCAAACATCGCGCGAATGCGCTGTGCATATTCCTCAAACCCCGCCACATCTTGTCGCGCGAGGTTGAACAGCTTGGCAGCATTCGCCTCCTCGGACGGATCGATGTGAAACACCTCGCGAAAGGCCGTCACTTCGTCCCGCGTCACCAACCCGTCCGCCTTGGCCATCTTGGCCGACAACGCGATCACGGCAATGGTAAAGCCCACGGTCCGCTCTGGCGGCGTGCGCAAACGTTCGAAAACGGTCGAAAGCCCCTCGCCCTTGGCAAGGGCGGCCAGTGCTTCGGATATGCGGGTCCAGATCGACATGAGCGGCAGATTACCTTGAGGACGACAGCTTGTCAGGCCGCATTCACAGGAATTTCTGCATCAGCACAAGGTCCATCCAGCGATCAAACTTGCGCCCGACTTGCGGCAATCGCGCAACCTCGGCAAAGCCAATCGCTTTGTGAAACAAAACGCCTTCGGCATTCTCGCCGCTCACACCCGCGAACATGGAATGACAGCCCTCTGCCTTCGCCGCCGCCATCAAGTCCGTCATCAACGCGCGGCCAACCCCCTGCCCCCGCGCAGCCTCGGCCAGCATGACCGAATGCTCTTTGGTATGCGCGTAGCCGGGCCCGCCCCGGAACGCAGAACAGGTCGCAAACCCCAGCAGCGCCCCATCGGCTTCAGCCACAACAAAGCAAGCACCCCGCGCCGCAATATCCGCCGCGATGCCCTCTTCGGTCTTTTCCAATGTCGTGAAAGTCACTGCCGTGTCGCGGATAAATCCATTCCACAACTCAGCAATCGCCGCTGCATCAGCCGCACGGGCCTGCCGCACCAGAAAATCCATACCGCCAAACCCACTTCATCTTTGCCGAAATACTCTCGGGGGTGAATTGGCGCAGGATGCGCCAAGAGGGGGCAGACAGCCCCCTCTCGGCCACGCTAGCCTTAGGCGCGCGCTTCTTCAATCAGGCGCAGAATGTCCTGAGCCGCGTTCGGGATGTTGGTGCCTGGACCAAAGATCGCCTTCACACCCGCCGCCTTCAGGAACTCGTAGTCCTGCTGGGGGATCACACCGCCGCAGATGACGATGATGTCACCGGCGCCTTGCTCTTCGAGCACCTTGATCAGCGCGGGCGCCAGCGTCTTGTGACCCGCTGCCTGCGAGGAAATCCCGATCACGTGCACGTCGTTGTCGATCGCGTCCTGAGCGGCCTCTTCCGGGGTCTGGAACAGCGGACCTACGTCCACGTCGAAGCCAATATCGGCAAAGGCGGTTGCGATGACCTTGGCGCCACGATCGTGACCGTCCTGCCCCATTTTCACCACCAGCATACGGGGACGGCGGCCTTCTTTCTCGGCGAAATCTTCGACCGATTTCTGGATGGCTGCGAACCCTTCGTCACCCTCATAGGCCGCGCCATAGACGCCAGCCAAGGTTTTCACTTCGGCGCGGTGGCGTCCGAACTCTTTCTCCATTGCCATGCTGATCTCTCCGACCGAGGCCCGAGCACGGGCTGCTTCGACAGCCGCCTCGAGCAGGTTACCGCCTTCTTGCGAACGACGGGTCAGTTCTTCCAGCGCGGCTTGGCAAGCTGCCTCGTCACGCGATGCGCGGATGCGCTCAAGGCGTGCGACCTGAGCTTCGCGCACCTTGCTGTTGTCGATCTCCAGAATGTCGATCGGGTCTTCTTTGTCTTTGCGGTACTTGTTCACGCCGACGATCACCTCGTCGCCGCGGTCGATGTCCGCCTGACGGCGGGCTGCGGTCTCTTCGATGCGCAGCTTGGGCATGCCAGACGCAACCGCCTTGGTCATACCGCCCATCTCTTCGACTTCCTCGATCAGCGCCCATGCCTTCTCGGCGAGTTCGTTGGTCAGGCTTTCGACATAGTAACTGCCCGCCAGCGGATCGACGACGTTGGTCACGCCGGTCTCTTCCTGCAGGATCAGCTGGGTGTTCCGCGCGATGCGGGCGCTGAATTCGGTGGGCAGTGCGATGGCTTCGTCCAGCGCGTTGGTGTGCAGCGACTGGGTGCCCCCCAGAACTGCCGACATCGCCTCGTACGCGGTACGGATCACGTTGTTATAGGGGTCCTGTTCCTGCAGCGACACGCCAGAGGTCTGGCAGTGGGTGCGGAGCATTTTGGAACGGGGATCTTTGGGCTCGAATTCATCCATGATGCGCGACCACAGCAGTCGCGCGGCACGCAGCTTGGCGGCCTCCATGAAGAAGTTCATGCCAATCGCAAAGAAGAACGACAGGCGGCCTGCGAACTTGTCCACGTTCATGCCGCGGGCAATCGCGGCCCGCACATATTCACGGCCGTCGGCCAGCGTGTAAGCCAGTTCCTGCACGAGGTTCGCGCCCGCTTCCTGCATGTGGTAGCCGGAAATCGAGATACTGTTGAACTTGGGCATTTCGTTCGAGGTGTACTCGATGATATCCGCAATGATCCGCATCGAAGGCTCGGGCGGATAGATGTAGGTGTTGCGGACCATGAATTCCTTCAGAATGTCGTTCTGAATGGTGCCCGCCAAAACCGACTTATCGTGGCCCTGCTCTTCGCCAGCGACGATGAAGTTCGCGAGGATCGGGATCACCGCGCCGTTCATTGTCATCGAGACCGACACCTTGTCCAGCGGAATGCCGTCGAACAGGATCTTCATGTCCTCGACGCTATCGATGGCCACACCGGCCTTACCCACGTCACCTACCACACGGGGGTGATCCGAGTCGTAGCCGCGATGGGTCGCAAGGTCGAAGGCAACCGACACGCCCTGCTGACCCGCAGCAAGGTTCTTGCGGTAAAACGCGTTCGATTCTTCGGCGGTCGAGAAACCGGCATACTGGCGGATCGTCCAAGGACGGCCCGCGTACATGGTCGCTTTCACACCACGGGTGAAGGGCGCAAAACCGGGGGTGCCGCCCATGTGGGGCAGACCGGCGGTGTCCTCTTCGGTGTAGAGCGGCTTGACCTCGATGCCTTCCAGCGTTTGCCAGTTCAGGTCTTCAAGGGGGCGTCCGCGCAATTCCTTTTCGGCCAGTGCGCGCCAGGCGTCTTTATCTTGGGTCATCTGTCCGTTCCTCCAATCGACGCGGGCCTGCCATCTCCTGACATTTCCGCGGAAAAAAGCTTCGTAATCGGGGACATCGCCCCTATCTCTAGAGCGACAGGAGGAGCCATGACCCGACTTGCCGCTGTGTTTGCAATGTTATTGTCAGTAACCGCCCCACACGCTTGGGCACAGGAGACGGATATGACAGAGGCCGTGATCCTTGACGGTCGGACCGCCGATCTGGCCGAGTTCAAATGGACGCATCGCCCGTTGATCGTGTTCGCCGACAGCCCGTATGATCCTGCCTTCGTGCGCCAGATGGAGCTGATCGAAGACGAGCTGGACGGTCTGGTCGAACGGGACGTGATCGTTCTGGTCGACACCGATCCCGACGCCCGATCTACCCTGCGCCAAGCGTTGCATCCGCGCGGCTTTGGCTTTGTGCTGATCGGCAAGGACGGCGGCATCAAGCTGCGTAAACCGTCCCCGTGGACCGTGCGGGAAATCTCGCGGACGATCGACAAGATGCCGATGCGCCAGCAAGAGATCCGCGACAGCCGCTGACCATCCCGCAGGTTGCGCGATATGCCAGCGGCCAGCGCCATGGCTTATTCGAACTCCATGATCACTTCGTCGACCGCGAGGCTGTCGCCCGGGCCAGCGTTGATCTTGGTGACGACCGACTTCTTCTCGGCGCGAAGGATGTTTTCCATCTTCATCGCCTCGATGGTGCAGAGCGCCTGCCCCTCTTGGACCTCGTCGCCGACCGCGACGTTCATCTTCACCACGACGCCGGGCATCGGGCAGAGCAGCATTTTCGAGGTATCCGGCGGCAGCTTTTCGGGCATCAAGGTTGCCAGTTCTGCCTGGCGGGGGCTGTAGACGTGCACCTTCAGGTCCGCGCCGCGGCTGCGGATACGGAAGCCGTTGGTGATTTTGCCAGTCTTCAGCACCAGCGGGCTGCCACCGACGGTCAGTTTCGCCAGTTGGTCACCGGGGGTCCAATCGCTCTCGACACGCAGGGTGGTGCCGTCAGCAAAGGTTACGTCCGAGCCTTTGGGGTCTGCCGCGATGGTCACGACGAACTCAGAGCCACCCAGACGCACGACCCAGTCGTCACCGACCTTGCGCTCGTGGTTGTCCATGGTGCCCGAGATACGGGTGCGGCGGATTTCGGCGACGCGGTTCATGGCGGCACAGGCCGCTGCGATGCGCTGCAGGTCCGCTTCGGGCAGATCGACGCCGGCGAAACCTTCGGGGTATTCTTCGGCGATGAACGCAGTGGTCATGTCGCCGCTGACGAACTTCTGGTGATCCATCACAGCCGACAGGAACGGCAGGTTGTGACCGATGCCTTCAACCTCGAAGCTATCGAGCGCAACGCGCATTTCTTCGATGGCTTCCAGACGGGTCGGCGCCCATGTGCACAGCTTTGCAATCATGGGGTCGTAGTACATGCTGATCTCGCCGCCTTCGTAGACGCCGGTGTCGTTGCGGACAGCGCGGGTCTCTTCGGCGATCTCTGCGGGGGGACGGTAGCGGGTCAGACGGCCGATCGACGGGAGGAAGTTCCGATAGGGATCTTCTGCGTAGAGACGGCTTTCCATGGCCCAACCGTTCAGCTTCACGTCTTCTTGCTTGATCGACAGCTCTTCGCCATTCGCCACGCGGATCATCTGTTCCACAAGGTCAACGCCGGTGATCAGCTCGGTCACGGGGTGTTCCACCTGCAGACGGGTGTTCATCTCGAGGAAGTAGAAGTTCTTGTCGCCATCGACGATGAATTCCACGGTACCGGCGCTGGCATACCCCACGGCCTTGGCCAAGGCACAGGCCTGCTCGCCCATCGCTTTGCGGGTCGCTTCGTCAAGGAAGGGCGACGGCGCCTCTTCGATCACCTTCTGGTTCCGGCGCTGGATCGAGCACTCGCGTTCGCCAAGGTAGATGCAGTTGCCGTGCTTGTCGGCCAACACCTGAATTTCGATGTGACGGGGCTGGGTGACGAACTTTTCGATAAAGATACGGTCGTCGCCAAAGCTGTTGGCCGCTTCGTTCTTGGACGATTCAAAGCCTTCGCGGGCCTCTTCGTCGTTCCAAGCAATCCGCATGCCCTTACCACCACCACCGGCGGAGGCTTTGATCATGACGGGGTAGCCGATCTCTTGGCTGATCTTGACCGCCTCGTCCGTGTCCTCGATCAGCCCCATGTAACCGGGAACGGTCGATACGCCTGCCTCTTGGGCAATCTTTTTCGAGGTGATCTTGTCACCCATCGACTCGATGGCACCCTTGGGGGGGCCGACGAACAGAACGCCTTCAGCTTCCAGAGCCTCGGCGAATTTGGAGTTTTCCGACAAGAAGCCATACCCAGGGTGCACGCCATTAGCGCCGGTCTGGCGGATCGCATCCATCACCTTGTCGATGACGATATACGACTGGTTCGCGGGCGGAGGACCGATGTGGACCGCCTCATCTGCCATGCTCACATGCAGAGCGTTTTTGTCTGCGTCCGAATAGATGGCCACCGTTTTGATGCCCATCTTCTGCGCCGTCTTGATCACGCGGCATGCGATCTCGCCACGGTTGGCAATGAGGATCTTGTCGAACATTTGTCTCCGTCCCTTTCGTCTTATCCGATTGTGCCTCGGCCGGTCACACCGGCCGTCGGGCAAAAGAAAAGGCCACCGGACAGACGAGGTCCGGCGGCCAGAAAGCCATAAGAATGGATGTGCGCGTTGCCGCGCGGCTGATTAGTTACAGCGCGAGGGGTAAGTACGGCAGTACGCGACGTTGCCGGCTGCGCCAACAACAGCACCGGTGACCATGTCACCGCCTGTGACTGCGCCCGCAGCGGCGCCTGCGCCACCACCCAGCAGAGCTTGTTCGCCAAGCGTGTCACCACACGCGGCCAGACCAAGCAGAGCAACCGAAGCAACGATCCATGTTTTCTTAAGCATTGTGCAATCCTTTCAACAATCCCGTGTCCACCCGCACGGGTGCGACGTTCTGATGTGTAAGCAACGCCACCTCCCCGCACCTGGTTCCCACGCCCGTCAAAAGCAGACCGCACGAAATCGTGAGGCAGACCGAAAAAATGCGCGCTCAGGCCTGTAGAGCCCAGCGCGCAAGTCGGGGAAGGGGTCTCGGTAAGAGACATCGTCCGCCGCGCAAAGCGCGACTTACACAGCACTAGATTGGCTGCTTTGCCAATGCTTTCAAGCACGACGGACCGCGCACCAAAACGGTGCGCCGAAATCCGCGCAACTGCTTGACTGCATTGGGCAAAGCTCAGCCGACCCATTCCGAGCTCCCGTTGAAGATCTGGGGGAAGGTTCGCTCTGCCTCGTCCAAGTTGATGCGCAGGAGCGCACCGTAATCGGCGGGGTCAAAGGGCTCTTCTGCGGGCACGACTTCGCGCTCGAACAGCCAGTTCAGGCGTCCGGCGTCCAGATTGCCCCGCTCAAAGGTCTCTTCGCCAAAATGAAGCCAGAGTGCCGCAAGGAAGCATTCGTCAGCCCGCTTGTCCGCAGATTTGCGGTCAGGGAATCGACGAATCGCCTTGATTGGCGTCACTCCGCGCGGGTTAGCGCGGCGGATTACGAATTGATAATCAGTTCCGGGCATACGGCCCGGGAAGCCACGATGTTTCAGCATACAAGCCCCCATTGGGTATAGGGGCGATGGCCGTGGCCAGTGAAAGCGGGCCCGACGGCCCGCCCCGGTTTCGTCAGAGTACGATTACTTGTACTTGCCGGTGTAAGTGGGTTCCACCGAAATGGGTTCGGGCTGAACAACCACGAATTCTTCTTCCTTGGGCTTCTTCGCGCAGCCTGCAACCGATGCGGCAACTGCGAATGCAGCGAGGGTGATGACGACTTTCGACATGCGTGTCTCCTGTATGTACTTCTATTGTTATATGCCGGGACGGACCCTTGGCCCTTCCCCGACCACTGCTTCGAGGTGTGGGGGTCTTGGGATACTCCCAGCGCAACGATAGCGCGAATCTCTGCCGATTGATATGGGTCAGATTCCGCATATGCAGCCTGTGGCGTAAAATCACCATAAGCCTGTGTACAAAGGGGAAAACGGCTCTGAGAAGGTCGCATTAATAGACCTCCCAGATGCACGCACCTTGATCGATTCGAAAGCTCTCGACGAACTGCACCGCATCCGGGGCAGCTTCGCCAAAGGGGATGGGCCGGTCTGCATAGCTCAGGACGATCATCGCAGGATGGGCACCCTGAGAATCAAGTTCGGGCAACGCGTAGCCAGCGCAGATTTCCGGAAAATCGCCCGCGACCCGATCAAAGTCTTCTTGCTTCAGATCTGGTGCCACGAAACGGTATCGGGCCCAGATCTGACCATCGGGCTGATCCTCAAGAATCAGCTCGTACAAAGTCAGATCCAGGCCCGAGGGCACGGTGGGGGCCCCCTCCTGCCCCCGAACCGTGGTCGCCACTGCCAGGAGGGCGACGAAACTGAAACTTACAAGACGAGTCATCACTTTGCCCGCCCTGCGTGCATGATCCATCGCGCACGGCGTTTCGGATCATGAAGAATTTGTGAAACTAAACCCTCAACATAGGCTAAAGGCAAGCTCCCTTGAACAGCACCACCTGCGCGAATGCACAGTTGGTTGCCATCCTTAACGATTTCTACCACAGGAAGAAATCCGCGCAACCCTTGTAATGCACGCCACATGTCCTGACGCACCTGATGGGCCAGCCGAAGGCGATCACACGCCGGCACCGTCGTTTCGACCGCGAAGTCGAAACGGGCGGGCAAACGGCGGGAGACAGTGATGCCCCCCTGCCCGTCCTTGACGATATGCCAGCGTGTTTTTGCCATTTGGATGGGTATCCAGCCTTACAGAGGAATGTTGTCGTGCTTCTTCCACGGCATGCTGCGCTTCTTCTGGCGCAGCGCAGCAAAAGCGCGGGACACACGGCGGCGGGTGCTATGAGGCATGATCACTTCATCAATGAAGCCACGCTCTGCCGCGACAAACGGATTCGCGAATCGCTCTTCGTACTCGGCGGTACGAGCGGCGATCTTTTCAGGATCACCCAACTCACTGCGATAGAGAATCTCTGTCGCGCCTTTGGCACCCATCACCGCGATTTCTGCGGTCGGCCAAGCGTAGTTGAAGTCCGAACGCAGGTGCTTGGACGCCATAACATCATACGCGCCGCCATAGGCTTTGCGAGTGATGACGGTGACTTTGGGAACGGTCGCTTCGCCGTAAGCAAACAGCAGCTTCGCGCCGTGCTTAATAACGCCGTTATATTCCTGCGAAGTACCGGGCAGGAAGCCGGGAACGTCCACCAGGGTCAGGATCGGAATTTCGAAGCAGTCGCAGAAGCGCACGAACCGCGCGGCCTTGCGGCTGGAGTCGATGTCCAGACAGCCCGCCAGAACCATCGGCTGGTTCGCAACAACACCAACGGTCTGACCCTCCAGGCGGATGAAGCCGGTGATCATGTTCTTGGCGTATTCGGCCTGAATTTCGTAGAAATCACCCTCGTCCGCGATCTTGTTGATCAGCTCTTTCATGTCGTAGGGCGTGTTCGCGTTCTCGGGGATCAGCGTATCAAGGCTGTTCTCCACGCGGTCCGGCGCATCAAAGAAGGGTCGCACGGGCGCCTTCTCACGGTTCGACAGGGGCAGGAAGTCCACCAGACGGCGCACTTCGGTAAGAGCCTCTACGTCGTTCTCGAACGCGCCATCGGCAACCGAGCTTTTCTTGGTGTGGGTGATCGCGCCACCCAGTTCTTCAGCGGTCACATGTTCGTTGGTAACGGTCTTAACCACGTCAGGACCGGTCACGAACATGTAGGAGCTGTCCTTCACCATAAAGATGAAGTCGGTCATCGCGGGCGAATACACCGCGCCACCGGCGCAGGGGCCCATAATCACGCTGATCTGGGGGATCACGCCCGACGCTTCGATGTTGCGCTGGAACACTTCGGCATAACCGGCCAGCGAGGCAACGCCCTCTTGGATACGCGCACCGCCCGAGTCGTTGATGCCGATCACAGGCGCGCCGTTCTGCATCGCCATATCCATGATCTTGCAGATCTTCTGCGCGTGGGTTTCCGACAGCGAGCCGCCGAACACAGTGAAGTCCTGAGAGAACACATAGACCATGCGGCCGTTGATGGTGCCCCAACCGGTCACAACACCGTCACCATAGGGACGGTTTTCCTGCATCCCGAATTCGGTGCAGCGATGCGCCACGAACATGTCGAACTCTTCAAAGCTGCCTTCGTCCAGCAGCAGTTCGATGCGTTCACGCGCCGTCAGCTTGCCCTTGGTGTGCTGCGAGTCGATGCGTTTCTGACCGCCACCGGCACGCGCCTGTTCGCGACGATCTTCGAGTTCTTGCAGGATATCTTTCATCTGTGCCCTCCGCTTTGACGCGACCATAGGATGCGTTTCTGCGCCCGCAAAGCAATCATTGGCAAATTTGCAAATTCTTCTCAGCAACTCCGATTAAAAATGCAAATCTGCTAAATCACCAATCGGAATTGGACATCAGAGGCCGCGACCCCGTAGCGTCGGGCCAACGTCCCACTCCGTGATGGCTCTTAAAATGCTCAACAAAAATACTGCGCCGCATATCGCGACCTTGATAATGCTCGCAGGACTCGCCGCCCTTTCGATGAATATTTTCCTACCATCGCTTCCGGGGATGACGGCCTACTTTCAAACCGACTACCGGCTGATGCAGCTATCGGTCGCACTCTATTTAGGCGTGAACGCGGTGCTGCAGCTGTTTATCGGGCCAATCGCGGACCGCTACGGACGCAGGCCGGTTCTGCTATGGGGCATTTCGCTGTTTCTGGTGGCCACTTTGGGCTGCCTCTTTGCGCCAACCGCCGGACTCTTCTTGGTTTTCCGGATGAGCCAAGCGGTCATCGTCACAGGCATGGTCCTGTCCCGCGCCATCGTCCGAGACGTCCATGACCAAGACTCCGCAGCCAGCATGATCGGCTATGTGACCATGGGCATGGCCTTGGTCCCGATGATCAGCCCTGCGATCGGCGGCGTGCTGGATGCGGCCTTCGGGTGGAAAGCAAACTTTTGGGGTCTGTTCCTTTTGGGCTGCGTGATGCTCTGGCTCACATGGGCTGATTTGGGCGAGACTGGCCGCCCACGCGACATCTCTCTGTTCCGCCAATTTGGGGAATATCCCGCCCTTCTGACCTCGCGCCGGTTCTGGGCATATGCGCTGGCTGCCGCGGCCGCATCGGGCGCATTCTTTGCCTATCTCGGCGGCGCACCCTTCGTGGGCAGCGAAATCTACAAGCTGCCGCCCGAAACCTTGGGCTTCTACTTTAGTGCCCCTGCCATCGGATATTTCGCCGGAAACTTCATGTCGGGCAAATTTTCGCGCCGGTGGGGAATCAATCGGATGATCCTCTGGGGGGCCGTGGTCAACGCTGTGGGCGTCGGGATTTCGCTGCTCATCCATCTGAGTGGCGGCGGCTCGGTGCTGGTCTTCTTCGGGTTCATGACCGCAGTTGGGGTGGGCAACGGCATGGTCATCCCGAACGCGACCTCTGGGTCCTTATCCGTCTTTCCGCATCTGGCTGGCACCGCATCGGGCTTAGGCGGCGCGATCATGATCGGAGGCGGCGCAGCCCTATCCGCGCTCGCCGGATCACTCCTAACTTTAGAGACCGGAGCCATCCCGCTTTTGGTCATCATGTTTGCCAGCGCACTCGCGGCAATCGTGGCCATCTTTTACGTCTACCATCGGGAGCGACAACTGGCCCGTTGAGACCGCAATTTGCAAATGATATGAAATGCATTAGCAAACCCGCAAAGGCACCGCGATGGCACCCCAGAAACTCTATGCAGGCGTCAAACTGCGCGAACTGCGCTCGCGCCTTGGCCTGACGCAAAAGGAATTCGCAGCCAAGCTTGGCGTCTCCCTGCCCTATCTGAACCAGATGGAGAACAACAATCGCCCCGTCAGTACCTCGGTCGTGTTGGCGCTGGCGTCCGAGTTCGGGTTTGACGTAACAGAGCTCTCCGCAGGCGATAGCGAACGCCTCGTATCAGACATGCGCGAAGCCCTTGCCGACCCCGTGTTTACAGACCAGCCCCCGCCCTTGGCCGACCTAAGGCTGGCGGCCAGCAACGCACCTGCCCTCGCGCGCGCGTTCCTGCATCTGCACCGCGCCTATCGCCAATCCCACGAACGGCTAGCGTCCCTTGACGAAGCTTTGGGCCGCGAGGATGCCCGCGTACAGCCCTCCCCCTGGGAAGAAGTGCGCGACTTCTTTCACTACTGCGACAACTATATCGATGCCGTGGACCGTGCCGCCGAGCGCTTTGCCGAGAAGTTCGCAGGCCCAATGGGTGCCGAACATGCCCTGAACGACCACGGCATCACCCTGCGTCTGACCGAGGGCGCCCGCCTGCGCCATTTCGACTCCGAAAACATGGTGCTGTCGATTTCAAACCGAGCCGCGCCCGAGACGCGCCGCTTCCAGATCCTTCTGCAACTCGCGCTAATTACCCAGAACAAGCTGCTGGACGCCACGCTCGACCTCGCTCGGTTCCACTCGAACGAAGCACGCTCCATCGCCAAGATCGGCCTCGCGAACTACTTCGCTGGCGCGGCGCTGATGCCCTATACGCGCTTCCTTGAAGCAGCAAAGAAGTACCGGCACGATCTAGAACTTCTCGCCACCCGTTTCGGCGCGTCGATTGAGCAGGTCGCACACAGGCTCTCGACCCTGCAAAGGCCCGGCAACAAAGGCATCCCGTTCTTCTTTGTCCGCGTGGACCAAGCAGGCACGATCACCAAACGCCACTCAGCCACGCGCCTGCAATTCGCTCGCTTTGGTGGTGCCTGCCCGCTGTGGAACGTGCACCGTGCCTTTGAGACGCCCGCACAGTTCCTGCGTCAGCTGGCGGAAACCCCCGACGGCGTGCGCTATCTGTGCCTTGCTCGCGATGTATCCAAACCAGGCGGCGCGTTCGGTGCACCGACCCGCCGTTATGCAATCTGCCTAGGCTGCGAGGTGCGACACGCGGGCGATCTGGTCTACGCGGACAGCTTGGACGTCACCAACTCAGCCGCGTTCGAACCCATCGGTATCTCCTGCCGCATTTGCGAGCGGACAGACTGCCACCAACGATCTGTCCCGCCACTGGAGCGCCGCCTGACCATCACCCCCGATGAAAGGGGCATCCTGCCCTATCGCGTCGACAAATAAAAAGGGGCCGGAGCGCCCCCTCCGGCACTCCGACCCCCGTGTTCTCTGTGCTAGCCGATCAGGCAGAAACTGCCGACAGCGCCGACCAGATCTGGTCCTTGAGCAGAGAACGTTCCTTGCGCAGTTGTTCTTCGGCCAGCTGTTCCATGGGTTGGACATTGCTTTCGGCCAGGTACACACGCTGGTTCACCTCATTGTAGGTGTCAACCAGCTTTGCAAAATGGGCGTCCTCAGCCTTTAGACGCGCGATCGCGTCAACATGTTGCGGGAATTCTTCGATCAGCTGGTGCGGTGTGTGAGACATTCTCGACTCCTTACTCTTCAAGTTCACAGTAAGGGTAGCCGCACGGAAAAAAGGCGACTTTGATACGTATCAAAGTCGCCTCATTCTTTGATTTAGCGCTGGGACGTCTGCCAGTTCGGGTTGATCCACGGTTCGCTCTCGTCCTGGAGCAGCGACCGGCCCAGAATGTGATCTGCCGCCTTCTCGCCCGTCATGATCGACGGCCCGTTCAGGTTGCCGTTGGTGATCTGCGGGAAGATCGAGCTGTCCGCCACACGCAAACCATCCACACCGATCACGCGGCAATGTTCATCGACAACCGCCATTGGATCGTTTCGGTCACCCATCTTGCAGGTGCCGCAGGGGTGATAGGCGCTTTCGACGTGCTCTTTGATAAAGCCATTCAGCTCGTCATCCGTCTGTACATCCGCACCGGGTTGGATTTCGTGCTTGAAATAGGGCTTGAAGGCCTCTTGCGCGAAAATCTCGCGGGTAAGACGGATGCAGGTGCGGAAATCCTCCCAATCCTGCTCGGTCGACATGTAGTTGAACAGAATTTTCGGCGCTTCTTTGGGGTCTTTGGACGCCAAAGTCACATGCCCACGCGAAGGGCTGCGCATGGGACCAGTGTGCGCTTGGAACCCGTGCCCTTCGGCAGCGGCCTGACCGTCGTAACGCACAGCAATGGGCAGGAAGTGGTACTGGATGTCGGGATATTCGACGCCCGCCTTGGACCGGATGAAGCCCGCGCTTTCGAACTGGTTCGACGCACCGAGACCCTTTTTGGTGAACAGCCACTGGGCCCCTATGACGGCTTTGCCAATCAGGTTCCAGTATTTGAACAGGGTGATCGGCTCTTTGCAGGCGACCTGAAGGTAAAGCTCAAGGTGGTCCTGCAAGTTCTGACCGACCCCGGGCCGGTCCGCGACGACGTCGATGCCATGCTCAGCCAGATGCTCTGCCGGACCAATCCCCGAGAGCATCAACAGCTTGGGCGAGTTGATCGAGGACGCCGAGATCACGACCTCGTTGGTCGCAGTGATCACCTGCTTTGCGCCGCCTTTTTCGATCTCGACCCCGCGCGCGCGGCCCTCTTCGATCACAACGCGGCAGGCAAGACCACGGACAACCTCGACCTTGCCGGTCTTGATCGCGGGCTTGAGGTAGGCATTCGCAGCGGACCAGCGGCGGCCTTCGTAGACCGTCTGCTCCATGGGGCCAAAGCCCTCTTGCTGCTGACCGTTGTAGTCGCCGGTGACGGGGTATCCCGCCTGACGTCCCGCCTCGACAAAGGCGTGGAACAACGGGTTCTCGCGAGGACCACGCGTCACATGCAGCGGGCCATCCTTGCCGCGCCATTCCGCGTCGCCGCCCTGACCGCCCTCGTGCCAATGCTCCATGCGCTTGAAGTAGGGCAAAACGTCCGCATAGCTCCAACCACGCGCACCCGACTGGGCCCAGTGATCGTAGTCGCGCGCATGACCGCGCACGTAGACCATCCCGTTGATTGAGGAGGAGCCGCCAACCACTTTGCCACGCGGGGTTGCCAGACGGCGTCCGCCCAGATGCGGCTCGGGCTCTGACTGGAAGCCCCAATCATACAGCGGCATATTCATCGGGTAGCTCAGGGCCGCAGGCATCTGGATAAAGGGGCCTGCATCCGTGCCGCCATGCTCGATGACGATCACAGATTTTCCAGCTTCGGCCAGACGATAGGCGATGGCACAACCGGCGCTGCCCGCGCCAACGATGACGTACTCGGCTTGCATCACGGCCTCCTTAGAACGGCGCTTCGGTGTCACCCATGGCGACGTAGACGGTTTTCAACTCGCTATAATGCTCGATCGCGGCGCGGCCGTTTTCTCGGCCGACCCCTGACATTTTCGAACCGCCAAAGGGCACTTCGACCGGCGTCAGGTTGTAGGTGTTGATCCAAGTCGTGCCTGCCTCGAAGGCTGCGGCGACACGGTGGCCGCGCGACAGGTCGCTGGTGAACACGCCAGCGGCCAAACCGAACTCGGTCGCGTTCGCGCGGGTGATCACCTCTTCTTCGGCTTCAAAGTCCAGCACGGACATGACGGGGCCAAAAATCTCTTCCTTGGCGATGGTCATGTCGTCGGTGACGTCGGCGTAAACGGTCGGCTCCATCCAGTAGCCGGGGCCATCCAGACGCTTGCCGCCTGCGATCAGGCGTGCGCCTTCGGCTTGGGCTTTGGCTTGGTAGCCTTCGACGATGCTGACCTGCTGTTCGCTGACCATGGGGCCAAAGTTGACCTCTTCATCCATGGGATCGCCCATCTTCACGCCTTTCAGACGCTCAGCCAAGCGTGACAGGAAAGCCTCCTTGATGCCCTTCTGCACAAAGACGCGAGTGCCGTTCGAGCAGATCTGGCCAGAGCTATAGAAGTTCGCGTTGATCGCGGCGCTCACAGCGTTCTCGACATTGGCGTCGTCAAAGATCACGAGCGGGGATTTCCCGCCAAGTTCCATAGTGACGTGGCGCAGACCTTCGGCGGCGGCGGCGTAGACCTTGCGGCCGGTGGGGACAGAGCCGGTCAGCGAGACTTTGGCCACTTCGGGATGCGTAACCAGACGTGCCCCGACCGCGCCCTTGCCCTGCACGACGTTGAAGACACCAGCGGGCGCGCCTGCCTCGATCAGGATTTCTGCCAGTTTCAGCGCCGACAAAGGCGTGGTTTCCGACGGTTTGAAAACCATGGTGTTGCCGCAGGCCAAGGCGGGCGCGGCCTTCCAGCTGGCGATCTGGATCGGGTAGTTCCACGCACCGATACCGACGCACACCCCCAGCGCCTCGCGGCGGGTGTAGGCGAAATCGGCGCCGAGCTGAATGTGCTCGCCGCCCAAAGTCGCTGCCAGACCACCGAAGTACTCCAGCGCGTCCGCCCCGCTCGCCGCATCGGCAATCAGGGTTTCCTGCAGGGGTTTGCCGGTGTCCATGGTTTCGATCTCGGACAGCTCGCGATTGCGCTCGCGCATAATCTCAGCTGCGCGGCGCAGGATGCGGCCACGCTCGACACCGGACATGGCGGCCCACGCGGGCTGCGCCGCTTTGGCGGCGGCAATCGCTTGGTCTACCAGAGCTTCGTCGGCCAGTTTCAGGGTGGCAACGACTTCGCCTGTGTAGGGGTAGATGACGGGCAAATCTTCGGTGCCACCTTCGACATAGGCACCGTTGATGAAATGGCTGGCGGTCGGCGTAACGTCGATCGTCATTCGGGACGTTCCTTCTGTGCAATCAGGCTGAGTGTGGCCGCAGGGCGCTGTGCCCCGCAGCGAGCCAGTTCGTTTTCAAGTGTGCCGAGAACCAGCTCCGAGGCCGTGGCCGGATTTGCGGGTTCGTTCCGCAAGCTCTGGCGCAGGTAGACACCATCGATCAGCGCTTCGATCCGGCGCGCGATGATGACAGCCTCGTCCCCGACCAAGGGGCGCAGGTCATGAACCAGATTGGAATGCAAACGGCTGTAGTAGACAGTCAGCAGGCGCCGCGCCTCTTCGACATTCTGGGCCAGCACGTAGAAGTTCATCCACGCGCTCACCACTTCTTCGCGGAAGTTCGAGGGGGCGAAGTTGGCGTCGACCAAGGCGCGCAAGCGTTCCTCGTGGGTCTTGGCCTTTTTCAGGCGGCGCCGCACCTCGAGCCCGTACTGGGACAGGATGTGCCGCATGGCCGCCATGAAAATCTGCGTTTTGCCGCCAAAGTAATGGTGGGCCAGCGCGCTGGACATACCTGCGCGTTTGGCGATCTGGCTGACCGTCACATCCAGAGTCCCTGCCCGTCCGATCTCGTGGATCGTGGCTTCGACTAGCGCTTTGCGGCGCACCGGTTCCATTCCGACTTTGGGCATAGCTTTCCTCTCGGCTTGGCCCTCAGTAAGTAGTTTTTTTATTGACTAGTCAATCAACAAAACCGGAAAGCAACGGCAACTCCCCCGCGTCACGCCGCGAAACGCACGCAAAATGATCAAAGATTGTTCAGGAAAATCAATCGTGGGCTGCGACCTTGTGCCTGCGCAGCCCGTTCTACCTTCAGCTCTTCGGCATGTGCAGCAGCGTCCAATGATGGACATAGCCGACTTCGACCCCGCCTTCGGCGATCCGGTCCGCAATAGCGCCCTGCTCGGTGCGCGGGCAGCCAACCAGCAGCTTTGAGTCGTCGTAGAAGTCGCGCGAGACCATGTTGTAGCCGATCTCCTTGCAGACATCGTTTTGATAAGGATAAGGCCGGATTTCTTTCAACCCCGACTGCCATGGCGGAGAGTAGTAGCCCATCACAGCCTTCTCTTCAGGGTTCGTTGTGCTGCACCCTGCGACGAGCAAGGCCATCGCGAGCGCCTTTGTGCCTGTGTTCATGGGAAACGTCCTGTTGTTATGTGCACTGCCAGATCAGCTCATTCTATCCGATCCTTTCGCGCATACAGGCACGATTTAGTGAACAGGCGACAAACCGCACTTTGTCGGGTTTCGCACTTTCGAGGCGAAACACGCCAATATTCCGCTGACTTTTGGCCAGCAGAAGACCCCGTCCTCTCGGGCGGGGCCATGATGTGACTTTTTGAAGGAAGCCCTAGATCAGAATGACCCGCCGGGCGTGCCTGGAAAGCGGACGACAACATCCTCGTCACGCGCAATGAACTGGCAGGCCAGACGGTAGCGCGGCGGCGTGTCGTTGACTTCGGCGTTCTGAATTTCGGCATCGGACAGCTTTTGCAGCTCTTTCAGACGCGCCTTTTCCTTTTCTGTCAAAGCCATACTCATGCGCGGCTTCTCTTCCAGCGACTTAACCTCGATCAGGCAAGAGCCGCAGTTTCCGTCACCACACTCAAAGGGGATCGGAATGCTGAACTCCTTGGCGAGGGCAAGGATCGTGCGGGTGTTGCCAGCGACCGCGTAGACGGTTTTATCGCGGGTCATGATGGGGGATTGAAAGGTAATATTGGCCATAATCGTTCTCCTAGGGATGCGCGTTCACCAAGTGCGCAGCAACCCATGGGCCATCGGCCTGATCAGGTCGCGAAAGACGGTCAAAACCTGCGACAGTCACGCAATAGCGGGCGGAAATTTGCGGTTTCACGCAGCCTGCGGCGGCATTGCGCCTTGCTCTTGGGCGGGCATGAGCCTACGGACACCCCATGAAACTAATGTTCCTCGGCGATGTTGTGGGCCGCGCAGGACGCGCAGCCATCCAAGAGCACCTGCCCCGCTTGAAAGAAGAGTGGGCGCTGGATTTTGTGGTCGTGAATGGTGAGAACACCTCGAACGGCATGGGTCTAAGCGCAGAGCACGCAAACCTGATCTTTCAGGCTGGCGCGGATTGCATCACCCTTGGCGATCACGCGTTCGACCAGAAAGACATGCTCCAGCATATCGAGAGCGACAGCCGGATCATCCGCCCGATCAATTTCGCCAAGACCGCGCCCGGTCGTGGTTTCCGCATCTTCAATGCCCCCGGCGGACGCAAGGTGCTGGTCGCGCAGATTCTGGGTCAGGTGTTCATGAAGCGCCCCTTCGACGATCCGTTCTCGGCCATTGACCAAGTGCTGAAGACCCACAAATTGGGCGCGACCGTGAACGCCGCGATTGTAGACGTGCACGCCGAAGCGACCAGCGAGAAGATGGGTCTGGGTCACTGGATGGACGGCAAAGCCAGCCTCGTGGTCGGCACCCACACTCACGTCCCCACCGGCGATGTGCAGATCATGTCGGGCGGCACCGCCTATATGACCGACGCAGGCATGTGCGGCGACTACAATAGCGTGATCGGCATGGACAAAGCCGAGCCCCTCCGCCGTTTCGTGACCGGCATGTCCAAGGGCCGCTACACCCCCGCCAATGGCGAGGCGACTCTGTCCGGCGTCTATCTCGAGACAGATGATCGCACAGGTCTGGCGAAAACGGTCTGCATGGTGCGTCAGGGCGGCAGGCTACAGCCCTCGGGTCCGGTCGCGTCCTGATAGAATGCCTAGTGCGCTAACATTCGCCGTTTTTGACCGCAGTGTTGGACCACTGCGCGCTTGCTCTGCGGGGGCACTTGCGAAAGAATGCCTCTGCTGTGCCCATGGGAGCGGAGACTAGTCTAAGTGTTTGCACTACCAGACGCCTATGAGGCGATCCTCGCGTTGATCATTGTGATCGGCATGTTCGTTTTGTTCATGCGCGAGACTTATCCCACTGAAGTTGTGGGCATTATGGGCGCGGCGCTGATGATGGCTTTGGGCATCTTGCCCTATCAGGGCGCGCTCGACATTCTGTCGAACCCGGCCCCTTGGACCATTGGCGCGCTCTTCATCGTGATGGGCGCCTTGGTGCGGACAGGCGCATTGGCCGCCTTTACCCAATTTGCTGATTTCAAAGCGAAACAGAATCCCAAGCTGGCCTTGATGGGGCTGATGATTGCGGTCGTTGTCTTTTCGGCATTTGTTTCGAACACACCCGTGGTCGTTGTGATGATCCCCGTGTTCATTCAGCTGTCGCGCACGTTGAACATGATGCCGTCGCAACTGCTGATCCCGCTGAGCTACGCGACGATCCTTGGGGGCACGACCACCCTGATCGGCACCTCGACCAACCTGCTGGTGGATGGTGTCGCCCGCCATCAGGGGATGGAACCGTTTACCATCTTCGAGGTAACGCCTTTGGGCGTCGTGCTGGTCGCATGGGGCGCGATCTACATGGTCTTCATCGGCAGCCGCCTGCTCCCCAAGCGCGATAGCCTTGCGGGGATGGTCGGTAACCGGTCGAAGATGAAGTTCTTTACCGAGGTCGCGGTCCCCGAAGACAGCGCCTTGATCGGGCAGGATGTGGTCTCGATCGACCTGTTCAAGCGCGATGGTGTGCGTTTGATCGACGTGCTGCGCGGGGATGCATCGCTGCGCCGTGATCTGACGACTGTTGTTCTGCAAGCCGGTGACCGCGTGGTTCTGCGCACGGAAATGACCGAACTTCTGGGCCTGCAGCAATCCAAAGACCTGAAGATGGTGGACAAGCTGTCCTCGGTCGAAACGCAGACCGTCGAAGTCCTGATCACCCCCGGCTGCAAGATGGTCGGTCGAAGCCTTGGTTCCATGCGCTTGCGCCGCCGCTATGGTGTGTACCCGCTTGCCGTCCACCGGCGGAACCAGAACATCGGCCGCCAGCTGGACGATCTGGTCGTTCGCGTCGGTGACACCCTCCTGCTCGAAGGGGCGCCTGCTGACATTCAGCGCTTGGCCTTGGACATGGAGCTGGTGGACATCGCTCAACCCACCGAACGCGCTTACCGCCGCAAGCAGGCCCCCATCGCAATCGGCTCACTCTTCGGCATCGTTTTCCTGTCGGCAATTGGCGTTGCCCCGATCCTGATGCTCTCAGTCTTTGCGGTCGCCTTGGTTCTAGTGACCCGCTGCATTGACGCGGACGAGGCATTCGAGTTCGTCGAGGGTCGCCTCTTGGCCCTGATCTTCTCGATGCTCGCGATCGGGTCTGGCCTGCAAAACTCCGGCGCGGTTGATCTGATCGTGTCTGGCGTCGCGCCGGTGCTAGAGACCTTCCCGCCCTTCGTGATCATCTGGGCCATCTTCCTGCTAACTTCGGTTCTGACAGAGCTGGTGACCAACAACGCGGTTGCTGTTGTTGTGACCCCGATTGCCATCGGCCTCGCCGCGGCGATCGGCGCAGACCCGCGTCCTCTGGTCGTCGCAGTGATGGTCGCGGCCTCGGCCAGCTTCTCGACCCCGATCGGCTATCAGACCAACACGCTCGTTTACGGCCCTGGCGGATACAAGTTCACCGACTTCATGCGCGTCGGTATCCCGCTGAACCTGAGCATCGGATTGATCGCTGCGGCCCTCATTCCGCTGATTTGGCCCCTTTACCCGTAAAACTCGGCCCTCTTCCACACACGGGGGCGCTTGCAGCCCCCCGTGTGCCTACCTTATAGAGGCACAAAGCTGAGAATTAGGTAATCGGAGGCACCCATGGCCGGCCACAGTAAATGGGCTAACATCCAGCACCGCAAAGGTCGTCAGGACGCGGCTCGCTCCAAACTGTTTTCGAAACTCGCGAAAGAGATCACCGTCGCTGCCAAGATGGGCGACCCTGATCCCGAGAAAAACCCGCGTCTGCGTCTGGCTGTGAAAGAAGCCAAGTCGAACTCGTGCCCCAAGGACGTGATCGAACGCGCGATTAAAAAGTCGATGGCGGGTGAAGGCGACGACTACGAAGAAATCCGCTACGAAGGTTATGGCCCCAACGGTGTGGCTGTGATCGTTGAAGCGATGACCGACAACCGCAACCGCACTGCGTCGACCGTGCGTTCGACCTTTAGCAAGAACGGCGGCAACCTTGGTGAAACCGGCTCGGTCGGCTTCATGTTTGAGCGCAAGGGCGAGATCACTTACCCCGCGACCGTAGGCGATGCGGACGACGTAATGATGGCTGCGATCGAAGCGGGCGCAGAAGACGTCGAGTCGTCGGAAGATGGCCACACCATCTACACCGCAGACACTGATCTGGCCGAAGTCGCAAACGCGCTGGAAGCCGAACTCGGCGAGTCGGACTCGACCAAGCTGATCTGGAAGCCCACCACCACGTCCGAGCTGGATCTGGAAGGCATGCAGAAGCTTATGAAGCTGATCGACGCTCTGGAAGATGATGATGACGTGCAGCGCGTCACCACAAACTTCGAAGCCAGCGACGAGGTGATGGCGCAGCTCTGATCTGCTGTCATTTCTGCAAAGCATCGAGGGCGCGACCGGTCAGACCGGCGCGCCCTCTTGAGTATTTAAGGCAAAAAGAAACAGTGGTGTTTTCTACTGCAGAGATGGGGCTGCGTTTCTAGGGGCTTGCGCAGGCGTGGTTTTCGGGTGTGATAGCGCGATGGAAGACACACGCGCACACCGGCCCGGTCGGGGCATTTTCTGGATGGTTCTGACAGGGTTCCAGTTCGTCGCGATGACGGCGCTGGTGAAATCCTTGGGCACGGCGATCCCGGTGGCCCAGACTGCATTTCTGAGATTTGCGTTGGGACTGGTGTTCTTTGTCCCGCTCTTGCCGTCGCTCTGGCGGACATTGCCAACGGGCAAGCAGGTCAAGCTGATTGTCGCGCGGGGTGCTGCGCACACAATTGGGGTCTCGCTCTGGTTTTATGCGATGGTCCGCATTCCCTTGGCGGACGTGACCGCGCTGAATTATTTGAACCCGATTTATGTAACTTTGGGCGCAAGCTTGTTCCTGGGAGAACGGTTGGCGCTGCGGCGGTTGATTGCGGTCGGGATCGCATTGATGGGGGCTGTGGTGATTTTGCGGCCCGGATTTCGGGAATTGGACCCCGGCCATATCGCAATGCTAGGGACGTCACTGGGACTCGCGACCAGCTACCTGATCGCAAAACAGTTGAGCACCCAGATGTCCTCGGCGCACGTGGTGGCTTGGCTGTCAATTGCGGTGACGATCGGGTTGATGCCGATGGCCATCACGCATTGGGTGCATCCAACTTGGGGACAGTTGGGTTTGCTGCTGGCGGTTTCAGGCTTGGCAACGGGTGCCCACTACACGATGACTTTGGCCTTCAAAGAGGCACCAGTGGCCGTGACGCAACCCGCCACGTTCCTGCAACTTGTTTGGGCGGTGGCGCTTGGTGCGCTGGTGTTTGGCGAGGGGATTGACCCGTTTACCGTGCTCGGCGGGGGCGTGATCATCGCAGCGGTCAGTTACATCACGTGGCGCGAGGCCATGACCAAGCGCAAGATCACGCCGCCCTCTGCCGCGACTAAAATCTGATTAGAGGCTAAGAACGCCTTGCTCGGTAATGATCATGTCGAGCGGTTGATCCGTCGGCTCGAGCGGTAGGTCTTCGGCTTCTTGAGCGGCGTAGGCAAAACCAACCGCTAGAACAGGCCCCGACGCGCGCAAAAGTTCGAGAGTGCGGTCGTAGAATCCGCCGCCGTAGCCCAGTCGCCCGCCTTTGCGGTCGAAGGCCACCAGCGGAACGATGACAATCTGGGGAGTGATCCAACCGCCTGCCGCGGGGATTTTGGCGCCAAACGGGCCCTCGACCATCTCGCAATCCGGCTCCCACGCACGGAATTTCAGCGGCTTGCCCTCGGCCTCGATCACCGGCACGCCAACCGGACCGTAGGCAGAGGCTTCGGCCATGGCAGCCAGCGGATCAATCTCGGTCCGGATGGGCATGTAGCCCGCGACCGGAACACCGCGATGTCCGGCAAGGAAAGAGGACAACTCCCCTGCCCGGCCGGGGCGATGGTTGGCGTGCGCCTCTTTGCGGCGGGCAAACGCAGCCTTGCGGGCCTCTGCCTTGATGGCGGTCAGATCAGTCATAGCATCACAGCGCTGGCGAGTCCGAGGAAGGCAAAGAAGCCGACAACATCGGTCACGGTGGTCACGAATGTGCCGGACGCCAGAGCGGGGTCGACGCCGACACGCTCCATGATAATGGGGATCACGGTCCCAGCGAGTGCCGCAACGACAAGGTTCACAACCATTGCGACGGCGATCACCGCGCCGAGCACAGGGCTGCCGAACCAGATCATGCCCACAATCGCCATGATCACTGCGAACGCTACGCCGTTGATCACGCCGACCAGAGCTTCGCGTCGGATCACCCGCCAAACGTTCGAGCCGGTAAGGTCTTTGGTCGCCAGCGCACGCACCGCAACTGTCAGAGACTGGGTGCCTGCGTTGCCGCCCATGGACGCCACGATCGGCATCAATACGGCCAAGGCGACCACGGTGGCGATCGCGTCTTCGAACTGGGCAATCACAAGGCTGGCGAGGATCGCCGTCAGCAAGTTCACGGCCAGCCAAGGCAGACGCTGTTTGGTTGTCTCGATCACGCGGTCAGACAGGCTGCCATCGCTCACACCAGCGAGAAGCAGGATGTCTTCCTCGTGCTCTTCGTCCAGAACGATCATTGCGTCGTCGATGGTGATCATCCCGACCAGACGCCCTTCGTCATCGACCACGGGGGCCGAGATCAGGTGGTACTGGTTGAATGCATAAGCCACATCGCCCTGTTCGGTCGTGGCTGGAATGGTGCGGAATGTCTCTTCTTGGATATCACCCAGGAATGTCGCGCGCGGGCTGCCCATCAAACGGCCGAGGGTCACGTTCCCAACCGGCCGCATCCGCGGATCAACCAAGGTGACGTGATAGAATTGCTCCGGCAACTCTTCGGAAGCACGAAGGAAGTCGATGGCCTGCCCTACGGTCCAATGCTCGGGAGCCGAGACGACCTCGCGCTGCATGAGACGACCGGCCGAGTATTCTGGGTATCCCAGCGATTGCTCGACCGCCGCACGGTCCGCGCCGTCCAGAGCCTGCAGAATGACGGACTGCTGTTCATCTTCCAGATCCTCGATCAGGTCGACAACGTCATCCGATTCCAGATCGCGAACGGCTTCTTTCAGGAACTTGCGCGGCAGGAACTCGATCACATCCTCGCGGATGGATTCGTCAAGTTCCGACAGAACCTCACCGTCAAAGAGCGCAGGCGCCAACAGCAGGATTTCGCGCCGCTCGCCGCCGTCGATCTGTTCCAAGAAGTCAGCGATGTCCGCTGCGTGCAGTGGCTCCAAAAGGCCCGTTACACGTTCAGAATCACCGGCAGCCAAAGCAAGCCTGATGGCAGCGAAACGCTTGCCATCCAGGATTGCTTCGTCTTCTGTTTCCAGAACGTCATGTGCTTCGGACTCGTCTTTGTCATCCAACATGTCGCCCTCCATTCTGATTTGCAGGCACCTTAGCGAGGCGGTTTCAAAAGTGACAGAGGGAAGCCACCTTTTCCTTTATCCTCGGGCCACTTATGGTCTCATCCGCTAACTAGGAGGCGCAGCCCATGACCACGCAGACCCTGATGATCGGCCAGACCCTTTGGTTCGACGGTGACGCCATGCAAATCGGGGCGGACGCGGCGCAGTATATCCGTCGCGGTGCCCTCCTGATCGAAGGTGGAAAAGTCGCAGCGCGAGGGGACGCCGAGGCCCTGCAGAAAAGTTATCCACAGGCCAATGTGGTAGACTTTGGAGAGGGTCTAATCCTTCCGGGTTTTGTCGACGCCCACATGCATTACCCCCAGACCCGTATGATCGCGAGTTGGGGGAAGCGCCTGATTGATTGGCTGAATACCTACACATTCCCCGAGGAAATGACCCTCGCCGATCCCGCCGAAGCACGGGCCCGTGCAGACCTGACACTCGATCTGGCCTTGGCGCACGGCACCACCACACAGGTCAGCTATTGCACCATACATCCTTGCAGTGTGGACGCCTTTTTCGAGTCCGCCGCTGCGCGAGGAATGCGGGTTTTTGCAGGCAAAACCTGCATGGATCGCAATGCCCCCGACGACCTGCGCGACACCCCGCAAACCGCCTACGACCAAAGCAAGGAATTGTTGGAGAAGTGGCACAGAAAAGGACGCGCAGAATACGTCATCACGCCCCGCTTTTCGCCCACTTCAACACCAGAGCAATTGGCAGCATTGGGTGCCCTTTGGGCAGAGCATCCTGAATGCCTGATGCAAACCCACCTGAGTGAACAGACGGACGAAATCGGATGGGTTAAGTCACTGTTTCCAAGTGCGAAAGATTACTTGGAAACCTACGAACAATTCGGCCTGATTGGCGAGCGTGCGCTGTACGGTCACGTCATCCACATGGAGCCACGCGAAATGGACCGTTTGGCCGAGGTCGGTGCTGCTGTCGTGCACTGCCCGACTTCGAATACCTTTATCGGATCGGGGGTCTTTGAGGCTGCGAAAATGGCGTCCCGCGGCATTCGCGTGGGGCTTGCCACGGACACCGGCGGGGGTTCCAGTTTTTCTATGCTGCGGACCATGGCCGCCGCCTACGAGATCGGTCAACTTGCGGGCACGGCGCTGCATCCTGCGCAACTTCTGTGGCTCGCGACCGAAGGCTCTGCCCGCGCCTTGAAAGCCGAAGATCGCATCGGGACTCTTGCGGTGGGTAGCGAAGCCGACATCACCGTGCTGGACCTTGCGTCAACGCCCGCGATTGCCCAGCGACATGCCCGCGCCAACGACATCTGGGAGGCGCTGTTCCCGACAATTATGATGGGGGATGACCGCGCGGTGAAATCCGTGTGGGTTGGCGGCGTCCCCGCCTCCTCTAGATAATCCACAGGAATACCCCACTAGAGCAGGATTTCCCACACAGAGTTATCCACAGGCATTAAGGATTTGTTAACCTTTTAGGCGCGTTCTGCCAGAGCACTCGCCAACCGGTTTTGCTTTTCCACAAGCTGTCCCAGATCGATTGTGGACAGCTGACTGTCTGTGACGATGCGCCGACCCTCGACAAACAGATCGCGGACACGGGTTGGCCCTGCCAAAAGCAACGCCGCAGGATCCCAACTGCCCGCGCTCTCAACGCCGCGGGTATCCCAGATGGCGATATCTGCGCGCTTGCCGACCTCAAGCCGCCCGCAGTCCGGCCGCCCCAAAACATCCGCCCCCCCCCGCGTCGCAATCTCGAGCGCTTCTCGGGCGCTCATGGCAGTCGCTCCACTTTGGACCCTCTGAAGCAGCATAGCCTGACGCGCCTCGGAGATCAGGTTCGCAGAGTCATTGCTGGCCGATCCGTCGACACCCAGACCAACCGGAACGCCAGCATCCCGCATCCTGCGGACCGGCGCGATGCCCGATCCCAACCGGCAGTTCGAACAGGGGCAGTGCGCAACGCCGGTACGAGACCGCGCAAATAGATCAATCTCTGCACCGTCCAGCTTCACACAATGGGCGTGCCAGACGTCCGGCCCCGTCCACCCCAAATCTTCGGCGTACTGGCCAGGGCGGCAACCGAATTTCTCCAAACTGTAGGCGATGTCTTCTTCGTTTTCTGCCAAATGGGTGTGGAGCATCACCCCCTTGTCCCGCGCCAACAGCGCCGCATCCCGCATCAGATCGCGGCTGACGGAAAACGGAGAGCACGGCGCGATGCCGACGCGCACCATCGCCCCTTCGCGAGGGTCGTGATGGGCATCAATCACGCGGATGCAGTCCTCAAGGATCGCAGATTCGCGCTCGACCAGACTATCGGGAGGCAGACCACCATCGCTTTCACCAATGCTCATGGCACCGCGCGTTGGGTGAAACCTCAGACCGATCTCCTTGGCTGCACTGATCGTGTCATCCAGACGCGCGCCATTCGGGTAGAGATACAAGTGATCTGCGCTCAGCGTGCAGCCCGACAAAGCCAGTTCGGCCAAGCCAAGCTGCGCGGACACGAACATCTCTTCGGGCCCCATCATGGCCCAGATCGGGTAGAGCTTTTGCAACCAACCGAACAAAAGCGCGTCCTGCGCACCCGGCACCGCACGAGTCATTGATTGGTAGAGGTGGTGATGCGTGTTCACGAGACCAGGTGTCACAACACACCCTCGGGCATCGACAACCTCGGCAACACCGACTGGGAGCCCCTGCCCGATCGCAGAGATCACCCCGTTGGATATACGTAGATCAAAGCCCGACAACTCTCGCCTGGCGTCATCCATGGTTAACAGGTGTTCGATATTTCGGATCAGGACTTCGGACATGGCAAATCGCCTCTCGTGCGCCATGCCCTCCTCAGATCACTCAAAACAAACTGGGGCGCCAGAGAAGGACAAAGGATACGCCACTGCAGAAAACCTACATGCCAATCAGATATTGGCAAGTCCTTCTTCGAGAAGACGCATGGCTTCGGCGTGATGCGCCTCGGAGGCTGCTGCAATAATGCGCCCCCCGTTGTGCGCAGGACCGCCGTGCCAGTCGGTGACAATCCCGCCAGCCGCTTCGATCACCGCTTGCGGACCCTGAATGTCATAGGAATTCAAACCGGCCTCGACCACGAGGTCGATCTGACCCGCGGCCAAAAGCGCATAGGCATAACAGTCCATGCCATAGCGGACCAATTGCACGCGGTTGCCCAGATGATGGAATGCGCGGCGTTCATCCTGCGTCCCAACTTCGGGGAAGGTCGAAAACAGAATCGACTCTTCCAGCGGGCGCGGGCCACGGACATGCAGGGTACGGCGCCCATGAGGGCCATCACACCACGCCTGACCAAACCCGCCAAAGAACCGCTCTTGAATATAGGGCTGATCCACGATGCCCATGATGGGCCCGTTCTCGTCAGAGAGCGCGATCAGCACCCCCCAAGTGGGTGTCCCGCTCAGGAATCCGCGCGTGCCGTCGATCGGGTCCAGAACCCAAGTCAGCCCGCTGGTACCCTCTTGCTTGCCCATCTCTTCGCCGAGAATTCCGTCCTGAGGGCGACGACGCTCCAGCACGTTGCGCATGGCGGCTTCGGCCGCGCGGTCCGCTTCGGTCACGGGGTCAAACCCGCCCTCTTCTTTGTTGTCGGCCAGCAGTTCGGGACTACGGAAAAACGGCAAAATGGCCGAACGCGCCGCGTCGGCCATTTCAGAAGCCACCTCGATCAAAGTGGTTTGAGTGTCGATCGTGAAACGCGTCATCGGGACTGCCCTTGCGAAGAGTGATTACAAGGGCGCTACCCCGTGGGGCGTTTCAAATCAAGCCACGTCGCTCAGAACGCGTGCCAGATCAAAGAGACGACGGCGCTGGTTCTCTGGAATCGCATAATAAGAGCGGATCAGGTCCAGTGCTTCTTTGTCGCCCAAGATATCAGCAGGCAAAGCAGGTGATTTGTCGGCGGCAGGAACGTCCTGCCCCTCGAGGCCTTCGAAGAAAAAGCTCACGGGGACTTCGAGAGTGGTCGCAATATCCCATAAGCGAGAAGCACTTACTCTGTTAGCGCCGGTTTCGTATTTTTGAATTTGCTGGAATTTAATTCCAACGCGTTCTGCCAATTGCTGCTGTGTCATCCCGATCATCCAGCGGCGATGGCGGATGCGACGGCCGACGTGTACATCCACAGGGTGCGTCATTTCTTGCTCCATTCAGTCCGGCAATTCATCAATAAACATGCAATGCCGTCTTTGTTTCGTTTTTATCCCCAATTCACGCCAGAACTCGCACCCCCTCGAACGATCCCAGCGCCTTCAGGACACACAACCAGAGCGACTTCAAGCCCTGCTGTACCCTTGTAAGATGATATGTAACTAAACCTATACGGAAAAACCAAGATATCCATATGATCCTTAAGGGTAATCCTTAGGGTCAGGATTCATAACCAGAACATGACGACTGCCGCTAATGCGCATGCTGACAGGAAGACCTTCGGACACCTGTCGTAGCGTGTTGCGACCCGCCGCCAATCCTTGAGGCGAGCGAAACTG
>JAUILL010000015.1 GCA_030433335.1 Alphaproteobacteria bacterium | reverse complement strand
ACCAGCCAGCGATACCGCCGTCCCGTCCGTCCCAGCCGCGCCTCAGCGCCGCCGGTGAGGGGCCTTCTACGGATACCCACGAAGAGTCGCAACCCCAAAATGAGGGAAAATGCAGAAAAACCAAAAAATGTTGGCTTGAGTGCTAAATCGTCTGTTTTTCCAACAAATATCAGAGGCTTCTTCTAGCCCGGAATCCGTACCCTTCGGCGCACAAGTGCCATAACACCCAATGCGCCGATCAGAAGGATGCCCGCGCTCGGCAGAGAGATTGGGGGCGGCGTGTACGCTTCAAAGCCCATGACTGCGAGGACCGTACGAGCCTGCCAATTCCAGCTCTCGAAATCACCATCGATAGTAAACTCGGTGTTCGCAGGAATGATGACTACGTCTTCGGAGAGGTCGAGCCACCCCCAAGAATACGCAGGAAACACCAAGTCGCCGATCTGAATAGCGTCTTCTAGCAAGATAGAGAGCGGCAAGCTCGCGCCACTGGGATCCAACATTGATGACTTTCCGTTCAGTGTCGTGATCTGAATATCCTGATCGGCGACCATAGTCACAGAATGCATGTGCGAGTAGCCGTAGCTCAGGCCGCTGTTCCGATAGAAGCGCTCTGGCGTTCCCGCAGATTCAGCCCAAAACGTGAATGCCACCCCGTCAATTGTTGTTGAGACAGACGAACTCGAGTCCGAAAAGAGTGAAGAAGTAAAATCGACTGTGGCAGCTTGGGTCATTTGGCCCATCGCTGCCAGAGCCGCCGCGGTGATCAGTGCCTTTGTCATCTGCGCCCCCAATTGTCGTGACGCAGATGGTCTTACGCCTCAGCGTTTAACAAAGGCTTGCCGGAATGTTGAAAGAGGCATCCAACGCGTCGTAATCAACAGCACGATCACAGCGAGGTAGAGCAGCGGCTCTAGCTGAAAGCCTTTGGCCTGCATCACCATGTGCACTCCGGCAAGCGCGACAGCCGGATAGACAAGCTGGTGCAGCTTGCGCCAGCGCCCCCCAAGTTTGCGGATCGACCAGTTGTTCGAGGTCACTGCCAGCGGTAGCAGCAAGACCAGAGACACCATCCCGACAGTCACGTAGGGGCGTTTGATGATATCCGCGACGATCTGCGAGGGGATTTGGACGTCGAGAACGAGCCATGTGAGGAAGTGAACCAGCACATAAAAGAATGCCAGAACCCCAATCGGCCGACGCAGCTTGATCAGACGTAGTGGGGTCATGCGCTGCAACGGGGTCACGCAGAGCCCCGCGATCAGGAGCCAGAGCGCCCATAGCCCGAGGCTCCGCTCAATGACATCCACGGGGTCTGGACCCAGCGCGTTCTGGAAGCCTTGGACGTAGAGCCAAATGACGGGCACAGCGCCCGCCACATAGATCAGCCAGTTCGGAATGGCCCGCACCGACCGGTTTATTTGGTCGATCATCAGAAGTTCTTTCGCAGGTCCATCCCCTGATAGAGCGAGGCCACTTCGTCGTAGCCGTTGAACATCAGGGTGGGCTCACGCTTGGCGAACAGGCCGCCGCCAATCCGGCGCTCGGTCGCTTGGGACCAGCGGGGGTGGGCGACCTCGGGGTTCACGTTGCTATAGAAACCGTACTCGCGCGCATTCGCCATGTTCCAGCTGGTAGGCGGCTCTTTGTCCGTCAGGGTAATGCGAGAAATCGACTTGGCGTATTTGAAACCGTACTTCCACGGCACGACCAACCGGATCGGCGCACCGTTCTGTTTGGGCATCGGTTTGCCGTAGATACCTGTCGCGAGTAGGGTCAGAGGATGACGCGCCTCGTCCAAACGCAGGCCCTCGCGGTATGGCCAATTCAGAACGGGGAAACGGGTGCCCGGCATTTCTTCGGGGCGGAGTACGGTTTCGAAGGCCACATATTTCGCGCCGCTCTTTACGCCGACGAGATCCAATAGGTCCGCTAGCTCAAATCCATTCCAAGGCACGACCATCGACCACGCCTCAACGCAGCGGAAACGATAGATGCGCTCTTCGATTGTCATCTGGGGGACCAGATCGGAAATGGCGTAGTCGCCAGGCTTCTCGACCATACCATCAATCTTGATGGTCCACGGGTCGATGGTCAGCTGATCCGCATAGCGCGCCGGATCGTCCTTGCCTGTCCCGAACTCGTAGTAGTTGTTGTAGCTGGTGATGTCCTCGTAGCTGTTGGGCTCCAGCCCCGCAGCGCGCAGAGGGGACGCCGTCAAGCCCAGACCCAGCGCCGCTGCCCCCGCCATCATTTGACGGCGGTTCAGGAACATCGCCTCGGGGGTGACATCGTCAGAAGTCAGGGTGTTGCGCCAGCGGTTCGCCATCGGATCCTCCTTAAAAGCTCTGCATGACATAGCACCCCTGCCCGTCCGGACCAAAAAACTCCTTTTCACACTGTCGTAAAGCGGTTGAAACGTTTTTCCGCAGGATTGCCAGCCCTCCCCTCCCCGTGCAAAGCATTCATGAACGCGAATTTGTTTTCACGGGAGGGAAAACCATGAAGCTCTGGATCGCAGGCGCATTGATTGCTGCCGCCACGGCTGCTGCCGCAGAAGAACCCATTATGTACGTCACCGATCAGAGCTTTGATGATGTGACCTTTGGATTGGAAAGCGCGATCATCGATGCCGGTCTTGTGGTGGACCACATCAGCCACACCGGTGAAATGCTGGAGCGTACCCGCACGGACGTCGGCTCTGACGTGGTGCTGTTCGAGGCTGCAGACGTCTACAGCTTTTGCTCGGCCACAGTCTCGCGCAGCGTGATGGAGGCAGATCCCCTCAATGTCATGTTCTGCCCCTATGACATCTTCGTCGCGGTGATGGTGGACAAACCGGATGAGACGATCATCGGCTTCCGTCCCTATCCGGAGGGTCCGATGCAAGAAGTGCACGATCTGTTGGCCGGCATCGCCCGCGCCGCAATCGGCCTTGAATAACGGCCGGATCAATCACGACCGCTGACGAAAAAGTCAGTGGTCGCTCCATTTCGGCGCGGCTTAGTCGGCAGGTCCACGCGATCAAGCCAATAAACATGAATTTGAGAGTGATCTTTTCCTCAGCCCATTCGTATCTCCTGCATCAACACCGGCAACGGGTTGTTCATTGAAACCGAATTTTGGAGATACTTATGTTCCGTCGTACTGTTCTTGCTCTTGGTACCGCAGCCCTGATGGCAGGCCCCGCGCTTGCTGAAAGTCATTCCATGGACATCGTCGACACCGCAGCAGGTGCAGGCAACTTCAACACTCTGGTCACCGCGATCGAAGCTGCCGGCCTTACCGAGACGCTGAAGGGCGAAGGTCCGTTCACCGTATTTGCCCCAAACGACGATGCATTTGCCGCTCTGCCCGCTGGCACGCTCGACACCCTGCTGGCCGACCCCGAAGCGCTGGCCGCGATCCTAACCTATCACGTGGTCCCTGGCGCAGTGATGTCGACTGACATTGAAGAAGGCATCATGCCAGTCACCACCGTAAATGGCGCCGAAGCCACCGTCACCAACAGCGATGACGTCATCTCGATCGACGATGCGACCGTGATCGGTACAGACATCATGGCCTCGAACGGCGTGATCCACGAAATCGACTCTGTGATCATGCCCAAGTAATTCGGCGTGCAAAAAGGCCCCGGAGATCACCTCTCCGGGGCCTTTTCTATTCTGACTTAACTGCGATTAGTGGACGACCGCATCATCCGGCTTGGGCCGGTTGCTTGCCCCAACCCGATCGCCGATCAGCAGACCGTCGGCACCGGCACTGACCACAACCACGCTGTCGTCGCGCACCTCGCCGCCAAGGATCATCTCGGCCAGCGGGTCTTGCAACGCGCGCTGGATCACGCGCTTCAGCGGGCGGGCACCGAAGACCGGATCGTAGCCTTCATCGGCCAACCACTTGCGGGCACCCTCGTCCAACTCCAGCGAGATCTTCCGCGCAGCCAGACGTTTTTCCAAGCGACGCAGCTGAATGCTGACGATGCCGTCCATATCCGCACGGCCCAGACGGTCAAAGATGATCGTCTCGTCCAGACGGTTCAGGAACTCGGGGCGGAAGTGCGCCCGCACCGCATCCATCACATCACGCTTCGCATCAGCGGCATCCGCCCCATCGGGCAGATTGCTCAGCGCATGGGCCCCAAGGTTGGACGTCAGAATGATCAACGTCTGCTTGAAGTCCACCGTCCGGCCTTGGCCATCGGTCAGCACACCATCGTCCAGAACCTGCAGCAGCACGTTAAAGACATCGGGGTGCGCCTTCTCGACCTCGTCGAACAGGACCACCTGATAGGGACGGCGACGGACCGCTTCGGTCAGAACACCACCCTCATCGTAGCCGACATAGCCCGGAGGGGCACCGATCAGACGGCTGACCGCGTGTTTCTCCATGAACTCGGACATATCGATGCGAACCATCGCGTTGTCGTCGTCAAAGAGGTACTCGGCCAGAGCCTTGGTCAGCTCGGTCTTACCCACACCCGTCGGCCCGAGGAACAAGAAGCTGCCCAGAGGGCGGTTCTCGTCGTTCAGACCAGCGCGGGCACGGCGCACAGCGTTCGATACGGCCTTGACCGCCTGACGCTGACCGATAACACGGCGACCCAGCTCCTCTTCCATCTTGAGCAGCTTTTCACGCTCGCCTTCCAGCATCTTGGTGGTCGGGATACCCGTCCAACGCTCCACGACCTGAGCGATCTGCTCGGGGCGCACAGCCTCTTCGACCATGACACCGTCGGCTTCTGCAGTCTCGGCCTCTCCCAGCTGTTTTTCCAGCTGAGGGATCACGCCATAAGACAGCTCACCAGCACGGGCCAGATTGCCTTCGCGTTTAGCCTGCTCCAGTTCGGCGCGGGCACGGTCCAGCTTTTCTTTCAGGTCGCGGGCACCGGCCAGCTTGTCCCGCTCTGCCTGCCAACGGGCGGTCAGTTCGGCGCTGCGGTCTTGCAGGTCGGCCAGTTCCTTCTCCAGCTTCTCGAGGCGGTCGCGCGAGGCATCATCATCCTCTTTCTTCAGCGCTTCGGCTTCGATCTGCTTTTGCAGGATCTCGCGGTCAATGGCGTCCAGTTCCTCGGGCTTGCTGTCCACAGCCATGCGCAGACGGCTGGCGGCTTCGTCCATCAGGTCGATGGCCTTGTCGGGCAGGAAGCGGTCCGTGATGTAGCGGTGCGACAGGGTTGCCGCCGCCACAAGGGCCGAGTCACTGATCCGCACACCGTGGTGCAGCTCGTACTTCTCTTTGATGCCGCGCAGAATACTGATGGTATCTTCGACCGTGGGTTCCTCGACCACCAAGGGCTGGAAACGGCGGGCCAGAGCCGCATCCTTTTCGATATACTTGCGGTACTCATCCAGCGTGGTTGCGCCAACGCAGTGCAGTTCCCCCCGAGCCAGCGCAGGCTTGATCAGGTTGGCCGCATCCATCGCGCCGTCGGTTTTCCCCGCGCCGACCAGAACGTGCATCTCGTCGATGAACAGGATGATCTCGCCAGCGGCAGAAGTCACCTCGTTCAGAACGGCTTTCAGACGCTCTTCGAATTCACCGCGGTATTTCGCACCGGCGATCAGGGCACCCATGTCCAGCGCAAGCAGCTTCTTGTTGCGCAGGGATTCAGGCACGTCACCGTTCACGATCCGCAGGGCAAGACCCTCGGCAATCGCGGTTTTACCCACGCCCGGCTCACCGATCAGAACAGGGTTGTTCTTGGTCCGACGAGACAACACCTGCATCGCACGGCGGATTTCCTCGTCCCGGCCAATGATCGGGTCGATTTTGCCGTCGGCTGCGCGCTGGGTCAGGTCGGCCGCGTATTTCTTGAGGGCGTCATAGCCCTCTTCGGCCGACGCGCTGTCTGCGGTGCGTCCTTTGCGAATGTCGTTAATGGCTTCGTTCAGACCTTGGGCAGAGACATTACCCGCATCCAAGGCTTCTTTGGCTTTGGTTTTCACCATCGCCAGCGCCATCAGAATACGTTCGACCGGCACAAAGCTGTCACCAGCCTTCTGGGCCAGCGTCTCGGCCTCGGCCAACACTTTCGCAGTGGTCTGAGCCATGTAGGTTTGGCCCGCATCGCCGCTGACTTTGGGCAGCTTGGCTACGGCCAGATCGATGGCCTGACGCACTTGGTTCGCCTGACCACCGGCACGGTTGATCAGGTTGGCGGCCAAGCCTTGGTCGTCATCCATCAGGGCCTTCAGCAAATGCTCGGGGGTTAGTTGCTGATGCCCCTCGCGCACAGCAATCGTCTGCGCGGCCTGAAGGAAACCACGCGACCGCTCCGTGAACTTTTCAAGGTTCATGGCAGTTCTCCTCTATATAAGCGCCCGATTACGGCGATGCCCGCTAAGCGGCACATCATGTTGTGGGCCTCTTAGAAAAAGATGGAGTGCACACGGATGGGTTTCAAGAGGTCAGACACCCTTGACCGTTCGATTTTCACAGCGCATCACGGGCGAAATTTTCCCACAGGAGACTGCCATGATCGCCGATGACCGCCTGATCGTCGCACTGGATGTGCCGAACGCAATCGAAGGACTGAAAGTTGCCGAAACCCTCGGGGATGCGGTGAGCTTTTATAAGATTGGTCTGGGAATGCTGACCGGCGGCGGGCTCGCGCTGGCAAACGAGCTGAAGGACGAGCACGGCAAGAAGATCTTTCTGGATATGAAGCTGTTCGACATCGGGCAGACCGTTGAGAACGCGGTTCGCGGGCTGGCGCAATTCGATCTGGATTTCCTGACCGTGCATGGCGACCCCTACGTGGTGAAGGCCGCCAAAGAAGGCGCGGCTGGCAGCAACATGAAAATTCTGGGAGTGACGATCCTGACCTCGCTGGATCGCGGCGATCTGGATGGCGCGCTGATCAAGGACGGTGCCATCGACGATCTGGTGGTCGAGCGCGCGGGTCGTGCCTTTGACGCTGGCGCGGACGGTATCATCTGCTCTCCCAACGAAGCGGCGCGCATCCGTGCCCTGCCGGAATCCGCTGGCCGCCTGATCGTCACCCCCGGCGTGCGCCCTGCAGGCAGCGCGACTGACGACCAGAAGCGTATCGCGACCCCCGCCATGGCCGTGGAAAGCGGCGTGGACCATATCGTCTGCGGTCGTCCGATCTGGCGCGCGGCGGATCCGCGTCAGGCGGCGTTGGACGTGGTGGCAGAGATGCGCGGCGCAGCGACTGCGAACGCCTGAGTTTGGCGCTCAAGCGCCACGGCCTGCGGCCGGTTGGGTATTTTGACCAAGAAAGAGAGGGCGGGTGCATATGGGCGCCCGCCCCTTTATATTTGGTGACGGAGGTAGGGTCAGATGCCTGCACTGTGTCGCAATTGTTTGCATGAGTTCGAGAGCGGGGCGCGATGCCCCAAATGCCGCAGCCCCCGCGTGGTTGCGCATGACGAGCTGTGGGATCTGGGGATCGCCCACATGGACTGCGATGCGTTCTATGCGAGTGTGGAAAAGCGGGACCGGCCTGAACTGGCCGCCAAGCCAGTGATTATCGGCGGGGGGCGGCGCGGGGTGGTCTCGACCGCCTGCTATGTGGCGCGGATTCGCGGAGTGCGCTCGGCCATGCCGATGTTCAAGGCTTTGGAACTGTGTCCCGATGCGGTGGTGATCAAGCCGCGTATGGAAGTCTATGCCGAAGTGTCCCGCGAGGTTCGGGCGCGGATGGAGGCACTGACGCCCGCTGTGGAGCCTTTGTCTTTGGATGAGGCGTTCATGGATTTGCGCGGGACGGCCAAGTTGCATGGTGCACCGCCGGCTGTGCTGGTGGCCCGTTTGGTGAAGGGCATGAAAGACGATCTGGGCATCACAGGATCGATCGGGCTCTCGCACAACAAGTTCCTCGCCAAAATTGCGTCCGAGATCGACAAACCCAACGGGTTCGCGGTGATCGGGAAGGCCGAGACAGCTGATTTCCTTCGGGACAAAGATGTGGGAATCATCTGGGGCGTTGGCGGTGCGACTCGGGCGTCACTGGACCGCGCAGGGATCAGGACGATTTCGGATTTGCTCCGCTGGGACGAGGCGGAACTTGTGGCGCGGTTTGGTAGCATGGGGCTGCGGCTGTTTCATCTGGCGCGCGGCGATGACAACCGCGCGGTCAAGCCGGATCGCGGGATGAAGTCGGTCAGCAATGAGACGACCTTTGACGAGGACATATCGGACATTGATCTGCTGGACGGGCATCTGTGGCGCATGGCCGAGAAGGTCTCGGACCGCGCAAAAGCAAAGGGGATCGCCGGGCGTACGGTGACGCTGAAATTGAAGCGAGCGGATTTCCGGCTGCTGACGCGACGTGTGACCCTGAGCGATTCCACGCAATATGCGGACAAGCTATACCGTGCGGCACGTGGACTGCTGAATCAGGCGATTGATGCAGGGCCATTCCGGTTAATCGGTGTGGGACTCGGGGATCTGGTGGACAGCACCGATGCTGATCGGTCTGGCGACTTGCTGGACCCTGATGCCGAAAAGCGCGCCCGCGCCGAGAAAGCCACGGACGCCATCCGTCAGAGATTCGGCACCGACGCGATTATCAAAGGGCGCTCGCTGCGCTGATCACTCGGCGGCCATGCGTGTCGGAGTCGCCCGCGCGAAGTCCGAGATACCCGCGATGACACGCTCTAGCATCGCCTTGAACGCGGGATAGCCCTCGTGCGGGGTGATCGTGGCCTCGTCCATATAAAGCGACCGGTCAATTTCGATCTGGATGGCGTGCTGGTTCCGACCGGGTCGGCCATAATGCTGCACAGTATAGGCGCCGGCAAAGGGGCTGTTTCGGGTGACGACCAGACCTTCGGCGCGGAACAGCGCCTCGAGGTGAGTCACGATGGCCATATCTGCTGATGCGCCGAATCGGTCGCCCAAGACCACCTGCGGGCGGGGCAGTTCGCTGCGCACCAGATTGTCCACCGCTTCGTGCGGCATGGAATGACAATCAATCAGAATCGCCCGTCCAAACGTTGCACTGGTTTCGTCCATCAAGGTGCGCAGAGTGTGATGGTAGGGCACCCAGCAGCGCTCGATTCGCTCGTGCGCCTCGTCTTGGGTCATCTTTCCCCGATAAATCGCGCGCCCGTTTGAGACCACGCGGGGAATCACGCCAAGCCCCGATGCGATTCTCGGAGAGTTGTAGCGGCGCCGGACGCCTTCGATCAGGGCGGGGTCCAGTTCATCGCGGCTGCGATTCAGATCCAGATAGGCCCGCGGGAATCGCGCTGACAGAAGTGGGGCTCCGTGCTCTGGTGCCGCGCTGAACAGGTCATGGACAAAGGCATCTTCGGACGATCTGACGGTATGAGCATCCAGAATAGTGCGTTCCATCAAATCTGCCGGATAATCGCTACCACTGTGGGGGGACGCAAATACCACCGCTGTGGTCTGCCGCGCAGGGCGCTCTAGGTCGAAAATCCGGTGATGCATGGCGGCTCCTTTGAGACAAATCCTAAACCGAAAAGAATCCTTGTCAAAAGCCCTTGAACACCCCGACGACTCCTTTTATAGAGCGCGAACCGAAACGAAGCAGACGGGTTCTTCGGAGCCTCAGACGCCAAGTTGAAGGTTGCGGGCGTAGCTCAGCGGTAGAGCACTACGTTGACATCGTAGGGGTCACAGGTTCAATCCCTGTCGCTCGCACCATCGAATTCACCGGTCCAGTTCTGGGCCAACTGCTAACAGGCGCACGCGCGCCGCGACAAGGAGAGATACGATGAAAGTCAAGAACTCGCTCCGCTCGCTCAAGCAGCGTCACCGCGATTGCCGTGTCGTGCGCCGTAAGGGCCGCGTCTACGTCATCAACAAGACGCAGCGCCGCTTTAAAGCCCGTCAGGGCTAAGCGCTACCTGAGCAGCAGAATAAGCCGTCCTTCTGGGGCGGCTTTTTTTTGGGCAGATTGCCCCCACGGGCATTCACATGAAAAAGGCGACACTCTTCGCAGAGGTCGCCTTTTGCGATTCGGAGGTTTGGTCTGTCAGCCGTAGGTGCGCTGGTCGTCGATCACCTTGCCGTCGTTCGGCAGGCTGCCCACAGGCACGCATTCCACCGCGCCCTTCAGCTTCAGCACTTCGGCCACAGAGCCCTCGTAGGCCGCCGCATCGGTGCCCCCTTCGATCTGAACGCGCATGACGTCCATCTCGCCTTCACGCAGGGCGATAACGCGGGCCTTGGTAACCTCCGGGTGCTTGGCGACCAGTTGCGCGACTTGCTCGGGGCGGACGAACATGCCCTTGATCTTGGTGGTCTGGTCGGCGCGACCCATCCAGCCTTTGATCCGCTTGTTCGTGCGGCCACAGGGGCTGGTGCCCTCCATAATCGCGCTTAGATCGCCTGTGGCAAAGCGGATCAGCGGGTAATCGGCGTTCAGGCTGGTCACCACGACCTCGCCCACCTCGCCTTCGGCAACAGGGGTGCCCGTACCGGGGCGGACAATCTCTACGATAACGCCTTCGTCGATGATCATTCCGTCCATCGCGGGGCTTTCGTAGGCGATGTTCCCCAGATCGGCGGTCGCATAGCACTGTAGGCAGGAAATCCCGCGATCCGCGTATTCTTGGCGCAGGCTCGGGAACAAGGCACCGCCTCCGACGGCCGCCTTAGTGATTTTCAGAGCGACGCCCATCTCGTCGGCCTTATCCAGAATCACCTTCAGGTAATCCGGTGTGCCCGCATAGGCCGTCGTCCCAACATCCGCAGCGGCCCGCACCTGCAGTTCAGTTTGACCCACGCCAGCAGGCAATACCGCGGCTTTCACCGCCCTTGCGCCGCTCTCGAAGATCATACCCGCCGGCGTCAGATGATAGCCAAAGCAATTCTGCACGATATCGCCACGCCCGATTCCCGCCGCATGCAAGAATCGCCCGATTCTCCACCAGTCATGGCTGATCTCGCCGGGCTCATAGATCGGGCCGGGGGATTGGAAGATATGTGCGAACTCACCAGCACTCTTGGCCGTAAACCCGCCAAAGGGTGAGCTCTGTCCCTGTGCGGCCCCAAGTTCGGACTTTCGCAGAACCGGCAGGACCGCCAGATCGGCCATTCCGTCGATCTCTGACGGATCAATCAGGCTCAGAGAGTCACGATATCCCCGCAATCCCTGCACCGCGCGCAGTTGCGCGCGCAAAGCTTCCATCTGCGCGGCCTCGCGTTCATCAGCGCTCCGCGTTTCGAGGTCATCAAAATATGTGGTCATCGGCGCCTCCTCAGCTCAGCCAACGCTTGCGGCGGCGATAGCTCCGCACATCGCGGAAACTCTTGCGGCCCTCTTCGGACATCCCGAGATAGAATTCTTTGACGTCTGGGTTTTCGCGCAGATCGGCGGCGCTGCCGTCCATCACAACGCGGCCCGACTCCAGAATGTAACCGTGGTGCGCGTAGCGCAGGGCCACATTGGTGTTCTGTTCTGCCAGAAGGAAGGACACACCCTCGTTCTCGTTCACTGATTTCACGATCTCGAAGATCTGTTCGACCAGTTGCGGCGCCAAACCCATGCTGGGTTCGTCCAGCAGAATGCATTCGGGACGGGACATCAGCGCACGGCCAATCGCGACCATCTGCTGTTCGCCGCCCGAGGTATAACCAGCCTGCGATTTCCGGCGCTCTTTCAGACGCGGGAAATAGTCATAGACCATCTGCAAATCCGCATCGACCGCGCCGCGCCCATCATGGCGCGTATAGGCGCCAGTCATCAGGTTTTCTTCGACGGTCAGGTGCTCGAAACAGTGACGGCCTTCCATCACCTGAATGACACCCTTTTTCACCAGCGCTGCGGGGTCCAAATCCTGCACCCGCTCGCCTTTGTAGATCACTGACCCTTTGGTCACCTCGCCGCGCTCGGAATGCAGCAGGTTCGAAATGGCCTTCAATGTCGTAGTTTTGCCTGCCCCGTTGCCCCCGAGCAGCGCCGTGATGCCGCCCTTGGGGACCGACAGACTCACCCCCTTCAGCACAAGGATGACGTGGTTGTAGATCACCTCGATATTGTTGACCTCGAGCAAGGTCTCTTGGGTTCGTCCCGCGTCCAGCATGGCTCTTCTTCTTTGGAAAAATACCTAAAGGTGCTCCGGCGGCGGCCCGCGCCGCCGGAGCCATTTCAGATCAGCTGTCGCACTCGACGACGGGCCAAGGCGCGTTGGCTTCGGCGTATTCAGCCGCTTTGGCTTCGGCGAGCGGCTTGATCACCGACTGATCGGCCTGCAGTAGATCGCTGGCTTGGGTGAACTGGCTGCCATCCCATTCCAGAATCCACGCACCCGAGTGACCGGTGTGGTTCGAGCAAGAGGTCGAGAACGGCGGCACCATGCCCGACATTCCCAGCTCTGCCAGCTTCTCTTCGGTGATGTTCAGGTTTTCAAAGCCCCAACGCAGGTCCTTGGGACCGATGTCCGCTTTGCCAGTGTGCTCCTGAGCAGCCTTGATCGCCTCGGCCAGCATCATCGACATGACCAGACCGCGCTGGTAGAAAACGCTGTTGAGCTGGTCTTCGGTGGTCTGGGTTTTGCCGGTATCGATGACGTGCTTCTTGATGTCCGCCATCAGAGAGCTGTCAGGCTGCGGCATCGACCAGCTGATCGACTTGTAGCCTTTGCCTTCTTCGCCCACAGCTGCCAGATCGGGATCGTGGCCCGCCCACCAGACGCCGTAGAACTGATCCATCGGATAGCGGGTTTTGACCGCCTCCTGAATGGCTGCGCTGTTCATCGCACCCCAGCCCCACATGATTACGTTGTCCGGACGCTCGCGGCGGATCTGCAGCCACTGCGCCGACTGGTTCTGCATTTCTTTCAGGCCAACGGGGACCGGAACCAGCTCAAAGCCGTGCTCTTCTGCCATCTTCTCCAGCAGAGGCAGAGGCTCTTTGCCGAAGGGGTGGTCAAGGTGCAGGAACGCGATTTTCTTGCCCTTTAGGGTCGACATATCACCGCCCGCGATGTGCGAGATGATCATGTAGGCACCGTCCCAATAGGACACCGGCGGGTTATACGCCCACTGGAAGGTGCCGCCTTCGGACATAGGGCTAAAGCCATAGCCGGGCGCAAGGATCGGGATTTCGTCGACGTTGGTCTTGGGCAGAACCTGCAGGGTGATGCCGGTGGACCAAGGCTGCGTCACGATCGCAGTGCCTTTGGTCTTTTCATAGCATTCGACGCCTTTTTCAGTCGAATAGCCAGTCTCACACTCCGAGAAATCGACGGGCACACCGCCGACGCCACCATCGCGTTCGTTCAGCATGGTCATGTAGTCTGCCTGACCGTTCATCAGCGGGATACCCAGCGCTGCGAACGGGCCGGTGCGGTAGGCCATGTTCGGGGCGTACAGGCCCTCTGCCATGGCTCCGCCTGCAATTACGGTCAGCGCAGTTGCGGCTGCCAGTTTCTTCCACAGTTTCATCCGGTCTCCTCCCTTGGATCACGTGGATGGAATTCAGCGTGCTCCCTCCTCAAAGAGCGCGCCAATGGTTGGGCTGCCCCGCGTCAGTGCGGGAACGGCCAGATCACGAGCTTCTCACGGATCAGCGCCCAAAGGCGGGCCAAGCCGTGCGGTTCGATGATTAGGAAAAACACGATCAGTGCGCCGACGATCATGATGTTCAGGTGCTCGACCGTGGCCGAGCTGATCGGAAGGCCAAAGGTTTCGGGCAGGGTGTTCAGGATCACGGGCAGGCCGACGATCAGGATCGCGCCCAAGTAGTTGCCCAAGACAGAGCCCAGACCGCCGATGATCGCGATGAACAGAATGCGGAACGACAGCGGAATGTCGAACAGGTTCGGCTCTGCCGCGCCGCGCCACATAAAGACGAACAGCGCACCAGCCACACCTACGATGTAGCTGCTGATAGCAAAGGCGGTCAGCTTGGACTTCATCAGGTTGATGCCAATGAGTTCGGCGGCGATATCCATGTCGCGGGTCGCCTTCCACGTCCGCCCCAGCGTGCCCCGGGTCAGGTTGATGCACAAGATGGTCATTAGGGTGACAATCCCTAGCACGACGTAATATTGCACATGACTGCTGGCGGTCGGACCAGCAACGGTCACGCCGAACATCTCCAGCGTCGGCACCTGAATCGCGCCAGAGGCATTGTAGTTGTACAGCCACGCCCACTTCTCGAAGAGCCAAACGAGGAAGAACTGCGCCGCCAGCGTGGCAATCGCCAGATAGAAGCCCTTGATCCGCAGGCTCGGGATGCCAAACGCAACCCCAACGCCAGCCGAGAACACACCCGACATCAGGATCGCTACCACAGGGTTCATCCACGGCATGATGGTGACCAGCTTGTAGCAGGCATAGGCCCCGACCCCCATGAACGCGGCGGTCCCAAGGCTCAGCTGCCCCGCATAGCCAGTCAGGATATTCAGGCCCATCGCGGCCAGCGAATAGATCAGGATGGGGATCAGCAGGGTTTGGAACGCGAACTCGCTTGCGGTCAGAGGCAGGATCACCCAGGCAAAGGCCAGAATAACCGCCAGCAGAATGGCATCCTGACGCACAGGAAACAGGGCCATATCTGCCGTATAGCTGGTCTTGAACTGGCCAGACGTACGATAAAACATCGGTTCTCTTTCTTGTTCTTAACCGGAGATCAGACTGCGGACTCGACGGTGTCTTCTTTGACTGCCCACTTCGGCGGCTGCGCCTTGCCGGTGCGTTCGGAATGACGAACCAGCCACAAGTGCGCCCACATTCCGATCGCCCCGCCAGCTGCAGCCAGCAGCACAGCTGTCACCATCCGGTCGGACTGTCCGGTGTTTTCCGTCAGCGCCAGATACCCAAAGGCCCAAAACCCACACCACGCGACGACATTCAAAATTGCGATAAGCTTCGGCATCGTTAGACCCTCTCGATAATGCGTTCGCCGAACAGACCTTGCGGACGGAACAGCAGAACAATCAGCGCCAGAACAAAGGCGAACCACGTCTCGGTGTTGCCTCCCAGCAGGGGTTGGCCCCAGTAAATCTCGAACAGTTTTTCCATCAGGCCGATCATCAGCCCGCCAATGATGGCCCCCGTGATCGACTCCAGACCACCCAGCATCAGAACCGGCAGCGCCTTGTAGGCGATGACTTCAAGCGCAAAGCTAACGCCTGCCCGCGCACCCCAAGCGATGCCAGTGACCAGAGCGATGATGCCTGCGATGAACCAGACCAGAACCCAGATGGTCTGCAGGCTGATGCCCACCGACAGCGCCGCCTGGTGGTCATCCCCCAACGCGCGGATCGCACGGCCCATGCGGGTCTTGTTCAGGAACGCCAGCAGCGCGATCACCAGCACAGCAGCCACGACAACAGCGGTCACATCCTTCTGCTCTAGCAAGAGGAAGCCACCGAAGGGTTCAAAGATGAATTCACCGGTGGGGATGCCCAGCTCTTCGGTGATCATGATCTTGTTCTCGCCACCAAAGATCAGTTCACCAAAACCGATCAGGAACAGCGTGATCCCGATGGTTGCCATGAACAAGATGATGTCCGGCTGGCCCACCAGCGGGCGGAGGACAACCCTTTCAATGCTGACCGCCAGCACGAACATCACCCCCAGCGACAGGATCACCGAGATCCACGCTGGCACACCCATTTCATGAAAACCCACAAGGGTCAGCGCGGCGAACACCACCATAATCCCCTGGGCAAAGTTAAAGATACGGCTAGACCGGAAGATCAGCACGAACCCCAATGCAATCAGCGCATAGAGGATACCGGACACCAGACCTTCCCACAGCACCTGCATCAAGAAATCAGGCGCCGCGAACATGTCGGCAAAGGGTTGCACCAAAAGGCTATTCAAAAAATCCATCTGCTCTTTCCTTTAGTGCTGCACGCCAAGATAAGCGTCGATCACGTCCTGATTGTTGCGCACCTCGTCTGGGGTGCCATCGCCAATCTTCTTGCCGTAATCCATCACGACCACGCGGTCGCTCAGGTCCATCACCACGCCCATGTCGTGCTCGATCAGGGCAATGGTCGTCCCGAATTCATCATTCACATCGAGGATAAAGCGGCTCATGTCCTCTTTCTCTTCGACGTTCATGCCCGCCATAGGCTCGTCCAGCAGCAGGATCGACGGCTCTGCCGCCAAGGCCCGCGCCAGTTCCACCCGCTTTTTCAAACCATAGGGCAAGCGGCCCACCGGCGTTTTGCGGATGGCCTGAATTTCCAGAAAGTCGATAATCTCTTCGACCTTCTCGCGGTTTGCGACCTCTTCGGCGCGCGCCTTGCCCCACCACAGGGCCTGACTGGCGATCCCCGAATGCATATGAGTCAGACGACCGGTCATCACGTTGTCCAGAACGGTCATCCCTTCGAACAGGGCGATGTTCTGGAACGTCCGAGCCACACCCATCCGCGCCACTTCATAGGGGCGCATCGGCGGACGCGGCGCGCCCTTGTACCAGACCCCCCCTTCACTCGGGGTGTAGAACCCCGAAATGATGTTCAACATCGAGGACTTGCCCGCCCCGTTCGGCCCGATGATCGCGCGGATCTCGCCCTCGCGGATGTCAAAGCTGATGTCCTTGATCGCCACCACACCGCCAAACCGCAGGGTGATGTTCTTCATTTCCATCAAGACGCCGCCGATCTGGCGACCGTCCTCGGTCACGTATCCTGCGCTCGCGTCCATCACTGCGTCCGCTCCTTCAAACACGGGCCCGCCCTTTCTGCTTTGCAAAAATACTCATACTGACTGATCCACCAGCTCATTCCGCTGCCACCCTCTGGGGCGCGACCGATGCCAAAGCAGCATCACGAACCTCCAGCGTCGCACGGATCTGGCCTTTGCGGCCGTCCTCGTAAGTGACCTCGGTCTCGGTGTAGATGCTCGGCGATCCGTCATAGAGCGCCCCGACCAGATCAGCGAATTTCTCGGCGATGATCTTGCGGCGCACTTTGCGGGTGCGGGTCAACTCGCCATCATCCGCGTCCAGTTCCTTGTGCAGCACAAGGAAGCGGTGGATCTGGCAGCCCGAGAGCATCTCGTCCTGCGCGACACTGCGGTTCACCTCTTCGACGTGGCTTTGGATGGTCGCCAGCACCTGCGGATGCCCAGCCAGTTCCTGATAAGAGGCATAGGCGATGTTGTTCCGCTCGGCCCAGTTGCCCACCGCCGTCAGGTCGATGTTGATAAACGCCGTGCAGCGATCTTTGCCCGCACCAAACACCACAGCCTCTAGGATGTTCGGGAAGAACTTCAGCTTGTTCTCGACATACTTGGGCGCGAACAGGCTGCCATCGGCCATCTGGCCCACGTCCTTGGCGCGGTCGATGATCCGCAGATGGCCGGTCGAGGGTTCAAAGAAGCCCGCGTCCCCAGTGGCCACCCAACCCTCGGCATCCTTGGTGTCACGGGTGCTTTCGGGGTTCTTGTAGTACTCCACAAACGTGCCGGGGCTGCGATAGAACACCTCGCCATTCTCGGCGATGCGGACCTCGACACCGGGCGAAGGCACGCCCACGGTATCCGAACGCACCTCGCCATCGGGCTGTTGGGTGATGAATACGCTGGCCTCGGTCTGACCATACAGCTGCTTCAGGTTGATCCCGAGCGAGCGGTAGAAGTCGAAAATCTCGGGCCCGATCGCCTCGCCCGCAGTATAGCCCACGCGCACACGGCCAAAGCCCAGCATGTTTTTCAGCGGGCCATACACCATGAACTCGCCCAATGCGTATTTCAGCCGGTCCATCGCGCTCACAGATTTGCCGTCCAGAATGGCCGGACCCACCTTGCGGGCGTGGGCCATGAAGTGGTCAAAGATCTTCTTCTTGGTTGGCCCTGCGTCCTCCATCCGGATCATGGTCTGGGTCAACTGGGTCTCGAAAATCCGCGGCGGCGCGAAATAGTAGCTTGGCCCGATTTCCCGCAGATCGGTCATCATCGTCTCGGGGCTCTCGGGGCAGTTCACGCAGAACCCCGTCCAATACGCCTGCCCGATCGAGAAGATGAAATCCCCAACCCACGCCATCGGCAGATAGGCAAGCACCTCGTCCCCTGCCTTCAGATGGTCGAACTCTGACGAGTTCTTGGCGGTCTCAATCATGTTGCGATTGGACAGAACCACGCCCTTGGGCTTGCCCGTGGTGCCTGAGGTATAAAGCATCACGCAGGTGCTGTCGTAGTTCAGCTTGGCAGTGCGGCGGTGCAGTTCGGGTGTTAGCTCGTCCCGCGCGGCATGGCCCTGTTCCTGCACATGGCTGTATTCATGCAGACGGGTGTGATCGTATTTCCGCATCCCCTTGGGATCGAGATAGATCATATGCTCGAACTGATGCAGGCTGTCCTGAATGTCGATGACCTTGTCGACCTGCTCCTGATCTCCCGCGATCACGAACCGCGCGCCGCAGTGATCCAGCACATAGGCCATCTCTTCGGCGTTGGCGTCCTGATAGAGCGGCACCGGAATGGCGCCCACTGCCTGCGCGGCCACCATCGACCAATATAGATAGGGGCGGTTGCGCCCGATAATGGCAATATAGTCGCCCTCGGCGATGCCCATGTTGATTAGGCCCAACGCCAGCGATTCAATCTCCGCCGCCGTGTCTACCCAAGTCCAAGTTTGCCAGATCCCGAACTCTTTCTCTCGGTATGCCGGCTTCGTCCCGTGCATTCGGGCATTACGCTCCAAGAGCGCTGGAAAGCTTTCCAACGCACCGGACGCTGCATGCGTCACTGTCACGATATTCTCCTCCCTCTGTCCGGTCTCCCCTCCGGACAAGCCGCCGAAGCGACTCTCGACCTATTGGGTCATGGTCTCAGCCTGTCGGTCAACTTTTTCCTGAAAATTTCTGAAACCTAACGAATTGTAACAGCCGTCGCGTCGGCCTTGCACCTGCCTGTTCGATAGCGACTAATACGGGCCGGAGGAGACATGTCACAAAGCGATCACGCCATTCACGCGATGACGGCAGCGGGGTTGGATTTGATCCAGCAAGCCCTGTCGATTTTCGATTCTGACCTGCGTCTGGTGATCGCGAACCGCCGCATGCAAGAGATGTTCAACCTGCCCGACTCGCTGGCAACCCCCGGTGCGAGTTTCGAGGATGTGATCCGCTATCTGGCCGAACGCGGCGAGTATGGCGAGATTGACGATATCCCTGACTATGTGGCCACAAGGCTCGAGCAAGCCCGCACCTTTGCGCCGCACTACATGGAACGCACCCGCGCCAACGGCCGCGTCATCAGCGTCGAAGGCAACCCTTTGCCCGAGGGGGGCTGGGTCACGGTCTACACCGACATCACGCAGATCAAACGCCAAGAGGCGTTGTTGCGCGCGCGGTCCGAGGAACTGAGCGACCAAGTCCTGTCCTATGCCGAGGAACTGTCCGGCGCGAACCGCGAGCTGGCCGCCACGAACGCCGCTTTGGAACAGGCCAAGGCCCGTGCGAACGAGGCCGAAGCCCGCATCCGCCTGACGACCGAGATGATGCCTGCCCACATCGCCCGCGTCGATCTGGACCTGCGCTACACCTATTCCAACCGGCAGCTGTCTTGGGTGATGCCCGGTCGGCGCAAAGATATTCTGGGCATGACCATGACCGAGGCTTTGGGAGAATCCTTCCCCAAGGTCCTGCCCGCCGTGCAACGCGCCCTGTCCGGCGAATCCGCGGTGACTGAGTTCACGGATGCCCCCACGTCTCGCCGCATCCGCGCGGCCTTTACCCCTGATTTCAGCACGGGGCAGATTTCGGGCGTGAACGTCCTGTCGCTGGATGTGACCGAGGAAACCCAAGCCCGCGCCGCGCTCCAGCAGACGAAAAAGCGCGAGATGGCGGCACAGCTGACCAGCGGCTTGGCCCATGACTTTTCGAACCTGCTGACGATCATTCTGGGGATGCAGGGCAAACTGGCCCGCATGCCGCTGCCCGCTCACGCTGCTGACTTGATCAGCGCCACGATCAACGCGGCAAACCGTGGTGGCCGGCTCCTGAACAAGATCGCGGGGATCACTGCAGGACGCGAACTCCGCCTGCATGCCGTGGACATGAAGGCGTTTACCAAAGATCTGATCACTCTGGCGCGGTCCACCCTGCCCGATGGCGTTTACCTCAAGGTCGAAACAGAACTGCCGGATACCCCGCTAATGCTCGACTCCGGCCTGCTCCAAGACGCGGCCCTGAACCTCGTCCTGAATGCGCGGGACGCCTGCGGGGCCAAAGGCCAGATCACCCTGCGCCTGCGTGCCATCGGCGACACGTGGCTGGAACTCTCGGTCGGCGACACGGGCCCTGGGTTCTCCGAAACCGCCCTACAACACGCCCTCGACCCGTTTTTCACGACCAAAGGCGGCGAGGGTTCTGGCCTCGGTCTGCCGATGGTCTACGACATGACCAAAACCGCAGGCGGCACGGTCACATTGGGCAACACATCCCAGGGTGCACGGGTCACAATCCGCCTGCCTCTGCGGGCAGCCCCCACCGCCGTTGCCCCCGCCTTGGTCCTATTGGTCGAGGACAGCGACGACATCCGCACCACCGTCCGCGATATGCTGACCGGCCAAGGGCATTCAGTGATCGAAGCAACCTCGGTCGACGAAGGCCTCGCGCTCGCCCGCGACCTGCCGGAAATCGCTTACATTGTCTCCGACATTTCCCTGACGGGCGAGGCGACGGGTCTCGACCTCCGCGCCGCCCTGAAGAACCACCCTGCGAAGATTGTATTGATGACGTCTCTGCCCGAAACCCACCCCCATCACATCGCGGCCCGCGCCAGTGGAACGGTCCTGCGCAAACCCTTCGACGCGCCCGATTTGGCCGCCGCCCTCGGGTCGGAGGTCCAAGCATGACAGAGCCCCTTGTCACCATTCTGGACGATGAACCGGAAATCCGTCAGCTCTTGGCCGACACGCTACAAGAGGCCGGTTTCCGCACCATGTCCTTTGGCCGCGCCACCGAGTTCGAGGCGGCGCTGAAATCCTGCCAGCCCGATCTGTGCCTCGTGGACCTGTCCTTGCCGGATCGCGACGGGCTGTCGCTGGTTCACCGGCTGGCGCTGGAACAGGGCGCAACCGTGATTATCATCTCGGGCCGCGCACAGGTGCAGGACCGGATCACGGGGCTGGAGCTCGGCGCCGATGACTACATCATCAAACCCTTTGACCCGTCCGAAGTCGTTGCTCGCATCCGCGCCCGTCTGCGCAAGGGCAAAGCCACGAAATCCAACGGTGAGACTGCTCAATTCGAAGGCTGGACCGCCCATTTCGATCGGTTCACTCTGGAAAATACCGATGGCACCGAAACCCCCTTCAGCCATGCCGAAGGGGCAGTGCTGCGACTCTTCCTCGAAAGCCCGAAACGCCTGATCACCCGCGCATATATGCAGGAAACATTGGGCGGCGCGGCGGGCGAAAGCTTTGACCGCGCGATGGACGTCCGCATTTCCCGTCTGCGCACCAAGCTGCAAGAGGACCCCAAGAACCCCCGCCTGATCAAAACGATCTACGGGGCGGGCTACATCTTTCTTGGCGATGTGAGCTGGCGATAGGGGTTGCGACCCGCGCTGCCCTCGGCCTAAGCACCACGGGCAAGAACAGGAGTCGCAGATGACCGAGATTACACTGGTGCGCCACGGGCAGGCCAATACCGGCGCGCAGGACGAAGCCAGCTATGACCGCCTGTCCGATCTGGGCCACCAGCAAGCCGCGTGGCTGGGGGAACATCTGGAAAGCGTCGCGCCTTATGACCGGATCATCTCTGGCGCAATGCGCCGCCAGATCGAGACCGCCCAAGGCCTGAACCGCAGCGCCCTGCCCCACGACACCGACGCCCGTTTAAATGAACTGGATTATTTTGGCCTCGCGGAGTCGCTGAAGAATAGCCATGGCGTCCCGATCCCGACTTGCGCTGCCGAGTTTGCTGCCCACGTCCCCCAAGTTTTGGATGCGTGGCGCAATGACGGAATCCACCCCGATGTCGAAAGCTATGACGCCTTTCACGACCGGATTTTCGGCGCGCTGCAATCGGCTGCGGCCTGCGGCGAGCGCTGCCTTCTGGTCACATCGACCGGTGTGATCTCGACCCTGACCGCAATTGCATTGGGTCTGGAAACCGCCGCCAAGGTAAAGATGTTTCTGGCCGTCGCCCATACCTCGGTCCACAAATTCGAACTGCGCGGGGATGATCTGTATCTAACCCAGTTCGGCGCCACCCCGCATCTGGATGTGCCCGACCGCGTCCACGCCAAAACCCATGCCTGATTTGCCAAAGGAAACCACGATGACTCACCTCTGGGTCCGCACCGAAAGCCGACAGAACGAACAGCGCGTTGGCATCACCCCCGAAGGCGTGGCCGAAATGATCGCCGCCGGATATCAGGTTACGGTCGAAGAAAGCAGCCAGCGCATCATCCCGATCAATGCCTACCGCAAGGCCGGTGCCGAAATCGCGCCCGAGGGAAGTTGGCCGGACGCGCCCAAAAACGCCATTATCTTTGGCCTCAAGGAGCTGCCCGAAGAGGACACTCCCCTGATCCACCGCCACATCATGTTCGGACATGCGTACAAAGGTCAGTCGGCAGGGCTGAGATTGCTCAAGCGCTTCAAGGCGGGCGGCGGCACCCTGTTTGATCTGGAATATCTGGTGAACGATCAAGGCCGCCGCGTTGCTGCGTTCGGCTACTGGGCCGGTTATGCAGGGGCAGCTGTGGCGCTGCGGGCATGGGCTGCTCAGAAGTCGGGCGGGATTTGCCCGCCGATGCAAGGCTATGCGAACGCGAAAACCATGTGTGCCATGCTACGGGACGAGTTGGATCGCACTGGCCAGCCGCGTCCCAACGCGATTGTCATTGGCGCTCTGGGCCGAGTAGGCACCGGAGCGAGCGACCTGTGCGCTGAACTGAATGTCGACGTCACCAAATGGGACATGAAGGAAACCGCCCACGGCGGCCCCTTCCCCCAGATTCTAGAGCATGACGTGTTCCTGAACTGCATCCTCGCAGGCCCCAAGACACCGGTTTTCGTGCCCGCATCGGCCAAAGAAGCTGAGCGGAAATTGTCTGTCATCGGGGATATCGCGTGCGATCCCGACAGCGATTTCAATCCCGTGCCGCTGTACAACGCTGCTACGACTTGGGCCGACCCTGCGACCCGCGTGCACGACGCACCCCCACTGGATGTCACCGCGATCGACAACCTGCCGTCGATGCTCCCGCTCGAAAGCTCTCAGGACTTCTCGGGCCAACTGCTGCCATGGCTCATGCAGCTAGAGGACACCTATTCTGGCGTCTGGGGCCGCGCCCTCGCGACCTATCGCAAGCACTTGGTGAACGTATAACAAAGGGGGCCGCGGCCCCCTTTTTCACATGATATCGTCTTCTTCGTCCGTGGCGGAGATCCCGAAGGCATCCAAACCGCTCTCCAAATATTCAGCCAAGTTCGGCATCCCGATCAGGTAATCGGCGGCAGAACTGGTGGCCTCGCTCTCAACGGTGGCGCGGGCTTCGTCCAATTCGTCCACAGTGAACGTATCGCGACCCACCCAAGCCAAGGCGATCAGATCAACCTGCTCTTCTTCGTTCAGGTCGTCGATGAAAGAGCGGATTTCGCTGTCATCCATCCGGCCCATGGTCTGGACTTCATCGTCCGACAGGTCCTCGGTCAGGATTTCCATCTCGCCCGAATTCATGCGCAGCTCGTGCGCAAGCAAGATGATCTGAGCAACTTTCGACGGAGATATGTTTAACATGGCGCGTTTCCTTCTTCGGCCCTGATCAAACATCCGGCGTTATCCGTCAGCCGTCCTTGATCTAGGGCAACACACATCGTTCAAGAGACAATCCGGAAATAGGCCCAGTCCGGCAGAATGTTGGCCACGCGGAACAGCCACGAAAACACTGTCGGGAAACTGCGCGCGAAGCTGGGGGAATTCATATGGTCAAAGATTTCACGAGCCGCGTCTTCTGGCTCCATCAGGAACGGCATCTTGAAGTCGTTCTTGTCAGTCAGACGCGTCTTGATGAAACCGGGGTTCACTAGCTGCACCCGCACGCCCGTCTTGCGCAGATCGGCGTGCAGCGTTTCGGCGAGTGACATCACGCCCGCCTTTGACGCCCCGTAGCCCACCGCGCCGGGCAACCCGCGGAAGCCCGACAGACTGCCTGTAAAGACCAGATGGCCGCGATCCTGTTCGACGAATTTCGGCACCATAACGCCAGCGACGCGCATTGCACCGCCAAGGTTCACGTCCGCCATCAATGCCATCTTTTCGGCGTCGATCTCTTTGGGCTCCATCGGCCAGTACACGCCCGCCAGATAGATCACCCCATCCACGTCGCCGACCTCTTCGGCGGCTGCGGACACGCTTTCCAGACTGGAGACGTCGCACGGAACGGCCCGCGCCCGACCCGGAAGTTCCTCGGCCAATTCTTCGAGTCGTTCTTTCGAGCGCGCACTGAGAATGACCTCGACCCCGACGCGGCTGAGTTGATGGGCCAGAGCGCGGCCAAGCCCTTCGCTCGCGCCAATCAACCAGTATCGCTTTCCGTTCCAATCCGTCACGCAACCTCCTTTGGGCGCATGGTGGCGACCAGTTCGCCCACCGTGATCCCGAATTTCCTGAACTGGCTGCGGTTCATGATCACCCCGTTCGGCGTCAGATACATCCAGTCCGTCACATCCAATACGTGGCCCCCTGCGTCCTCCATCAGGCGAATGCGGTAGTTCAACTGCACCGCGTCCCCGCGCTGCCATCCTTGTCCCGATCCGACCAAATCTTCGGCCTCGGCTCGGATGCTGCCGTCGTCTGAAACAACAAGCTGCCATTCCCGTGCCTGCTGCGAACCACTGTCATATGTGAAGAATTCGCTCAGCGTCCCTTTGTTCCCGTCCCAACGCCCCTCCATATCGGCACAAAATCGTGAGGCCACGCGACCGGTCGGGCCATAGATAACCCCTTCGCACTGGATCGGTCCTGACAAGGCAGAGCGAATGTCGAATTTAGGCGCGCCATCATAGTCCGATGGCTGCTGCGCCATAAAGGACGCCTGACTGCGCATGACCACGACCAGGGCCAAGGCCACGAGAAATCCCACCGCAATCCACAAAAGGGTCATCGTCTATAGCTCCTTTTCCATCGGGGTGCGGGTCAGCAGACCCATTGCGCACAATTTCAAAAAACAGGGTACGCCCGCATAAAACACGGACAGGGTTTTTAGCGCTTCGGGTGAATTCTGCGCCCCACTGCGAAAACCTGCCGCTTGCAACAGCGGCAGCAGGACTGCGGCTGCAAGGGCAAGGCTGGCCTTGGTCGCAAAAGACCATAGTCCGAAGCCCGCAGCCCCTTGGGGATCGACCCGCGCCATCCGCGCCGCGAATGCTGCGGGCAAGATTGTCATATCCGCCCCGAGCGCCACGCCTGTCGCAATGCAGATTACGGCGAATGGCGCGACATCCCCTGCATCAAGCGTGAGGGCCCACAAAAACGCAGCGACAGACAGGCCCATGCCGATCAGCAAAGTAGCGCGGGCTCCGATCCGCTGCGCGATCCCCGACCAGATCGGTGCGCCAACGGCTGCCGACACGAAGAAAAGCACCAGAAGTGGGCCTTCGCTGCCTGCGCTTGCAAGGCGGCTCTCGACAAAGAACAAGAACAACGTCGAGGTCACCGCGACCGGCGCTGCGTTCACAATGCCAAGAATCAGGAGCCTTCTGGCGTGAGTGTCCCCAACCACGCCGCGCAGGTTCGGCAAACTTGGTTGGCGCGAGATGGACCACTCCGGTCTCATGACCCAGACGGAAAGCCCCGCGCATAGTGAGAAAACTGCAGCAAGCCCCGTGAACGGCTTGTCGAAAAGTCCAGCCAAGGCGACTGGCGCAATCGCAGCGAGACATACGCCGATCAAAGCGCCGCCCTCTCTCCAACCCGCCAATTTCAGATGCGCACGGCCCGCGGATTCGGCGCGGCTGATCCCTGCGGCGTAAAAGGTGATGGTCAGAAAGCTGTAGGCCGAGAACATCAGGACCAGCATCAGCGCGAACCAGACCAAAGGATTAAACGGCGGCGCGACAGCGAACAACCCGACCATCGAAGCGGCCAGAACAGCCATGGCAAGCGCCACTGAGGACCCCTTTGATCTTAGGCGCGCCGAGAGCAGGCCAAGCACAGGATCCTGCACCAGATCCAACAAACGCAGAACGGCAAGAATTGCCCCAAGGCTGCCCAGTTCGACGCCATAACTGTCGACGTAAAACTTCGGAGCATGGATATAAATCGGCAAGCCCGCGGCCGCCAAAACACCTGCAAAAACAGAATAAGGCCAAAGAGGCCGCGCCTGTGTCACCGGCTGACCTCTGTCTCGGGGGCATCAGGGCAAGGGCGATAAAGGGCGCGCTTTACCTTGAGCTTCAGCGCCTGCCAGAAAATCAAAACGACCACCCGGCGCGCGCCGAAAGGGCGCCGGAACAGGGATCGCAAAATGGACGTGTTTGTCAGTGGCTGCCTTGGCCCGGTTAGGGTCGCGGTCAGGCCACCTTCGTCGTGGGTCAGATCAATCCAAATTCCGATACGGTCCTCGCGGATGTCAAAACGGAAATGGTAGACCCCCGCGATCGGTTGAAAGGGAGAAACGTGGAAGATCTTGCGAGCGACCAATTTGTCGCTGGGTGTGATCGGGGACAAGTCGTCACGGTGGCACAAATAGCTGTGGCGCTGGCCAAAGGTGTTGGTCACCTCGGCGATCACCGCGCGCATGACACCAGCTGAATCATGGCAGAGCCAGAAGCTGACGGGGTTAAAGACGTGGCCAAGCACCCGCGGCTGGGTCAGCAGGACAAGGTCACCGTCTAGCTCGATCCCGTTGTCGCTCAGGGCGCGGCGGGCCCACGTGGCACCCTCGCCGTCTTTGGGCGCACCTCCATGGTCGCAATCCCGAAGCGAGAACACATTCGCCGCATTCCGCGAAAACAAGCGTGGCCCGCGGACGGGTCTCTCTGGATCGAGCATGACGTAATCGATGCTGTACCTGAACCCGTTCTCGATCGCGCCTTTGCGACCGTGCCACGTGTGCCCCTCGATATGATCGACCGCTTTCATTCCGCCGCCACCTGTTGTCGGATACGGGCGCGCAAGTTCTCTGCCACTTCGAGGCCACTGGTCAGCCCGTCCTCATGGAAACCGTTCTTCATCCAAGCCCCGCAGAACCAAGTGTTGAAATCACCATTGGTCGCTGCGACCTCTTTTTGCGCTTTCATGGCACCCAAATCGTAGACCGGATGCATCAGAGTGACCTCGTCATAAATCAGCTCATCCTTGATCTCGCGGCGCGAGTTCAGGGTGACAAAGTGCGGATCATCCATGGGAATAGGCTGAAGAGAGTTCATCCAGTAGGTCAGATCGATCCGGTCGCTGGGGCAGCTTTTGTCCTCGGTATACACCCACGACGACCAGCAGAGGCGACGCTTTGGCATGACTGATTCATCAGCGTGCAAAACGATTTTGTTCGGCTGATAACGGACAGCACTCAGCAATTGGGTTTCGCGAGGTGTCGCGTCCTCGAGCAGAGCGAGAGAGATATCAGAGTGGGTCGCGAACACCACTTCGTCGAAGAGTTCCCACTCGCCGCCATACCCGCGCACTTCGGGCCCGTTCAGAGTGCGGCGTACGCCAGCAATCGGGGTATTCTTGCGCATGGTCACACCTTTGCGCCGCAGAGCCGCCGTCAAGCGCGTCACATACTGGATGGAGCCGCCTTCGACGGTGTACCACTGGTGCTGACCGGTATGGCTGAGCAACGCGTGGTTCTTGAAAAAGTTGATCAGGGCCAAGGCAGGGAAATCCATGATCTCGGCCGTGGGGGTCGACCAAATCGCGCCGGATAGCGGTGCGAGGTAATATTTGCGGAACCATTCGCCGAGCTGAAGATGCTCTAGCAATTCACCGATGGAGGCGTCGGGCATACGTTCTGCTGCCTCGACAGCATTGGCGTTGAACTTAAAGACATCCCGCAACATACGCAGATATTCGGGCCGGAACAGATTGCTGCGCTGAGCAAAGACCGAATTCAAAGAGGTGAAACCATATTCAAGTCGTCCGCCATCAATTGACGCACCAAAGCTCATATCGCTTTTGACCGTAGGCACATTCAGACGCTCGAACAACTTGACCATGTTCGGGTAGTTCACGTGGTTGAAGACAATGAACCCTGTATCAACCGGCTGATCACCATTCTTGCCCGCGCGCACGGTACGAGCGTGACCGCCCCAACGATCTTCGGCTTCGAACAAGGTGACATGGCAATCGTCCGACAGGGCATAGGCTGCACCCATCCCAGAGATTCCCCCGCCGATTACCGCTATTTTCCGTGTGTAGGGGGCCGAGGTCTCGAAAGGCATTGGGTCGTCTCCTGTGATTATGACCGTGTTACGTAGAGCCAAGCCAAGCGGATGAAAAAAATAATCAGTCAGTGATCCAGTTTTCGTCCTGCGTCGTAATAGCTGTATGTTGATGGAACATTTGGACATTTCGGAAAACGGGTTGCCAGCGCACGCCAAGCGTCGTGTTATGGGCGCTGACATGCGCCCTCAATCCCCGAAAGGCTCCAGAGTGCCTGACGCAAAAATACAATCGACGCAGGATTGGGCAGACCACATCCTTCGCATCCGGACCAAAGATCAGGCCGCGTTCAAAGAACTGTTCGCGCATTTCGCGCCGCGCGTGAAAGGGTTCCTGATCAAATCCGGCGCGGACGAAGCGTTGGCCGAAGAATGCACCCAAGAGGTGATGGCGACGATCTGGCGGAAAGCCGAAATGTTCGATCCATCCCGGGCAGCCGTGTCGACCTGGATCTACACGATCGCGCGGAACAGGAAGATTGATATGCTGCGCAAACGGCGCCGCCCCGAACCCGAGGACCTGCCTTGGGGACCAGAGGCTGAGCCCGACGCTGAAGACACGTTTTCCATGCAGCAGGAAACGCAAAGACTGGGAGAGGCCATTCGCGCCCTTCCCGAAAAACAACGGCAGCTGGTCGAGAAAGCCTACTTTGGCGACCTATCGCACAGTGAAATCGCCGAGGAGACGGGTCTGCCCTTGGGCACGATCAAATCTAGGATAAGGTTGGCGCTGGATCGCTTGCGCCATCAGATGAAGTGACTGTGACGATGAGTGACATTAAACACCACCTGACTGACCAACTGCTGATGGCCTACTCTGCAGGAACTCTGCCAGAGGCCTTCGACCTGATTGTCGCCGCGCATCTGTCGATGTGTGACGCCTGCCGCGCTGCTGCCGAAAGCTTCGACGCAACTGGAGGCGCATTGATCGATGATCTCGCCAGCGCCGATCTGTCAGACGACAGCTTCGCCGCAACCATGCGCCTGATCGAGGACGCACCGATGCTGACGGCACCCAAGCCGCGCAAAAAGGGCGTCCTGCCCGCGCCGGTGCAGGATTTCGTTGGCGGCGATCTGGAAAGCGTAAAGTGGCGCTCCATCGGGATGGGTGTGAAACAGGCCATCATCCCGACCGAAAAGGATGCGACCGCCCGCCTGCTCTATATCCCTGCCGGATGTGCCGTGCCCGATCACGGGCATCGCGGAACGGAGCTGACTCTGGTGCTACAAGGGGCGTTTCAGGACGAAACCGATCACTTCGGTCCCGGCGATATCGAGGTTGCGGACGAGGATTTGTTCCACACGCCCGTCGCCGATATTGGTGAAGATTGCATCTGCCTTGCTGCAACCGATGCGCCACTGCGATTCCGCAGCTTGCTGCCCCGTCTGGCGCAGCCTTTCTTGCGCATCTAACGCAGAGCAAGAAAAAAAGGGCTGCTTAGCGCAGCCCTGTCTCTTCCAGCAGGCCTTTGGATTTGGCCGCATAATAATAGCCGCGTGCATAATGCATGACGGCTTCTTTTTCGTTACCATCTGCGACCAGATACGCGCCGCGCAGGTACTTGCCCGCATATTTCAGGTTGGTTTCCGCATCCAGAAGATCACTCGCCTCGCCTTGGAAGCCCATGCTGCGGGCGGTGGCTGGCAGGATCTGCATCAGGCCGTAGTACGGGCCGTTGCGTGCACCAGGGCGGTGGGTGCTTTCGCGGATCACAACGCGTTGGATCAGCGAGGGGGGAATCTCGTACTCTTCTGCATATTTCAGAATGAGAGAGCGAAGTTCCGGCGTTTCGTTCGGATAAAGAGGAGCGGCGTAATCGGCAAATGCGAGAGGTTTCACATCGGGGTCCGGCTTCGCCATCTGACTACAGGCACTGGTCAATACGAATAGGCCAAAGGCCACACAGGTCAGGGTGCGCTTCATCATGTCTTTTCCACTGTCGTCCCAAGATCGCCACTGCGCGCTAAGGCACGTCTCCGGCAGAATTGCGGCGAAGAAACACAGAAATTGCGGTCGAGTCACCCCTGAATTGTTCTCGGCGCGAACGATCGGCGGATTTAGACAGTTTTTTGCGTATTGATGGCTAACTGATCGGCGGTTTCTGGCGCAAGCTCCTCGAAATCAAAATTATCGAGTCGACGGGCGCGTTTGCCTGCCTTTTCGGCACTAATCTTGATTTCAGCGATGTCCTTTGAGGCCTGATGGAAGTGGCGGTCCAAATTCTCGACCCGAGACCCTAGTCGATCCACGTCCGTGTAGAGCAGCCCCAACTCTTTGCGAATGGCACCGGCCTGCTCGCGCATCCGCGCATCCTTGAGGATCGCGCGCATGGTGTTCAGGGTCGCCATGCATGTGGTCGGAGAGACGATCCAGACCCGCTTTTCGAAACCCTCACGCACCAATTCGGGGAAATTCGCGTGAAGTTCGGCGTACACGGCCTCGGAAGGCAGGAACATGATCGCGCCATCCGCCGTCTCACCTTCTAGGATGTATTTCTCGGAAATGGCCTTGATATGGTTGCGCACGGACTGACGCAGCATCCGCGCCGCCTCGTTCAGCAAGGCCTGCGTGTCGGCCTTGCGCAACGCCTCATAGGCCTCGAGCGGGAATTTACTGTCGATAACAATTGGTCCCGGCGGATTGGGCAGGTGAATCAAACAGTCCGCCCTGCGTCCGTTAGACAGCGTGTGCTGAAGCGCGTAGCTGTCCGACGGCAGCGCCTTGCCCACAATGTCATTCAACTGGATCTCGCCGAACGCCCCGCGGGTCTGTTTGTTCGACAGAATATCCTGCAGGCTCAGGACATCACCGGACAGTTTGGTAATGTTCTCTTGCGCTTTGTCGATGGCCACCAGCCGCTGCTGCAGCTCGCCCAAGGACTTGGCCGTGCGCTGCGCCGATCCATGCAGGTTCACATTCATCTGTTCAGTCACAGCGGCCAATCTCTGCTCCATCAGGTGCAGCATGTGTTTCTGGCTGGCCGCCTGCGCCTCGGACACGTGGTTCAGGCCGCCGGCCAGCTGCTGTTGCCCATCAGAAAGAGACTGAACGCGCTGGTCGAGCGCCCACATTTGACGGGCAATCGGCTCCATCATCTGAGCGGACTTGCCTGCTGAGCGCATCACCACAAACAGCATGAGCAGCACCAATCCACCAAGGATCAAGGCACCCAGAACCAGTGGGTTCTGAAGGGTCAGGGTCAGAGCGGTGTCGTCGGTCATGTGCGCCCGAACAGCCTTTCGATGTCAGAGAGTTTCAGCTCCACATAAGTGGGGCGGCCGTGGTTGCACTGGCCAGAATGGGGCGTGGCCTCCATCTCGCGTAGCAGGGCATCCATTTCCTCGGCCCGCATGCGGCGACCGGATCGGATCGAGCCGTGGCAAGCAACGCGAGACAGGATCGCCTCGAGCCGCGCTTGCAAAGATAGGCTTTCACCCTGATCGGTCAGCTCGTCCAGAATATCAAGCACCATTGCTTTGGCGTCCACATTGCCCAGAATCGCGGGGGTCTCGCGGACAGCAACCGCGCCAGCGCCAAAAGGTTCGATGCTGAGACCCATGCGCGCCAGATCCTCGGCGTGTTCCAGCAGGCGCGCGCTGTCGCCCTCGGACAGGTCCACGACCTCGGGGATCAGCAGGGCTTGAGCCGCGACACCATTCTCGGCCATCTGCTTCTTTAGCTTTTCATAGACCAGACGTTCATGCGCGGCGTGCTGGTCCACGATCACCATCCCATCGCGGGTCTGCGCGATAATGTAGTTCTCGTGCACCTGGCCGCGAGCGACGCCCAAGGGCAAATGCGCGGGTTCGAGCGCTTCGGCTTCTGGTTCGGGCCGTGCATCAGGGACAGGCGGGGTTTCCACGACGCGCCCACTGTAGGCGGTCGAAAACTCGGCAAATCCTGTGTCCCGTGGCGGAATAGGCTGGATCGCGGGCGCTTGGCCCATGTAGCTCGCACTTCGCGCGACCGCTGAGGGGCGGTCCATCTGGTATTGGAACACGCGCGACTGCGTGGGTTCAGCCCGCATCGCGCCCAAGGTCGCGCCCGCGACGGTGCTAGAGGCACGGTGCCCCGCCTCAGCCAAAGCATGCCGCAAGGACGAGACGATCAGGCCGCGCACAAGCCCCGGATCGCGGAACCGGACCTCGGATTTCGCAGGATGCACGTTCACGTCGACTTTCTGCGGGTCGCAGTCGACGAAAAGCACCGCGGCGGGGTGACGATCGCGGGACAGGAAATCCATGTAGGCCGCACGTAGCGCACCGATCAGCTGTTTGTCCCGCACAGGACGGCCATTGACGAACAGGTACTGAGAGACCGCCGCGCCACGCGAATAGGTGGGCAAGGCTGCATAGCCGGTCAGACGGATACCCTCACGCTCTGCATCAATTGCGAGCGCGTTCTCGGCGAATTCTCCGCCCAGAACACCGGCGAGACGCCCGCGCAGCGCGTCGAACAGATCGCCTGTTTCGGGATCGCTGCGAAAGGTCACGCGCCCCGAACCACCGCCTGTCACATCACGCAGAACAAAGCCAATCGAGGGCTCGGCCATCGCCAGACGCTTCACCACATCACCGATGGCTTGGGTTTCGGCGCGGTCGCTGCGCATGAACTTCAGACGCGCAGGGGTGGCGTAGAACAGGTCACGCAGTTCAACCACGGTCCCGCTGGTTAGAGCGGCGGGTTTGACTGGCCCCATTTCGCCGCCAGCCACCGTGATCTGTGCAGCGTCCTCACCCACAGGGCGCGAGGTGATTGTCAGCCGCCCCACTGCCCCGAGTGAGGGCAATGCCTCCCCGCGAAAACCGAAGGTGTGGATGTTCAGCAGGTCAGAGCCATCAATCTTGCTGGTCGCGTGGCGGGACAGCGCCAAGGGCAAATCGTCGGCCGACATCCCGCACCCGTCGTCTGTCACGCGGATCAGGGTCTTGCCGCCATCGGCAACGCAGACCTCGATCCGGCGGGCACCGGCGTCGATCGCATTCTCGACCAGTTCTTTCACGGCAGAGGCAGGACGCTCCACCACCTCACCCGCAGCAATGCGGTTGATCGCTCCGCTATCGAGCTGGCGGATTACAGGTCGAGAGACCTGATCTGTGGATATCTTGGGGCTGCTCATCGTCATACCCCAAGACTTAGCACGCGATCTTACGAATCTCTAGGGCAGATCACAGGCCCGCTGGCTGCCCGACGACCACAAATGTCAGCGCATCCGGCTGCATTAATTCCCGCGCGACACGGTTGATCTGCTCAAGAGTGACAGCATTCACCATGTCATTGCGCGAGGTCACGTACGACGTCGGCAAATCCTGCATTTGCATCCCCACAAGGATCTGGGCAATCGCCGCGTTGCTGTCGAACCGAAGAGGATAGGCGCCAGTCATATAGGTTTTGGCTTGATCCAACTCTTCTTGGCTCACACCCTCGGACGCAAGTTTGGCCCATTCGTCGCGGACAACGCTGATGGCATCCGCAATACGGTCGTTCCCCGAGGCAACCTGCCCCACCCACAACTCGGCGTAATCGCGCGGAACGAGGTAACTGCCGATTCCATAGGTCAGGCCTCGTTTTTCCCGAACTTCGGTCATCAGGCGGCTATCAAAGCCCGATCCACCCAGAATCTGATTCAGAATATAGGCGGCAAAGTAATCCGGATCGTCTCGCTTCATGCCGGGCTGCGCAAAAAGAGCGACGGACTGCGGCGTCTCGAACGGCGTGACATGGGTTTCGCCGTCAAAGGTCAGAGTCGCCTCATTGGGCAGCGGCGCGCCTGCTTCGGGCAAACCGGCCAGCAGATCATCCAGAAGAGCACCCAATTCTTCGGCGGAAATATCGCCAACCGCAGAAACGTAGAGCCGATCCATGGCTAGAGCGTTTTCGTGCGCTGCAACGATGTCATCGCGGGTGAGGGTTGCAACGCTCTCGGCTGTGCCTTCGTATTCGGTGGCGTAGGGGTGGTCTCCGTAGACCAACATCCCAAATTCGCGGCTGGCGATGTCATTCGGGTCGGTCTGACTGCTGCGAATCGAGGTTAGCACCTGCTGACGTACACGCTCTAGCGCAGCCTCGTCGAAGCTGGGGTTCACCAAAGCCTGCCGAAGCAGAGCCATCGACTCATCCGTATTCTCGGTCAGGAATCGCGCCGAAACAGAGACGTCATCGGCGCCGGTGTCGAACCGATAGGACGCTGCCAGCGAATCTCGCGCCTTGGCAAAAGCGCGTGCATCCATGTCACCCGTGCCCTCTTCTAAGAGGCCCATCATCAGGTTGGTCGCGCCGCGCTTGCCTTCTGCGTCCAGATTGCCGCCACCCAGAAACCGGAGTTCCAGTGCGACGAACGGGATCGAAGGCTCTTCGACGAGCCACGCCTTAATGCCGCCCGGACTCTCGACTTCTTGGATATCAACGGCCGCCGCTGCGCGAAGGGTGGAAAACGCGACGAGACAAATAGCGATCAAGTATTTCATGCTTAGCCCTCGGTCCCTTTGTCGGTGTCCATGCCCGACGTGATGTAGCCCGTCACGGACCGTCGGCGGTCCAGAACGGCTTTTGCGGCTTCGACAATCTCTTCTGCGGTGATGTCCAGAACGGTGGGTGTCCACTGCTGCACGTCCTCGACCGTCAGGCCAATGGCCAGTGCCGCGCCGTAGCGGTTCGCCCGAGAACTGGTGCTGTCCATCGCGTAGATTTCAGAGGCTCGGAACTGTGTCTTGATCCGTTCCAGATCCTCGGGGTCCGGCCCTTCGGCGATAAAGTCGGCGATCGCCTGGTCCATAGCGGCTTCGGCCTCTTCCAAAGAGACTCCGTCTGCGGGCACCAGAACGAAGGTGAACTTTGTTTTGTCCAGCGACATGCCTGCATAAGAGGTGCCCGTGTACACAGCGGTCTGCGTGTCGAACTGAAGCTTGGTCGCCAGATAAGACGTGGTGCTATCCCCCCCGAGCAGACTCGACAGCAAGGTCAGAGCCGCCGCTTCGCGCTGGTCCCCAGCGTTGCGTTCGGGCGCTAGGTAGCTGCGTAGTAGATATGGCTGGCTGATCCGCGGATCAGAGAATTTCAGTCGGCGTTCGGCCAATTGCGGCGGTTCCTGCGGGCGCACGCGCGGCCCAAGGTCGGGATTCGGCGCAAGCGGGCCGAAATGCTCTTCGGCCATGGTGCGCACATCTTCGGGGTTCACGTCCCCAGCGACCACAAGAATCGCGTTATTCGGGGCATAGTATTCTTTGTAAAACGTCAGGGCGTCCTCTTGGTTCAGCCCTTCCATCTCCTGACGCCACCCGATCACAGGGATGCCGTAGGGATGGTTCATGTAGAGCGCGGCATCGGACTGCTCGGAAAACAAGGCCTGCGGGCTGTTCTCGACTCGCATATTCCGTTCTTCGAGGATCACGTCACGCTCTGTGGTAACTTCTTGCTCCGTCATGCGCAGGTCGACCATCCGGTCGGCTTCCATTTTCAACATGAGGTCCAGACGGTCCGCGGCGACATCCTGATAGTACGCCGTGTAATCTTGGGAGGTGAACGCGTTGTCCGTCCCGCCATTCGCGGACACGGTCGCGGAAAACTCTCCGGCGGCCATATCGTCGGTGCCCTTGAACATCAGGTGCTCTAGAAAGTGGGCGATCCCAGATTTTCCGGCAGGTTCATCCGCAGCACCGACACGGTACCAAACCATATTGGTCAGAGCTTGGGAGCGGTGATCCTCGATCACCACGACGTCCATGCCGTTTTCCAACGTAAAAGTGGTGACGTCTTCACGTTGCGCCAGCGCGGTGGACGCGGCCAGCGCCAAAGTCAGACTAAACGGCGTGAGGATCGCTCTCATGTCAGCTCCCAGTTTTTCAGGGAAATTTACGGCATGAGCGCCCGCATTCAAGAGGGCTGACGGGACTGTGACCGTCCCGCCTGAATTATCACTCGTCCAGAGGCGGCGGTGTCGGAACCCGATAGCCGCGTGCGCGATACAGATCGATCAGTTCGTAGGGATCGAGACGCATCTCTTCGTAGGGCAGTTCAGGCCCCAGCAAACGACGACGGCGTTTCACAAAAATCGCGTCTTCTTCCGCTAGAACGCTGCGGATGTCAGAAGACAGGCCCGCACGCGCGGCATAGGTCACCAAGGCGCCGTCAGAAGCGGGGAATTGACCATCAGGGCTGGTTTGGCGACCGCCAAGCGCAGCAACCCCGTCAGCCAGCGGCGTCAGGTCTGCGCGGTTGGCACCACCGGGTGTCGGCAGATCCGCCGTAACCGGCATTTCCAGAGGTTTCACAGGAACAATGGCAAATTCGTCCGGTCCCCGCGACAGACGATCGGGGTTTCCGTTATCGCAGGCCCCAAGAGCCAACGCTGCAATGACGAGCACGAAACGCTTCATGCCTAACTAGACCTCCGCTACTTTGCTCCACGCTTAACAGCAGATAAGGGCGGCGTCACGCACCCTTTTTCCGTGCTTTGCCCGGTTCGAAGAGCACGAGGCCAATCGCCCCAGCAAAAATAGCAATATCTGCAATATTAAACGCATAGGGATTGTTGATCCCGCAGCATGACATGTTCAGGAAATCGGCCACCGCGCCATAAAGGACGCGGTCGACCACATTCGCGAGAGCCCCGCCCACCAGCACGCCAGCAGACAAGGTCGCCCAACGGCCGGGCTTGGTGCGCAAAGTCCAGAAAATCACGCCAACGCTGATCACCAGCGCGATCGCGATCAGAACCCAACGCCCCATATCCCCGTCCGAGGTAAAGAGGCCAAAGTTGATCCCGCGGTTCCACGCCATGTGGAACTGCAGGAACGGGGGCAGCACGTCGATCTGACCAAGGGTGCGCAATTCCATCATGTGGACTACGATGTACTTGCTGGCTTGATCCGCCAGAAACACCCAGAAGGCAGGCCAGAAAAGATGTGCTACCGCGCGGGTCATGGCCGTCCTCTTAGTGGCGGAAGTGGCGCTGGCCGGTAAAGACCATCGCGAGGCCAGCTTCATCAGCTGCCTTGATCACTTCGTCGTCACGCATGGAGCCGCCGGGCTGGATCACAGCGGTTGCGCCCGCTTCGGCGGCTGTCAGCAGACCGTCAGGGAAGGGGAAGAACGCGTCCGACGCCACGACAGACCCCATGACGGTGGGCTCTTTGAGACCCAGAACGTCGGCCATATCCTGGCTCTTGCGCGCGGCGATGCGGGTCGAGTCCACGCGGCTCATCTGGCCAGCGCCGATGCCGACGGTCGCGCCGTTTTTCGCGTACACGATGGCGTTCGACTTCACGTGCTTGGCGACTTTCCAAGCGAAGAGCAGGTCTTCCAGCTCTTGCTGGGTGGGCGCAACCTTAGTGACGACCTTCAGGCCTTCGTAGGTCATCATGCCGTTGTCGCGGTCTTGAACCAGCAAGCCGCCAGACACCTGTTTGAACGCCAGGCCTGCCGATGCTGCGTTTGCCAGACCGGGGGTGGTCAGCAGACGCAGGTTTTTCTTCTTGGCAAAGATCTCTTTGGCCGCGTCGTCTGCGCCGGGGGCGATGACGACTTCGGTAAAGATTTCGGTGATCGCGAGCGCGGTTTCTGCGTCCAGAATCTGGTTCAGGGCGATGATGCCGCCGAACGCGCTGGTGCGGTCACAGTCAAATGCGCGCTGGTAGGCTTCTTTCAGGGTCTCGCCGCGCGACACGCCGCAGGGGTTGGCGTGCTTGATGATCGCACAAGCGGGGCCGTCCTTGGGCAGGAATTCCGAAACCAGTTCGAAGGCTGCGTCGGTGTCGTTGATGTTGTTGTACGACAGCTCTTTGCCCTGATGCTGGACAAAGTTCGACACGCCGGGGCGGTCTGCACCATCGACATAGAACGCCGCGGACTGGTGGGGGTTCTCACCGTAACGCAGGGTCTGCTTCAGCTCGCCGGCAAAGGCGCGGCGACGCGGGGTGTCGACGCCAGCAGCGCCAGCCATCCAGTTCGACACAGCCGCGTCGTAGGCCGCTGTGCGGGCATAGGCGTTCTGCGCCATCTTCTGACGGAAGCCGTAGGTGGTCTTGCCGTCGTTGGCTTCCAGCTCTGCCAGCAGAGCGTCGTAGTCTTCGACGTCAACGATGGTGGTGGTGAAGCCGTGGTTCTTGGCCGAGGCGCGGATCATCGCGGGACCGCCGATGTCGATGTTCTCGATCATCTCGTCATACTCTGCGCCGCGCGCCAGAGCGGCTTCGAACGGATAGAGGTTCACGACCAGCAGGTCGATCTCGGGGATGCCGTGCTCTTGCATCGCCTGAACGTGGGTGCCGTTGTCGCGCAGCGCCAGCAGGCCGCCGTGGACCATGGGGTGCAGCGTCTTGACGCGGCCGTCCATCATTTCGGGGAAGTTGGTGATCTCGGAGACGTCTTTGACGTCCAGACCTGCGTCGCGCAGAGCCTTGGAGGTGCCGCCGGTGGACAGCAGCTCGACGCCGCGTGCGGCCAGCGCTTTGCCCAGATCTACGAGGCCGGTTTTATCGGATACGGAAATGAGCGCACGGCGCATGGGTGCGAGGTCTTGCATCGAGGGGTCTCCTAAGGTCGCGTTCGGTCAGTCGGTCTCAGCCGTGGCAGGGGCGAGATCACGGATCGCGCCTTCGCTATCCTGTGCTTTGGCAAAAGACCAGCGGATGCGCGTCGCATAATCCATCGCGCGGGCAGATAAAACGATCTGTTTCGTGGATCGGGGCCGAATCCGACCTTTTTCCAGATAAACACTCGGCTGTAAGGCCAATTCACCCACGCCATCGTGGCGGAAGACCCAAACCTCTCCACTTCTGAGTGTCATGGAGACCGCAGCCCCGCCCATGTCCAGAGTCGGCTCCACGTCCGGATGCAGGTGGAACCGCAGGTCAAAGGGCACGCCCGTCAGCGCCGTGTCGTCCAGAGCCGCATTGAACTGGCGGCGATCTTTGTGGCTGATCGTGGCCAGCAAATCCTCTCCGACCAGAGCACGACCGTCAAAGCTCAGGTCCAGCATCCGCGCATGGGTCAGACCGTAAGAAGAGACATAGCCGTTGTGTCCGCCTTCGAACTGCATCCCTTCGGTCGTGCGCGTGATCTGCGCGCGGACATCGTCGGGCGCATTCACCAGATACTCGCGGTAAATTCCGCCACGCCACGTGCCCGATCCCAACTGCGCCGACGACAACCCACTGATCCCCAAGGTAGAATGCGAGGGGGTCGCACGTCCGGCCCGACGCCAGTCCCGGCCAAAGTCACGTCCCGACCCGCAGTTCACCACCAAGGGCCGTCTGCCCGATGTCAGTTCGATCGCCATTGTAGAGGCATGGGCGGCAAACCCCGTAAGACCTGTGTCCGGCGCATCGGCATCAATCACAACACTCGTCCGGCCTGCTGACAAACGGGCATATCCCATGGCCAAACCGGTGCGCGCCGTGGTTTTGACCCGCGCGTTCGCGAGAGCGCGGTCCAACCGCCCTTCGACGCCACGACCGCCTCCGTGAAAGCGGGCCAATTCCCCGTCCGAGTGACGCAGCGCCCGCAATGTCGGTGCGATTCGCTCAAGCGCGTCCATCAACCCGCGCGGAACCGGAAGGTCCGCATCCACCAGCGCGACTTTGACCCACGCCAGAAGGTTAAACACTTCGAGCAGTTCTTCGGGATTGCGCGAGGCTATTCCACCACTCGCATCAACATGGCTGTCGCAGTGACGGGCGAGCGCGTCAACGGCAGGCCCGACCAAGTCTTCCATCCCCTCGAGGGCAAGGCCCGCATAAACCAAACCCGCTAACGCCTCGGTTCGGGGCAGACCAGAACCGGCGGCACGCCACCGGCGGGACAGGAAAACAGTCTGTCGGGCAAGTGCCGCGTAAAACTTGTGAGAGGTCGCAGGCTCCGCGCCGCGCAGGATAACCAAAGCGTGGTTAATCCAGCGGATGATCCGGCGCCCTGTCAAATCAGGTGACCAGCCCTTACCCTTTCCCGCGCCATAGAGGGTGATCCAATCCATCACCCAGTGCTGCGCTTTGGCCCGCGCGTCCGGCCTGCCCAAGGCCGCAAGGTCATCCAGCCAAGCGCAACCGTGCACCTCCATAGCGAAGCGGCCGGTCGGCATGTCAATCTTCCAGATAGAGGTATCGGGCGCTTCGATCAGATTGCCAGCAAACAGAAAATTTCCGGCCAGCAGTTGGCGCCCCCGAGACACCGAGCCAATGGTGCGCGGTTCAGGGCTTGATGTGAACGCAACGGCCTTGGCTCCGAACCCTGCAAGACGCGCATGAATCCGGTTGACCGTGAGCGTGCTCCGTTCCTGCAAACTGAGGTGATCTGCCATGTGTTAGCCTGCCTGCCAAAGCGGGCGCCGTTTCGGCGTCCCTAATTTTGACCGAAAGTGTACATCCGGCAGGCCATAAAGTCACGCAGTCAAGCGCAGGCAAACCACGTAAAATCCGTCCATACCGCCCTTATCCGCCCAATAATCAGGGCGCAGACGCAACCCACCCTCGGGCGAGCGCCATGTGTCCTCGACCCAAGGCAGGTCCATCGCAGCGGTATCAACTTGAACATTTGGGTTACGAGCGAGCAGTTCTTCGATCTGGACTTCGCCCTCATCCGGCAGCAGCGAACAGGTGCAGTAAACCAGACGCCCGCCGGGTTTCAGCAGCGTCAGCGCGCGGTCCAGCATGACCTCTTGCAGCTCGATCAGAGAGAAAAAGCCGCTTCCATCTTTTGCATAAGGCAGATCGGGGTGACGGCGGATGGTGCCGGTGGCGGAACAGGGCGCATCCAGCAGGATCGCATCGTATTTGCCTTTGTGCTCTAGCGCATCGCCTTGGACGACGTTGGCCTTCAGCCCACAGCGCTGCAGGTTCTCGTGGACGCGTTTCAGGCGATCTTCAGAGATATCGAGCGCCGTTACCTTTGCACCAGCGTTGGCCATTTGCAGGGTCTTGCCGCCAGGCGCAGAGCAAAGGTCCAGAACCTTCTCGCCCGCCTGGGCATTGAGGATCTTCGCGGGGACTGCCGCCGCCACGTCCTGAACCCACCAATCGCCAGTCTCGTATCCGTCCAGAGCGGTCACCTGCCCCGGATCGCGCAGACGTACGGAGCCAGTCGGCAGCAATTCACCGCCCAAACGTTCTGCCAGAGCAGCAGCATCCCCTTTGGCCGTCAGGTCCAGCGGAGCGCCTGCGAAGTGCACCTCTTCCATCGCGGCGATGGGCTTGGCACCCCAAGCCTCGGCCAGCGGATCGCGCAGCCATTTCGGCATGCGCGGGGTGCGCAGGGCATCCCATGCCTCTGGTCCGTCGGTGGTGAACTTGCGCAGAACCGCGTTCACCAGACCCTTGAGCATGGCGTTGCGCTTATTGCGCGAGATGAGTTCGACATAGGAGTTCACGACCCCGTGCCCTGCCTCGCGGCGGGCACAGATTTCAATCACGCCAAGGCGCAGCGCATTCTTCACGGTCAAAGACGGATCTTTGCGCAGATGCTTTTGCAGCATGCGGTCCGCACGCTCCATCCCGCGCAGGGTGTCCATGACCAAACCTTGGGCGCGGGCGCGCTCTTCGGGCTCCAAACGGTCCAATACGCCGCTGGAGACCATCTCGGCCATCAGGCGTCCTTCGCCGGTGATCTGATCTAGCAGGTACAGCGCCGTCCGGCGCGGTGCGAGGCCGCTCTTGTCCATGAAACACTCCGTCATCTTGCCCGTGGCCAGATGCTGCGTATATCAAGACAATAGCCGGAAAGGAACCAAGATGAGCGAAGAGCAAAAGCGAGAGTTGCCGCCCGCCGCACAGCGCGCCCTAGCCGAAGCCGAAGAGCGCCGCAAAAAGGACCAAGGGTTAGACCTGCCGCCCGAGCTAGGTGGCCGCGATGGACCAGAGCCTGTGCGCTATGGCGATTGGGAAAAGAAAGGGATCGCGGTCGATTTCTGACCGCGTTTACTTCAGCCCGAAGTTGGCGTGCTTGCCCGCGCCACGGTCCGAGGTGAAGCGGATGTCGCTGCCGTCCATGGCGACCTGCTGGCAGTTATTGCCCAGATCCTGCTGCCCCCAGAACAGGCTGCGACAGAAATAACTGTCGTTCCACTGCCACGCGCCAGACACCTGTTTTCCAAAGGCGCGGCCCGTGATTTCACCGTTTTCAGAAACTTGTAGCGTGATCCCCAGACGGGTCAGATCACGCCCTTTGACCAGATTCAGAAATGCACTCTGGTCTTTGACCACCTGCAGTTCCGCAGAGGCACCTGTTGCCATCGCGCAGAGGGCAAGAGCAGAGAATATGGCTTTGGTCTTCATCGCGGCCTCCGTTCACCTTTTGATAAGGAAACGTCTCCGAGGCCGCTTTGGTTTTTACATCGGGTTCACCATTCGGTGAACAGGCGACTCACAGCCCCAGCACGTCCAGCATATCATAATCACCGGCATCTTTCCCCTGTGCCCAGAGTGCCGCTTTGATCGCACCACGGGCGAAAACACCGCGGTCAGTGGCAACGTGGCGCAGAGTGATGCGCTCGCCATCCGCCGCGAACAGTACGTCATGCTCGCCCACAATGTCCCCGCCGCGAATCACACTGAAGCCAATGTCGCCGCGCTTACGCTCTCCGGTGATGCCATCACGAGCGCGGTCCTCGACGTCTTTCAACGCCACACCGCGACCTTCGGCGGCGGCCTCTCCCAGCATCAGTGCGGTGCCCGAGGGCGCGTCGACTTTGCGGCGGTGGTGCGCCTCGATCACTTCGATGTCGAAATCCTCGTCCAGTGCTGCCGCGACCTTCTTGGTCAGTTGCACCAGCAGATTCACACCAAGGCTCATGTTGCCCGCGCGGATGGTGACGCCGCCCTGCCCAGCTTCGGCCAGCGCCTTCAGGTCGTCTTCGGTGAAACCGGTGGTGCCGATGATGTGGGCCGCGCCCGCCGCAGCCGCTGTTTTGGCAAAGGAAATTGTCGCCGCAGGAGCAGTGAAATCGATCACTGCCTGCGCCCCAGCAAAGGCCGCTGCAGGATCGTCCGACACGATCACACCGCTTTCAGTGCCACCCATCAGAACGCCCAGATCCTGACCGACCCAGTCATGGCCCGCACGCTCGACAACACCCGCCAGATGGACGCCGTCACGCTCGTTCACGGTTTTGACCAGCATCTGCCCCATACGGCCCGATGCGCCTGTGATGACAATACCGATGCTTTCCGACATAACCCGCGTCCTTTTCTGATATGATGCAGGTGTGACTAGCCGAGAGTTGCTGCTTTGGCAAAGGCTGCTTGGCATGGCGCGGTCAAAGGATTAGATGCGCACTATGGCTAAGAACAAATTCTCCGAAGGCCCCGGACCTTCGCAGCGTCAGCTGCGCGTGGGCGAACTCATCCGACGCACCCTGTCAGAGGTGCTGCAACGGGGCGATATCCACGACCCTGATCTGAACCGCCTGTCGGTCAGCGTGGGCGAGGTGCGGACGTCGCCCGACCTCAAGATCGCCACGGCCTATGTCATGCCTTTGGGCGGACAGGGTCAGGATCAGGTGGTCGAACTTCTGGCCCGCAACAAGAACGAGTTGCGCCGTGCCATCGGCAAAGTGACCAACCTGAAATATACGCCCGATCTGCGCTTCCGGTTGGACGAAACCTTTGACCAAATGGACGAGACGCGCCGCATGTTCGATCAGGACACCGTCCGCCGCGATCTGGAGGAGTGATGCGCCGACTGCTTCTTGCAGCCGCCATCCTGACGGGCAGCGCGATGACAGCGCGGGCCTCTGATTGCCGTGATCTAGAGTATCAGGGCAATGACTACACCGTTTGCGCGGTCGATCTGACCCAAGAAGACGTGCGCCTGTTCCTGAATGACGGGGACGGCGACATCTGGGGTCAGTTCCGCAAATTGGACAACGGGCTCAAAGCCAAGGGCATGCAGCTTGGCTTTGCCATGAACGCGGGCATGTACCACCCCAACCGCGCACCCGTCGGCCATTATGTCGAGAACGGCAAAGAAGAGATGCGCGTGATCCCCAACGCGGGACCGGGCAATTTCGGGATGCTGCCTAACGGCGTGCTCTGCCTGAATGATGGCAGTGCTCAGGTCTACGAAACCCTGCGCTATGCCGAGGATAAGCCCACCTGCCGTGATGCCAACCAATCCGGCCCGATGCTGGTGATCGACGGCGCGCTGCACCCCCGCTTTCTGAAGGAGTCGGATTCGCGCTATATCCGCAACGGCGTCGGCACGACCGAGGATGGCAAGACCGCGTATTTCGTCATCTCGAACAACACCGTGACCTTCCACGAATTCGGCACACTGTTCAGTGACGCACTGAAAACCCCCAATGCCTTGTACTTTGACGGGAATATCTCGCGCCTCTACGCGCCGGAATTGAACCGCCACGACGGAGGCTTTCCGATGGGGCCGATTGTCGGCACAGTGGTGCCCGCAGACGATTGACCAAAGCCTGACGCTGGGGTAGGTCCGCCGACCTTGGCAGACAGTAGGGACGACTATGGCACGCAAGAAAAAAGGCCGCGATATTTCGGGCTGGCTGGTGATCGACAAACCGGCAGGCATGACCTCGACCGCTGTGGTGAACAAGGTCAAATGGGCCTTTAACGCGAACAAAGCGGGCCACGCGGGCACCCTCGATCCCGATGCAACCGGCGTTCTGGCCGTGGCGTTGGGCGAAGCGACCAAGACCGTCCCCTACATTACCGACGCTATGAAGGCGTACGAGTTCACCGTCACCCTCGGCGCGGCTACGAATACCGACGACGAAGAGGGCGAAGTGATTGCGACCTCGCCGAACCGTCCAACCGACGACGAGATCAAAGAAGCGTTGTTCGGCTTTGTCGGTGACATCATGCAGGTGCCCCCGAAATTCAGCGCTGTGAAGATCGACGGCCAGCGCGCCTATAAACTGGCCCGCGATGGCGAGGAGGTGGAGCTGGCAGCCCGCCCCCTGTTCGTCGAAGAGTTGCTGCTGGTGGACCGCCCCGACGCGGACCACGTGGTTCTGGAAATGACTTGCGGTAAGGGTGGCTATGTCCGCTCCATTGCTCGCGATCTGGGGGAGAAGCTGGGCTGCCACGGGCACGTCCAACGCCTGCGTCGCATCTGGTCCGGCCCCTTTGATGCTGCCGAAGACGGCGTAACGCTGGAGCAGATCGAAGAGAAAGCCCGCACCCCCGAACTGGACGACTTCTTGCTGCCGGTCGAGGCGGGCCTTGATGACATGACCGAAGTCACGGCCACCCCCGAAGGCGCGGTGCGCCTGAAGAACGGCAACCCCGGCATGGTGATCGCATCGGGTGTCGAATACGGCGAAGAGGTTTGGGCCAGCTACGAGGGCAAGGCGCTGGCTGTCGGCACCTTCAAGGCCGGCAGCCTTCACCCCGTGCGCGTGTTCAATCTGGACTAAGCGTCAGCCGATCTGGGAAATCTGGGTGATGTTCTCGTGGACTTCCACGATGACATTCGCCCGCAGCCCATCGGCCAAAGGCTGGCCATCCAGCCCGTACACCGTGTCATCGCCGCCGTTAACGTAGCCGACGGTCACCCAAGTGCAGTTCTGTAGAACCACGGCGGGCGCGCCGTCGATCAGGATGCTGGTCGTGCTGCTCTCTTCGTCATATTCGGTGGAAACACGGCCGCTCAGATCGTAGCTGGGATCTGCCTGCATCACGCTGTCGAGCTCTGCACTAGACATTTCTCCGACCAACGTCCCCGTCCCGTGGGTGATCATTGCCCCGCCTGTCTCATAGATCCGCAGGGTTTCCTGTCCCGGGTGGAAGTCCGTGATGACCGAAGCTTCATCGCCCGCAATCGCGGTAAAGGTATCGACCCCATTCCCGCCGCTGACCGAATCACCTGCATCGATGAACTCGATCAAGTCAGCGCCGTCATTCCCCTGAACTTGATCCACAGCGCCGTTCCCGCCCAACGTCACATCAGCCACACGGGTGTAGGTCGTCACACCCATGTCATCGCCCAAATAACTATGAGCCACCATGTCGTCGCCAAGGGTCACGGTATCGTTGCCTGCGCCTCCGATAATAGTGTTGGCGCCATAAGAGGTGATCTGGTCGTTCCCACTTCCGCCCCGCAGAATGGCGTTGTCCCCGTTCGCGGTCAGGCTATCATCGCCTTGGTTACCGTTCAGAATACCGCCACCGCCTGTCACCAGATCATCTGCACCGGCGCCAGCCTGAACGTTCGAGCCTGACGAGTCGCCGGTCATTCGGATCACATCGACACCAGAACCGCCGATCACAGAGGCACTGCCAGTGCCAATTACGTAGCCGGTCCAATCATCGCAAAGAATGGCCGTATCGTCGTCTTCGACATGAACGACAGTGTAGCCCGCGCCGTCGCAGACCAATACGGTGTCCGCACCCTCGCCCGTCCTGATTTCAGATGCGGCATGGCCCCAGACCTCGATCCAGTCATCGCCTGCACCGCTATTCACGTGGATCAAGTCTTCACAGTCTTCGGCAGTGTCGTGCCCCATCTCGGGGTCAGAGTGATCCTCTCCATCGTAGAACCACGCCATAACATCTTCGCCATCAAGGATGTGCTCCAGATCACTGCGCTTGGCATAGGTCCAACCATCGGAATCGTCGTTCTGCGCTGTGACATAAATTTCATCGTCATGGCTACCCGAGACAAAATCGTCGAGTTCAGAGAGTTCAAAAGGCCCCTCCGGCTGAGCTTCGATCACTTGCTCGTCCGCACCGATGAACTCTTGCTCCTGCTCAGGAATTTCCTCGTCCTGAAAGAACGCAAGACTCCGATCCCACCCGAACACAAGGCTCGAGACGGCGCCGCCCAACCCTAACAGTAACCAAAGCTCCATCGACTTCTCCGATCGCGGGACAAGACTCTGCCCATCTTAGTAATCGGATCAAAAGGTCGGAATTTTAGTGCGCAGCCCAAATTTAAAGCGCCTTGCCACACATCATTTGATCACATCCGTGTTAACATGTCGGTTGCAATCATGGCACTTTTGCCTTCAGACATACTTTATGCTGACACGCACCCATATCAAAGACGATGCACCTTCTGTTGCGACCTATTCCGACTGCGAACGCTACAGATACAGTCTGACCCGTACTTGGGACCCTTCGGGCAAAAGAGCACTCTTTGTGATGCTCAACCCGTCAACTGCGACCGAAGTTCAGAACGATCCAACCGTCGAACGCTGCGAGCGCAGGGCGCGAACGCTGGGGTTCGGCAGCTTCGAGGTAACCAATATTTTCGCTTGGCGGGATACCGACCCCAAAGCCATGCGTGCTGCTGCGGATCCGGTTGGCCCCCTGAATGATGAGGCGATCCGGAACGGAGCGTTGCAAGCCGACCAGATCGTCTGCGCATGGGGGACTCACGGCGCTCATCTTGGCCGCGGCGCGGTCGTCGAAGGGCTTTTGCGTGCCACCGGATTGCCTCTTTATCACCTTGGCCTCAGCAAGGCAGGCCACCCGAAACACCCGTTGTATATCGGCTATAATGTACAGCCTGTCCTTTGGAGCGCGCCATGAACACCTCTGAAACCGAGAGACTGACCCTGGAAATCGAACGCCTCAACAATCACAAGTTTCTGAGGGTCCACGACAGCTACCTGAAGATGATGTTCTATCAGTTGCTCAGAGGGATTTCCTTTGGTCTGGGTTCCGTTCTCGGCGCGACGATTCTGGTGTCGTTTGTCGGCTTCTGGCTCTCGAAAATCGAGTTTGTTCCTTTGATCGGAGAGTACGCGGCGCAGATCGCCAGCGAGATCATGGAAGAACTGCCAGAAGACACGCGTTAACCGCTTTCCCAGAAAACACTGCGATTTCATTGGGTTCCGGCATACCCTAACACTGTACATGTGTAGGAGGCCGAAATGCTGATGCTGGCCAGTTTACTGAGTGCCCTGATGGTCGGGGCTATCACCGTAATGCCCGAACCCGATCAGGTCGAAGATGACGCTGACGGGACCAAAGACCTTGAAACCGATGAGACCAGCGCAGAGGCTGGTGGCTCGGGCGATCTACTTGAGGGGTCGCAGGGCGATGACATCCTGACCGGCAGCACCAGCGATGATCAGATTGTCGGCGGTGACGGAGATGACCTGCTGACAGGTCTCAATGGCGCTGACAGTGTCCTCGGACAAGGGGGGGACGACGCGATCCTTGGTAACGCGGGCATCGACTCTCTGGCCGGAGGAGACGGGGCTGACACTCTGGACGGTGGCTTCGATGACGACAGTTTGACCGGCATGACCGGAGGAGACACGCTGTACGGGGCTTTCGGAAACGACACCCTCGAAGGCGGTCCGGGGGCAGACTTCGTATCCGGCGACGACGGGGACGACAATCTGTCCGGCGGCCTTGGCGACGATACACTCCTTGGGGCCGAAGGCTTGGACGCTCTCTTCGGGGGGCAGGGCAACGATTTGATCATTGATCAAAGCACAGGCACCGACTTTCTGAACGGCGGCTTGGGGGACGATACCCTCGTCGGGACCGAGGGGGACTATTTTCATGGCGGTGATGGAAACGACACCTACGTGATCGAACTTTCTCCTGAAATCAACGGCCTCACCAATCCCGCGTTCATCCAAGATTATGACGAGAGCGAGGACGAACTCTTTGTGCTGTACGATGAAAGCGAGGACGACGCCCTGCCTACCCTTAGCCTTGACCCTGAGCCAGACGATCAAGGATTATGGAGCATTCGTATCGACGGTCACATCATCGCCAAGACCGATAGCACCAACCTGAACATCGACAAGGTCATCCTTCTCGGTGCGAAAGAGGCGGCCACTTTGGGAATCGAGGCCTTTGCCTAAGCTTGGGCTTTATTTTCCACACAGAATCGCGTAACAGCGCGCATCCGCTGTTGCGGATATCTCCAAGGGCCTTGCTGGACGACATCCCGGCCTGCGCCATAACCCTTAACCTAACAGGAGACCCCGATGTCGATCACTGTTGAAGAAAAAGCACGCATTCTCAAAGAATTCGCAACCAAAGAAGGCGACACTGGTTCGCCCGAAGTACAGGTTGCTATCCTGACCTCGCGTATCACCACCCTGACCGAGCACTTCAAAACCCACAAGAAAGACAACCACTCGCGTCGTGGCCTTTTGATGATGGTTGCTCAGCGCCGCAAGCTGCTGGACTACCTGAAGGGCAAAGAAGAAGCACGTTACCAGGACCTGATCAAGCGTCTGGGCATCCGTCGCTAATTCAGGAACCTCGACAGGTTTCGAAAGGGTCGCCCGAGGGCGGCCCTTTTTCGTTTCTCAGAACCCGCCGATTTTCGACAGCAGCTCCACGACCTGATCCACGCCTTCTTCCTTGCGGACAGACGCGAAGACAAAGGGAAGTCCTTTGCGAACCCGGGTGGCATCGCGGTCCATGACCTCGAGCGAGGCGCCGACATAGGGCGCCAGATCAGTTTTGTTGATCACCAGAATGTCTGAGCGCGTGATGGCGGGGCCACCTTTGCGCGGTATCTCCTCGCCCGCGGCGACGTCGATCACATAGATGGTCACGTCCGCCAGCTCGGGGCTGAACGTTGCCGACAGATTATCACCGCCGCTCTCGATCAGAACGATTTCCACGTCGGGATGGCGTTCTTGCATCTCGGCCACGGCGGCCAGGTTGATCGAGGCATCTTCGCGGATTGCAGTATGGGGGCATCCGCCAGTTTCCACCCCGATGATGCGGTCCTGCGGCAGGATTTGCATGCGCATCAGGGCCTCGGCATCCTCTTGGGTGTAGATGTCGTTGGTGATGACACCGATCGAATGCGTATCTTTCAGGCGCTTGGACAGGGCGGCAGTCAGGCTGGTCTTGCCGGCGCCGACAGGACCACCGATCCCGACCCGCAGGGGGCCATTCCGTTTGCTCATGTGCGGAAAATCCTTGGACTTAGTACTTCGTGCTGCATGGCCGCGATGTCGGCGGCAAAGCATTGGCTGGTGATGTCGTCGCATCCCAGCCCTTTGGTTTCTTCGGCCACTTCGGCGCAGAGCGGCGTCAGGGCCGTCAGGATACGCTGGCCGTTCGTGTGGCCCAAGGGCATCAGGCGTTGCGCTGCTGCGATCATGTTGGACACATATGCGTGCAGGTACATCTGGATCGCCAGATCAACCGGCAGGTCCACCGCCCGCAGCCCCTGCCCCAAGGCGACCGGATAGGTCAGGTTCGCCACCGGAAAATCCCAGACATTCGCCAGTTGCAGGCAGAACGCGCGGCCGATGGATTCGGTTTCTAGCAACCGTTCGCGGCTGGCGCAGAAGGCGCGGGCGATCTCGTCCACCTCGGCGGGATCATCGATTTCGGCAGAGGCGCGGATCAGGATCGCGTCCGACCGCCCCGTGCCGTGGACCAGAAAATCCGCCAGCCAGTCCTGCAATCCGTCGACGGTCAACCCGCCTGCCACAGCCGCCTCGAGCCCGCTGGAATAGGCAAACGCGCCCACCGGAAAGGCGGGCGAGAGCCATTGGGCCAGCAGGATCGTGGCGTCAGTGCGCATGGGAATGGGTGCGTCCGTGTCCATAGGCCCCGCCTTCGGGGGTGAAGGGTTCGGTGACTTCGGCCACATCGGCCCCCAGTTTTCCCAGCATGTCGCGGATCACGTGATCGGGCTGGATCAGCAGGCGATCCTCTTCGATCTGGCAGGGGGTGTGGCGGTTGCCGATGTGCCACGCCAGCCGCACCAGATGGTCCCCGCGAACCTGCAGCAGGGTTTCGGGGGCGGCAACGATTTCGATCTCGCGGCCATCCTCGAGGATCAAGGCGCCGCCGTGATCGAGAGAGGTGGTCTGTTCGAGGTCTAGCAGGAACTCGAGACCATCATCCGTGACCAGAACGCGGCGGCGCAGGAAGCGGGCCTCGTAGGTCAGGGAAATTCGGGCCGCGGGGGTGCCGTGGGTGTGGTTATGGTAGTGGTTTGCGACGATCATGATCTTAGAACAGGAAGTAACGTTGAGCCATCGGCAAGGTCTCGGCGGGCTGGCAGGTTAGCAGTTCGCCGTCCGCGCGGACTTCGTAGGTTTCGGGGTTTACCTCGACCTTGGGAAGGGCGGTGTTCAGCTTCAGATCGCTCTTGCCGATGCCACGGGTGTTTTGCACCGCGACGGTCTGCTTGAAGATCCCCAGCTTTTTGCCGATGTCGTCGGCCTGCGCGGCCTCGGACACGAAGATGACGGCAGAGTTTTCGACCGCACGGCCATAGGCCCCGAACATCGGGCGCGAATAGACCGGCTGCGGCGTCGGGATCGAAGCATTCGGATCGCCCATCTGGGCCATCGCGATGCTGCCACCGATCAGGACCATCTCGGGCTTTACGCCAAAGAACGCGGGGTTCCACAGCACGAGGTCGGCGCGCTTGCCTTCTTCGATGCTGCCGATCTGGTGGCTGATGCCGTGAGCAATCGCGGGGTTGATGGTGTACTTGGCGATATAGCGGCGGACGCGGAAGTTATCGTTCTCGCCGGTTTCTTCGGGCAGACGACCGCGCTGTTTCTTCATCTTGTCGGCGGTTTGCCAGGTGCGGATCAGTACCTCGCCGACGCGGCCCATGGCCTGACTGTCGGACGCAATGATCGAGAACGCGCCCATGTCGTGCAGGATATCCTCGGCGGCGATGGTTTCGCGGCGGATCCGGCTTTCGGCAAAGGCGATGTCTTCGGGGATCGACTTATCAAGATGGTGACAGACCATGAGCATGTCGAGGTGTTCCTCGAGCGTGTTCACGGTGAAGGGGCGGGTCGGGTTGGTGGACGAGGGCAGCACATGCTCTTCGCCGCAGATTTTGATGATGTCAGGGGCGTGACCGCCGCCCGCGCCTTCGGTGTGGAAGGCGTGGATGGTGCGGCCCTTCATGGCTTTGACGGTGTGCTCGACGAATCCGGATTCGTTCAGGGTGTCCGTGTGGATCATCACCTGAACGTCCATCGCATCCGCCACACCAAGGCAGCAGTCGATCGCGCCGGGGGTGGTGCCCCAATCTTCGTGCAGTTTCAGCGCGCAGGCCCCTGCCTTGATCTGCTCTTCCAATGCTGCGGGGAGCGAGGCGTTGCCCTTGCCCGCGAAGGCAAGGTTCATCGGGAACGCATCTGCCGATTGCAGCATCCGGCCAATGTGCCAAGGGCCAGGGGTACAGGTGGTTGCCAGCGTGCCGTGCGCGGGGCCAGTGCCGCCGCCAAGCATGGTGGTCAGGCCGGAATGCAGCGCGTCCTCGATCTGCTGGGGGCAGATGTAGTGGATGTGGCTGTCGAACCCGCCTGCGGTCAGGATGCGCCCTTCGCCAGCGATGGCTTCGGTGCCGGGACCAACGATGATGTCGACACCGGGCTGAGTGTCGGGGTTGCCCGCTTTGCCGATCTTGTGGATGCGGCCGTCGCGCAGACCCACGTCGGCCTTGTAGATTCCAGTCCAGTCCACGATCAGCGCATTGGTGATCACAGTGTCCACCGCCCCATCGGCGCGGGTGGTCTGGGCTTGACCCATCCCGTCGCGGATCACTTTGCCTCCGCCGAATTTCACTTCTTCACCGTAGATTGCGGCGTTTGGACCTTCGCCGCCGGTGCGGGCTTTGCCCACGGCTTCGGCGGTCAGGTCGCGCTCGACCTCGATGATCAGGTCAGTATCGGCAAGGCGCAGACGGTCGCCCGTGGTCGGGCCGAACATCGCTGCGTAGTCGGAGCGTTTAATCGTTGCGGGCATAGGAAACTCCTAGAAAGTCTTCGGACCGAGGCGGGTCAGGCGTTTATGGTTGGCAGAGGTCCGGCGGCGCAAAGGCTTCGCGGCTTCCATCATCACGACGTCCGCGGATTTCCCGCTCATGGCCGCGATAAAGGCCTTTTGGCTGGACTTGGCAAAAGCGACTTGTTTTTCGCTGATCATGCGGCTGTTTTCGCTGCTTGGAACGGCCCACAGACCCGACATACCCAGCATTCGCATTCCGATCACAGCCGAGGCCTCAATGGCCATGGCGGTGACGTACATTTGTGCACTGAATAATTTGAACGGGTCCGGGAAGGGGTTGTTCATTCAAGCTCGCCCATGATCTGTTGATTAAAGCCATAAATTCTGCGGGCACCGCCCACGGGGATCAGTTGCACTTCGCGGCGCTGGCCCGGCTCAAAGCGGACGGCAGTTCCTGCGGCAATATCTAAACGCATGCCGCGCGCGGCGGCGCGGTCAAAATCCAGCGCAGGATTTGTTTCCGCAAAGTGGTAGTGGCTGCCGACCTGCACAGGGCGGTCGCCCGTGTTCGCAACCATCAGCGTAATCGCCTCGCGATCGGCGTTCAGGGTCAGGTCGCCTTCGGCGGGGAAGAGTTCGCCGGGGATCATTGACGCGCCTTCCATGCCAGACCCGCCACTGCAATCACGGCCAGCGCGGCGATCAGGGGCAGCCAGTTTTCGGTGCCATGGGGGTGCATGTGGATGCCATCGTTGTGGGCCTGCGCGGCAGTCGCTGTCAGAAGAACGGCCAAGGGGGCAACAAAACGTTTCATGATAAATGTCCTCTGATCGGGAAGTTAGCGAATAGGATTGTGCACGGTGACCAGCTTGGTCCCGTCGGGGAAGGTAGCCTCGACCTGCACTTCGTGGATCATCTCGGCGATGCCCTCCATGCACTGTTCGCGGGTGATTACTTCGGCACCGGCCTGCATCAGATCGGCAACCGAACGGCCATCACGAGCCCCTTCGACTACGGCGTCGGTGATCAGGGCAATCGCTTCGGGATGGTTCAGTTTGACACCGCGGGACAGACGCTTGCGCGCGACCTCGGCGGCCATGGCCACCAGCAGCTTGTCTTTTTCGCGAGGCGTGAGGTTCATTCTATAGTCTCCATGAACGTGGAAGATCGTTACCCGTCAACAAATCCAGAACAGGCAAGAGCGATTGGCGCAAACCAAACCCGTCAGCCGCAAGAAAGCGCATCACGAGCGCCCCCTCTGCAACCAGAGAAGCACCCGCAGTCGCAGGGAGCAAATCACGAATTCGGTCAAGGTAAGCTTCGGCATCAGGGGCAGCGTACATGACAAAGGCCATTGCACGCGCACCATTTCCAACACCGGGGCGGTCGAGTTGGGCAGCGATGTCTCCGCGCAACAGAGTTGCATCGCGAAACAGCACTTTCTCATCGCGGATGATGGTGATCCGGTCGGACAATTGCGCCTGCCGGACGGTTTCGCCCATTGCTAAGCGGCCGAACAGCACGGGCTCTACCATAAGGAAGCGGGTATCACTGGTGATCGAGGCTTCTAGGCTGCGGCGCAGATAGGCATTGTCGAACAGAATGGTCTCTTGGGGCAGCCAATCCAGCCGCGCACCCGCATCCGCACTGAGGCGCGTGGTGACAGATCCGGCGGTCTGATCACTGCTGCGATAGATTCGCTCTGCGGCCTGCGTGGTGAGTTGCAGGGTCGAATCGGCGCCCGCATGAGCATCGATCCGCAGCGTGTCCCCGCCCGTGATCCCGCCCGACGTATTAATGACGACTCCCTCGACCGCGTCACGGCGCGAGACGGACAGAAACTTGGCAGAGCCTTGCTGGCGCAGCGTTCCCAAAGAAGAATGCCCACGCCCCAAGGCCTTGGACGTAATCTGCAACATTCCGTGCGACCGAGGCTGCGTATTGGATATGGAGTCGAGACAGGTGATCTTTTTTCTTCCGGTAAAAAACTTGCTCTCTGGATAGGCAGTTTGACCGACAAGATGCCAGATATGCACGTCAAAACAGCAAGGCGCTCATTCATTCAGATTAAAAATTAATCACTAGGCCACACAATCGCCCACCAAATGATCAAATCGCCACATGACTTCACGAAGTTGGGAACCAGCACTTTCAATCAAGCGACCAAGCGGCAACCAATTCCGACACCAACAGGTGAGACTTCTCACACGGGTGTGTGGCGGCCGAACGACTGCAATCAAACAACCGCCACACTTAGTGCAACTCAAGTTGCAGGGCATCGCTAAGGGAACCGGCCACATCAAACAAGGCCGTCAGCCGTGCTCTGCTGGAGAAAAGGTATGATGAACATCAAAACCGCCCTGCGTACTGTACTGCTGGCCAGCACCATTGCTTCGCCCGCTCTGGCGGCAGACTGCCCCAAGGACGGCCCGATCAAGGTTGGCGTTCTGCACTCGCTGTCGGGCACCATGGCCATCTCGGAGACCACTCTGAAAGACACCATGGAAATGCTGGTGGCTGCACAAAATGAAAAAGGCGGCGTTCTGGGTTGTGATCTTGAAGCGGTTGTCGTTGACCCTGCGTCCGACTGGCCCCTGTTCGCTGAAAAAGCACGCGAGCTGCTGACCGTCCACAACGTCGACGTGATCTTCGGCAACTGGACCTCGGTTTCGCGTAAATCGGTTCTGCCCGTCATCGAAGAGCTGAATGGCCTGCTATTCTACCCCGTTCAGTACGAAGGCGAAGAGTCGTCCAAGAACGTATTCTACACCGGTGCGGCTCCGAACCAGCAGGCGATCCCTGCGGTTGACTACTTCCTCGACGAACTGGGTGTCGAGAAGTTCGCTCTGCTGGGTACCGACTACGTCTACCCCCGCACCACCAACAACATCCTCGAGTCCTACCTCGAAGGTAAGGGCATCGCTGCCGAAGACATCTTCGTCAACTACACCCCCTTCGGTCACTCGGACTGGTCCAAGATTGTTGCTGACGTCGTTGCACTGGGTGCAGACGGCAAGCAGGTTGGCGTGATCTCGACCATCAACGGCGACGCGAACATCGGCTTCTACAAAGAACTGGCTGCCGCTGGCGTTTCGGCTGACGACATCCCCGTCGTTGCGTTCTCGGTTGGTGAAGAAGAACTGTCGGGCCTCGACACTTCGAACCTTGTTGGTCACCTGGCAGCATGGAACTACTTCATGTCGGCTGACACCGAAGCCAACGCAGAGTTCATCAAGCAGTGGCACGCCTTCATCGGCGACGAAGCCCGCGTCACCAACGACCCCATGGAAGCACACTACATCGGCTTCAACATGTGGGTGAACGCTGTGAGCGACGCTGGCACCACCGACGTTGACGCAGTTCGCGAAGCAATGTGGGGCCAAGAGTTCCCGAACCTGACCGGCGGCACCGCGGTCATGGGCACCAACCACCACCTGTCGAAGCCCGTTCTGATCGGCGAAATCCGCGCAGACGGCCAGTTTGACATCATCAGCCAGACCGAGCCGGTTCCTGGCGACGCATGGACCGACTTCCTGCCCTCTTCGGCGGTTCTGGAATCGGATTGGAAAGATCTGGAGTGCGGTATGTACAACACCGAAACCCAGACCTGCGTTCAGATCGAATCGAACTACTAATCGCATCGAACCATCCAGAGGGGGCCACGCGCCCCCTCTGACTTCTTACGCCCTCCTCAAATACCGGCGGCTTTTTCCATGAAACGACTGTTATTTGCGTGCCTTGCCGTGCTGGCTTGGGCCTCGGTCGGTCATGCCGAGGGGCCTTTGCAAGATATCCTGCAAGAGCACCGCGCCCTGATCGAAAAACCCTCTCGCAAAACCATCTCTCCGGCGATCGACGACATTGCTTCCAGTGGACTGGATCAAGCCCAGCGCATGATGCAGGCATGGGAAGCCAAGAACCTCTGGCAGCGCGCTGAAGACGGCCTGTTCTTTATCGGCAAAGCGCAGGGCCAAGCGCTGACTTTGACCGATGTGGACACCGGCGAAGAGATCGAGACGGAAAAATCCGCTGCCGACCAACTGAAGCCCAACGCGGGCGTGCGCCGCTTGATTTCGAGCGCGCTGGTCCAGTTCCAACTCTCTGACCCGAACGAAGCGCGCCGTCTGGACGCGCTCGAGTCGATTGCACGCCGCCCCGAAGCAGAGCATCTGGCACCGCTGCAAGCCTCGATCGAAGGTGAAGAGAACCGCGCGATCCGCGCCCGCAAAGAGCGTCTGGTCAAACTGCTGTCGATCGCCTTTGCCGAAACACCCGAACAGCGTGTCGAGGCCATCAACGGCGTCTCCGGTGATTTGAATCTCGAAGTACGTGCGGCGCTGAACCCCTTGCTGGCGACCACCCGCAAAGTCACCGACGTGATCCCCGCAGGCGAGAATGTTGCCAAAATCATGCGCCTTGGCGAAGACATCACCCGCGACGAGGCTTATGCCGCGCTGGTCGAAGCAGGGTTCGCGACCAAACGCCTGACCCCCGCCGCGATCAAAGACATTCTGGCTGCGAACATCGTTGACGGTCAGGTCGGCGGCGTTCCGGTCGCAGACCTCGACACCCCCGAAGCGCGTGATGAAGCCTATCGCGCACTGGCGGCCGCGGACACCGTGCCGCCCTTTGTTTCCGCCGAAGAGGTGGACGAAAAATTGCGGACCCACGTCATCTACGACGCCTACAACGAACCCAACGGCGATGTGACCAAGGCCGCACAATCCGCGCTCAAGGCCATCGACCTGAACGTCGGCCTGAACCAAGCTGCGGACCTTGGCCTTGATGCCCTGTCGCTGGCGTCGATCTACTTCCTTGCGGCGATCGGTCTGGCCATCACCTTTGGCGTGATGGGCGTAATCAACATGGCCCACGGCGAGTTCATCATGATGGGTGCCTACACGGGCTATGTGGTTCAGCAAGTCATCCCGAACCACACCTTATCGCTGGTCGTGGCGCTGCCGCTGGCTTTCATCATCACCTTTGCCGCAGGTGTCGCGATGGAGCGTCTGGTCATCCGCAAGCTCTATCACCGCCCGCTTGAAACCCTGCTCGCGACCTTCGGCATCTCGATCGCGCTGCAGCAGCTGGCCAAGAACATCTTTGGCACACAGGCCCGCCCCCTGACCGCCCCCGGTTGGCTGGATGGCGCGTGGGTCCTGAACGACGTGGTTTCCATCAGCTACATCCGTATCGCGATCTTCGTGCTGGCCCTTTGCTTCCTGTTCCTCTTCCTCTTCATCATGAAGAAGACCCGTTTGGGTCTGGAGACCCGCGCCGTCACGCAGAACCCGCGCATGGCGTCCTCTATGGGCATTAACCCTGATAAGGTGAACATGCTGACCTTCGGCCTTGGTTCCGGCATCGCGGGCATCGCTGGCGTCGCAATTGGCCTGTTCGCTAAGGTCACGTCCGAGCTTGGTAACGACTACATCGTCCAAAGCTTCATGACCGTTGTGGTCGGCGGCGTCGGCAACATCTGGGGCACCCTTGCCGGTGCTGCCATGATCGGCACGCTGCAAAAGGGGATCGAATGGCTGAACCCGTCCAACACACTGGCGGCTCAGACCTTCATGATCATCTTTATCATCATCTTCATCCAGTTCCGCCCCCGAGGCATCGTTGCCCTCAAGGGCCGCGCCGCAGGAGATTGATCCGATGGGTAAGTCTTTCCTCAAAAACCACCCGACCATGCTGGTCTTTCTGGCCCTCTTGGCACTGTTCACTCTGGCGATCACCGTGTTCTCCGAGGCCTATGGCTCCGGCCTCGTCTCGACCAGCTTCGTGAAGACCCTGGGTAAGACCCTGTGCCTATGCCTCGTCGCCATAGCGATGGACGTGATCTGGGGTTATGCGGGCATCCTGAGCCTTGGGCACTTCGCCTTCTTCGGCCTTGGCGGCTACATGATCGGCATGTGGCTGATGTACGAACGCACCAAAGAGGTCGTTCTGCGCAGCCTTGAAAACCAGACCATCCCGCCGACAGAGACCGAGATCAGCGACGCCATCGCCACCCAGATTTTCGGCGTGGTCGGCAGCTCTGACTTCCCGCTGATCTGGAGTTTTGCGCACAGCCTGACCCTGCAGCTGATCCTCGTCGTCGCCGTCCCCGGCATTCTGGCGCTGGTCTTTGGTTGGCTGGCCTTCCGCAGCCGCGTCACCGGCGTGTACCTGTCGATTCTGACCCAAGCGATGACGTTGGCGCTGGCGCTGTATCTGTTCCAGAACGACAGCGGGTTGCGCGGCAACAACGGTCTGTCCGGCCTGCAGAACCTGCCCCATGTCACTGCGCCTCAGTCCGAGATTTCGATGTGGTTCCTCTGGGCCTCTGCGGCGGCGCTCGGGTTTGGTTATGTGTTCTTTACCATGATGCTGTCGGGCAAGTTCGGCATGGTCGTCAAAGGCATCCGTGACAACGAACAGCGCGTTCGGTTCCTTGGCTATGAGGTCGAGCACTACAAGCTGTTCCTGTTCACTGTGACCGCGATTGTGGCCGCTGTGGCAGGTGCCCTCTACTACCCCCAAGCTGGCATCATTAACCCCGCCGAGATTATGCCCATTGCCTCGATCTACTTGGCCGTTTGGGTCGCGATCGGTGGCCGTGGGCGTTTGTATGGCGCGGTGATCGGTGCGGCGTTTGTCAGCCTCTTGTCCACTTGGTTTACCGGTGGTCAGGCCCCCGACATCCCGCTTGGGTTCTACACCATTTCTTGGGTGGACTGGTGGCAGGTGCTGCTGGGGATCAGCTTTGTGCTGGTCACGCTGTACGCCCCCAAAGGCATCGGCGGTCTGTTTGACCTGCTGAAACGCAAGGAGGTGCAGAAATGAGCACCCTTCTCGAAGTCTCCGGCGTCTCGGTCAGTTTTGACGGGTTCAAGGCGATCAACAACCTGTCCTTCCAGATTGGCAAGGCCGAGCTGCGGGCCGTGATCGGTCCCAACGGCGCGGGCAAAACCACGTTCATGGACATCATCACCGGCAAGACCAAGCCCGACGAGGGCCGCGTCATCTGGGGCGATCGATCAATCTCTCTACTCGGAATGTCCGAGGCCAAGATCGCCCAACAAGGGGTCTGCCGCAAATTCCAGAAACCCACGGTATTCGAGGACCAAAGCGTTCGCGACAACCTGATGATGGCTCTGAAACGCGGCCGCTCTGTGTGGGACGTGCTGAAATACCGCCCCGGCGCTGACAACGCGCGGCTGGAGCAGTTGGCGGACGAGATCGGTTTGCTCAGCGAATTCTCGCGTCCTTCGGGCGAGCTCAGCCACGGACAGAAGCAATGGCTCGAGATCGGGATGCTGCTGGCGCAGGACCCGCAGTTGCTGCTGGTCGATGAGCCTGCGGCGGGCATGACCCCGTCAGAGCGCGAGCACACCACCAACCTGCTGGTTGAGGCTGCAAAAACCCGCGCGGTTGTCGTCGTTGAGCACGACATGGAATTCATCCGCCGCCTGAACTGCAAAGTGACCGTGCTGCACGAAGGCTCTGTTCTGGCAGAGGGCAGCTTGGACCATGTGACCTCGAACCAAGAAGTCATCGACGTATATCTGGGACGCTGAACGATGCTCTATGTGAATGATTTAACCCTGCATTATGGGCACAGCAAAATCCTGAACGGCATTTCGATGAACGCTCTGACCGGCGAGATCACCTGCGTGATGGGGCCAAACGGGGTTGGCAAAACCAGCTTGATCAAAGCGATCTCAGGCACGCACCCACGCTCTGGCGGTACAGTTTCGCTGGATGGTGAGGACCTGTCTGTTCTACCCGCGCATGCCTTGGCGCAGAAGGGTATCGCCATCGTCCCCCAAGGACGCGACATCTTTCCGCTGCTGACCGTAAAGGAAAACCTGGAAACCGGTTTCGCCTGCCTTCCGAAAGAAGAGCACTTCGTTCCCGACGAAATTTATGAATTGTTTCCAGTATTGAAACAGATGACCGCGCGACGCGGCGGTGACTTGTCTGGCGGTCAACAACAACAGTTGGCCATCGCCCGCGCTTTGATCACCAAGCCAAAGCTCTTGCTACTGGACGAACCCACCGAAGGCATTCAGCCCAACATCATCCAGCACATCGGCGAGGTCATCAAACACCTGCGCGGCCAAGGGCAAATGGCCATCGTTCTGGTCGAGCAGTACTTTGATTTTGCGTGGGATCTGGCGGATCAATTCGTCGCTTTGCGGCGCGGAGAGGTCATTCTCTCGAAAGCCAAGGCTGACACGACAAGAGACAAGGTTCTGGAACTGGTCTCCGTATAAAGAAAAAGCGCGCCCGAAACGGCGCGCTTTTTACTTCTAAGCCTAGGCGTTTCCAGCCGTGATGAGGCGACCCTCTTGATCAAGGAGGATCGCAACGCCGAACTCGGCATCCCATGCGCAATCGCCCGTCACCGAAATCATGATGCGCTCTGAACCATCAGGACCTGTGGCGCACATCAGTTGAACTTCGGTCAGACTGACAAAAGACATGATGTTGTTTGGGCCTGTCGGACCACTGAGCCCCCAGCGCTTACCCGACACTTGCGCTTCTTTCGCGATGTGATCCCATAGCGTATCTTCGAGAGAACCATACTCTGCAAGAAACTCGCAGGCCGCCAGCCACATATACTCCTGAATTGTCTCAATCAGGCAGGCCGGGGATTTCTCCAAGTTGCGGATCGCAACAACTGCCCTCTCGCAGCAGCCACTTTCAAAGTAGCCTTTTACGGGCAGAATGTCGTCGTTTAGAAAGGGAACACGGACCACAGCGGGCACGTGAGGGAGTGTGGGTGCAATAGGATTTGCAGCCACGAAATGTAGTGCTGAATGAGCCATTAAATTGGTACTCTTATTATATCTACTCGTTAACTCTCTTTTTTATATACAATATTATTTCCGATATGTCACCCAAACTGACAATTTATTACACAGGTTTATGCACAGGCGCTCATGAGACTTTAGAACAAGAGAGCGGCTCTGCTGGCTTTTCCGCTCCGTTTGCGCGACCCCAACCTTCAGCATGACCATTTGAAACGATCTCTTTCCCAAATAGGGAATTTCGTGTATGGCGGCCCAATCTGAGACGTGGTGCGCAGACCTCCGCACCGTGAAAGAGAATGATGATTGAGGTCGGCGGCAATGGGGCCGCCATGCAAACGGGAGCCCCAAGAGGGCTTGGAAGAGCTCCCAGCTAGGATACGCTGATGTTCAACGAATTCAAAAAATCTATGCAGTGGGGCGATGAAACCCTCACTCTGGAAACCGGTAAGGTTGCCCGCCAGGCAGACGGTACCGTGATCGCCACCTTGGGTGAGACCTCGGTTATGGCGAACGTGACCTTTGCCAAAGAGGCAAAGCCGGGTCAGGACTTCTTCCCCCTGACCGTCCACTATCAGGAAAAATACTACGCAGCCGGTAAGATCCCCGGTGGCTTCTTCAAGCGCGAAGCGCGTCCCTCGGAAAAAGAGACCCTGACCGCTCGTCTGATCGACCGTCCGATCCGCCCGCTGTTCGTCGGCGGCTTCAAGCACGAAGTTCTGGTGATGTGCACCGTGCTGAGCCACGATCTGGTTAACGACCCCGACGTCGTTGCAATGATCGCTGCTTCGGCTGCTCTGACCATTTCGGGCGTTCCCTTCATGGGTCCGATCGCTGGCGCACGCGTTGGCTTCTCGAACGGCGAATACGTCCTGAACCCCTCGGTCGAGGATATGGATCACCTGCGCTCGAACCCCGAGCAACGTCTGGACCTGGTTATCGCCGGCACCAAAGACGCCGTGATGATGGTCGAGTCGGAAGCTTACGAGCTGACCGAAGAAGAAATGCTGGGTGCTGTCCAATTCGGCCACGACGCAATCAAGCCTGTTGTTGATCTGATCATCAGCTTGGCCGAAGAGTGCGCGAAAGAGCCCTTCAACTTCGTCGCGCCCGATTACAGCGAGCTCTACGCCAAGGTTAAAGCCGCTGGTGAAGAGCAGATGCGCGCAGCCTTCGCGATCAAGGACAAGCAAGAGCGTGTGAACGCCGTTGCTGCGGCGCGTGACGCTGTCAAAGCGACCCTGACCGAGGAAGAGCTGGCAGACAGCAACCTCGGTTCGGCGTTCAAGAAACTGGAAAGCTCGATCCTGCGCGGCGACGTCATCAATGGCGGCGCACGTATCGACGGCCGTTCGAACACCGATGTTCGCGCGATCTCGTCCGAAGTTGGCATCCTGCCCCGTACCCACGGTTCGGCTTTGTTCACCCGCGGCGAAACTCAGGGTCTGGTTGTGACCACTCTGGGCACCGGCGACGACGAGCAGATCATCGACGCCCTGCACGGCAACTCGCGTTCGAACTTCCTGCTGCACTACAACTTCCCTCCCTACTCGGTTGGTGAAGTAGGCCGCGTTGGTTCGCCCGGTCGCCGCGAAATCGGCCACGGTAAACTGGCATGGCGCGCGCTGCAGGCTGTTCTGCCCGCGGCAACCGACTTCCCCTACACCATCCGCGTCGTGTCCGAGATCACCGAATCGAACGGCTCGTCCTCGATGGCGTCGGTCTGTGGTGGCTCGCTGTCGATGATGGACGCAGGCGTTCCGCTGACCGCTCCGGTTGCTGGCGTTGCAATGGGTCTGATCCTAGAAGACGACGGCCGCTTTGCGGTTCTGACCGACATTCTGGGTGACGAAGACCACCTTGGCGACATGGACTTCAAAGTAGCAGGTACCGAAAACGGCATCACCTCGCTGCAGATGGACATCAAGGTTGCAGGCATCACCGCCGAGATCATGAAGCAGGCTCTGGCTCAGGCCAAAGACGGCCGCATGCACATTCTGGGTGAGATGTCCAAAGCGCTGACTTCGGCTGGCGAATTCTCGGTCCACGCACCGCGTATCGAAACCATGCAGATCCCCACCGACAAGATCCGTGAAGTGATCGGTTCGGGCGGCAAGGTCATCCGCGAAATCGTGGAAACCTCGGGCGCGAAGGTCGACATCAACGACGACGGCATCATCAAGATCGCATCGTCGAACGGTGAAGCCATCCAGAAGGCCTACGACATGATCTACTCGATCGTGGCAGAGCCCGAAGTTGGCCAGATCTACAAAGGCAAAGTCGTGAAGATCGTCGATTTCGGCGCCTTCGTGAACTTCTTCGGCAAGCGCGACGGTCTGGTACACGTGTCCCAGCTGGAAGCACGCCGCGTGAACCATCCCTCGGACGTCGTCAAAGAAGGTCAGGAAGTATGGGTCAAGCTGCTGGGCTTCGATGACCGCGGCAAAGTCCGTCTGGCCATGAAGATGATCGACCAAGAAACCGGTCAGGAAATCGCTCAGGAAGAAAAAGCCGAGTAATCGGGTTTCTTTCAGAAATTCAGAAGGCTCCGCTTCGGCGGAGCCTTTTTCGTTGTCCATCCGCATAGAAAAAGGGCCCCGCATCGCTGCGAGGCCCCTTGGAAAGTCCAACCGCCGTGATCAGGCTTTGGTGGTGCGCAGATAGGGCAGCTTGGCTTCAAAATCGCCAAACTTCTCTTTTGCCTGCTCATCGTTCAGGGACAGTGCGATGATGACGTCCTGACCTTCGGTCCAGTTCGCGGGGGTCGCAAGCGGCGCGCCAAAGGTTTTCTGCAGGCCATCAACAGCGCGCAGAACCTCGGCAAAGTTACGACCAACCGACATCGGGTAGGTCATCGACAGCTGCAGTTTCTTGTCGGGGCTGATGATGAACACAGAACGAACCGACGCCGAGTCCGCAGCGGTGCGGCCATCGGGCAGATACGCATCAGCGGGCAACATGTCGAATGCCTTGGAGACGGTCAAATCGGTGTCCGCGATGATCGGGAAGGTCGCTTTGGCACCGGAATAGGTTTCGATGTCGCCCTTCCACTGCTTGTGCTCTTCGACGCCATCAACCGACAGGCCGATCACTTTGACGCCGCGCTTTTCCCACTCGTCGGCCAGCTGCGAAACCGCGCCGAATTCGGTGGTGCAGACGGGGGTGAAGTCTTTGGGGTGCGAGAACAGGATTGCCCAAGAATCGCCGATCCAGTCGTGGAACGAAAACTCGCCCTGATCGGTTGTCAGCGTCAGGTTAGGCACAATATCATTAATGCGCAGGCCCATGGAAATACCCTCCTTAGGTCATGGAAATTGCAGTCGGTCCCTTACGTAGGAATTTACCTGCGCGGCGTCACCCCCTCTCTTGTCAGAACCTCTATGCGGTGACACATTGACGCTAGCTCTATGGAGAAAATATTATGATCAAAAAGCGCGAGTTCTACATCAACGGTCAATGGACCGCACCGGCTCAGGCTCATGATTTCGACGTTATCGACCCCTCGACCGAGGAAGTTGCAGCCGTTATCTCATTGGGATCACAGGATGATACCGATGCGGCGGTCGCTGCGGCCAAAGCTGCCTTTCCGGCATGGTCGGCCAAACCGCTGGCTGAGCGCGTAAATGTGATCAAAAAGTTCCTAGAAATTTACAATGAACGCGCTCAGGAAATGGCGGATGCCATGACCACAGAGATGGGTGCGCCCAAAGATTGGTCCTTGGAAGAGCAAGTCGGAGCAGGCTCTTGGCACACCGAAGGTTTCCTTGAGGCGCTGGAGCATTTCGAATTCGAACGCCGTTTCACACCGACCGAGATGCACGTGATGGATCCGATCGGCGTTGTTGGCCTGATCACCCCGTGGAACTGGCCCATGAACCAGATCTGCCTCAAGGTTATTCCCGCATTGGCGGTGGGCTGCACCATGGTCTTGAAGCCCTCTGAAATCGCGCCGCTCTCTGCGCTTCTGTTTGCCGAAATGATGGACGAAGCTGGCGTTCCCGCCGGTGTCTTTAATTTGGTAAACGGTGATGGCCCCGGCGTGGGCACGCAGCTGTCGACCCACCCCGATGTCGCAATGATCAGCTTCACCGGCTCGACCCGCGCGGGCATCGCGATCAGCAAAGCCGCAGCCGACACATTGAAACGCGTGAGCCTCGAACTTGGCGGCAAAGGGGCGAATATCGTGTTCGCTGATGCGGACGACAACGCGGTGACACGCGGCGCCATGCAGTGCTTCAACAACTCGGGTCAGTCGTGCAATGCGCCCACCCGTATGCTGGTCGAGCGTTCACGCTATGATGCAGCGGTCGAGGATGCGGTAAAGGCTGCCGAGACACGGGGAGTCGCCTCGGGTCACGAGCACGGCACCCATATCGGCCCCGTCGTCAGCGAGTTGCAGTTCGACAAAATTCAGGACCTGATCCAGAAAGGCATCGACGAGGGCGCGCGCCTCGCCGCCGGTGGGACCGGTCGCCCTGCAGGTCTGAACCGCGGGTATTTCGTGCGTCCGACTGTGTTTGCCGATGTAACGAACGACATGACAATCGCGCAAACTGAGATCTTTGGTCCTGTCTTGTCGATCATCCCCTTCGACACCGAGGAAGAGGCGATCGCGATCGCCAACGATTCCCCCTATGGCCTGACCCACTACGTACAGTCCCAAGACGATACAAAACGCATGCGCGTGGCGCGTCGCCTGCATGCGGGCATGATCCAGACCAATGGCAAGGGTCTGGCCAAGGGGTCGCCCTTTGGCGGCGTCAAAGCCTCTGGGAACGGACGCGAAGGCGGTCATTTCGGGCTGGAGGACTTCTGCGAAGTTAAGGTGATTACCGCTTACGCCGATTAACGGTTGTTGCGCGATCCGCTCAGTCAGAATAGTCAGGCGGGCATGAAAACCTTGCCCGCCGATACCCAATTCGTACAGGAAACTGTGCACAAGCGTGACCCTTTCTCGGAAACCGTGTCCGGCTATGCCGCGCATGATCCAGATGAAAAGCTTGTCATGCGCCGCCTTGGCTCTTTGCCTCTTTGGTCCCGCTGGGTGGGATGGGCGCTTGCCCGCAAAGAGATTCGCGGGCTACGCGCCGTCGCGGGCATCGAGGGGACGCCTCAGTTGATCCGTGTCGACCAAGAGGGAATCCTGCGCACTTGGAGCCACGGCACCCCGCTGCAACTGGCCAAACCAAAAGACGCAGAATGGTACAAAGATGCCAAGCGCCTGCTCCGCGAAATGCGTAGACGCGGCGTGACCCACAACGACCTCGCGAAGCCGCAGAACTGGTTAATGACACCGGATGGGCGCGCGAGCGTGATCGACTTCCAATTGGCAGCCGTGCATTCGAACCGCGGCCGGATGCACCGCATCATGGCTTACGAAGACCTGCGGCACCTGCTGAAGCAGAAGCGCAAATATGCCAAGTCGCTGCTATCGCCCGCCGAGCGAAAGATGCTGGAGCAGCGGGCCCTACATTCGCGGATCTGGATGGCGACGGCCAAGCCGCTGTATAACTTCATCACACGCAAACTGATGAACTGGTCCGACGGCGAGGGCACTGAAAATCGCGTCGCCAAAGAGGGCCCAGCCCTGCGCGAAGAACTGATGTCTCATCCGCGCGTACAAGAGGTGGCCTTTGCGACCTTTGCACTGCCGGCGCGTGGCGTGGGGCTCTATGGATTCGTCGAAACCGATCTGGATCAGGCCATCGTCCGCAGCTTTATCCCTGAAAAGCGGGTCGAGCACTTGCAAGCCGTCATGCGCTTGCCTCGCGATCTGGATGGCAACATCCGCTCCGATCTGTTGCAACTGGTGGCGATGAACCGCGCCGATGAATTGCAAGAGGTTTTGGCGCAAGACCCCGCATTGGCCGACACCCTCAGGCCGATCGTCAACGAGCGCCTGAACCTGACCGATCGACAGCTGCGCGGACAGTAATCAGAATGGCGCCTTGGCGCGAAACCGCATCCCGCGTCCGTCTTCGGGGTGTTTGAGCTTTAGTTCCTCGGAGTGCAGCATCAGGCGCGGAAACTCCAGCGCAGGCCCCTCTGCATAGAATGGATCCCCTAGAATGGGATGCCCCAATGCCAGCATGTGGACCCGCAATTGGTGGCTGCGCCCGGTTTGCGGCATCAGGCGCATGCGAGTCTCCGTGCCTGTGCTGCTAATCGCCTTCCACTCGGTAACCGCAGGTTTCCCGTTCTCATGGTCGACCATCTGCTTGGGTCGATTGGGCCAATCCACGATCAACGGCAGGTCAATCACTCCAGACGTTTCGCGCGGTACACCCCAAACGCGGGCGACATAGGTTTTCTTGGTCATGCGTTTTTCAAATTGCAGGCCAAGATGACGTTGCGCCGCTGGAGTTTGCGCAAAGACCATCACCCCCGATGTATCCCGGTCCAGACGATGCACCAGCAATGCTGTAGGGAAAGCAGCTTGAACCCGCGTGATCAGACAGTCTGCCAGATGCTCGCCGCGCCCCGGCACCGATAAAAGGCCGCTGGGCTTGTTCACCAAGATGATGTGTGCATCCTCGTGCAACACCTCAAGCGGGTCCATCGGGGGGTTATATGTGTCGCTCATCCCAGATGCCCGAATGTCGCGGCCAGAATGTCGGCCAGCCGGTCGGCGTCGGTCTGGTCGAACGCATCCACCTGGTTGCTATCAATATCCAGAACGCCGATCACCTCTCCGCTTTTGTCAAAGACAGGCAGAACGATCTCTGACCGCGTCGACGACGAGCACGCAATGTGGCCCGGAAAATCCTCAACGTCGGCGACCAGTTGGGTCTGTCTCGTGCGCGCTGCAGCCCCGCACACCCCGCGCGAGAAAGGGATCACAAGGCATCCATGCCCCCCTTGATAGGGACCGATCTTGAGCACCTCGGGCGCGATGACACGATAGAAGCCTGTCCAGTCAAACCGGTCGTCCGAATGATGCACTTCGCAAGCAACCGTCGCCATCAAGGCGACAACATCGTCTTCGCCATGCGCCAAAGCAGCAACGTTTTGGGCGAGAGTGTCATAGTTAACGCGCATCGTATTCCTGTCCGGTTTCCGCGCCCTTGGGCGCAAATGGGGTATCGGGGCTGTCGAAAGTTCGCCCCGCAGTACAGCGAATTGTCTGGAATCGCCAGCCACAGCGCCCGCGTACCCGATCCAGAGCAGTTTGTTTCAAATCCTCTCTAAAAGGACCGTCCACGTTACCGAATTGATTAAGGAAGGGCCCCTAGCGTGGCCGTGGAACCACCCATGGAGGGGAAATTGGAGCTTACCCATACTGACTATCCCGGTTTGCGCGTGATCCATGTTGCCGCATCCCGCATTGATTCCGCCGCCGCGATCCAATTCAAAGATCAGATGCGCGCGCTGACCGACACGCTAACATATCGCGCTGTTCTGGACCTCAGTGCAGTCTCATTTATCGATTCCAGCGGCCTCGGGGCGATTGTCGCATCGCTCAAGCAGATGCCCTCGGGGATTCGGCTTGATCTATCTTCGCTGCAAGAGGACGTCGCCCGTGTCCTGCGCCTGACGCGCATGGACAAGGTCTTCATCATCCATGACGCACTTGATCTGGCGGTGGCTCCCAATGGCCACTAGGCACAGCGCACGCTTCACTTGCGAGGCCACGGCGCTCGCCGTCAGGCACACGCTACAAGAGATGACCGGACGGCTCGCAGATTGGGCTGTTCCGGCAGACCCTCGGGTCGAATTGGCCGTAGCAGAGGCGATGAATAACATCGTCGAACACGCGTATGCCGACAATCCCGATGGCCGCATCCAGCTTGATGTTTCTTTGATCCCCCAAGGGCTCTCGGTTGCGCTGTCGGATCGCGGGCTTGCGATGCCCGATGGCGCAGTGCCCATCGGCGAAATGCCCGCACCAGAGACTTTGCCAGAAGGCGGCTGGGGCTGGAGCCTGATCCATGCCTGCTGCGATGGTCTGCATTACGAACGGACCAAAGGCGCGAACGAGCTGACCATGGTTTTCCAACAGGCAGAAATCTAGCGCAGACCGCTTGGCTTCTGCATCGCGCACGCTAATCTCGCTTTCGAATGAGGGAGGAAGCATGCGCGATTTTCATCAACCCGGTCGATCCATGGTGATCGCCGCCAATGGGATGTGCGCCACGTCACACCCGCTCGCGGCACAAACCGCAATCGGCATTCTACAATCCGGCGGAAACGCCATGGATGCGGCCGTTGGTGCTGCAATCCTGCTCGGGATCGCCGAACCCCAGATGACCGGGATCGGAGGGGACTGTTTCGTTCTCTTCAAGCCCGCAGGTAGCGAAGAGGTCCGCGCGTTGAACGGGTCCGGCAGAGCCCCTGCAGCGGCGAGCGCCGAAGCCATACGGGAACGCGGGCTCTCCACTGTCCCGACCGAAGGCGCTGATCCGGTGACGATCCCCACGGCGATGGACGCCTTTTGCCGACTGAACGCGGACTGGGGAAAACTCGGGCTAGGTGAGGTCTTGGCTCCAGCCATCCGCTATGCGGAAGAGGGCATCCCAATCGCCCCCCGTGTGGCCTTTGACCTAGCCAAAGACGCGCACCGACTCAGCGAATCCGGCCGGCGGCACTTCTTGATCGATGGCGAAGCGCCCCGCACGGGACAGATGTTCCGCGCCCCGGGTCAGGCCGAAGTCCTACGTAAAGTCGCGAGCCAAGGGCGCGACGGTTTCTATACTGGCGAAGTCGCCGAAGACATGGTCAACACCCTCCGCGCTGCGGGCGGTTGCCACACGCTCGACGATTTCGCCGCAGCCGAGGCGAATTACACCAAGCCGATCAGTAGCAATTACCAAGGGATCGAACTGCTCGAGCATCCGCCGAACGGTCATGGCGCAACCGCTATGTTGATGCTGAATATCCTGTCGCACTTTGATCTGCCTTCGATGGGGTTGCTGAGTGCCGATCGCGCCCATGTGGAAGCAGAAGCCGCCAAACTGGCCTATGACACGCGCAATCGCATCATCGCAGACCCCGATCACTGTGCCCGGTTGGAACACATGCTGTCTTTGGAAACGGCAGAAAAGCTGGCCGGTCTGATCCAGATGAACCAAGCGCTCGCCATGCCTGCGCCGGGTGCCGAAGCGATCCACAAAGACACCATCTATATCACGGTTGTGGACCAAGACCGGATGTCTGTGTCCCTGATCTACTCGATCTTCCACGGATTCGGTTCGGGTCTGGCCAGCGACAAGTTCGGCATCCTGTTCCAGAACCGTGGCGCAGGCTTCACGCTGACCGAAGGGCATCCCAACGAACTCGGGCCGCGCAAACGCCCCCTACACACCATCATTCCCGGAATGCTGCGTGAAAACGGGCGCGTCACCATGCCATTTGGCGTCATGGGCGGGGCTTATCAGCCCAACGGCCACGCGCGCCTGATCACGAACATCCACGACTTTGGCTTGAACGTGCAGGCGGCGCTGGATGCTCCGCGCAGTTTTGCAGACGGCCAGACCATGCAAGTCGAGCGCGGATATTCCGACGCGGTCCGCGCCGATTTGACCAATCGCGGCCACAATGTCGTCGTGCCCGAGACGCCCTTGGGCGGCGGTCAGGCGATCATTCTACGGGGTGACGGCTTGCTTGAGGCAGGCTCTGACCCGCGCAAAGACGGATGCGCTTTGGGCTACTAAGCGTCCTTGGCCCCGTCCGCACTCGGGCGGGGTCAGTTCAGCTGAACGTGCAGGGGGTAGAAGCCGCCGGAATCATAGGGGCCAAACATTTCCGGAATATCCGGGTGATCGACCGGTTCACCAGACGTGTCCATGATCAGGTTTTGCTCGGAGACATAGGCCACGTAATAGGTGGTCTCGTTTTCGGCAAAGAGATGGTAATAAGGCTGATCACGCACAGGCCGACTTTCTTCGGGGATCGCTTCGTACCATTCCTCTGTGTTCGAAAATTCGGGGTCGACGTCAAAGATCACGCCGCGAAACGGGTGATTACGATGACGGACCACTTGGCCCAGATGATATTTGGCGCGAAACGTCTGCATACACGGGGCCTAACGGTCTCAATCCAAGGCCGCAAGGGGCCAAGGGCGATTCCAATCCTCTAACCTGAATTTTCGTCAGCGCATACTAGGTGGCTATATCGGGCTATCTTTCAATGGGGAGACCACGAATTCTAACATAGTGTGATTTGCCGTGAGATCGCGTATTCCCTATACTCAGACCAAACAAAAGCGAGAGAGGCAGATGAGCAGACCCTTCCGCGCCCTGATCCTTGTCCTGCTGTTGGCCTCATGTGGCGGCGGCGAGCATCGCGCACCCCGCGATCTGGAAAACGCCTGTGCGATTGTCAAAGAGCGCCCCCATTATCTTCGGGCGATGCAACGCGTAGAGCGGAAATACGGCGCCCCTGTTCCGGTTCTGATGGCGATGATCCATCAGGAAAGCAAATTCATCGGGAACGCGAAAACCCCGCGAAGCTATGCACTTGGCGTGATTCCTATGGGTCGCGTGAGTTCCGCCTATGGGTATTCTCAGGCGCTGGATGGCACTTGGGAAGAGTACCAGAAGGAAACCCGCAACCGCCGCGCACGCCGAGATGATATCGACGATGCGACGGACTTCATGGGTTGGTACATGACCAAGACGGTGCAAAAGAACGGCATCCCGATGCATGACGCCCGCAACCAGTATCTGGCCTACCACGAAGGCCATACGGGCTTTGCACGCGGCTCTTACCGCTCCAAGGGGTGGCTGGTGGCTGTGGCAAATCGCGTCGCATCCCGCGCTCAGGTTTACCAAGCTCAGCTTATTGCCTGCCGCCGCCGCTAAGCGCCGGCAGGACCAAATTTAACGGGATGTGCGACGAAGCCGCTCTTGCTCGATATTGAAGAGAGCGTTGCTCAGGCTCATGCCCGTCTTCGTATCGCCAAGAATCATCGTCGTCTGATTCCCGCTGTCGTCGGTGATGACCCACTGCCGCAGCTGCACCGGGTTGTCCGTGAAAACCAGCTGGATATTGCCGTACTCCGGATGCGCCGGATCCTGCGCCGTCACGACAGTGGTGTTGTCCACTTCGCGATGGGCCACGACCATCTTGGCCTGCTCCAAATTCACGTTTCGCGCCAGAATGATGCTGAGCGGTGTGCGGCTTAGCGGATAGATATTCGCGTTGTCCGGCGAGACCGGATCAAACACCGCGACCTGACTGCCCCCGGCCATCACCAGCGCATTGTTCGGTGCGTTATACTCGAACCGCGCACGGCCCGGACGGCGCAAGTAGATGGTGCCGGTGTCGATGCTGCCATCGGCGTTCACTTGGGTGAAGTCGCCCTGCACGGTCTGAAGGTCATTCAGGTAGGCCGACAAACGGTTCAAAGAGATCGGGGCCGCGAATGCTGGCGCAGCGATACTCAAGAGGGCGCCGACCAGCGGCGCGATGACAAAGGCACGTCTTTTCATAAGGCAATAAATAAGGGCTGTATGTGTTTCATACAGCCCCCAACGTTTTCACAAGGCAGTAAGTTGCCTGTCACAATCGCTATTCTTGCTCTGGCACCAGAATTTCGCGCTTGCCCACATGGTTGGCGGGACTGACGAGCTGGTTTTCTTCCATTTGCTCGACCAAACGGGCCGCTTTGTTATAACCGATGCCCAGTTTGCGCTGGATGTAGCTGGTCGAACACTTGCGGTCTTTGATCACGATCTGCACGGCTTGGTCGTACAGAGCATCCTCGCCACCTGTGTTCCCGCCGGTGTTCAGACCCAGAACCGCGTCGAGTTCCGATTCTTTCTCGGCATCGGGGCCGGACTGCACGCCGCTGACGTATTCGGGCGGACCATAAGCCTTGAGGTGGTTAACGATTTCCTCGACTTCCTCGTCGCTGACAAAGGGACCGTGGCAACGCTGGATCCGGCCACCACCGGCCATGTATAGCATGTCGCCCATACCTAGCAGTTGCTCGGCGCCCTGTTCCCCCAGAATGGTACGACTGTCGATCTTCGACGTCACCTGGAAGGAAATACGCGTCGGGAAGTTCGCCTTGATCGTACCGGTGATCACGTCCACCGACGGACGCTGGGTCGCCATGATCAGGTGGATACCGGACGCACGAGCCATCTGCGCCAGACGCTGGATGCAGGCTTCGATCTCTTTGCCCGCGACCATCATCAGGTCGGCCATCTCGTCAACGATAACCACGATATAAGGCATTGCCTCAGGTGCGAATTCCTCGGTCTCGAAGACGGGATCGCCGGTTTCATCGTCAAAGCCGGTCTGAACGGTGCGGCTGAACATCTCGCCCTTGGACAGGGCGTCTTTCACGCGGCCATTGTACCCGTCGATGTTCCGCACGCCCATCTTGGACATCTTACGGTAACGCTCTTCCATCTCGGCCACGACCCATTTCAGGGCAACGACAGCCTTTTTCGGGTCGGTCACAACGGGCGACAGCAGGTGCGGGATGCCGTCATAGACCGACAATTCCAGCATCTTGGGATCGATCATGATCAGGCGGCACTCGTCCGGCGTCAGACGGTACAGCAGCGACAGGATCATGGTGTTGATCGCCACCGACTTACCCGAACCCGTGGTACCCGCGATCAAAAGGTGAGGCATCTTGGCCAAGTTCGCGACAATCGGATCACCGCCAATATCCTTGCCCAAAGCCAAAGGCAGCTTCAGCTTATGATCGTCAAACGCGCGGCTCGACAAAATCTCGCGGAAGACGACCATCTCGCGCTTTTCGTTCGGCAGTTCGATACCGATCACGCTGCGGCCGGGCACAGTGGACACACGGGCCGAGAGGGCCGACATCGAACGCGCGATATCGTCCGCGAGGCCAATCACACGGCTGGCCTTGAGGCCGGGCGCAGGCTCCAATTCATACATGGTGACAACAGGACCAGGGCGAACACTGACGATTTCCCCTTTGATACCGTAGTCATCCAGCACGTTTTCCAGCATCCGCGCGTTCTCTTCGAGCGCGTCGTTGGACAGGGTGTACCGCTCCACGCTGTCGGGGCGGGTCAGCAGATCCAGCGGGGGCAGCTCGTATTCGTCCTCGGGCGAGTGGTAGATCGGCACGGCGCTGCGCGGTTCGTAAGAGCTTTTGGCCGGAACGACTGTCTGCGGGCGCGGGGTCGGAACCTCGGACGCGGACTTGTCGTAGGACTGATAGGCCACGGCCTGCTCTTCGTAGGCGGGCTCTTCCGGCTCGGCGGCATAGGTCTGCACCTCGTCCACCTCGGGTTCGGGTGGCAGGGGCAGTTCGATGCGTTCGGACCCGTCGTGCAGCGAAATCTGGATACCGGCGAGGTTTTCCATCCCCATCGCGGCGGGCACCTCTACCGCAGGCATCTCTGCCGCGGGCTCCACATGCGGCGCGACCTCAGCCACCTGCGGGGCCACGACGGGCGGCTCTTCGCGAGATGCGGTCAAGGGCGGCTCACCACGGCGGCGAGCGGGTTGGCTGGTATCAAGGATCAGCGCATCAGGACGGCGGCCTCGGCCCTTGGTCAGGGGCGCCTCTTCGGCGATCGGGCGGCGCGTACGGGTGCGGATCACGTCGGTGATGCGGGCACGGATGCGGTCTTCGGCGGGCGCTTCGACCTCGTGATCCGGGCCTTCGTTTTCGACCAGTTCAGGCTCGGGCATCACCACCGGCGCTTTGTTCCGGCGCAAGAGATTGGGCATCAGACCACGCAAACCGCCTTGGGCCTCTGGTTCGTCATCCTCGACCAGAAATTCGGGATCTTCTTCGTAGGCGTCCTGACGGATCACGCGGGCTGTGCGCGCCGGCGCGTAATCCTCCTCGATCATATCGTAGTCGTCTTCGGTGTTGCGGCGCGCACTGATCGCACGGGCCCCAGCCAGCGCACCGCCGGCACCACGGCCCATCAGACGCATCAGCCCGTCATATGCATGGATCAATCCGTGCAGCAGGAACCGGCCACCACGACGCAATTCATCCTTGGTAAAGCCCAGAACCAGCGCCGCCAGCGCCAGAACCACGGGCCCCAGTAGCAAAGAAATCAGCTTCAGCGAAATGCCGGTCGCCAAGGGCAGGATGGCCAGCGCCATGCCCATCAGCATATCGCCCAAGTGGCCCCCAAGACCGCTGTCCTGCGTCCAAGCCTCGCTCGGGGACAATGACGACGCGTACATCGCGCAGATCACGACCCAAACAGGCGCCATCATCAGGCGCGACACCGCGCGGTCAGACCCGCGATGCAGCACAAAGCGCAGCCCCCAGCCGATCAGCAGCGCGACAAACGCCAGAGCGCCCCAGCCGATGATCATGAAGACAGGCGCCGCGATCGAAGCACCGGTTCGCCCCAGCATATTCTGCACAGGCGCGTCGGTTGCGGACAGGAAGGACGGGTCGGACGGCGTGTAGGTCAGGCTCATCGCTGCGCCAGCCAAGCCCAGCACGGTCAGCGCCAGCCCGAACAGCTCTTTGCCCCGGCGTTCGATCAGTTCCTGCGTGTTGCTGTCCAACAGAGGGTCGCGTTGTCTTGTCTGATAGGCCATCGGTCCTCCCCTCTTATTGATCGTAGAGACACGCTTTGATCGCGGTCAGGCCGCGGCGCACCTCGTCTGCGGAGGCGACAAGCGCCACACGGATATATTCGTCGCCCGGGCTCACGCCGTTGGCGTCGGGTTTGCTCAGGTAACGGCCGGGCAGCACACGCACGCCCGTTTCGGTCCAGAGCTTCACGGCCGCTTCTTCGCCATTCGGCACCCGCAGCCACAAGAAGAACCCCGCCTCGGGCGACATGTAGCCCGGCGTGTTCCCCAGAATTTCGTCGGCGATCTCGAACTTCTCGCGATACAGGCGGCGGTTCTCGATCACGTGGTCCTCGTCGGCCCACACCTTTTCCGAGACACGCTGGATCGGCAGCGGCAGTGGTGCACCGGAGTAGTTCCGCAGCTGCTTCATGTGCTTCAGGCTCTCGGGACCGCCCACGGCAAAGCCAGAGCGCAGCCCGGGCAGGTTAGACCGCTTGGACAACGAATGGAAAATGATGACCCGCTCAGGGTCCACACCCATCTTGGTCGCGATCTCCAGCGCACCGGGGGGCGGAGTTTCGCGGTAGATCTCGGAATAACACTCGTCCGCCAGAATGCGGATATCGTGCTTTTCGGCCAGAGCGATCAAATCGCGCCAGTATGATTCCGACGCCACGGCCCCTTGGGGATTCGCGGGCGAACAGATGTAAAGCATGGCCGCGCGGTCCAGCACATCGGTCGGCAGCCCCGCGAAATCAGGCAGGTGACCTGTCTCGGCGCTAGCAGGCACGAACACAGGTTCGGCTCCCGCACTGATCGAGGAGATCATGTAGACCTGATAGAACGGATTGGGCATCAGAACAGTCGGACGCTGGCCGTTTTTCTGCTCTGGGCAAAGGGCCATGCCGACATTGTACAGACCTTCGCGCGTCCCGTTCAGAGGCAAAATCTGGGATGCTGCGTCGATCTCGACACCATATCTGCGATGAACCCATGCCGCGATGGCCTCTCGCAACTCGGGCGTTCCATCGTTCGGGGGATAGCTGTTGAACCCGTCCATATTGGCCGCCATCACGTCCTTCACCCAGTCGGGGAAAGCATGCTTGGGCTCACCAATTGTCATGTGGATTACGTCGCCTCCGGGCTGGAGATGATCCAGCAGCGCCCGCAGACGCGGGAATGCATACGGGGGCAGCGACGCAAACCGCTCGGGGAACGGGTCGTTTGTCATGGGTCCTGCTATTTGCCTCTTATCAGGGCGCGATGGCCCTTGTTTTTTGGCAAGAATAGCTAAGCCGAGCCTTCACGTCCAGTTCAGCGAAGGCCCCATTAGTATGGGTGTGGCTTTTCAGGCGCGAAGGGCGGCCTCGGCGGCGGCCCCGATATGCAGCAGCCGTTCCTCGCTGCCCGCGAGACCCATCATGCTGATCCCCGTCGAAGGCACTCCAGTCGGCAAAGTCAGCGCTGCGCCGCCGGTCAAATTCCCGATCCGCGTGTTCCGCAAGGCCAGCAGGTTTTCCTGCGCAAAGTACCCATGGTCGGCCATCAGATCGTCGATCTTTGGCGGCATCGATGGCGCGGTCGGAAGCAGAACTGCATCAAAACCCGCGACCTTAGCGGCGTAGCTTTTGCGCAAGCTCTCCAACGACAACCACGCTTTGACATAATCGACGGCGCTATGATCGCGCCCCGCGCGGAAACGTTCGAGGACAGGCTGGAACATCTTCTCCGGCGCACTCTCAATCAGATCGCCGCAGGTGCCATAGGTTTCTGGCGTGTACAGAACACCCGCCATAGCCATGATCTCAGCCACCTCGGGGATGTCGACCTCAACCAGCGTAGCACCAGCAGCCTCTAACTTGAGCAGCGCAGCTTGGAATCCCTCAGCGGGCGTGTCTCGCAAATCGTCCTGTGCCACGGTTTTCAGGACTGCAAAGCGACGCCCCGACAGGCTGCTGCCCGCCAGATCCGTTGCTTTGGCACCTGTCAGCATGGCGAACATCAGCGCCGCATCCTCGACCGAGCGGGTCAGCGGGCCGACGGTGTCGAACTTGGCCGCCAGCTTCACCACGCCATCCAAGGAAATCCGTCCCGACGTCGTCTTCAGCCCTACCAGATCATTCCAGCACGCAGGGACGCGCACCGATCCACCGGTGTCAGACCCAACGGCCGCTGCTGCCAGTCCCCAAGCCACCGACGCCGCCGCGCCAGAGGAGGACCCTCCAGACACGGCGTCAGGATCGTTCACGTTCGGCGGGCTGGCCGTCACAGGGTTCAGCCCGAGGCCAGAGAACGCCAGTTCTGTCATGTGCGTTTTCCCCAGACAGACGCCGCCTTGCAGGGTGGCTTCGGTCAGGACGGTGGCGTCAGCGTCGGGCACACGGCCCTCTAGCAGCGCGGTCCCTGCTTCGGTCGCGACACCGGCGCTGTCGAACAGGTCCTTCCAGCTGATCGCGACACCATCCAAAATTCCGCGGCGCACCCCGTTTTTGGCGCGAAATGCAGCAGCTTCGGCCTCAGCCATCGCACGCTCTGGCGTCAGGCGGGCATAAATGCGCGCGCCATGAGGATGAGACTGCGCCGCATCCAGGTAGGCTTCGGTCAGCGCCACAGGGTTCAAAGCCCCCTGCCCGATCGCACGCCCTTGATCTGCCGCGCTTTTCGTCAACCAGTCCTGCATTGCTGCCTCCGTCTATTTGCCGCAGATGGACCCTATCCCTGCGCTATGCCGTGGACAATCCCGACGGGCAGAGCATATTGCAAGGCATGACCCAGACGAGTGACATCCTGATCGTCGGCGGTGGGCTGGCTGGCCCATCCTTGGCGCTTGCATTGGCCCAACAGGGCCTAACGGTAACCATCATCGACGCCCTGCCCGCCGAAACGCGCGCGGATGGCGGCTTTGACGGGCGCTCTTATGCGCTATCGCTGGCCAGCCACCGGCTGCTGCGGGCGCTTGGCCTGTGGGGTGATCTGGGAGGCAAAGCCCAGCCCATGCTGGAGATCAAGGTTACCGACGGTCGCGCCGGCGAAGGCCCCGCGCCGTTCTGGATGCATTTCGACCACGCCGAGATCGAAGAAGGCCCCATGGGCTACATGGTCGAGGATCGCCACCTGCGCCCCGTCCTGCTGGCCGCGATGAATGCAGAGCCGAACATCACCCAGATTTCCGGCCGCACCGCCACGGATCAAGCCGTGGACGGCACCGGCGTCACCGTCACGCTGGACAATGGCGACACCCTGCGCACCCGTCTGCTGGTCGGCGCCGATGGCCGCCGCAGTGGCGTGCAGGCCCGCGCAGGCATCAAGCGCAGCGGGTGGGACTATAACCAGACCGCCCTCGTCTGCGCGATTCAGCACGAACTGCCCCACAACGGGATCGCGCATCAGTTCTTTATGCCGCCCGGCCCGCTGGCGATCCTGCCGCTGAAAGGCAACGTCAGCTCCATCGTCTGGAGCGAGCGCACCGATCAAGCCGCCGCGATCAATGCTCTGGACGACGCCAGCTATATCGAGGTTCTGCGCCCCCGTTTCGGCGATTTCCTTGGCGACATCAAACTGGCGGGCAAACGATTCACCTATCCGCTGAACATCACCATCGCGAACAGCTTTGTCGCCGAGCGTGTGGCGCTGATCGGGGATGCCGCGCACGGCGTGCACCCCATCGCGGGCCAAGGCCTGAACGCGGGTCTCAAAGACGTGGGGGCCTTGGCCGAGGTGCTGATCGACGCGCAGCGCCGCGGCGAGGATATCGCCAGCCCCTTTGTTCTGGACCGCTATCAAGAATGGCGTCGGTTCGACGCGACCTCGATGGCGCTGGCCATGGACGCGTTCAACAAGCTTTTCTCGAACGACAATCCGCTGCTGCGGATCGGTCGTGACTTGGGGATGGGGGTTGTGAATGCCATGCCCCGCCTGCGTCGGACCTTTATCCGCGAGGCGGCGGGCTTGGCCGGAGACGTACCCCGCCTGCTAAAAGGCGAGGCGCTGTAAGCCGGATCAGTCCAGCTTACGGGCCTCATCGGGCAGCATAATCGGGATACCGTCGCGGATCGGGAAGGCCAGTTTGGCCGACTTCGATATCAGTTCCTGCGCCTCGGCGTCGTATTCCAGCGTGGTCAGGGTCAGCGGACAGATCAGCGCCTCGAGCATACGGCGATCAAAGGTTGCTTGGGTCATTGCATGAAATCTCCGGCGTCTCGGCCACTGTGCAGCGCGTATTCGAGCAGCGTTATGATCGTCTCGCGGCGCGTGGTCAATGACGGGGCCTCGAGCAACGCCTGCTTGTCCTCGGGCGAGAACGGGCAGAGCATTGAGAGCGCGTTGATCAGCATTTCGTCGTCCGCATCGCCAAGGCTTTCCCAGTCCGTCGACAGGTCCTGTGACGCGAAATAGCGCGACAAGAGATCCATGAATGGCTTGCGATCGAAGTTCGTGTCGCTCTCGGGCTTCCCGAGATCACGATCAAATCCGCTCCAGTCCACTTCGCAGCGCCGATAGGGCGTGAACCCATCGATCTCGCGCTTCATACGGAACCGCGAGACACCAGTCAGGGTGATCATGTAGCGGCCGTCCTCGGTTTCCGAGAACTGGGTCAAACGACCGGCACAGCCAATCGTACTTAGGCCCGATGCGCCCCCTGCCGGCCCCTTTTCGGGCTGGATCATGCCAATCAGACGCTGAGGCGTCTTCATGCAGTCTTCGATCATCGCCAGATAGCGCGGCTCGAAGATATGCAAAGGCAACCGGGCACGCGGCAAAAGCAGCGCGCCAGGCAGGGGAAAAATCGCAATTGTTTCGGGCAGATCAGATGATGACAGCATACGCATCAACTAGGCCCCGTGAGCGATCAGGCAAATATCATCGAGCTCAATTTACGGCGACCGTTCAGAACGACCGGATCGTTGGGCTTCAGCGCGTCGAAAATGGTGAAAAGTTGCGCTTTAGCGGCGCCGTCGTTCCACTCGCGATCCTTGCGGAACAGGTCGAGCAACTCGGTCACCGCGCTTTCGGCATCACCATTGGCATAAAGCGCCTGCGCCAGATCGAACCGTGCCTGCAGATCGTCGGGGTTCGCCTCGACTGCCGCACGCAGTTCGGCCACGGGGCCCGCGTCTGCGGCTTGCTTGGCCAGCTCTAGCTGAGCGTGAGCCGCTTCGAGCTCGGGGCTTTTCGAAATCTCGGCAGGTGCGCCGTTCAGGATCGCCTCGGCTTGATCCAGATCGCCGGTCGCGATGTGAGCACGTACCAGACCGCCATAGGCTTTGGCATGGTTGGGGTCCTCTTCGAGGATCGCCGCAAACACCTGAGCTGCATCCACAGCCTCGCCGTTTTCCATCATCTCTTCGGCCGCTGCGATCGCATCATCCAGACCGCCGCTGGCATCACCGCCAGCCGCCTGAACCACACGCTCGACAAACGCCTTGATCTCGGAACCGGGGACGGCACCTTGGAAGCCATCAACAGGCTGACCCTGCCAGAACGCATAGACGGTCGGGATCGACTGCACACGCAGCTGACCCGCGATCATCTGGTTTTCGTCCACATTCACCTTGGCCATCTTGACCGCGCCCTTGGCTGCCTTCACGGCGTCCTCAAGCTGAGGGCCAAGGGTTTTGCACGGGCCACACCACGGGGCCCAGAAATCCACGATGACAGGGGTGGTCATGCTGGCCTGCACGACCTTGTCCATGAAGTCCGCTTCGCTCACGTCCATGATCAGATCGTCGGCTGCGGGGGCGGGGGTGCCTTGTCCCAGTTCGAACATCGTCAAATTCCCTTAGTGGTCTGTTGCACCCTATATGAGGGCGCAAGAATGAATATCAAAGGTCAAAGCTCGCGAAAACAGGCGCGTGGTCGCTGGGTTGCTCCCATCCGCGCACGTCGCGGCGGATTCGGCTGGAATGACCCGCGTTCGCAATGTCCTGCGTGGCCCAGATGTGGTCCAGACGGCGGCCTTTGTCCGCGCCCGACCAATCCTTGGCGCGATAGGACCACCAGCTGTAGATCTGCCCCTCGGGGATGTCCTGACGGGTGATGTCGACCCAGTTGCCTGCGTCCTGCGCCTGCGCCAGATGCTCGACCTCGATCGGGGTGTGGCTGACGATCTTGAGCAACTGTTTGTGGTTCCAGACGTCATCCTCGCGCGGGGCGATGTTCAGATCGCCGACCATGATCGATTTCTGCGGCGCGTTCGCGTGCCACCAATCCCGCATCTCGGTCAGGTAATCCAGCTTCTGGCCGAACTTTTCATTGATTTCGCGGTCTGGCTTGTCTCCGCCCGCGGGGACGTAGAAGTTGTGCACCGTCACGCCGTTTTCCAACTGGCCCGCGATGTGGCGCGCATGGCCCAAACCGGCAAAGTCAAAGCTGGCCACTTCGGTGATCGGCTGCTTGGACAGAATCGCGACGCCGTTATAGCCCTTCTGGCCTCGGGCAATCATGTGCTCGTACCCTAGGGCGCGGAAGGTCTCCATCGGGATCAGTTCGACGGGGCTCTTGCATTCTTGCAGGCACAGAACGTCGGGGGCGTCCTCGGTCATCAAACGCTCGACCAGACCAGCACGCAGCCGGACCGAGTTGATGTTCCACGTTGCCAAAGAAAAGCCCATGTCGCCCTCGTTCATTCAAAGTCTTCCCCAGCGATATACCTGCCCACCCCCAGCGGTGAAAGGCGGTGCCGGAATAAAAAAGACCCGAGCCGAAGCTCGGGCCAAGTCCAACAGGGAGGTACATGTCATAACCCGGACATGCGCGGGGTAGTTAACTGTAGGTTGCCTGCATATGCCGTGCCAAACATTGATCTGGCGCAAAGCTTAGGCATTTAGTCGATAGCCGCCGGATTCCGTCACAAGCAGACGCGCATTCGAGGGATCGGGTTCGATTTTCTGGCGAAGCCGATAAATGTGCGTCTCTAGCGTGTGCGTTGTCACCCCAGCGTTGTATCCCCATACTTCATGCAAGAGGATGTCTCTGGCAACTACCCCATCGGGAGAGCGGTGTAGAAACTTTAGAATGTTCGTCTCTTTTTCGGTGAGACGGATCTTTTTCTCATCAGCTGTGATCAACATTTTCATCGAAGGCTTAAAAGTGTAGGGCCCAACGACGAAAACTGCGTCCTCGCTTTGCTCATGCTGACGCAGCTGCGCGCGAATCCGTGCCAAGAGGACAGGAAACTTGAACGGCTTGGTCACGTAGTCGTTGGCGCCCGCGTCCAGACCCAAGATGGTGTCAGCGTCGCTGTCATGACCGGTGAGCATCAGAACGGGCGATTTTACACCCTGCTTGCGCATCCGGCGGCACAGCTCGCGGCCATCGGTATCGGGCAAGCCAACGTCCAGAATCACCAGATCGAACAAACCGTCCTTGACCTTTTCCATGGCTTCGGCGCCGTTGCCGGCCTCGAACACATCGAAATCCTCGGTCATCACCAGCTGTTCGCTCAGCGCTTCGCGAAGGTCCTCGTCATCGTCTACCAGAAGGATCTTACGCAGTTGCGACATTTCAGTTCTCCGTTGTCTCGCTTTCCTGTGAAATGAGCTTCACATGCGCTCACGACAAGGTTTGTGGCACGATCCTCACGCCCTCGTGTCGGTGTGCAGGGTTTTATTTCAATTTCCGGCTCAAAGAGTTACAGAACGCTGCAAATGTAGAGAGGAGCCGTAACAATGGCCTTCGCCCCTGACATCATCGAGGATCTGGCCCGCGCCCGTGGCGATTTGCGGATGGGCGTGCCCATTGTGCTGCGCGGATCAGAGGCGCTGCTCGTCATGGCCGCCGAGAGCCTGTCGGTCGCGCGTTTGGCCGATCTGCGCAGTCTGGGGAAACCGCCGGTCGTCGTCCTGACCTCTCATCGCGCCGAAACCCTGAAGGCGATTCCCTATGACGGCGATCTGGCGCGTATTACCGTGCCGGACGAGGCTGATCTGTGGTGGGTCCGCGCTATGGCCGACCCAAAGCACGACATGGATGTGCCCATGAAAGGCCCCTTCCAGATTGCCCGCGGCGGAGACGCCAGCTTGCACCGTCTGGCGATCCAGCTGGTGAAGACCGCGCATCTCTTGCCCGCCGCTCTGGTGGTTCCGCTCGACAATCCCGAGGCATTCGCTGCCGAGTACCGCCTGACTCTGATCGACGCGGGCCTCGCTGGTCCCGCAATCGCCGCCGAAGCGTCCTTGCACCCTGTCGCCGCCGCGCGCCTGCCGATGGTCGCGTCCGAGGCGGGCCGCCTGCACATCTACCGCCCCGAAGACGGAAACGAAGAGCATTACGCGATCGAGATCGGCAATCCCTCTCGCGACGAACCCGTATTGGCACGCCTGCACTCGGCCTGCTTTACCGGTGACGTTCTGGGCAGCCTGAAATGCGACTGCGGCCCGCAACTGAATGGCGCCCTGAACCAGATGGGCACCGAAGGCGCGGGCGTCCTGCTCTACCTGAACCAAGAGGGGCGCGGCATCGGCCTTGCCAACAAAATGCGCGCCTATGCCCTACAGGACCAAGGGTTCGACACCGTCGAAGCCAACCACCGTCTGGGCTTCGAGGATGATGAACGCGATTTCCGTATCGGTGCCGCGATCCTGCGCCGTCTGGGCTTCAATTCCGTCCGCCTGATGACGAACAACCCCCGCAAAATGGCGATGATGGAAAAGATGGGCATCTCGGTCGCCGAGCGCGTCCCGCTGATCCTCGGTCAGACCCCGCAAAACGCCGCCTACCTCGCGACCAAGGCCAAGAAGTCGGGGCACCTGCTATGAACAGCCACGATCTGGTCGTCACCCCGACCTGCGTCCGCTTCTTGAACCGCCGATTCCCTCGCACCATCGGACGCGGCGGGATCACCGGCGATAAGCGTGAAGGCGACGGCGCCACCCCGCGCGGCATACACCGCATCGTTGGAATGCTGTATAGACCCGACCGCATGGCGCGCCCCGCCGATTGGGCCATCCCGATCCGTCCCCGTGATCTGTGGTCCGACGATGTCAAAGATCAGGACTACAACCTGATGGTCCGAGCCCCCTACCCCCATAGTCACGAGGCCCTGCGCCGCGCCGATCCACTCTACGATCTGGTTCTGATCACCGACTGGAACTGGCCCCGCGCCGAACGCGGCAAAGGCAGCGCGATCTTTATCCACCAATGGCGGCGCCCGGGCTATCCCACGGCAGGCTGTGTAGCGTTTGATCCGCAAGACCTGCGCTGGATTGCCAGCCGGATCACTTACGAAACAAAGCTGATCGTTCTGTAATTACTGCGGATAGTTACGACGACGCCACGCCGTGATGATGTGCTTGTGGCCCTCGTATGCACTCACGCGCCACTCATAGCATTACAGTTGCGCTTTGTCGTGATCTCTGAATCAATGCCTTACCATGATAATGAGAGGGTCATGGATGGCAGGTTTGGCGATAGAAGAGATGCTGGAACTATGGGCGTCTTCGCTTCGAGATG
>JAUILL010000064.1 GCA_030433335.1 Alphaproteobacteria bacterium | reverse complement strand
CGGGTTTGCCGAGCAGAGCTCTTTCACTCGCGCGTTCAAACGTTGGGTCGGCATGACGCCGGCAAGCTACCGCAAGGGGCGCGGCCGGCTTTGAAGCACCACGGCAGGCGCCCGTTCACTGAAGGTTACCGCCAAGCTGGAAGCGAAGAAACTGCCTGTCCGCCGTGGCTCGCGCAGGTCCGCCATTCCCTTTGACTGGGAATCGCCGGAGACTTGGGCCCCAGCACTTCGCGGTGTCCGGGCAGCCTACGTCACCTACTTTCCCGACCTCGCTTTCCCCGGTGCAGTCGAAAAGCTCGAGTCCCTCGTCGAGACCGCGAAAGACGCGGGCGTTGAGCACCTTGTCCTTTTGTCGGGAAGGGGCGAGCACCATGCCCGGCTTGGTGAAGAGGTCGTGCGCAACTCCGGGATCGACTTCACGCTCGTCCGAGCTGCGTGGTTCGCCCAGAATTTCTCCGAAGGCTACCTGCGCGATCCGATCCTGGCCGGCGTGCTGCCGATGCCCGGCGGCGACATCGCGGAACCGATCATCGACATCGATGATATCGCGGACGTGGCGGTCGCGGCACTGACCGAAACGGGCCACCGAGGCAAGCTCTACGAAGTGACCGGCCCGCGCCTGATGACCTTCGCCGAGATGGCCGAGGTGCTGGGCCAGGCCATAGGCCGCCCGATCCAGCATTTCCCCATAAGCTTCGACGACTTCCATGCGAATGTCGCCGCAGCGGGTGGCGAGTTCGTGGCGAACGTCTTCACCGCCATCGCCCGCGAAACGCTCGATGGCAGGAACGCCCACACGACCGATGGTGTCATGCAGGCCCTAGGCCGGCCGCCGCGCGACTTCGCCGAGTTCGCCGCCGATGCCGCCCGGGCGGGCACCTGGCCCGCCGCGGCCTGACCCTCACCTTCATCCCAAATCGGAGCAAATCCAATGAAACCTGTTCAGAAATTCGCCCTCGGCGTCGCCGGCATCACCTCGCTCGGCATTGGCGCCTTTATCCTCGCCGCACCTTACGCGTTCTATGCAAGCTACGGGATCACGCTTGGGCCCGATCCCAGCCTGCTGAGCGAGTTGCGCGCACCGGGCGCCGGGCTGGCTACCTTCGGGGCCGTGATGCTGGCCGGCATCGTCCGCCCGGCGCTGCGCCAGGCCGCCGTGGTGGCCGCCCTGACCATCTTCGTCGCCTTCCCTGCGGGGCGCGTGGTGGGCCTTGCAATCGACGGCATGCCGTCGGGAGGCATCCTCGGTGCGCTTGTCCTTGAACTCATGATCGCCGGGTTCTGCCTCCTCGCGTTTCGGAGGGGCGCCGATCCTGCCCTTACCGGCTTCGCCACGCGCTGACCACACCCCGACGCGGCGGGCGCGCCATGTTCCCGCCGCACCCCTCCAACACTTGAAAGAAACGCAATGTCCCCGTTCTTCTTCATTCTGATCCAGATCTCGATCCTGGCCTATGCGCTGGTCGCGGGGGTCTTCCTCGCCTTCTCCGACTTCATCATGCGGTCGCTGTCGCTCACAGGCGGCACCGGCGGGGTAGAGGCCATGCAGGTCATCAATCGCGAAGTCTTCCGCTGGGTTTTCATGGCCCTGTTCCTGGGGATGGCGGCCGTGTCGCTTGTCATCGTCGGGTATGGCGCGACCAACCTCGCTCATCCCTCCGGCGGACTGATCCTGGTTGCGGGCTTCGTCTACCTGATCGGCTGCTTCGGCGTGACCGTCTTCTTCAATGTGCCGATGAATGAGGCTTTGGCGGGTATGAACCTGTCCGAAGACGCGACCCACGCCTATTGGACAGGCACCTATCTGCCGCGCTGGACCTTCTGGAACACCGTTCGAACGCTGGCCTGCGGGGCGTCCGCAGCCCTTCTGCTCTTTGGGTTGCTGTGGATGACCCAGGCGCAGGCAGTCGCGCTTCAGGTCGGCGCCCGCTGAAGCAGCAGCCGCAGGCAGAAGGCCGTCTCGGCCAGGATGGTTACACCGTAGGCCGGGGTGAAAGCCGAGGAACCCTCCGGGGCGGAGAACCGAAGAGACCTGCCCGCAAGGAAATCTACGCTGGTGATCGACACACCGTTACCGAAGCTAGGCCATAATCGCATCGTGGAGATCCGTTTGCTCCTCCGGGCCTAAGTAGGCTCGAACTGCCTTCGTCGCAGCACCAAAGTGACCCCAAAGATCACTTCAAAAGCGGTCCCCGGCAGCAGCAGAGCCAGTGACGCCGTTTCAGAGCCTGATGCGGAAGCAATCATCGCGGCGACGAGGCATAGGTATCCGGCAAGGCCCAACGCTCCAAGCATGGTTGGAACGATCTTTGTGCTGAGCAGCCAGAGACACAACGGTATGCTGCCGAGGCCGAGCACAACCATCGCGACCCGATAGAACACGTCGCTGGAAAATGGCAGGGTGCTCAGGCTGCCCTGAACGATCAAAACGCTGATCGCCAGAAACACGGCTTCCGTAATGCGGGCGGCCCGGTAAATGTCTGCGCTACGCGGTGCGGTCGTTGCGATCACAGGGCGCATCAGAACGCCGATGGCGATAACGACTGCTGAATTGCTGAAGCACATCAACTGACCAAGCCAGTTCAAATCGCCTCCCAACAGCACTTGACCTCCTCCAAAGAGAGGAAACGCAGCGAGAATTGATAGACCCACAATTCGAAGTCGCAATTGATCAGACATGGGCCATCCATACAAAAAGGAACTTCTTTGCGGTTTGGTTCGGGTCATCTTTTTTCCCCTTTTTGCGTCGCTTGTTGCAGCTCAGCTCGTCTGCGGCGTGGCTGCGGAGCCGGCCAGCAACCCGCCGTCGACGGTCAGTTCCGTTCCGGTCATGTAGGCGGCCTCGTCCGAAGCAAGCAGCAGCACGATGGAGGCGACCTCTTCGACCGTGCCAAAGCGGCGCATCGGCGTGTCGGCCACGAAGGCGGCCATGCGGGCCTCGCGGTCCGGCCCGTCGCCGAGCATGGGCTCCCACATGGGCGTCAGGATCGCCGCCGGGTGGATCGAATTGCAGCGGATGTTCAGCCCCTGTTCGGCGCAGTAGAGCGCGACCGACTTGGTGTGATTGCGCACGGCGGCCTTGGACGACGCATAGGCCGCTGCCGCCGGAATGCCCACCATACCGGAACGAGACGATATGTTGATAATCGACCCGGCACCCCTGGCGCGCATCGCGCCGATCGCATAGCGGCAGCCGAGAAATGTGCCGTCGAGATTGACCGCATGCACGGCACGCCAATCCGCCAGCGAGGCGTGCTCTGGGTCGTGCTGGCGCAGGCCTTCCTCGAAGCCCGTGATCCCGGCATTGTTCACCAGGACGTCGCAGGCAGGCCACGCCCCGGCCAGTGCTGTCCAGTCGGCCTCGGACGCTACATCGAGGCGCAGGTGATGCCCGCCGATCTCTCGGGCGACATCGGCGGCGCTAGTCTCGTTCTTGTCGGTCACGACGACAGTAGCTCCTTCCCCGGCGAAGGCCTGCGCGATCGCGGCGCCGATGCCGCGCCCAGCACCTGTGACGATGCAAATCTTGGTCTTCAATCGGGACATGGTATTCCTTTCGATGTCGGTTGTGGTCGCTGCGCAGATCCATCAAGCCGGGCTTTCCGTCAGCAGGCCCATCCCCGACCGCTAGGACAGGTTTGGCAATGACAGGCGCATTTCATACTGAGCGATGAAACGATCAGCCCCAAGCTCCTGTAGGAGAGAACACAAGACACTGTCGGCGGACTCGACATTGACCAATGTCAGTGAGCCGACCGTCGCTGTCGCAGCGAGGAGGTCCGCCAAGGCCGAGGGGTCGCTGGCGGCTATCTGATGCACGAGACCGCCTGCACCGACGATCGCGCCGCCTTTTTCATGCAGAAAGCACGTCAGCGGTGAGCCGGAGATGGTTTCCGTAGCGTTCTGCCAGGTCGGCTTCCAAGTCGAATTCGTCTGAATGGCATTGGCAACGGTCCCGAAATCCGACCGTTCGCATGTGGAAGGATCAGGAGATGGATGATCAAGCCGATAACAGTCGAGCTTTCTGGTCACCTCAAAACCCAGCTTCCGATAGAGACGCTCAGCGCCTTCGTTTCCCTCGATAACCTCAAGCCAAAAGCTCTCGCTTCCGGCATGCTCCGCCGCACGTATCGCCGCCATGCCCAAACGAGACGCCAATCCCCGGCCTCTGTGGCCAATCCGGGTTCCGCTGCCTATCAGATACCGTTGGTTGTTCCGCGTCGCCACGTTCCAAAACCCGATGACTTCACCATCGTCGATGGCTACGAAGGACGCCGCGGGGTCAAAACCTCTCGAGCTCAGCGCCGCCTTGAACGTGTCTGCATCTGGTTGCAACGGAACGACATAATCAGAAAACGCGGCGAGCATGGCGCAGTGCAGAGCACCCAGATCAACGCCGGATTCTGAAAAGGAAACAATGCGTGTCATCGTCGTGTTTTCCTAAATCAAAGGGTGGGCCTGTCGACAAGTCCCGATCCTAGTCAGACAGACACAGCTTATTGCCATCAAGGTCTCTCACATAGGCTGAGAATTTCGGCCCACGCTGACCCGGTGCGCCCTCGCAGGTGCCGCCCAATTCAAGCGCCAGGCCGTGCATCCTTTCAACGTCTTCCTTCGCTCCGACAGAAAAGCCAACCATCGTGCCATTCCCGTTGGTTGCCGGCGCCTCATCGAAGGGTGTCGCGATTGCGAAGGCAAAGTCCTCGCCGAGCCAGTAGGTCATGCGGTCCGACGGCGACATGGTCTGAAGACCCGCGCCCGCGAAAAGCCCGTCGTAGAAGGCCTTCGATGCGCGCATGTCGTTCGTTCCGAGAACGAAGTAGTTCATTTTCATGGTTATTTCTCCGGTTGAATTGTCGGTTCAGTTAACTGCTTGGCGCGCGCTTACACGACGACGACATTGCCGCGCTTGTGACCTGTCTCCATGTGGCGGTGCGCTTCGATCAGGTCGTCCAAAGGGTAGACCCGGTCGATGACAGGGACCAGCTTGCCCTCCTCGACCATCCGGGTGAGGGTGCCCAGCATCGGGCGCAGCACGTCCGGCTTGAGCATGCCCGTCGCCGAGAAGCGCGCCTTGCGCGTGCCTAGGGTCGCGGTGCGCAACATTGCGCCCAGCAGACCGAGGCCCAGCACAGGGCAGACGTAGCGTCCGGAGCGGGTCAGGCTTCTCTTGGCCTCGGTGAAGGACGAGACGCCGAGCGTGTCGTAGATCACGTCGTACCGCTCGGCCTGCTGGGTGAAATTCTCCCGGCCGTAGTCGATGACCCAGCCGGCCCCGAGTGCGGCCACCATGTCGGCGTTGCGGGCGCTGCAGGTGCCGCTGACCTCGGCCCCCATCGCCGCGGCGATCTGCACCGCAGCACTTCCGAGGCTGCCCGAGGCGCCGAGGATCAGGACCTTTTGCCCCGCGCATAGGTCTGCCACCTCCCGCAGGAAGTTCAGCGAAGTCAACGGCCCATCGCACATCACGGCAGCGTCCTCATGCGAAAGTGCCGCAGGCTTTTTCATCAGCACGCCAGACTCATCTAGGCAGATGTGGCTGGCATTTGCCCCGAACTTCAGCCCCGCCTCGCCGAAGACGGCGTCGCCCACGGCAAACCGGCTGACGCGGTCGCCCACGGCGATCACCTCGCCCGAGAGCCCGGTGCCCGACAGGTTCTGACGCGGGCGGCGCAGGCCAAGGAAAAGACGTGCAAAGCGGGGCTGCCCGGCCCGCATCATGCCATCGGCGCGCGTCACGGCCGAGGCGCGGATACGGATCAGGATCTCGGTGGGACCAGGTGTCGGAATGGGCCGGGTCACCGGGTTCAGCACCTCGGGGGTGCCATAATGATCAATGCTCCATGCAGAGAGTGTCGCAGTCATGCTGATGTCCCTTCGGTTCGATTGCCCTGTCTCTATCGAACCGATTTCCATCCAGATATTGCAGTTTTTGCACCGGTGTGGTTCATAATCGTTCCACATGGTGGATTGGAAATCTCTTCCGGCCTTTCTGGCCGTGGCGCGGGCCGGATCGCTGCGCGGGGCCGCCGAACAGTTGGACGGCACCCACGCCACCGTGCGCCGACAAGTTGAGGGGTTGGAGGCGCAGCTGGGTGTGCAGCTGTTCCGGCGCAGTGCGGGCGGGCTGGAACTGTCGGCGGCGGGCCGCAAGCTGCTGCCGCAGGCACTCGAGGCCGAAGCGTCCTTGCGCCAGGGCTTCAACGCCGTTCGCGGGCTCGATAGCGAGGCGGCGGGTCGCATCCGTCTGTCGGCCGATCCGATGACCGCGCATTTCCTGCTGGCGCCGGTTCTGGGCGAGTTCCTGTCGCTCTATCCCGACATCCACATCGACATGAACCTGTCCTACGCCATCGACTCGATCGAAAAGCTTGAGGCTGACGTCTCGATCCGCCATGTGCGCGACCTCACCGGTGATGCCGTGGGGCGCAAGCTGTTTCCGCTGTCGATCGGTGTATTGGCCTCGCGTAGCTATATCGACAGGCATTTGCACGATGCCGGGCCGCGCGGCGAGGGGCTGACCTGGCTCGGTTACGGTGAGGTGCCGGAATTGCAGGCGATGATCGCCGCCTCGCCGTTTCCGCGTGCCACGGTGCGCCATGCCATCCCAGATCCTGCGATGCATATGCATCTCGCCCGGGCCGGAGCGGGCATGACGTTCCTTGCCGCATGGGTGCAGAGCGTCTTTCCCGAACTTCAACGGATGCCAGGAACCGAGCTAGACCAAAGCCGCTCGACTTGGGTGCTGATGCATGGGGATCTGCGCCGGGTGCAGCGGGTCAGGCTTTTCGTCGATTTCCTCTACGAAAGCCTGCTCGAGCGGCGCGCGGACTTCATCGGATGATTGTCAATCCGGCCTTGAGGCGTATTCGGGCGAGAGCATGGCACCTCCAGTACCGCTAGATGTAAAGTCTTGACCGGGTGCCTGATGTGCGCCGTGTCATAGAAATGATTTCAATGCCTTAGACTGGATAAGGTTGGATTTGAGGCCCACCCCCTCCCACGCTGACGCACACCAATTTGTTGTTCTTGACCTCTGGAGGATCGGACAAGATGTTGAGCTGTATCAAACGCGTGGACACTGTAGGTGTGCAGTTTGTGTGTAAAGCAGATTGAAAGTCCGCAAAGCGGGCCAAAGCAGCCGTACGCGGAGACGCGGCGAATTGGCGCTTTGTCCGCGAACTGTGAATTTGCCAACCTCTCGATTTCGCAGTTGCGGCGAAAGTCTGGTCCTAAGGGCCGCACCGCAGCGGCGACAAGGCACGGTCAATGTCGGCTTTGGGCCGATATTGAGGGACAGGTCCACATTTTCCCAATCATGACACCTGACTGGCGGCTCGGCCTGCGGCTTCTCCTGTGGCGAAGGCTGTACCCATGACGCGGATGGATCCATAAGCCATATCATCTGCCCCGATCAGCCGACCAGCATAGTAGACATTGTCGAGTCCCTTGGCGCGCAAGCAATCCAGCGGGATATCGGCAAATCCATCGCCTCCGACAGAATGATAAACCGGTTTTCCCGGCACGGAATGATCTTCGATCGGCCAGGCTGCTTTCGCGACACCATCGCTGCGTTGGCGGCCTGATCGCAAGTCCTCGGCCGTCAATTCATAGCGCGCAGGGGGATGGCGGCTTTCGCGGATGCCGATTTGTGGGCCGGTTGAGCTCAGGTAGGCTTGCTCGAACCCAGGTACATGCGCGCGGAGCACCTCGGTGTAGTCATGCGCTGCCCCACGCGCGGCCTGCTCGGCACTTGTGAAACTCTCGGAAGACAGATCTGGCATCGCGTGATCAAACATCATCCACCACATCTCGCCAGTACGAGGGACTTCGGTGAATATACCACCATCGGTTCGTGCGGAGGGGTACTGGCCCGTGCGGTTGTAAATCTCAAAGCCTGCAATCAGCGCGTCACGGTCGATTGGGACGGACCGGTCTCGGCCTCCAATGCAAATGGGGGCAGAGGCCGCCTGCAGGTGGCCGCGATCATTGCCGATCCGGCACGTGAGCCCTGCCAGCATTGAAAGGTTGGCATCTCCTGTCGCATCGACGAAGGCCTTTGCCGCGACCCGTCTCCGGCCCTCCATCCCCGCAAGGGTCACCGATTGAATCCGGTCCGCTGTGCGGGTGACCGCCGCCACGCGGGTGTGCAGCAAAACATCAACGCCCGCTTTGGACAAGACGCGGTCCAGCGCCAGCTTCACAGACTCCGGTTCCAGCAGGATGATCCAGTTCAGCGTCGTGGGTGAGCAAAACGGCTTACAATCCAGTCCCAGTTCACGCAACTCGTCCAGCACAAGGTCTGCGACCCCGCCCACCGCCTTGATCGGCGTTTCGCCTTGTTGAAAGAACCCGCAATAGGCCAGCACATTCGATGTTGTCGCAGCGCCACCCAGAAAACCGTATTTCTCAACCAGCAGCACATCAGCACCTTCGCGCGCGGCCCCCAACGCGGCCCCAACGCCGCCTGCTCCGCCGCCTGCGACGACGACATCATAGTCGCATTCGAGTTTGCGACTCATGCCCGCCAGCCAAGAATGCGACGTTCGATAAAGCCGATGACCGTGCTGAGGATGACACCCAGCAGCGACAAGATAACGACGCCCGCGAAAAGGCGCTCAAGATCATAGAGCGAACCAGCCTCGAGGATATAAGCACCAATCCCGTATTCCGCGCCCAGCATCTCGGCGGCGACAAGCAGGATGATGGCAATGGCCAGCGAAATCCGCAGCCCCGACAGAATGCCCGGCATCGCGCCCGGCAATACGATCTTGCGCACGATAGACAGCCACGACAGCCCAAAGCTTTGGCCCATGCGGATAAGGGACCGGTCCACGTTGTCCACCGCGCCGTAGGTGGCCACGACCGTGGGGGTGAAGGTACCAAAGGCAATCAGCGCATATTTGCTGGCCTCATCGATTCCGAACCAGATCACGAACAGCGGCAAAAGCGCAATTTTAGGAATTGGAAAGATGGCAGCCACAAGTGGCACCATGCCTGCGCGGACATAGGAAAATAGCCCGATCATGATGCCAACGACGATGCCAATTGAGGCCCCGAGGGTGGCCCCTACGGCCAGTCGGCTGAGCGAGGGGATGAGATGTTTAAACAACAACCCGCTTTCCCAAAGCTCGCCAAACGTGGCCAAAACGTCTGATGGTTTGGGCAAGGTCAAGGACGATATCCATCCTTGCCGGGTGCCAATCTCGGTTATTCCGATCAGAAGAACAAAAACGAATAGTCCGACCCAACGGCGCGCCTTGGGGGCAAAGCCGCCGCCACGAAACCGGACTTCAATCGGCTGGGATGGGAGCGTTGCTTCAGACATCTAAGAGTTCCTCATCCGCAGCGCGGGCTTCATCGCGCATCATGTCCCAAAGGTGCTTCTGGACCTGTTCCAGCTTGGCATTTCCGTGACTGCGATCCGCCAGCGGCATATCAATCTCGACGATTTCGCGGATTTCACCGGGTCGGCGCGAGAGGACGACGATGCGGTGGCCCAACCGGACGGCCTCGGCAAGGTTGTGGGTCACGTAGGCCGCGGTAAAGGACTGACGCGTCCACAGCGCGACAAGATCGTCCATGAGCAATTCGCGGGTCTGGCTGTCCAGCGCAGAGAGGGGTTCGTCCATCAGCATCACCGCTGGTTTGACAGCAAGCGCACGGGCAATTGCGACGCGTTGTTTCATCCCGCCCGACAGCTGCCGCGGCAGGGCTTTGCTAAAGTCACTCAATTTGGTGCGCGCAAGAACGTCCGTGATGATTGCATCCGCTTGCGCCCCTTTGATCCCGTGATCCTCAAGGACAAGCGAGATATTCCCCTGAACCGACCGCCATGGCAGCAGCGCAAAGTCCTGAAAGACATATGTGAGTGTGTTTAGACAGCCCTCAGGTGGGGAGCCCAGTTGCAGGACACGGCCCTTGGAAGGGCGTTCAAGCCCGCCGATGAGGCGCAACAGCGTGGATTTGCCGCAACCTGATGGGCCGACAAGGCAAACGATTTTGCCGTTTGGAATGTCCAGCGAAATGTCGCGCAGAACCTCCGTGTCACCATAGGAATGGCTGATCGCGTCCAAGCGAATGTCCATGAACTCACCCTAGTAAAGCAAAAACTCAGCTGACCGGACGACGCCGGTCAGCTTTAGGCTTGGGCCTTAGGCCTCGAATGTTTCAACGTAGCTTGTGTCTACAAATGTATCGAGGGTGATATCCCCATCGATCAAGCCTTCGGACTGGAACCAGCTCAACTGATTCTGAACCGATGCAATGTTCATCCGTGCGCCTTCGTTAATCCGCATCGTGCCATTGATAATCGACGGCGCAGCCTTGGCGCGTTCAAGATCCGTGTAGACATATTTGTGGATCAGATCGACCATCTCATTCACACCATCTTCTCCACCGGACTTGTCGATCATGGCGGAATTGTAATCCGACGCCCCCATGCTGAACGCTTTGAGGAAGTCCGACGTCTGCTGCCGTTCATCGTTCGCATTCGTCGCAGACGTGAACACGGTTGTGACCTGATAATTCGGCAGATAGTCGGATACGTTGCCAATGATATGAACCGCACCGGAGCCCGCCAATGGCTTGGCGATATGCGGCACGATGGACCAGGCATCAATCTGGCCTGACTTCAGCGCACCAATGATGGCGCCGACTTTTTGAAGCGGCGTAAAGGACATGTTGATGCCTTCCGCTTCAGCCACTTTCGAGCCCATGTAGTGGAAGGACGAACCTGCCGTCGAGATGCCGAATTTCTTGCCATCCAAGCCTGCAGGCGAGGTGAGACCCGCTTGAAACGCTGCGTCGGAGGCGAGGATTTTCTGACCCTCAATGCCCGGCTCTTCGCTGACCGCGCCGCCGATAACTTTGATCGCGCCCTTGTCGGCAAGAGAGATCAATCCGCCAGAGATCGCCGTCACGGCATAATCTACATCGCCAGAGGCAATCGCGACAGCCATCGGCTGCGCCGCTTGGAAAAACCGCAATTCGACATCAAGGCCTGCCTCTTGGAAGTAGGCGCGCTCTGCCGCGACGAAACTGGCCGAGTGCGATGTGAAGCGAAGTGCCCCGACGACAATTTTTTTGTTTTGCGCAATCGCTGGCGCTGCAAGGCTTGTGGCCGCCGCGGCACCGATCAAACCCATTGTTTGACGTCTGTTAAAAGTGACCATTGTTTCCTCCCTAAATGATCCGTTTCGTTATTTTCAGGCGCCCAGGTCAGCACCAATCTCGTCTTCCAGAATGCCCACCGCGCGCGCCTCCTCCCGCGCGATGATTGCCTCCTGCAACTGCGTTCGGCGGGTCGCGCGGGCTGCAAAGTCGATGCGCCCCTCGCGCAATAGCGCCAGTCGAAAGCGCCGCGACTGGCCGTAAAACTGCGCCGCCATGTCTGTCAGCCGTGGCGATCCGCTGGCCGACATCAGTGCCATACTCAGGTCGCGACAGGCTTCGTCCCACTCCAGTGCCGTCACATCATCGGGCCTTTCCTGCACAAGAGCATCGGCCCGACGAACGGCATGCAAAGCGGCGACAACACGGCTCTCCCAAGCCACATCACCTTGTTTCAATGACAATTTGAGACCAAGTTTTTCAACTTCCAGCCGCACCAAAAGAATGTCCCGCAGATCTTCCTCGGTTGCCGATGTCACCCGAAATCCGCGCTGGTTGGTCGCTTCTACCACACCTTCAGACGTCAGGATCCGCAACGTTTCCCGCATGGAATGGTTTGACCCACCATAAGACTGGCGCAGATCGGCAAGCTTGAGCTTCTGGTCAGGGCGCAACACCCCAAATGAAATGTCACGTCGGATCGCAGAAGCGAGCATTTCAACAACGGTATCGTCTTCAGATTTCCTGCCACCAAAAAGCAATTTACCCACCTTTTTGCAAAATGTTGGACATTATAGAAAATATTTTCGATAGTGAGTCAACACGTTTCCTGAAAGATCAGCGATGGCCATCACCGGAACCACCCAAATTTTCCCGATCATCGGCAGCCCTGTGTCTGGCGTTTTCTCCCCATCTGCGTTCAACTTATTGTTTCAAGATAGGGGCTTAGACATTGCGATGGTCCCGATGGAAATTCCTGCCTCGGCGATCAGCATGTTTTGGGATCTTTTGCGCAGCAGCGGCAACATGATTGGCTGTTCGGTCACCTACCCGCATAAACAGGCGGCCTTTGCCGCTATGGATGATTGTACGCCGCGCGCTGCGCGGCTCGGCGCTGTAAACACCGTGCGATGCGAAAACGGACGATTGATCGGGGATGCGACGGACGGTTTGGCGATGTGCGCGGCGATCGATGCAACAGGGATTCCGATCAATGGCAGCGTCGCGCATATCCTTGGGGCCGGTGGAGGTTCGGGGATCGCCATCGTCGATGCGCTATGTGAAAGAGGCATCGACGAAATGATACTTGACGAAACAGATCCTGCGCGCGCCGCGGCTGTCCAAAATCTTGTGGCGCAGTTTTGGCCAGATGTGAGAGTCTCGGGCGTTGCCAAGCCTTCTGCAATCTTGATCAACGCCACGACGCTCGGAAAATCCTGCGCGGACGCGCTGCCATTCTGCAAAAAAGACATTAAATCTGCAGCGTTGGTTTGTGACGTCATTACCCGCAAAACCCCTACGCAACTTTGTGAAATCGCGAAATCAGGTGAAGTCCCAACAGTGTCCGGCCATCAAATGGGACAGGGTCAAATCGACGTGCAGCTGGACTTTCTTTTGGGGTGAAAGCTGGTCGAATAGCCACTCTTTCACCGCGTTCAAACACTTAGATGCCGCTTTAGTTCGCGACCTTGTCGGGACTTTTCAATTCAAACCATTCGTCACTATATTTCGCCCTTGCCTTCAGTCATTTATGATAGATCGCATACCTTGTTTTAGACACGTGAATCTCGGCACTGTTAGGCGAAGAGTCAATTCAAGGCTAGGTTGATCAATTTGAACGACTGCTTTGGTGAATAATGCTGCGCCGCCAAACTGCCATCGCCGCAGTTTAAGCAAATGCTGCGTCAGCAATAGCCGCGTGTGCAAAAGGCTGCAAAGTCCCGCTGAACGACGTTTAAGCCGATAAAATGCTGCAGGATGCACGAACGGCAGCTTCGACGGGCCGCACCGCAGCATTGGCGAGTTATCGCCAAAGTCCGGTCAGGGCCGTCCGTGAAGACGGCCCGGCCGTTTAGATTTCGATAGCTTCGGCGATCACCAGCGCATCTTCAAGTTCAACGCCAAGGTATCTGACAGTGCTGTCCATCTTGGTATGCCCCAACAGCAGCTGGACCGCCCGCAGGTTGCCTGTCTTCTTGTAGATCTGCGTGACCTTTGTGCGCCGCATCGAGTGCGTGCCATAGGCGCTTGCCTCCAGACCAATGGATGTAACCCAGTCCCGCACAATCCGCGCGTACTGGCGGGTCGAGATGTGAAGCCGATCGTGAAACCTTCCGGGCCAGAGGTATTCGGATCCGACCATGAGTTCATCCTCCATCCATTTCGCGACCGAGGCGCGCGTGCCTTCAGAAATCTCGAAGCGAACTGGTTTTTGCGTCTTGCTCTGGAGGACTGAGGCGCGCTCCTTGATCTGACCCGATGCCATCACATCAACGACTTTCATCTTCACGAGATCGCAGCCGCGAAGCTTGCTGTCGATCGCCATGTTGAACAGAGCCAGATCGCGATGGTTCTCTGCGAGTTCAAGTCGAACCCTGATCGCCCAGACGTGTTTTGGCTTCAGCGGTCGTTTCTGGCCGACGATGCGACCTTTGTTCCATGCAGGGCGCAGGGCGCGAATGGCTGGTAAGTTTGGTGTTTCCATGACTGGTCCTCCAATCCACCACGCCCTCCCACATCGACAACCCGACGTTGACGGTTCACAATAACACAGAATGCTGCGATGCATCCGAGGTCAGGTGAGATGAAGATTTTCTGATGCGGGCCAGGGTGTGAGGTTTCGGCTTGGTGCGCGTGTGGCGCGCGTTGGAAAATCTCTCAGGGAGGAAGCCGCGGGGGCTTTGTGGTGTCTATGGGGAAAGTGCGGTGC
>JAUILL010000063.1 GCA_030433335.1 Alphaproteobacteria bacterium | reverse complement strand
TCGGGCAGCTTGGTGATGGTATCGTCCGACATGTGGCATATCCCTTTCTCGATTGAGAATTGACGGCGTCTCGACACCGCCATGATATGCCGCCCCTCAGGGCATCACCAACTTTCGCGCATTGCTCGGTAATTTGTCAACAAAACCAAAAATTTGAATTCGACATGCCTGGTCCGGTTCGAGGCCATCTTTTGTTGCGCTGCACTGCGGCATGCGCTTAGGTTGTCGCAAGCACAGGAGAGACTCGATGCGCGACACCTCTGCCGCCCCGACGACCCCGACATATGAGACGAACCAGCGCCTGCTGTTGCGTGACCGCGCCGCGGGCCTGGGGCTGCGCTACAAGGGGCAGTCCGCCGAGGCCGTGCTCGAAGGCGTCATCCGCCACGATTTCGCTGGCCGGATCGGGCTGGTCTCCTCCTTCGGGACCGAGGCCGCCATCCTGTTGCACATGGTCAGCCGCATCGATCCCTATGTGCCGGTGATCTTTCTCGATACGGGCAAGCATTTCCCCGAAACGCAGACCTATCGCGAGGCGCTGATCGACCGGCTGGGCCTGTGCAATACGCAAGTGGTGCATCCCTCCCCCGCCGGGCTTGCGGCGGATGACCCGGAGGGCGATCTGCACGCGCGCAATGCCAACCTGTGCTGCCATGTGCGCAAGACCCTGCCCATGCTGGCGGCGCTGCGCAGTCTCGAGTGCTGGATCACCGGGCGCAAGCGCGCGCAGGCCGCGACCCGCGCCGCGCTGACCCTGTTCGAAACGCAGGACCGCTGGGTCAAGGTCAACCCGCTGCGCAACTGGACACCGGACGACGTCACCGCCTATTTTCAGGCGCATGACCTGCCCGCGCATCCATTGGCCGCGCAGGGCTATGCCTCGGTCGGCTGCGCGCCCTGCACCCGCGCGGTGCAGCCGGGCGAGGATGCCCGCGCCGGTCGCTGGGCCGGGCAGGACAAGACGGAATGCGGCATTCATTTCGAAAACGGCAGAATAGTCCGGAAATAACCGGGTTTCCGACGGAGTCATCGCGCAGCTTGCGCTTTAGGGATATTGTTGCGGCCCAAGGTTTTCCAAACAGGGCAGTTTAATATGACCCGCGTCTTGCTCATGTGGTCGCATCTAAGCTGACAGCAAGGTTGCGCTCGACCCAGCGAGCGATCACGGCGCGCGCGGCCGCCTCATCGCGCTGGTCAAGCGCGCGGCGCAGGTCCTTGAGCGCGGTGGCCACCTCGAATTCGGAAAGGCTGGTTTCCTGCGCGCGCAAGATTTTCTGATGCGGGGTGGTCAGCATGTCCGAGGAAATCAGCAACTCCTCGTGCATTTTCTCGCCGGGGCGCAGGCCGGTGATCTGGATCTCGATATCGCCGGTGGGGTTTTCGTCATCCTTGACGGTGAACCCGGCGCCCTCGATCATCTGACGGGCAAGTTTCTCGATGGGCACGGGATCGCCCATATCCAGCACGAAGACATCGCCGCCCCGCGCAAAGGACCCGGCCAGCAGGACCAGCCGCGCGGCCTCTGATATCGTCATGAAATAGCGGGTGACGCGCCGGTCGGTCAGTGTCACCGGGCCGCCACGCGCGATCTGTTCCTCGAACAAGGGGATGACCGAACCGCTGGACCCCAGCACATTGCCGAACCGCACCATCGAATAGCGCGTGCCCATGGACCGCGATGCAAGATCCTGCACCACCAGTTCCGCCAGCCGTTTCGACGCGCCCATGACATTGGTCGGGCGCACGGCTTTGTCCGTCGACACGAGGATAAAGCGTTCGACCCCGGCATCGCGCGCGGCCTCGGCCATCAGCTTGGTGCCCAGCACGTTGTTGGCCAGTCCGGCAAGGGCGTTCTGCTCGACCATGGGCAGGTGCTTGTAGGCGGCGGCATGCAGCACGACATCGACATGGTGGCGTTCCAGCACGTCCTGCATCAGGCTTTCATCCTGAACCGAGCCCAGCACCGGGACGACCGGCATCGCCGCTTCGAGATCGCGCAATTCCTTGTTGATGTTGTACAGCGCCAGTTCCGAGTGATCGACCAGCACGATGCAGGCGGGTTTGCACGCGATCAGCTGTCGGCAGAGTTCCGACCCGATCGAGCCGCCCGCCCCGGTCACGAGGATGCGGCGCCCGGAATAGGCATGGCTGACGCCGGGCAGTTCCTTTTCCAGTCGGTTGCGGCCCAGCAGATCGTGGATCGAGACCGGCGTCACCTTTTGCCGCAACTCGCCCTCGCCGACCAGTTGCGCGAAGGACGGCAGGGCATGCACCTCGATCCCGATGCCGCGCAGGCGGTGGGCAATGCGCGCCAGCGCCGGTTGGCTGATCGACGGCATGGCCAGAACGATCCGGTCGATGCGCTTTTCCTCGACCAGCTTTTGCAGGTTGGCGGGTGCATAGACCCGCAGGCCGGAGACATCGAGGCTTTGCAAAGTGGGGTTATCATCGAGAAAGGCGACCGGCGTGATGTCGTTGCCATGACGCAGGGCTGCGGCCAATTGCTGGCCCGTCTGGCCAGCACCGTAGATCAGCACGCGGATGCGGTCGCTGCCCCGCCGGTAGATCTGGATGATGAGTTGCCGTAAGGCGACGCGCCAGGTGACCGACATGACCATCAGCAACAGTGTGAAGATGAAGTAGACGCTGGCTGGCAATCCGGTGAGCATTAACCTGTCGGCAACGATAGCAAGTACACCCAATGTCACGGCATATAAAGATGTCCAGACGATGCCACGCATCTCGTAATCGTTCAGACGCGTTCGAGTCAGCCCCATCTTCCAGCCAAGCAACACGCCAGACAGCACCACAACAACCACAACGGCCCACAGCCCCAATAGGGTTTCAGTACTTGCTTTCACAGAGCTTTCGAGAAGCACGGCCAAGTACAGCGCCCCGGGGATGACCGCCGCATCCAAAAAGGTGAAAACAACCTGCTTTTGAGAACGCGGCAGCGCTGTCAAACAGTTGCGGAGTATAGCTACCAACCTCATGCCACCAGTGAAGTGCTTTGGCGCAAGCCTCATCGATTATGCCACTTCAGTATGGAACAGCGTTTCAAGTGATAGCGTAACGTGACAGAGGCAAAAATGAAATGCTTGGTGCACAACGTGTGCCATCGGCAGACCCACTCATCAGACAACAGATGTGGCATATATGCCACCATGGCCGGGTGCAAAAGAAGCTACGACGGTTGCTACGTACAGTGCATTAAGTGTGAATTTACCATTGTTCGCAACATTAGCGTGAGGTTCTAAACGCTGGAGGGGATCATGCGTGAACATTCTTGGATTCGTGACGTTCTGGTCGACTTGGAGAAATTTGCAGCCACCAACAAGCTACCCGATGAATTGACTGCTGCTATTGTACTCGCAGCGAGCACCGCGCGGGCAGAACTCGCCGCGGCGAAAGCCCTCCACTGAGTTGGACGCGTAACAGGTGTAAAGCACAATCAGTCACCTTTGCTGCGCGAGTGCTCTAACAACTCGCACCCGCAGCGCCTTGGCAGCCAACCACCGGCCTCTGAAGCCGCCATAGATGGGCCACAGGCCCATCCGACTGGCTTTCACCTGACCACACAAGAAGGGCGCACCAAGCCCTCCTTAACGCTTTACAAGAGCCGCCGACTTGGCCAGTCCAACGGGACGTTTTCAGCGATCCTCAGGGAGCAGAGCAGCTAGTCGCTCAGTCACTTTGCTCCCCGAGCCGCTGCTATGGCTTCCAAACTCGCTTCCAGACGTGACGTGTCAGTCCTTGCAGGTCGCAGCCTTGATCCTGCGCCACCAAGCCGCCTGTTCGGCATCTTCCCAGACCTGCGCCTCCAACTCTGTCGCGGCGGCGCGCAGGCGGGTATAACGTGTCCAATGCATGCCGTCAGGTTTCAACGGCATAGGGCATCCCAACCCACCCTCGGTCTGGCCCATCTTCCTGCGCAAGGCGTGGGCCTTCTTGATGCGGCGGTGCTTTGGCGAAAGCAGTTCACTTCGGTAGCATCCGTCTCCACAGACCCGACAACAAAACAGACGTCGACCTTCTGGGCGGTAAATCACCGCGCAGCGTCTGTCACAGGACGGGCAAAGCAGCCATTGACGCCGACCGCCGAAGCCTGCTGCAGTCCAGGTGGTGACAATCCGCTCGTCCTCGATCTCGAAGACTTCAGGCAGGGTCGCTTTGATCTTGCGAATATCCAGCTTCGGTGTGTCGTCACAAATCATTCGGGTTTTGTATGGAAATGTTTGCATTTTTGACGCTCTCCTTGCGGTTTCCGGACCTGATCCCAAAGTGCTTTTGAACGGCTTGCCATCGCGCAGACACACGACCGCCACCCGTTCCCTTCCCCCCGACCTGCAGGGGAAGGCCCGTCGCTTCCTGCACCGTATCCGCGCGACGCCCGATTTCGGTGGGCCAGCCGCCTCCCCGCAGGCTTTTCACCTGCCCGATGCCCAGGCCCCTGCCCTGCATCGTCCCCGGTACGCTGCGGTCCGGTGGGCAAAGTTAGTCGCGGTTCTGCCCTGGCCCAGACGGAGCCGGCACAGGGCGGGCCGGGTGATGTCCCCGGTGCATATCCGCCTTTGGCACGGGAAGGCGGCCAACCGTGGCGCGATCCCTTTCGGGGCAGGAACCATGGCAAGGACCACGCATAAACCATGGGCTCCCGGTCGCACCGGATGAGAAAGACGCGTAGCTGCAGTGTGCAGGCCACTGGGCAACGCGATCACGATTTTCAGGAAAAAACGCAGGCTTTCTTCAGTCCAGTTTGGCGACATGAAGCACGTCCTGCGCAACGATTACCAGTCTATCAGCAATCAAAGGAAAGGTCAAGTTATATTCAAAATCAGTATCTTATGTTGCGGCTTGCAACATTGCTCATAATAGCAAGGCGTCCGGCAAGGAGCCGGCGCAGAAGCAAGAGGAGTTGGCCTGCGCAGCCTCTCAAATAGCGCAGCAGGCCAACTCCTCCGGCGCGAAACGCGCCGACAGGAATGCGCGCAGCTTTGCGACACGACCTTTGTCGCTGGGTCGCGCGCTGTTCACCTTGCCGCAAGGCGCATTGTGTGAAATGCATCTGGCAGGCATCAACAAGCAATTTGATTTGGACTATTAGCAATGAAAATCCCGATGATCGGTACAGGCTATGTCGGCGTTGTGTCAGAGGTCTGTTTCGCGGATTTTGGGCACGAGGTCGTCCGCGTGGACAAGGAGCCGCGCAAGATCGAGATGCTGGAACGCGGCGAGGTGCCGATCGACGAGGCGGGGCGGCGACCCTTCACGCTTGACCTGCAAAGCGCTATCGACGGCGCGCCGGCTTCGAGGCCTATGACAGCGCTGGAGGGCTTGGAGACATTCCTTGATCCCCAAAATTACAGCAGTGTGCAGCGGCGAGCACATATTTGGTAATCGTGAGAAAACTCATCTCCGAATGCGGTTGGGAATGGACCCCTCCAGACATGATACATAAAATTACGACACAACGGAGGATGCATGATTAGGCCTGTTTTTCTAGCAACTTGCGCCGCAATGATGTTCTTGGGGGCTTGTTCCGGTGGCGGGCCGCAACTGGGTGCAATTCTGAATGCCCCTAATGCCCATAAGATTGATCGCACTGATGAGGAGCCTTATGTGCTTGTCGATTTGGGACGTAGTTTCGCCGAGAAGGTCTCTGCCAGCTATCCCACATTCGTAAGCAAGATGCCTCAAGGTGCACCTGAGCCCTTCGTGATTGGCGTCAGTGATGTTCTCGATATTTCCATAGTCTCTAGCAACGATGCTGGATTTATCGACTTCACTCAATCAGCAATTTCTCCCCTTTCGACCACGGCCCTCCCGCGCCAAGAAGTCGCCACCGATGGAACCGTAACCGTACCACAATTGGGCCGGGTCAGAGCTGCCGGTCGCACGGTTCAATCGTTTGAAAGCATGCTGACCCAGCAGTTGTCTGAAGTACTCATTAATCCAACAGCTATCGTACAGCTTGTCCAACGCCAGAGTGCGACGGTCTCGGTGATCGGCCGCGTCAGTGGCGGGAGTTATCCAATCAATGTCTCCACCCGGCGACTCGTTGATGTGATCGGCGTGGCGGGGGGGCCCACCTCTGATACGGACGGTCTGATCGTAACACTCACCCGTAACGGGAAGCAGTATCAAGCCGTGCTAGCCGATGTTTACGGGGATAAATCTCTCAATGTATATGTACGAAGCGGTGACCTTATTTCGATTGAACCGCAAAAGACCAAGGTACAGGTTATCGGCGCAACTGGTGGCAACAACACCATCGAGTTTGAAGAATTCGGGGTATCACTGATTGATGTGATCAGCCGAGCTGGTGGGCTTGTCTCTCCAAGGGCCGCCCGCAAAGGTGTGTTTATCTATAGAGACGCACCGGTAGGCCAGCTCTATGCACTGGGTGCCGACTTGAGCACGTTTCCAGGCGCAAGAACGATCCCGACAGTATTTCGTGTCGATCTGACTGATCCAAACGCTCTATTCACCAGTCGAAATTTTCGGATGATGGATGGTGACATTGTCTATGTAGCCAATAGCCTTAGCCAGCAAATCAACGACTTCTTCGCTGTCACAGGCAATCTCGCACCTGCACCATCAGTTTATGTGCAAGACGCAACGCTGGGCAACTAATACGTTGATACTGTTTGGTAATTTTTCCCTCTCACACTCAGAAACCCGACCTACAGCATAATCAAAGCAGGGCACATGCAGCGTATCTTGACTAACATCGGCCTTCTCGCAGGCTTTGCTCTGGGCACTACAGCGCTTGCGCAAGTCATCATCAGCGCGCCAGCTTTTAATGCTGAGCTTCGGCAAGGAAATGCTTTTGGGGAGGCCGCACTTCTGCTAGGCAGGGATATGTATGATCGGCCTGCGTACCTTTATCAGCAGGCGGCTTCTTTTGTGCGCGCGGATCTTGTGGCATTAGGCACATCCGGGGACGACGTGCTTGTAGCTTCGCCTGAACTTGCTGAACAGCGCGCTCTACAAGCCGTGGCACTTGCCCGTGAGAGTTTATCTATGGCACCTGGCAACACTGGGGCTTGGATGGTACTCGCTTGGGCACAACTGCTCTCTGGCGAACCAAGTGCGGCACGCACATCTCTGAACATTTCATGGCGTCTAGCACCTTATAGTTATGTTTTGTCTGAAGAGCGCATCTCGATTTCCATGACCCTCTTTGACTCATCCCTGTATTTTGACGATTCGCCGTCCCTGACCGATACCGAACGTACTGGCTTGATAAGAGACTTTGAGACACTATGGCTGCACAGGGGTGGCCTGTACGATTTGTATAGTGACGAAGCCAGGCAAATCGGTCTGCCATTCTACGTGCCCCAGCCTGAACGAGCGAGTTTGAACTAGAAGATCTCCTAAAGCAAAAAGCCCCCAAGTCTGGGGGCTTTTAGAACAAGGTGCTTTCTATCTACTTGTTAACTCAGACTGACAGGCAAGTCAAAACGCACGATGAGACGGTCAAGCACCACAGAGTTAAAATAGTAGACAGTTCTCTGCAGGGACTGCACACGTCGCACGCGACCATTCAAGATCATGATTTTACGACGCAGGAGTTGGGCTGCCCGGCTAGTGGGGGGGCGCGTTGCTAGATCTGCCTGCGCATCTGCAATGTCTGCCTGCAGCTCCACAATGACCGTGCTAAGAGCAGTGTACACATCATCGCGCTGCTCTTGCAACGTGTATGCTTGTGCCTGTGAAAATGGTGCTGCTGCGAACAAAAGAACAACAGCTAAGACGCGAGTGATCAACTTGAACATGACATAGCCTTTGTGAAAGCCTTGAATCTTTAGGCCGGTATAGACGCCGCAAAGCGAATTGTCCATTACGGAACAAGCAATCAATGAGGTTTACGTGACCAAAATTTTTTCCGTGCTCAGAATGTCAACAGGCTGGGCCTTGTTCTGCGTTCTGTGCGGCGCCACACTCGCATTAGGAGCAAACCGCCCGATCAGCTGGACTCTCATGAGCCTACTGATATTGCTCATTTTTCTAGGCACGCTGTCTCTTGATGTCTTTCAAAGACGGCCCAACGCGTTGGACCAGGCTGCCGCACCAATGCTGCTTTACCTCATCGCGCTGTTCTGGGGAGGCATCCAACTGCTACCAGACATTTTACCAGAGGGCTGGGCACACCCGTTTTGGTCTCTGGTCCCGGAAGCTGCCAGCTATGGGTCTGCAAACCCCAGCCAAGGACAGCACATCTTGATGCGTCTGATCGCCTACGGCTTGATTTTTTGGATCGCGGTACGCACAGCACAAGCTCCTCAAAGTGCTCATAACTTCTTACGTGCTTTTGCAATCTTCTCCATGGCTCTCGCAGGCTACGGCATCTATGCAGTCAACTCGGGAAGCAACATCTTTTTGGGAGAGCTGGCCTCACCGAATTTGTCAGCCAGTTTCGTGAACCGTAACAGCTATGCAACTTTTGCAGGGTTTGGACTGGTGGTTTGCCTATCCCTTTTGCTACGCAACTCTGGCAGTTGGGAAAAGCGGCGCCGGAAGTCCCTTTTGGGCCTGCTTGAAGGTATCTTCGCCGGTGGCTGGGTCTGGGTCATGGGCATCTTGCTGTGTGGCGGCGCATTGATGATGACACAGTCGCGGGCAGGAGCCGTGGCGGGGATAATCGGGGTCGTGTGTCTATTAGCGACGATTCGTATGCGTAGCGGCAAGGCCGCCGTAGGACCCCTTCTGATCTTTGGAGCGATCGTGCTAGTTGTGCTTTTCTCAGCCTCTGGCCGCACCATTGATCGCCTTGCAGATACGGCGAGTGGAGAAGAGGCCCGTTTCTTAATCTATCCCGAAGTCTGGAACCTGATCATGGAGCGGCCTTTTGCTGGTCATGGCTTGGGCGCTTTCGAAGATGTCTTCCGAGTAGCCGTCCCTCCCGAAGCAGCGACAGGTGCTTGGGACAAAGCGCATAACTCCTATCTCGAGAACGCGCTGGAACTGGGCTTGCCGGCAGCCGCCGCGCTATACTTGGCACTGGCGTTGATCGGAGTGCAGTTGCTGCGCGGGCTGCTCACTAGGCGGCGCGACCGCGCGTCTGTCGCTGCGGCATTCGCCTGTCTCATGCTGGCAGGGTTTCACGCATCTTTTGATTTCAGCTTGCAGATGCCGGCCTTGGCAGGCTTCTTCGCATGGCTTATCGGGATCGGGTATGTGCAGTCGTTTTCCAGCAGCCAGCTTGCTGAAGATGCAACGTGACACGGCCTCGACCGCTCGTTTGAAAAACAAGGACTTTTCTCAATGGTAAACGCCGACGTTTCCCGTCAAGCGGACGACGAGCAGGATAGGGACGAGCTGAATCTCATCGGCATCTTGCGCATGCTCTGGGCAGGCCGCTGGAAGATCCTCATGGTCATGGTCTTCTTCGTAGCCATCGCCTGGTTCCAAGCCAGCCAGAAGCAGCCGCGATACGAGGCGACCACTAAGGTCCTGTTCGACCTGCAAGAGCGCAACGTAGTCAATATCGACGAGGTGGTCGGTGCCCGCAATTACAATGGGGCCGACCTGCAGAACCAAGTGGAGATCCTACGCTCGACCGCGCTGATCGAGCGGGTGATCGACGAATTGAACCTGCAGAACGACCCCTATTTCAACCCAGCACTGCGGCCACCGCAGCCGTCACGCTTTGACTGGTTCACACTGCCGCCGGAACTGCGCGGCACGCTGGAATCCATCGGTTTACTGAGTCCTCCGGCCCCCACCGACGCGGTAATAGACCAACGCCGCCAGCGGCTGGAGATCATCGCCCAGGTCAAGGGCGGACTGCGTCTGCAACCAATCCGCAACGCGACCGTGATCCAGATCAGCTACGTGGCGACCAATCCGCGGATCGCAGCAAAGCTGGCTAATACCATCGCCGAGCAATACATCATTGACCAGCTCGAAGGCAAACTGGAGGCCACGCGCTCGGCCACGGAATGGCTCAGCGAGCGGGTGCTGCAACTGCAGGAGCAGGTGGAAACCTCCGAGGCAGAGATGGCCAAGGTCGAATCCCGTCTGGTCCGCGCCTCAGGCCAGACGGTGGAGATCACCCGCGCACAGCTGACATCGCTCAATACCGAGTTGGGTTTGATCCAAGCGCGCGAGATCACCCTCGCCACCCAAGTCGACCGGCTGCGCGTAGCGCTGGAAAACAGGACTGACATCGGCTCGATTCCAGAGTTCCGCGAAAGCCGACTGATCAGCGAATACCGCACCCAGGAAAGCAATCTGCTCAGCCAAGAGGTTGCTTTGCGAGCCCGCGTAGGCGACCAACATCCCTCCTACCTGCGTCTCCAAGCCCAGCTGCAGGATATTCGGAGCAAAATGCGGGTAGAGGCTGAACGGGTCGTAGAATCCGTTGTAGCCCAACTGAATGCCGCCCGCGAGGAAGCCACACAGCTGCGCGCTCGGGTGACCGAGCTGGAAGAAAAGGCCCTCGCCCAGAGCCAAGACGAGATCGCCCTGCGCCAGCTGGAACGCAAAGTTAACGCATCACGCCTGCTCTACGAGAACTTTCTCGGCCGCCTGCAGGAAACCTCGCAGCAGGACAGCTTGCAGACCTCGGACGCGCGTGTGATCTCGCCCGCCGAAATCCCGGACAGCCCGCTAACCGCCGGCAAGAAACGCGCATTGATGGTCGCCGCGATCGCAGGGCTCGTCGTCGGTGCGCTACTGGTGAAATTCCTCGACATGCTCAACAACACCCTGCGCGGCCCCGAGCAGGTAGAGCAAGAAACCGGCCTGTCGGTGCTGGGCAGTATCCCGGCTATCGACAAGGAGGGTACCAGCCGCCGCGAATTGATTTCCTACTTCCGGGAGAAACCCAACTCGGCTCTCGCCGAAGCGGTGCGCAATCTGCGCACCTCTCTGCTGTTCTCGGATTTCGACAACCAGCCCAAGGTGGTGATGATTACCTCATCCGTGCCCAAGGAAGGCAAATCATCTTTGTCCATGCTGCTGGCACTGACCAGTCAAAACATGGGCCGCAAGACGATCATCGTCGATTGCGACTTCCGCCTGCCGGCCCTGTCGACGCTGGTCGATGTGGATCATGATAAGCCTGGGATCCTGTCCTTCATGAATGGCGAAGCGAGCTTCGAAGAAGCACTGAGCCGCGACGAAGAGACCGGACTGGATATTCTCATGGCGCGACGCAAGGAAGCCAAGACCCTGCTGAACCCGGCTGACGTCCTGTCATCCAAAACCTTTGAGACTTTCGTCAAGGATCTGCGCGACAAGTACGACCTTGTAATTCTCGACACGCCACCGGTGCTGGCGGTCAGCGACCCGCGCATCGTCTCCAAGACGGTGGACAAAGTACTGTACGTGGTGCGCTGGGACAGCACGGAACGCGGCCCGCTGGTGCAGGGGCTGAAAAGCCTGCGCGCAGTCAAGGCGCCCATCGCAGGGGCCGTATTGACCCAGGTGAACGAGGCCAAGGCCGCGCAATACGCCTATGACGGCTACGGCTATTACGGCAAATCCTACGGCGAGTATTACACCGAGTAAGGCAAGGTTACCCCCTGCCCTACCGGCTTGGCTTGCCTTCGAAGCGGTCCATCAGGATTTCCAGCATGTCGTAATAGGCACGGCGATCATCGCGGCACATCTTGCGAAAGCGGTCCAGCACGGAGCGCGGGCCCTTGAGGTTCAGCTGGGCGTCCGGCGAGGCCTCGCGCGAGGGGAAATGCGACACGGCGTCGATCGCACGACGGGTCTCGGCGGCAGGCCGGGGCGCAGGCTCAGGTGCCACGGGGGCCGCGACACGCGCCCCCTGCCCTGCCCCGGCCCGTGGCGCGAAATCGTCCATCTCGTCGAAGGACGGCATGCTCAGCGCTTCGCGGTCGGCGGTCATCACGCGGCCCTCCCCGCGCTATCGGCTTGCGCTCCGTCACGGATGGCGCGCAGCTTGGTGATGACCTCGGCGCGGAAAAATTCGATGTTTTCCAGAGCCTTGTCGAGCCCGTTGACCGACTTGGGCGACATGCCCGCTACCGTACCGCCCATCGAGAACATCGCGGCAAAGGCATCGCGCTCGTGGATTTCCGTGGCGAAGCAATCGATATGGGCGTTCTCCCGGAATTGCGCCGCGATATGGCGGGCGGTGCGGGATTTCACCGCCGCGCGGCTTTGAGTGAAAAGAACCGCATAGGGGATCTTGCGCCGGGTCGCCTTCATATCGCGGTGGATTTCCTGGATCACGTCCAATGCGGCCAGCGCGTCCTGCTGCTGTTCCTTCATCGGAACGACCACCAGATCGGATTGCGAGATGGCGTATGACATCAGCCGCGAGGCGGTGCCTTCGAGGTCGATGATGACGAAGGGATCGCGCGCAGCGGCCTCTTCGATCTCGTCGAGGATGGTCTTTTCGCTGGCATTGGTGACGACGGTCAGCGCGTCTGGCTTGCCGGGCTTGGCGGCCCAGGTGGTGATCGGGTGCCGGGGGTCGGCATCAATCAGCGTGGTGGGCCGATGGGCGGCAAGCGCCTGGGCCAAGAGAAGCGCGCTGGTCGTCTTCCCTGACCCGCCCTTGGAATTGGCGAAGGCTATCACGGGCATGTCAGTGGTCCTGTCTTTTGTTCTGTATCTGCTCTTGTTCTCTCGCCCGCCTTTGGCGGTGCATGGGTCGCTGTGGACCCTTGGGGAAAGCGTAGCATAGCCTAGAGTAGCCTACCAAGAGGAAGCTGACGGTAGCTGTGAATAAGGTAGGGTAGCATATCGCAAAATAGCCACAGGTAGCCAAGGGTACCACGCGCACTGGTCGCGACATGTACCGCAGGATACCAAATGGTACCTCTGATTTCATTGGATTAACTCTAGGCTCCATAGCCATTCAAAGAATGGCTGATGGCCTTGGGCCTTTACCCGTACCGCCTTTGTCGTCGCAAATACAGTTACCTGGGGGTAGGGTACTCTACCACTTGGTACCAAAGAATACCGCACCGATCAGGGTGCGCCGCGGCGCGCGTGCCATTTCCGGCAAAACCCGAGAAAGGCCATTTCGGGGTTGCGCGGCACTTCGCTGGCCCAGTCGCGCCATTCGGCCTCGATCATCCGCACGTCCCATCCCGGCGCTGCGGCCCGGGCCATTTCGTAGACCTCCGGGTCGAGCGGGGGGATGTTGACCTCGGCGCCGCTCTCCGGTCCGACCGTGCCCCGCGACAGCACCACCAGATGATCGCGTTCCTCGTCGATGCGGATGCGGTAGTCGGGCATGTGGTTGTATTCCGCGTCCTCCTTGGAGATCGCCGAGACCAGCCGCCGGAATTCCCGCAAGGTCGAGCCCGAGCCGCATTTCTTCAGCAGCACCTCCATAGAGACGCGCCATTCCCTTTGCCGGCCGCAATGCTTGCGCGCCAGTTCGTAGATCCGCCGTTCCAGCGGCTTGCGAAGGCGGAAATATTCGCGGCTCAGTGTCAGCACCTCTTGCGCGCGGATCGCGTTGAACACCCAGTCCGACAGCTTGACCTCGACCTCCTGCATGCGCCCATCGCGGGTTTCGCGCACGATGCGGGCGCGTTCAATCAGGCCGAAGGTTTCAAAGATTTCCTGCCCGCCGGTGGTGATGTTGGTCGAAATCCGCGTGCCCGCCAGCCGTTCCATCGCCGCCTTGAGCAGGGTGTAGCCGCGCCCGGTGGTCATGCGGTTGGTGGCCTTGAGCAGGTCGGCCGCCTGAAAGCGGATCACCTGCTGGGGCTCGCGCCCCTCGTTCATGCCCTTGATAAGGCTCGAGATGCAGTAGATCAGCACGTCGCGGTCATGCACCGTGGCGAGCCCGTCGGTCGAGGGCTTGATCTCGATGGTTATGCCGTTGTGTTCATAGCGGCGGGGGCGGGTGTCGGGCTTGGTCGACAGGGAAAAGATCGGGTGCTCCATCGCGCCCACATCGCCCTTGGGCGCGGCATCGAGGATGTCGCAGATGAAGAAGTCTTCCTGCGGGTGGCGGTCCGGCAGGAGCGGGGAATGGTGATCGGGCATGGCAGGTCCTTTCTCCGACTGGTGACACCCCGAGGGGCAACGACACTTCACACAGAGATATGCGCAGAAGTTGGTGACGCTTGATCAGGCGGCATGTTGAAGTTGGCGGAGGCCGTCGCGGAACTCAACCCCTTGGATGATCTCGGGCAGGCGGTTCCGGCCGTCGAGTTTGCGCCATTTT
>JAUILL010000062.1 GCA_030433335.1 Alphaproteobacteria bacterium | reverse complement strand
TAGCGACCATGATATTTTGGACCATCAAGGCTCCTCGGACGGGGGCCGTTCCATTCAAAATCCTACGTTTTGCCAGACCAGTTATCGACCATCTTTGAAACAAGCGTGCAGTTTCGCTGGGATGACTATGCGCGTCCCGCTCTGACGTTCAGAATGCAAAAAGTCAGGGATAGGGCCAAGCGAGATACATGGGCCAAGCCGCTCGAACGGGCCAGCGTTCAAGCAATGTCATCAGGTAAGAATAGAGCTATGAAGCGTCACGAATGCGCGGGCGCTAAGGTGACCACATTGGAACGGTTCAGGCTCTGTTCAACTCTGCGCGCCTGCTGATCTCGCAGCGCCTTTGCCCGCGCCAAAGGCCCGTTTGCTTCAGCCTCTCGAGCGGCGGCCAGTTCAGCCTCCAGCCGGACAAAGATCGGCGCGAAGGCGGGCTGGCGTTCCATTTGCACCGCCACTTGCAGGAGGGCCTCCTCCAGCCGCGCCACGGTGTTCTCCGCGCCCTTCGGGGCGGGAGGCCGGATGCGATCGGCAAAGTCGGTCCTGTCGCGCGCCATGGCGTGCGTCTCCTGTGGCCCCGTGCGGGCCTCCGCAGGGGTGTTGGCTGAATGGAAGATCCCCGTGATCGGGACGTGTCTGGACGCTAGAAAGGTCAGCCAAGGGCACGCAACCGCGAATGCCGGAAGCGCTGCAGAATCTTGTGGAAAACGGACCCAAAATGCACGAATTCGCTACGATCGTAGTGATCTATTTCGTAATAAAAAACAGCAGCATAAATATTCTTGGGGATATCGGACGCCGCCTCTTGAAAGTTACATGACGCAACCAGAGCCTTAGGGGGAGGCATGTGTAAAGTTGAAAGGTGTACGAGTATGTTGCGTGACGATCTTGAAGTTGAAGAGAAGAAGAAGCGGCGGCCGGTCTATCTGACCGCCTCCGCGTGGGGGGCACTGAAAGACGCGGCGAAACTGCAGCACCTCTCGGCCAGCCAGCTTGTCGCCTCCTGGATCTTTATTCGGTCGGAAAAGCCCGCGGCGCGAGGGGTCAAGGATCGCATTCTTCAGGACTTGGAGAATGGGATACGACAGAACAACGACATCTATTTGAGCTTCACGAACGGCGAAACTCCGATCCCCACTGCTTTGGCTTCAGCGCTCTGGGAGAACACCGTGGCCCTCAACGCCATCCTGGAGCGTCTCGGAAAATGCTGATCGGTTGGTACAAATTCGACGCTTCTGATCGTTCTGGGCGCGGGATCGTGAACTACTTCCTCTCACCGAGCGTGGCCAAGTCGGCGGAGGGACAACGCTTCCAACTGAAGCGTGACCCTGCTCCGGAACTTCTGGCCGGTGATCCCGAGCAGGTGGTCCGGTTCCTGAAGCGGTTGCCCTTCAAGCGGCGGTTCAGCGCCATGACGATGACCTTTGCCGAGGGCGATGTGCCGGTGGCGGCCTTCAATCGCGGGGATCGCTTACAAAGGGATCGTGTGGGCAAGGCCGTCACCGCCGTGCTGGAACTGGCCTATCTGCACGTCCCGCCGGAAAAGCGCCCGCCAGTTCTGATCGGGACGCATACCAATACAGGGCGCCTAGAAGTCAATCTTCTGCTGCCCCGTGCGGTTTTGGCAGGACATGGCCGCTATCTGTCGTGGAACCCCTGCCCACCGACGCCACGGCACCGCGAGATGTGGGACCTGCAGCGGCAACTGATCAATGCGCGCTTCGGTTGGGCCCAACCCACAGACCCGCGCCGGACCCAGTGGGTCAGCTTTCCATCCTGGCTGAGCAAAAGCACCGCCGAACTGGAGCGGCATGGTTTGGCCTCAGCCCACATGGCCATTCTGCAATTCGGACAGCAACTGGTAGAGCTCGTGGCCACAAAAGCGGTTCCCCATCGCAAAGCGCTGCGGCGGCACCTGCGCAAACTGGCGCGGCAGGCGGGCTACCGGATCTACCGCCCGAATGACAAATCGATGAGCCTTGTTGCAATCGATCCGGAGCGCACAAAGCCGAAGGAATTTGTCCTGAAGTGCCGCCTGTTCGAAGACCGCCCTTTCGCGTTGGTGCGGCGGGATCAGGCGGAGTTCGAAGCCCGTTTTGTGGCGCAAGATCTCGAAGATCAGCTCTTCGAGAAATCTGAAGATTGCAAAGAGATGGCCGCCGGAAAATATGGGAAACATGGAAAAGAGGGCTGGGACCTCCAGCCCTTTGACCCGCGCCATAGCCTTGTAAAAGAGCAAGAATCTATCGCATGGCGACCGATCCAGATCATCGAAAAAGCAAAGAATACGTCGCGCGCCAAACTCGCAAAATCTCGAAATTCCGATCTGCCAAAACTGCCCCTATTGCAAATGCTGTTGGCGCGTCTGAGCGCCCTCGCGGATCTGTTCCAAACACAGCTGGCCACACGCCGCGTAGCGCGGACCATCGCACCCCATCTCACCGATTTCCAAACCACTCAGAAGAAATGGAGAACCCTTCATGACCGTATCGACCGATTTGCAGACCCTGAGCGCCATGCTCCTCGAATTCCGCGCCATGATGGATCGCCTCGAAGCCATGTTGGGGCGCTCGGAGGACGCAGCCCTAACGGACCGCTTGCAGGAGATCACGGACGCAATCGTTGCCTCAAACACCTATTCCCAGAAGATCGTGGAGAAGCTCACCGACGCCCTGATGAAGCAGCAAGACCTGAAACGCATGGCCGCGCAGATCGAAGAGATCCACAAGAACCAAGTCCAAATGACGCAGTGGCTTGGCGAAGCCCTCGAGAAGGCTCAAGAGGATGGCTGATCAAGGCTTGGCTCGCGGGGAAGGAAAAGCGGTCTGAGCCTGAGGACGGGTTGGAGATGTAGGGCTGGGTATGCCGGTATGTCAGCGGACAGATTGATTTCCGGAGTCATCCTAGCGCAGTATCTGAATTACTGAGCAGGCGTGCCTTGTCAGTCGAACACGCTGCGCAATGTCCAACTTATTCAAAAACGGCTGATTTGCGCCTTTTCCGAAAGCGTGAAAGCAAAACGCACGTACAGCCCTGACTTGCCTTTTATTCGCTTACAGCTTGTCGCCGCACTGCAGCTTCAACAGAGCGGACTTTCGAGGCATTCCGCAGCATCTTTGATAGCTCAAGGTCAGCAATGCGCCGGAAGCGGAGGTGGCAAAGGCCGGCAATGAGCTGGTTGCGTGGGTCGTGTGTGGTCATAAGCCGTGAGCTTCGGACCACACCGGGGAGCTGCATGACAACGGGCTGTTCTGGCCAAATATATATTTCGCCTCTGTCCTCTTCTCAGTCGATCCTTTTCTCAATGTCGCGCGACGGCAACTGAGTTCAGGTGAACGCTCTTCCATCAGGCGGTCCAGCAAGTCTTCGTCGTTGCTCACACGTGGGTATCTTCTTTTGAGCAATTTCCACGTCAGCGCACAAAATTCACGATAGTCCCTTTCTACCCAACCTGCACAACCAAATCTCGACGGACCAGCAGATCGGCAGTGTCACGGCTTACGGCGCCCACGATACACGAAATAGCCATAACGCCATTGCTGACCGAGGCGCCCACGCCGTCATCCCGCCACGCAAGAACGCAAAGACATGAAAGACCATCACCGCTGGAGCGCTCTCCATTGGCTCTGACCAATGGCGGCCAAGGGCACGCAGCGGAACGAGGTCCTACGCGCGGCGGATTACATGTGTTGCGCGTTCTGGCGACGATGGATCGGATACCATCGCCGAAGCCGTGTCGAGCCAAAGTTGCATTCTGTGATAATGCTGGGGCAGCGCCTGATGGCGCGTGACTTTGACCGTCAGGTTGCCAAACTCCAGGTCCGCATCGCCTTCCTGAACCGATACACCGAGCTCGGCATACCTGTCACGGAAGCTGTGGGATCAGTCCGTCCGAGGAAAGAACCCCGCTCTGACCATGATTTGTGCCGCAACGTCTCGTTGGCACCGAGTTCACCTCAAGACACGATGCTATACCCCTTATCGAAAAGGCAAACAGATCATTGAACAGCATTCTTGGACCGACCTTTCGAAGCACGAGTAAAAACAATGTGTGATATTTGGCCGCCGCGGATCATTACCGCAGGGTTTTCATTCGGGGCCACCGCCCTATGAATGAAGGCTTCGTGTAAATTTTGTGCATCACGGGAAATTTTGCGCAAAAATACGGCAAATTCTGAATTGATTGTGATCTAGGCACTCAGGAAAATACATAACGTCTGAGTTCTGCAATACGCGATATTCGGCAGTCTGCCTCAGCTCGACGACACGGAGACAACTATGTCCTCTTCGGGATTCAACATCTTCTCATTTTCAGGAAAAATGAAGATACTTCATCTGACCTGGTTCGCCTTCTTCCTGACATTTGTGGTCTGGTTCAACCTTGCGCCCATGCTTGGCGCGATCAAGGAAAGTCTTGGTCTGACCAAGCCGCAGATCACCACCCTGCTAATCCTGAACGTCGCGCTGACCATTCCGGCGCGGATCATCATCGGGATGCTGACCGACCAATACGGCCCCCGCAAAGTTTACTCGGCGCTGCTGATTTTGGCCTCGATCCCCTGTTTCGTGTTCGCAGTTGCTGAGAACTTTACCCAACTGGCGTTGGCCCGTTTCGCACTGGGCTTCATCGGCGCGGGCTTTGTGATCGGTATCCGCATGGTGTCCGAGTGGTTCCCCGCCAACGAACTGGGCACCGCCGAGGGCATCTATGGCGGATGGGGCAACTTTGGATCTGCGGCGGCTGCATTTACCCTGCCGACGATCGCCCTGTGGTTCGGCGGCGCGGACGGTTGGCGCTGGGCCATTGGCCTGACCGGTGCGATGTCGCTGGTGTTCGGCTTTATCTATTACGCGTCGGTACAGGACGTTCCCAAGGGTTCGAAATACTTCAAACCCAAGAACGCGACCGCCATGGAAGTGACCTCGAAGGGCGACCTGTATTTCCTGCTGATCATGAAGGTGCCGCTGTATATCGCGCTGGGTGCGCTGGCATGGCGCCTGAAGAACGTGGATATCTTTACCCCGATGACCACCAACGTGGTCTACTTTGGCCTGCTGCTGCTGTACGCCTATGACTCGATGCTTGCGATCAGGGCAAACCGTACTGTCTTTACCCAAGAAGTTCCCGAGTTCCAGCGCTACAAGTTCAAGCAGGTGGCGATCCTGAACATCCTGTACTTTGCGACCTTTGGCTCGGAGCTGGCGGTTGTGTCGATGCTGCCGCTGTTCTTTGCGGAAACCTTTGATTTGTCGCCGGTTGTGGCGGGTATGGTGGCCTCGGCCTATGCCTTTATGAACCTGATGTCGCGCCCCGGTGGCGGTCTGATTTCCGACCGGTTCGGCCGCAAGAAAACCCTGCTGATCCTGACCGCCGGTCTGGCTGTGGGCTATGCGCTGATGGGCATCGTGGACGCCTCTTGGCCGGTCTGGATGGCGGTTGTGGCGGCGATGGCGTGCTCGTTCTTTGTTCAGGCGGGCGAAGGCGCGGTGTTCGCGGTAGTTCCGCTGATCAAACGCTCGCTGACTGGCCAGATCGCGGGCATGACCGGCGCTTACGGCAACGTCGGCGCGGTTATCTATCTGATCATCTACTCGGTGGTGGATGCCTCGACCTTCTTCCTTGTGATTGCGGGGACTGCGGTGATCGGGTTCCTTGCGCTGCTTCTGCTCGAAGAGCCCTCGGGCGAGATCGCAGAAGTTGACGAAGACGGTTCCGTCACCATGATCAAGGTCTCCTGACCGGTTCGCAAAGTGTTGACAGCAGGCGGGTTTTTACCCGCCTGTTTTCGTTTAGAGGAGAGCCCCATGACCCCGCAAACGCCCAAAGGCTATGCCGCCGTAAAAGGCCAGTTCCCGACCCATCCGCTGAAGGCAGTGATGGGCGGCTATTCCTCGGCCGGGGTCAAACCGCGCAATGATGATGCGATCTCGGGACGCATTCCCGACCAGATTTACGAATTGCACACCAAGGGCGCGACCATCTGCATCGCGGACGGGATCAGTACGGGGCGCAATTCCTACAAGGCGGCGCAGACCTCGGTGATGCAGTTCGCGCAGGACTATTATTCCGCGCCCGAAAGCTGGCCGGTGGCCGATTGCGCGAGCCGCCTGATCCAGGCGCTGAACGGGTTCTTCTATACCCAGAACAAATCCGGCTCTCCCGAGGCCGAAGGTCAGGTGACCACCTTTACCGCGATGATTGCCCGTTCGACCACCGCGCATGTGGTCCATGTGGGGGACACGCGGTGCCTCTTGCTGCGGAACGGAAAGCTGACCTGCCTGACCAGCGACCACACCAGCCGCTATATGGGCGAGAAAGAGGTCCTGACCCGCGCGCTTGGCATCGATAGCCGGTTGAACGTGGACTATTCCGAGCACGAGATGAAGGCGGGCGATGTCTTTGTGCTGCTGTCGGACGGAGTGCATAGCTTTGTGCGGACCGGCGCGATGGCCGACCTGCTCCAAGGCCCCCTGACCACCCAGACCCAGCTAGAGCGCGCCGCCCGCGCCCTGTGTGACGCCGCGCTTGCGGCGGGTAGTGACGACAACATTTCGGCGATGATGATGGCGGTGACCGCCCTGCCCTCGGAAACCCTGACCGAGGCGCACCGGCGCCTGACCACGCTGGCAATCCCGCCCGCGCTACAGCCCGGTAACAAGATCGACGGCTGGAAGGTGATCGAAGTGCTCCATGCCTCGACCCGCAGCCACGTTTACAAGGTCCGGCGCGTTGATCATGGCGACGAGGATTTTGTGCTGAAAGCCCCCTCGCGCAATTTCGCCGACAGCCTGCAATACCTCGAAGGGTTCACGCTGGAGCAATGGGTGGGCCGGAAAATCGACCACCCGCAGGTGATGAAAATCCTGCCTCACGAGGACAGCAGCTTCCTCTATTGCATCGCTGAATGGGTTGAGGGCGAAACCCTACGCGACTGGATGAAACGCCATCCGGTGCCCCGCATTCGCGATGTGCTGCCCATTCTGGAGTCGTTGGTGACGGCGGTGCGGGTGTTTCACCGTCTCGGGATGGTTCACCGCGATCTAAAGCCCGAGAACATCATGATCCTCGCGGATGGCACCGCCAAGATCATCGACTTCGGCTCGGTGCAGGTTGCAGGGTTCAAGGGCCTGCTGACCAGCGCGGACGAGGACCTGCCCGAGGGGTCTGTGAACTACATCGCCCCCGAAGTTCTGGCGGGGCGCAGTGCCTCGAACCTGTCCGATCTGTTTTCGATTGCGGCCATCGCCTATGAGATGATCGCGGGCAAAGTCCCCTTTGATCACGAGAAAAAGGGCGATCGGCTGTCCACCGTGGCCAAGGACTGGGTTCCCAAAGCCCTGACCGATCTGCGTCCCGACATGCCCTCAACCCTGCAAAAGGCGCTGGAACGCGCGCTGTCCTATGACCCGTCGAAGCGGCCTCAGGTGATGACAGAGCTTTTGGCGGAAATCCGGAATGCGCGAAAAGAGTTGGCTGCGGGGGGCGATTTCGTTCCCCTGCTGGAGCGGGGCTCAAAGACGTTCTGGCGGACGTGGGCGCTGACGGCCACCGGAGTGGCCGCCGCGTTATTGGTTACTCTGCTGGTACGTTGACAGAGGCCAACAGGCCCGCCAGCTCCGATTTGCACGACCCGCAGTTGGTGCCTGCCGAAAGGCACGCTCCGATCTGTTCGACCTTCGTCAGGCCCTTTCCTTCGATCTCGCGCAGGATGGTGTTCCGGCCCACGGCAAAGCACGAGCAGACCACCGGACCCGGGTCGGGCGTGTCGCCCCTGGCCTGCCCCGCCAAGGCCCACAAAGTCTCGGTTCCCGGCAAACCGGCCAGAAAATCGCGCATCAGTGTTACCGGCTGGGGCCCCGCATAGAAAGCCGCCAGCAGGATTTCCCCGTCAAAGAACGCGATGCGGAAGGTGCCGCGCTTGGCGTCCCGCAGCACCTGCGTATCCGCATCCGGCAGGCCGAACAGGCCTCGGGCGTAAGTTTCCCAATCCTCGGGCGTGGCATCGCCCGCCAGTTCAGCACGCCAGCCCTGAACGGTCCGCGCTCGCGCCCAATAGGCGCAATCGGGCGTCAGATCGCCGGCGGAAATGGCGAACCCGTACCACGCGGGCACAAAGGCCTCGGCCGAGACGGTGCTGGCTTTGCTTTCGGGCTGGCCCGAGATCGGGTCCACGACCGGCGCAACCAGCGCGTCAATCCGCGCCGCAGGAGCGGTCTCGCCCGTCCAGTGCATGGGCACGAACACATCGCCTTTGGCCACGTCGTCGGTTTGACGCAGGCGCAGGATTGCCGCGCCATGGGGGCTGGTCAGGCGAACCAGATCGGCGGGCTTCAGCCCCAGACGCGCGGCGTCCTCGGGGTGCATGTCCACAAAGGGTTCGGGCAAATGCGCCGACAGCCGCGAGCTAAGCGCCGTGCGGGTCATGGTGTGCCACTGGTCCCGCAGACGGCCCGTGTTCAGGCGGAACGGACGCGCCCCGTCCTGCACGGACACTGGCGGACGGTGGGTCAGCGCCAGCATCTTGGCCTTGCCGCCCGCATGATAGAACGCGCCGTCGGCAAAGAACCGGCCGCCCTCTTTGGCCGGCCCTTGGGGCCAGCGGAAGGGCTGCATCGCGTCATAGGCAACCCCGTCGATCTGCGACAGGTTGGAGATATCGAAATCACGGCCGAACTGGCCAGCGATCCCCGACAGCGCGGCATATTCGCGGAAAATCTCGACCGGTTCCTGCCAGTCAAAGCCCACATAGCCCATGCGCTGCGCGACCTGCGCCATGATCCACCAGTCGGGCTTCGCCTGACCGGGGGCATCCAGAACGGTACGCTGGCGGGAAATGGTTCGGTCCGAGTTCGTGACCGTCCCCGATTTTTCCGACCAAGCACTGGCAGGTAACAGAACGTCCGCCAGACGCGCAGTGTCCGTGCGTTCGGTGATGTCGCTAACCACGACAAAGTCGCAGCCCTTGACCGCATCGCGCACCTTGTCCGCGTCGGGCAAGGTCACGGCGGGGTTCGAATGGATCACCCACAGAGCCTTGATCCGGCCCTCGGACAGGGCCTTGAACATATCGACGGCCTTGAGGCCCGGCTTGTCCGGCATCGCGGGCGATGACCAGAAGCCTTGGACGGCGTCGCGGTGCTCGGCGTTTTCCAGATCCAGATGGCAGGCCAGCATGTTGGCAAGGCCGCCAACCTCGCGCCCACCCATGGCGTTGGGCTGGCCGGTCACGCTGAACGGTCCGCAGCCAAGGGTGCCGATGCGCCCCGTGGCCAAGTGGCAATTCAGGATGGCGTTCACCTTGTCCGTGCCCGCGCTGGATTGGTTCACCCCTTGGCTAAAGATGGTGACGACCTTTTGCGTGCCGATCCACAGATCATAGAACGCTTGCAGGTCCCCATCGGGCAAACCGGTGATCGCCGGATCGCAGGCGTGGGCGCTGGCAATCGCGGCATCGGCCCCTTCGACATGGGCATCGAGCCAGTCCTGATCCAGAATCCCGCGGCGATCAATCTCGGCCAGCAGCGCGTTGAAGAGCGCCACATCGCTGCCCGCTGCCAGCTTCAGGTGCAGATCGGCACCGTCACAGCTGGCCGTGCGGCGCGGGTCGATGACCACCAGCTTCATCTCGGGGCGGGCTTTGCGCGCCGCCAGAATGCGCTGGTACAGAACCGGATGACACCACGCCAAATTCGAGCCGGTCAGCACGATCAGATCGGCCTCTTCCAGATCCTCGTAGGTGCCGGGGACAGTATCGGTGCCGAACGCCCGCTTGTGCCCCGCCACGGTCGAGGACATGCACAGCCGCGAGTTAGTGTCGATATTGGCCGAGCCGATGAACCCTTTCATCAGCTTGTTCGCCACATAGTAGTCCTCGGTCAGCAACTGACCCGAGACGTAAAAGGCCACCGCATCGGGCCCGTGTTCATCAATCACGGCGCGGAAGCGATCCGCCACCAGATCAAGCGCGCTGGCCCAATCGGTGTCCTGTCCGTCCACCCGCGGCGCGAGCAGACGGTGATCGGTGCCGACGGTTTCCGCCAGCGCCGACCCCTTGGAGCACAGACGGCCAAAGTTGGCGGGGTGGTCAGGGTCGCCTTTGACCGTCAGACCGCCCTTTCCATCCGGCGTCAACAGAACGCCGCAACCCACCCCGCAGTAGGGGCAGGTTGATTTTACAGTCGTCATCAGGCTGCGCTCCGAGCGGCCACCGCGCTGACGTCCAGCATCAGGCGACCGTCTTCGATGCGGATCGGATAGGTCGCGATCTGGCCTTCGTCAGCGCCCTGCGCCTCGCCGGTTTCCAGCGAATAGACCCAGTTGTGCAGCGGGCATGTCACGGATTTCCCGTGCACGATCCCCTCGGCCAAGGGGCCGCCCTTGTGCGCGCACTTGTTCGAGGTCGCGAAAACCTCTTCTTCGGCGGTGCGGAACACGGCGATGCAGCCTGCCACGGTTTTGACAATACGCGCCCCGCGCAGGGGGATGTCGTTCAGGGCTCCGATATCGGTCAAGCTCATTCTGCGGCCTCCTGGCTCAGATCTGCGAGGGGGGTGTACTGCGCCATGTTGTTGGCGACGTGATCGGCCCACGGGTCTTTTTGGTAGACGCTCTGGCTGATGTCGAAACGTTCGACCAGCGCGGCGCGGTTGGCGGGATCGGACAGGTGCTCTTGCACCCAGCCAAGGCCCACTTTGGCGACCCACTTATAGGCGCGGTCCAGATATTTGCCGTTCTCGCGGTAGAGCTGCATGAACGCGACGGTCCATTCCAGCACTTCCTCTTCGGTGGCGACATCGATCAGACGCTCGGTTTCCTTGACGTCCATACCGGCGGCACCAGCGACTCCGATCTGGTAGCCCGAGTCCACGCAGATCACACCGATGTCCTTACAGGTGGCCTCGGCGCAGTTGCGCGGGCAGCCCGATACGGCCAACTTGACCTTGTGCGGCGTCCACGAGCCCCAAAGGCGCTTTTCCAGCTTGATACCAAGGCCGGTCGAGTCCTGCGTCCCGAAACGGCACCAGTCCGTCCCCACACAGGTTTTCACCGTCCGCAGCCCCTTAGTGTAGGCATGACCAGAGACCATGCCCGCATCGTTCAGGTCAGACCAGATCGCCGGCAGGTCCTCTTTCTTGATGCCCAGAAGGTCGATCCGTTGGCCGCCTGTCACTTTGACGGCCGCGTCGTACTTCTTGGCGGCTTCGGCGATGGCGATCAGTTCCTCGGGGGTGGTCATGCCGCCCCACATCCGCGGCATCACGGAATAAGTGCCGTCTTTCTGGATGTTTGCGTGGTTGCGTTCATTCACAAAGCGCGACTGCAGATCGTCCTGATACTCGAGCGGCCAATCGGCCAAAAGGTAGTAGTTGATCGCAGGACGGCAGACGTGACAGCCGTTGACGGTCTTCCAGCCCAGTTCCTGCCAGACGGCGGGCTGGGATTTCAGCTCGCGCGCCTTGATCAGGCGGCGCACGTCTTCGTGGGTCAGGTCGGTACACTTGCAGACGGGCTTTTCGGCCTTGGCCTCAAAGCTGTCGCCCAAGGTCACGGCCAGAACCTGCTCGACCAGTCCGGTACAGGTGCCGCAGGACGCGGAGGCCTTGGTCAGCGCCTTCACGTCGTCCAGAGTGTGCGCCCCGCCCTCGATCGCGGAAACGATGGTACCTTTGCAAACGCCGTTACAGCCACAGATTTCGGCGTCAGCCGGCAATGCTGCAACGGCTGCCAGAGGGTCCGCGGCGGCCGCGCCACCCCCCTGAAATGCCGGGCCAAAGATCAGCGTTTCGCGCATCTCTTCGATGTCGGTGCCGTCCTTGATCAGTCCGAAGAACCAGTTGGAGTCCGCGGTGTCACCGTACATCACTGCGCCGATCAGCTTGTCAACCTCGATCACGAGGCGCTTGTAGACGCCGCGCTTGGGGTCGCGGAATACGATGTCCTCGCGGCCTTCGCCCTCGGCAAAGTCGCCGGCGCTGAACAGATCGCAGCCAGTGACTTTCAGCTTGGTGGACAGCTCGCGCATTTTGAACACGTCGTCTTCGCCAAGCAGGGTTTTCGCCAGCACTTTCGCCTGATCGTACAGAGGCGCGACCAGACCAAAGAGGTTGCCGTTAAACTCGACGCATTCGCCAACCGCCAGAATATCGGGGTCCGAGGTGCGCATCTGCGCGTCCACCTTGATGGCGCGTCCCATGTCCAGACCGGCGGCCTGCCCCAGCGCAACGGCGGGACGGATGCCCACAGCCATACAGACGATGTCGGCCTTCAGTTCGGTGCCGTCCTCCAGCAGAACGCGCTCGACCTTGCCGTCGCCTTCGATGCATTTGGTCTGGGCCTTGAGCAGCACGTTGATGCCGCGCTTTTCCAGATCCTTTTTCAGCAGATAACCGGCCGCTTCATCCAGCTGACGCTCCATCAGGTGACCCATGATGTGTAGCACAGTGACTTCCATACCGCGCAAGCGCAGGCCAGCCGCCGCTTCCAGCCCCAAGAGGCCGCCACCTATGACCACCGCATGGCCACCCGGCGTTGCCGAGGCTTCAATCATTGCGTTGGTGTCTTCCAGATCGCGATAGGCAACCACGCCGGGCAGATCGTGACCGGGCATCGGGATGATAAACGGCGCCGAACCGGTGCCGATCACCAGCTTATCATAGGGAACCTCGCCGTTTTCGCCGATAACCACTTTGCGCTCTCGGTCGATACCAGTGACCTTTTCGCCGAAACGGGTGGTCACTTTGTTCGCCGCGTACCACGCATCGTCATGGGTGACGATTTCTTCGTAGGTCTTTTCGCCCGACAGAACCGGCGAAAGCATGATGCGGTTGTAGTTCCCGCGCGGCTCGGCGTTGAACAGGGTTACGTCGAACGCATCAGGTGCGGCGTCGAAGAGATGCTCAAGGACACGGCCGGACGCCATGCCGGCACCAATCACGACAAGTTTCTGCATCGGTTCAATCCTTCTTTACAGGTACCAAGCGACCACGTGGGCCAGCTCACCGTGTTGATAGACAGGCAGGGCAACCATCAGGGTATAGCCCTCAGGCAGACCGGTTGCGCCGGTGTGGACTTGGGGCAGACCAGAGCCGACCACCTGACCAACGGGCCCCTGCCACGCGCCAACGGTTTCCGCATCAACGGGCGGGTTTTCCTTGGGCCAGAGGGGGCCTTCGATCTCGCAAAAGCCATCAATGCGCAGGGCTTTCTTGGTCGCGCCGACAACCTCGGGGCGGGCGTCCCAGATTTCGAAGCGGCGCGCGATGGGCGTGCCCGCCGACGACAGCAGCGTCAGAACAAAGGTCTTGTCACCCGGCACAGGCACCGGCACGCCAAGGCCGTGCTTCAGGCCAATCTCGCCCGCCGCTTCGGCACGCACGAAGGCCCCGATGCGGGACAGATCGCGCATCAAAATAGGGGTTTTTGCCGCCCAAACGCCGCCGGGCAAGCCCTGACCGTAGCTAAAGTTCACATCTTGGGAAATCACTTCGAACTTCTGAGCAGTACCGTAGTAACCGTCCGACAAGTGCAGTTTACTGTCCTGATCTTCCCAGACTTCGATCGCACCAACATGGTCGGCATCGTCCCCACACAAGATAACGAGAACCGCTTTCAGGGTTTGTCCTGCAAAAACAGGAATTGCTACGGCGCAAGTCAGGCCAATTTCAACAGCCGCCTCGGTTCGCTGAAAGTACGAACCATCAAATTCTTTGAGCACAACAGGCCGTTTTTCAGCCCATGCTTTCCCCGGAAGCCCTTCGCCTTTGGCAAAGCTAGTCCTTCCTGAAATCTCTGCAAAACTGGTGGCGTCGCCATACGCGCCCCCACCATGAACAAGAGTATCCCCTTCTGGCAGCCAAACCTCTGCAATACGAGCAAAAGTTCTAACCGCAGATGTTGCTGTCAGCTGCATCCTATCCGCCTCCTACTTGTCTGCAGACTGCAATTTGGCAGAGCTATCAGACCAAAACCATTCTACGTTTATTACGCAGGGATCAGGTCCACGCTTAGAGAGTCTTGCAGGCGCGTCCACACAGCTCGACACGCTGCCGAAACCTTTAAGACGGCAAAACCGCGAACCGATAGCGGGTGATTAAAATATCATCGACTCGCTCAAACTTTGAGCAAAATAAAAAGGCCATTCGAAGCGAAGCAGACTCATCTAACTGGTCGATTTTGAAGTTTAGTGGATTGTCGGCCTCTGATCCAATGAAGCAACGGCCTCGGGCGCTGGGGGCTTGTAGCCCAATGCGCTGCGTGGGCGTTTCGTGTTGTAGCGCTGTCTCCAATTCTCGATGATGATCTTGGCTTACTTGAGCGTGTAGCAGACTTCGCCGTTCAGGAGTTCGTCGCGCATTCGGGCATAGAAACTCTCGAACTAGCCGTTCTCCCACGGGCTACCTGGTGCGATATAAGTGGTCTTTGCGCCAACGTCCGTGATCCCGTCGCGGACGGCTTGCGCCAGCGATAATACAGCATGCCTGTCGATATCGGCCCATTGCGGATGAGGTGGGTGGCTCCTGCTCCACCGGCATCGAATGTGCCAAAGTGCATCTATCAATGACTGCTAGGAAAGGAGCCACCCAATGACAGTTCAGACAGTAGGCCTTGATCTGGCCAAGGATGT
>JAUILL010000014.1 GCA_030433335.1 Alphaproteobacteria bacterium | reverse complement strand
AGGGCGACAGGTAGCCGCGGTCGAACTGCATGCCTTCGACGACATCGGTCTCGGTTTCCAGACCTTTGTTCTCTTCGACGGTGATCACGCCTTCGTTGCCGACTTTCTGCATCGCGTCTGCGATCTGGCGGCCGATTTCTGCTTCGCCGTTGGCCGAGATGGTGCCAACCTGAGCAACTTCGTCGGTGCCTTCAACGGGGCGCGCTGCCGACTTGATCGCTTCGACGACTTTGGCGGTTGCCAGGTCGATGCCACGCTTCAGGTCCATGGGGTTCATGCCCGCTGCGACAGCTTTCATGCCCTCTTTAACGATGGCCTGAGCCAGAACGGTCGCGGTGGTGGTGCCGTCACCTGCTTCGTCGTTGGTACGCGAAGCAACTTCTTTCACCATCTGTGCGCCCATGTTCTCGAACTTGTCTTCCAGTTCGATCTCTTTGGCAACCGATACACCGTCTTTGGTGATGCGGGGCGCGCCGAAGGATTTCTCCAGCACGACGTTACGGCCTTTGGGGCCCAGGGTGACTTTGACAGCGTCTGCCAGGATGTTCACACCCTTGAGCATACGGTTACGGGCGTCGGTGTTAAACTTGACGTCTTTAGCAGCCATTGTGCTTTTCCTCGTCTGAATAAGGTTGCGTTAAGAAAGTCGATCTCAGGCGATGACGCCGAGAATGTCGCTTTCTTTCATGATCAGCAGTTCTTGACCGTCGACGGTCACTTCGGTGCCCGACCACTTGCCGAACAGTACGCGGTCGCCAGCTTTCACATCCAGCTCGACGCGTGCGCCTTTGTCGTCGCGGACGCCTGCGCCAACTGCGACAACTTCACCCTCTGCGGGCTTCTCTTTCGCGCTATCGGGAATGATCAGACCGCCGGCGGTTTTTTCTTCGCTCTCAACGCGACGGACCAGCACACGGTCATGAAGCGGGGTAAATGCCATCTCTGAGGCTCCTTGGCTCAAAGTTAAATTCCTGTTGGTTCCTCGGCAGGACCGAGGGCGTTATCACTCTCTTGCGTCGAGTGCTAACGAGGCGAAGCTAGGTATCGCCTCTTTGAGTGTCAAGAACTCTGTGCGCAGATTTTTTCGGAAAAATTTCGCAGGTCGAGACGGGACAAATATCCATTATTTTGCCATATGTTACGCAGCCGCCATCCGGACCGGAGACCCCATTTTGCGCCTGATTGCCTTTGTCTTTTTGACTCTTTTCCATGCTTTTCCGGCACTTGCCGCCTGTGGCACCGGCCCCGATCTGGACCGGTTCCTGACCCCTGCGGAAAAGGATGCAATTGCAGCAATCGAGGCTGAGACCGCTAACGGCTCCGGCACTTTATGGCGGGCGGAAAAGTACGGTCGGTCGATCTATCTGGCTGGCACGATGCACCTGCCCGATCCCCGCCACGCCGGAACGATGGAGGCATTGCGCCCGATTCTGCGCGACATCGATGCCGTTTACCTGGAAACCGAGGCCAGTGGCGAAGCCGAGATGAACAAGGAAATCGCGTCGGACCCCACCCTCATCTTTGCGCCGGAAAAACCGACGCTGCCCGAACTCCTAGACGAGGCCACGTGGACTCAGCTCCGTGATGGCATGGCAGAGCGGGGCTTTCCTTCGGCGCTCACCGCGAAAATGCGCCCGTGGTACGTTTCCATGATGATGTCCGTGCCAGCCTGCGCCATCGACAGCATCACCTCCGGCGTTGGCGGCCTCGACAAAATGGTCGAGCGCGCGGCGCTGGCGCTCGATAAACCCGTGCGTTCGCTCGAAGTGTGGCAGACCCTGTTCGAAACCTTCGACAAGATCCCCTACGACGAACAGGTTGCCTTGATGTCGATGGCGATCACACCCGACGACATTTCCGAGGCAAGCTTCACCGCAACCCTCGACGCCTATTTCGAAGAGAACCATGCCCGCGCGTGGGCGCTGTCCGAAGTCCTCAGCCTCCGTGTTCCCGGCCTCTCGCCCGAGCAGGTCAAAGCGGAGTCAGAACGCCTTCAGACCCTGCTCCTCGACAACCGCAACCTCAATTGGCTGCCGGTGATTCTCGACGCGGCAGAGCAGCAGGACATCCTTGTGGCCGTGGGCGCCGCCCACCTGATCGGTGAAAACGGCCTCGTGTCTTTGCTGGAAAACCATGGTTTCGCGCTAACACGCCTGCCCTTGTGACATCCTGTCCTTTCGGCCCGCGTGACACGGACGCGGATGCTTTTTATAAGGCCCGCGACAGCTTCAAATCCGCCAAGGGATATTTCAATGACCACACTTGTTTTCGGCCACAAGGCACCTGACACCGACTCGACCGGCAGCCCGATCATCTGGTCCTGGTACCTGAACGAAATCAAAGGCACCCCTGCCAAGCCCGTCCTGCTTGGCGAGCCCAACACCGAAGCGGCTTTCGTTCTGGAACGCTGGAGCCTTGAGAAGCCCGAGATCATCTCGGAAGTGGCCGCAGACACCCCTGTTGTGATCGTGGACACCAACAACCCCGCAGAACTGCCCGCCGACATCAACGCGGCCGACATCCGCGCGATCATCGACCACCACAAGCTGGTCGGCGGTCTGGAAACCAAAGGCCCCATCGACATCCGCATCGAGCCTTTGGCCTGCACCGCGACCATTATGTACAAAATGATCGGCGCTGATCTGGCCCAAGCCCCCACCGGCATCAAAGGCGCGATGCTGTCCTGCATCCTGTCCGACACGCTGGAATTCCGCTCGCCGACCACCACCGACGAAGACAAAGCCATCGCCTACGAACTGGCCAAAGATCTGGGTGTGGACATCGCCGAGTACGCCGCCGAAATGTTCGCTGCTAAGTCGGACGTGTCGGCCTTCTCTGACGCGGAACTGATCCGCATGGACTCTAAACAGTACGAAGTCGACGGCACCAACTTCCGCGTCTCGGTTCTGGAAACCACCGCGCCCCAGATCCCGCTGGATCGCAAGGACAGCCTGATGGAGTCCTTCAAGACCGTTCAGGACGAAGATGGCGTTGATCAGGTTCTGCTGTTCGTCGTGGACATCATCAAAGAAGAGGCCACTCTGCTGGTCCCCAACGATCTGGTCAAAACCGTCGCCGAGAAAAGCTTTGGCGCGACCGTGGACGGCGACACCGTTGTCCTGCCCGGCATCATGAGCCGCAAAAAGCAGATCATCCCCAACCTCAAGGTCTGATCTGCCCCTTCGGCATCCAAGCACCACAAAGGGCAGGCCATCCGGTCTGCCCTTTTCCTTTGGCCTTAGGCCGAGCCCACGCCCTTGCGGAACACCGTGTAGACAAAGGTCAGCATCGACAGCAGCGTCAGCACCGACCCCAGCTTGGCCAGCACCTCGCCCGACTGGGTCAAGGCCATCACGATCCCCGGCACCAGCACCACAACCGCCAACAAGGTCAGCAGGTAATGCACCTTGGCCAATCCTGTCCGCGCCGCAGGCGTCACCGCGTAATACAGCCCATACAGCGTCATGATCACGAACCCGATCAGGTTCAGGTGTCCGTGGGCCGGCGACAGACTGTGATCCTGCGTAGCCGACATCTGAATGCCCCAGACCATCCCGATCACCGCGAATATCGCGCCTGTCCCGACAAAGAGTGTTGCGATCCCTTTCATGACGCCGCGCCCTCCATCTCTGCCTGAATCGCGGCCAAGGGCGGCCCCGTAAACGCCATATGATACCGCGCGCCCGCCTCGATCACCTGCTCGATCTGTGCGGGAATCGCGAACTGCCCCTCTGCCATCTCGGCAAAAAACCCTTCGAACCCACCGGGCGTCAGGATCACCAGATGGCGGCTCGGCCGATCCCCGACCACACGAAAGGTGTGTGACGCGCCGCGCGGGATAAACACCGTCTCACCGGGCCCTGCCCGCGTAATCTCACCGTTCAGAATGAAATCACACTCGCCCGTCAGCATGACAAAGGTCTCGTCCGCATCCTCGTGCACATGCAGGGGCGGGCCCGAGTCCACAGGGGACACACTGTCGACAATCGACATCGCTCCACCGGACGCGGCACTGGACAAAATGGTTTTGTAATAGGTGCCCATCCACTCAATGGCACCGTCACCTAACTCAGGATGATACATCGTTTCTCCTCCAAATGCGTTGGAAATCAAAGGGAAACGAAAGCGCTCTCGATAACGGCAGATTACATGTATTGTGCGTATATCTATAATTGATTGTTCATATAGGAACTATTTGCGTGATCAATTTTGCAACCTTGGACCTGAACCTGCTGCGCATTCTAGATGCCCTCTTGATCGAAGGCTCCACCACCCGCGCCGGACAGCGCGTCGGCCTGTCCCAGCCTGCGATCTCTGCGGCCCTCGGACGTTTGCGGCACGCATTGAATGACGAGTTGTTCCTCCGCCGCGGCAACAAGCTAGAGCCCACAGATTACGCCCGTCAGATAGAAGAGCCCCTGCGCCTCGCGCTCGAACAACTGGAAACCGCCCTCACCGGTCCGCTGGCCTTTGACCCGACCGTGGCCACCGACACGTTCAAACTGTCTGGCAGCGACTTCTTTGCCGAAATGCTGATGCCCCGTCTCGCCGATACGGTCTACCGCCGTGCGCCCTATATGCGGGTGCAGTTGGTGGATCTGGTCCCCGACAGCTACGTGGACACGCTAGAACGCTACAGCGTCGACGCCGCGCTGATCCCCGACACAGACACCCCCGACTGGATCGAAAAACGCCCACTCTTCCGCTCTGGTTGGGCCGTCGTGGCGCGCACGGGCAACCGGCGGCTGGCCTCGCTGGGCCTGCAATCGGGCGATACCATCCCCATCGACACCTTCTGCGACATGGGCCACGTGCTCTTTTCCCCCGAAGGCAACCTGCACGCTATGGGCGATGCGGCCCTTGCCAAGGTCGGGCGCGAGCGGCGCGTCGTCATGACCATGCCTGTCTTTTCCGGCGTCTACCGCGCGGTCAGCGAATCCGAGCTGATCGCGATCATGCCCATCCAACTGGCCCATAGCGTCGCGAAACACGCAGGCCTGACGGTCTACAAAGCGCCGATCGAGATTGCGGATGTCCAGATCGTCATGATCTGGCATCGCCGCTTTCGCAACGCCCCCGCCCACGTCTGGGTGCGCGATCTGATCGCTGAATTGGTGACCCCGCTCGGCTCCATCCGCTGGTAAGGTTTGTCGCATCGCCCCACCCGAGCAGTCCCCCTACGGTCGCAGGCATTGACCCCCAAGGACTTTGCCATGGCCGACTTGCCCCCGAATGCCGAAATGCTCGCCCCGCGCCACCAACTGAATTACTTCGACGCCCAATCCCGAGCCCTGCCCTGTGACATGACCGCCCTTCAGGCGTGGAACGCGACGATGGAGCGTCCCCTACCGCTCATGGGCCTCGCCTTTACAATCCGCGACACAATTTCCGGCCTCTTCGGCGTCAAACAGATCGGCGGCTTTACCGGCCAGCGGGTGGACACGGTGCAGACCGGCGATCATCTGGACTTCTTTCTGGTCGAGGACGCCCGCCCCGACCGCCTGCTCCTGACCGAGCGCGACCGCCATCTGGATGTGCTGACCTGCGTGGCCGTCCATGACCGCCGCCTGTGGATCATCAGTTCGGTTGTCACCCACAACTTGTTTGGCCGTGCGTATATGCTGCCCGTCGCGATCGCCCACCGCTTCATTGTGCGCGCAATGCTGAACCGGATGCCGCTCGCGGACAAATCTGTCACATAAAGAAAGCACTTTGACCTTAGTTGGGAACGGATTACCCACGTCATGACGTTTGCCATACGCAAACCAGACGTAAACCAGACCCTGAAAAAGGTGCCCTATGACCCGTATCATCGAGAGCTTGTCCGAGATCTCTGCAAACTATGACGCCCTGTTCTGTGACCTGTGGGGCTGCGTGCATGACGGGGTCAAAGGCCTGCCCGACGCTATCGAAGCCCTGCGCGCCTTCCGCGCCAATGGCGGCAAGGTCGTTCTGGTCACCAACAGCCCGCGCCCCCGAAAAGGCGTTGAAAAACAGCTTCTTGAGCAGTTCGAAGTGCCCGCTGACTGCTGGGACACCATCGCCACCAGCGGTGACAGCGCTCGCGCCGCAATGCTGACCGGCGCGGTCGGGGAAAAGGTCTACCACATCGGCACCGCCGCTGATGAGCCCTTCTTCGAGCCCCTGCACCTGATCAAAGATCCCGTGGATATTCAACGCGTTAGCCTAGACGAGGCAGAGGGCATCATTTGCACCGGCCCCTTTGACCCCATGGCAGATCTGGACACCCTGCGCCCACAATTGCTGTTGGCCAAGCAAAAGGGCCTCAAGCTGCTCTGTGCCAACCCCGACATCGTCGTGGACCGCGGCGAGGTCCGCGAATGGTGCGCGGGCGCGGTGGCAAAGCTTTATACAGAAATGGGTGGTGAAAGTCTGTACTTCGGCAAACCCCATCCGCCCATCTACGATTTGGCCCGCCGCCGACTGGCCGAGATCGACGCAGGGATCAACGACAATGCGATTCTGGCCGTCGGTGACGGTATCCACACCGATATTCTGGGCGCCATCGGCGAAAACATCGATTCGGTGTTCATCACAGGCGGTTTGGCCCGCGATATTACCAAAACGTCGCATCAGCCCGATCCAGAGGCCCTAACCTCTTATCTTGACGAGGAAAAATCGAATCCAACCTACGCAATCGGGTTCTTGCGCTAAGGCAAACAAGTGTCACGGGGCTTGATTTTCTGCGCTCGCAAAGTAATAAAGTTGCCAAGTCGTAGCTTACTGGTGCCAGAAAATTACCCCTTCAACCTTGGCATCCAGATCGGAGGACCCGAATGTTGGATAATATGCCCCGTGGAACCATCTGCATCGAAGACATCGAGATGGGCATGACCCGTCACCTGCACAAAGTGGTGACGGACCGTGACATCGAACTCTTTGCCGAGGTGTCCACCGACCGGAACCCCGTGCACCTGGATGACGAGTACGCGAACGACACCATCTTCGAAGGGCGCATCGCCCACGGGATGCTGACCGCCGGTCTGATCTCTGCTGTCATTGGCGAACAGCTGCCCGGTCACGGCACCGTCTATTTGGGCCAAACCCTGAAATTCTTGGCCCCCGTCCGCCCCGGCGACATGGTCAAAGCGCAGGTCACCGTCACCGACATCGACCACGCCAAGCGCCGCGTCACCCTGGATTGCGTCTGTGAAATCGACGGCAAACCTGTGCTCAAGGGCGAGGCAAAAGTGCTCGCACCCAGCCGCAAGTTCGACTGAGCCTTGCGTCGCCGCATCAGGGGCGCTAACTGCCCCTTATGCGCATCATTCGCGATCACCAGTACATCGCACCGGAAAACAAAGGTGCCAGCGTCGCCATCGGGAACTTCGATGGCGTTCATTTGGGGCATCAAGCGGTTATCGACTTGGCCCGCGCCGGTGCACAGCGTCTGAACGCCCCCTTGGGCGTCATGACTTTTGAACCCCACCCACGCCAGTTTTTTGCGCCCGATGCCGCCCCGTTCCGCCTGATGAGCGCCGAGGCCCGTGCCGCACGGCTGGAAAAACTGGGGGTCGAGGTTCTGTACGAACTGCCCTTCAACGGCCCGCTCGCCAGCCTGACCGCAGAGGCCTTTGCCCGTGATGTGATCAAGGGGCTTGGCCTGTGCCACGTGGTCGTGGGCAACGATTTCCAATTCGGCAAGGGCCGCAGCGGCACCGCCGCAGACTTGGCCCGCATGGGCGCAGAGATGGGGTTCGACGTGACAATCGCCGACATGATCCAAGGCTCTCAGGGCCGCGTTTCCTCGACCGCAATCCGTCAGGCGCTGGCCGACGGAGACCCCCGCCACGCCGCCGAAATGCTGGGGCACTGGCACCGTATCGACGGCCCTGTGATCAGCGGCGAACAGCGTGGCCGCGACTTAGGCTACCCCACCGCGAACATGTCCGTGGACGGTTTGCACCTGCCCAAACTCGGCGTCTACGCCGTGCTGGTCGAAGTCAAAGAAGGCCCTCACAAGGGCAACTACCACGGCGTCGCCTCGCTGGGTGTGCGTCCGATGTTCGGGGAAAATACCCCCAACCTGGAGACATTTATCTTTGATTTCAAAGGGGATCTCTACGGCACCCACCTATCGGTCGGCCTCGTGGACTACCTGCGCCCCGAGATGAAGTTCGACGGTCTGGACGCCTTGATCAGCCAGATGGATGCGGACAGCGCCAAGGCGCGCGAAATTCTGGCCGCCCTATGAAAGACCCGATCGACCGCAAGAAAATCCGCTCCCGCTTCTGGGAACGCTTTGCACTGGACAAGCTGACCGACACCGAATGGGAAGCCCTGTGTGATGGCTGCGGCAAGTGCTGCCTGAACAAGCTCGAAGATCCGGACACCGGCGAAGTAGCCCTGACCAAGGTTGCCTGCCGCCTTCTGGACGATCAGACCTGCCGCTGCAGTCAGTATCCGATCCGCCACCAGTTCGTGCCCGAATGCATCGTGCTGAAACCGGACACGCTGGACCAGCACGCCTACTGGATGCCCGAGACCTGCGCGTACCGCCTGCTCTGGCAAAAGAAATCCCTGCCCGCATGGCACCCCCTGCTGACCGGAACACCGCAATCGGTTCACGACGCAGGTGTGTCCGTGCAGGGCTGGACAGTCCCGGAATTCGAGATCGATGAAGAGGACTGGGAAGACTATATTATCGAGGAACCCACCTGATGTACCTAGCCTCTGACAACACCGGCCCCATCCATCCCCAAATCATGGAGGCGCTGACAGAGGCCAATCAGGGCTACGCGCTTCCCTACGGCAACGACCCCTACACCGCCCGCGCGATCACCGCGATCCGAGAGCTGTTCGAAGCCCCGCAGGCCGAGGTTTTCTTTGTCCCCACCGGCACCTCTGGCAACGCGCTGGCCCTGTCGACCCTGTGCCAACCCTACGAGTCTGTGCTCTGTACCGCCGCCGCCCACATCCACGAGGACGAATGCGGCGCGCCAGAATTCTACGGCGTGGGCAAGACCTATCTGGTGGGCGAAGGCGACCTGATGGACCCCGACACTTTGGGCGCCCTGATCACAGACCTGAACGAGGGCGGCGTGCACGCGGCCCAACCGGGCGCGGTCAGCATCACCTCTGTCACCGAGCGTGGCCAACTCTACGAGCTGGACCGCATCCAATCGCTGGCCACCATCACCCACGCGGCGGGTCTACCCCTGCATCTGGACGGCGCCCGCTTCGCGAACGCCTGTGCGGCATTGGAAGTCTCAGCCGCTGAGATGACTTGGCAATCGGGCGTGGATGTCGTGACGTTTGGCGGAACCAAAGCAGGCTGCATGGGCGTCGAAGCGGTCATCTTCTTCAACCCCGACCGCGCCCGAGGCTTTGCTGCGCGGCGCAAGCGGGCGGGCCATCTGTTCTCGAAAAACCGTTTTCTGGCGGCGCAAATGCTGGGGTTTGTGCGCAACGACCTCTGGCGCCAACTTGGCGCGGCGGCGAATGCCCGTGGCCAGTATCTGGCCGAGGCCATGTGCATGGACGCCCGCATCCAGTGGCCCTACGCCCCCCGCGCAAACATGCTATTCCCCAAGCTTCCCCGCAGTGTCCTGCAAGGGCTTGCCGAGGCTGGCGTGGCATTCAATAACTGGGGCAACCGCGACCATGGCGCCGCAGACGAGATGCTACTGACGCGCTTTGTCTGCGATTGGTCAGTGCCTTATGACGAACTGGACAAATTCCTGGCTGTGCTGAAGGCGAGCTGAGCCTTTTCCCAACCGGAGGCTTTGGCGTCGATGTTCCAAAGCCTCCGGCGGGGTATTTACCCCAAGAAAGAGTTAGCTCAGCACACCTTCACGGCGGAACAAGGCGCGGAGGTCGGCTTTGGGGCGCGGGCCCATGTGGCCGATGACTTCGCGGGCGGCGATGCAGCCCATGCGGCCAGAGGTAGCGAGGGTTGCGCCTGTGGCGAGGCCAAATAGGAAGCCTGCCGCGAATTGGTCGCCAGCGCCGGTTGCGTCAACGGGAGTGACTTTTTCGACGGGGACGTCGACGCGGGTGTCGCCTTGCAGGATGCTGACGCCATCGCCAGAGCGGGTGCAGACCACCAGCGGGTTCTTGGCCGAGACACGCGCCAGAGCGGTGTCCAGATCCTCGTCTTCATACAGAGCTTTGATCTCGGCTTCGTTGCCGATCACAAAGTCCAACTCGCCGATCAGGCGCTGGAAATCCTCGCGGTGGCGGTTCACACAGAAAGGATCAGAGATCGCGATACCCGCTTTGCCACCTGCCGCTTGGCACAGCTTGGCGGCGCGTTGGAACGCTTCTTTGCCCTTGGGCTTGTCGAACAGGTACCCTTCGAGGAACAGGAATTCGGTGTCCGAAACCACAGCTTCATCCACGTCCTCGGGGCCCACTTCGGCAGAGATGCCGAGATAGGTGTTCATCGACCGCTCGCCATCGGGGGAGACAAAGATCATGCTGCGCGACGTGGGCAGCTCGCCCCCTTCGACCGGCGCGTTCACGAAATCGGTGCCGCCGACTTCCATCTCTTGGGCATAGAACCGACCCAAGGCGTCATCCCGCACGCGGCCTATAAACGCCGCACGCAGGCCCAGCTTGCCCGCGCCCGCGATGGTGTTCGCGACCGATCCGCCGGGGGCCTGAGTGCGCTCTTTCATCGAGGCGTACAGCAATTCGGCGCGCTCGCGCTCGACCAAGGTCATGATGCCCTTTTCGATGTCCATCATCTCGAGGAAGGTGTCGTCGGACTGGGTCAGCACATCGACGATTGCGTTGCCGATGCCGACAATCTGGTATTTTTTCACGGGTCAGTTCCTTTGGATCAGAGGACCTTGTCCTCGAATTGGCAGAGGTCGCGGATGATGCAGTTGCCGCATTTGGGCTTGCGTGCCACGCAGACGTAGCGGCCATGAAGGATCATCCAGTGATGGGCGTGCTGCTGGAAATCGACGGGCACGTTATCCTCGATCGCGCGTTCCACGGCGACCACATCCTTGCCCGGAGCGATGCCGCTGCGGTTCCCGAGGCGAAAGATATGCGTGTCCACCGCCTGCGCCGGATAGTGCCACCACATGTTCAGCACCACGTTGGCGGTCTTGCGGCCCACGCCCGGCAGGCTTTCTAGGGCCGCGCGGGAATTGGGAACCTCGCCGCCGTACTGGTCCACCAGAATGCGGCTGAGTTTGATGACGTTCTTGGCCTTGTTGCGGAACAGGCCGATGGTCTTGATGTGCTCGATCAGGGCCTCTTCGCCCAAATCCAGCATCTTTTGCGGGGTGTCCGCGACTTCGAACAGCTTGGCCGTCGCCTTGTTCACACCGGCGTCCGTGGCCTGCGCAGACAGCGCAACGGCCACGACCAACGTGTAAGCGTTGACGTGGTTCAGCTCACCCTTGGGCTCGGCTTCGGCTGCCTGAAAGCGCGAGAATATCTCGCGCATGGTCATGTAATCGAGTTGTTTGGCCATGCTTCCTCATGCCCCGAGAATTTCAATTGCGCAACATTCGGGTCGCCCGCTGGTGCACATTCATGGCACAGATGGCGTCAGATCGACAGGAGGCAACTTTGGTGGACAGCTCTTATCATTACGGCGCCATGCGCAGGGCGATTGATCTGATCGACAGCGCCGAAGCGCCCCTGACCTTAGAGGGGTTGGCCGAGCAAATGGACATGAGCCCCGCGCATTTCCAGCGGCTCTTTTCCGCGTGGGTCGGGATTTCGCCCAAGCGCTACCAGCAATACCTGCAGCTGGGACAAGCCAAGAAGATGTTGGCAGAGCGGATGACGACCCTAGCCGTGGCGGACGAGGTCGGCTTGTCCGGCTCCAGCCGACTGCACGACCTGTTCGTCCGGTGGGAGGCCATGAGCCCCGGTGATTTCGCCCGTGGCGGCGAAGGCTTGGTAATCGAGTGGGATTGGTTCGACAGCCCGTTTGGCCCTGCTCTGGTGATGGGGACGGAGCGTGGCATTTGCGGGCTGGCTTTCGGATCCGAGATGGGGCGCGACGTGGCCTTTGACGATCTGGCCAAGCGTTGGCCGAAAGCGCAGTTTTCACAAAGCGGCGTCCGGATCGCCCCCCTCTTCGATGCCGCCATTGCGGGCCGCGGGGAAACGCGCCTGCATATGATCGGGGCCCCCTTCCAGATCAAGGTATGGGAAGCCTTGCTGAATATCCCCGAGGGCCACGTGACCACCTACTCGGAAATCGCGACCCGCGTGGGGTCGCCCAAAGCGGTCCGCGCGGTGGGCACAGCCGTGGGCCGAAACCCCGTCAGCTACTTGATCCCGTGCCACCGCGCCCTGCGCAAGAGCGGCGAGCTAGGAGGCTACCACTGGGGCTTGCCCGTCAAACGCGCCATGCTGGCTTACGAGTCCGCCCGCGCTGACGTAAATCTAGCGGAAAAGTGACGGGCAAAGGCTTGCCGAAACACCTTCATGAAACTTTCCTGCATCTCCGGCATTAGGATATAGACATATCGAAAGGGCATACCGCCCATGAAGGAAGAGGCACTGCCATGAAGAACCGCATGATTATCGCAACCGCAATGACCGCTCTGATGGGCCTGTCGGCATGTACCGACCCGGCCTACCTGAACAGCGGCGGCGGCTACCAAGACCCCAACGCCCGCGCCAAGCAAGGCGCTCTGGCGGGTGCGGCGATCGGTGGTCTGGCAGGTGCGATCACCGGCGGCGACGACCGTTCGGACAAACTGCGCGGTGCGGCCATCGGCGCTGCCCTTGGTGCAGGCGCAGGCGCGATCATCGGCAACCAGCTGGACAAGCAAGCCGCTGAACTCCGCAACAGCATGAGCAACAGCGCAATCGACGTCACCAACACCGGCGACCGTCTGGTTGTAACTATGCCCCAAAGCATCCTGTTCGCAACCGACAGCACCGCCGTCAGCGGCGCACTGCGTGGCGATCTGGCCGCTCTGGCAAACAACCTGAACAGCTACCCCAACTCGCGCGTGCAGGTCATCGGCCACACCGACAACGTGGGTGACGCGGGCTACAACCAAGACCTCTCGCAGCGCCGCGCCTCGGCCGTCGCAGACGTCCTGTTCCAGAATGGCGTGTCCTACAGCCGCGTTTCGACCATCGGCCGTGGCGAGGACGCACCGATCGCGACCAACCTCACCCCCGAGGGCCGCGCAGCGAACCGCCGCGTCGAGATCATCATTATCCCGAACAACTGATCCGACACTTCGGCTCATTGATCACGCGAAACGCCCGGCCTTTGGTCGGGCGTTTTTGCGACTGGGGCCACCTGTGCACCAATGCGCCAAACCTCTGCGAAATTCGCACTGGTAGTGCGCTGACAGAGGGCTATCTCTAGGGAGAAACGTATTTTAATTCAGAGGCTTCCAATGTCTGATTCCACAATTCTTTTGCTCTCCGGCTCGCTGCGCAAGGGCTCTTACAACCGTATGCTGCTGGCCGAAGCCAAACGCGTTTTTGGCGATGCGACCTTTATCGAAGGCGATCTGAAACTCCCCCTTTATGACGGTGACGACGAAGAGGCGAACGGCCTGCCTGCTGGCGTCGCGACCTTGGTCAACCAGATCGCTCAGTCGGACGCGGTGATCATTTCCTCGCCCGAATACAACAAGGGCATCACAGGCGCGCTGAAGAATGCACTCGACTGGATCAGCCGCAACAAAGAGAACCCGCTGGTGGACAAGCCTGTGCTGGTGATGTCGGCAAACATGGGCCGTACGGGTGGCGAGTCCGGCCAGCTGATGACCCGCACCTGTCTGGTCCCGCACCAAGCGCGCGTCGTCCCCGGTCCGGTTCTGACCGTCGCAATGGCCCATGACGCGTTTGACGACGAAGGTCACTTGAAGAACGAGATGACCCAGAACATGCTGGCAGGGCTGATTGATCGCCTGAAAAAGGAAATTGCCCTTGGCTGATGCCATCACCCTGACCGACATTCTGGACCCCGCCCGCGCTCAGGCGCTGGCAGTCACCTTGGGCCAACCGGACATTGGCGAAACACTCCCGCCCTTTTTCCACCAGATTTATTTCTGGGATCCGGTTGAGGCCTCTGGTCTGGGTCGCGATGGCCATCCCAAAGTCGGTCAGGGGATTATGCCTGACATGGGCCTGCCCCGCAGGATGTGGGCAGGCGGGCAATTGACATTTCATGCCTCTGCGAAGCTGGGGGTCGCCACCCAGAAAACCTCGACCATCGACAAAACCACGCACAAAGAGGGGCGCTCTGGCCCGCTCGGGTTTGTGACCGTGCGCCATGACATCACCCAAGACGGGGTGCTGTGCGTGACCGAGTTTCAGGACATCGTTTACCTGAATGACCCTGCCCCCGATGCCGCGCCTGCAATCCCGCCAGTTGCGCCAGAGGGCGGCGACGTTCTGCTTGAACGCAGCTTCTCCAGCACCGATCTGTTCCGCTATTCTGCGCTGACCTTCAATGGCCACCGCATTCACTACGATCTGGACTATTGCCGCGATGTCGAAGGCTACAATGGCCTCGTGGTCCACGGCCCACTGCTGGCGCAAATGCTGATGCTGCTGGCGGAACGTACCCTCGGCCCACTCAGAAGCTTTGACTTCCGCGCGACGGCCCCTGCCCTGCATGGCGAACAAATCGCCTTCTGCCTCGGGAGCGATGGCGCGATGTGGGTCCGCGGCTCTGACGGCAGGCAATGCATGCAGGCCACTGCCCGCACCTAGGCCAGCAGGAAATTCAGCAATTTGCCGTTCCGGTCCAGCGCATCAATCACGTCGAAATGGTGCCGCCCGTCAGCAATCTCGAGCCCACACTCCCAGACGCGCGCCAACTTGGCCGCTTGTTCAACAAATGCAGGCCGCTCTGCCCCACCGACCCAGACCGTCACGGGCACGTCGGGCGCGGGCAAAGCCACAGGGCTCTCTCGCACCACTTCATCCGCATCGATCCGCAGGACCTCGTTCATTGAGGTGTGCATCAGCGGCTCCAGATCGCTGACTGGGGAAATCGGGACCACGCGCCGAATCCGGTGCAGCACCTTGTCGGGCAACAAACCCGCGACCACACGTGCCACCAAATGCCCGCCCGCGCTGTGACCGGTCAGGACCAAAGGCCCCTTGGACGTCTCCGCGATGTGGGTGACAGCGCTGGCGATCTCTGCGCCAATTTCGGCAATCCGCGCTTCGGGGCACAGAGTGTAGCTTGGCATGACCACAGCCCATCCCCGCGCCACCGCGCCCGACGCCAGATGCGACCACGTAGATTTGTCGAAGGCTTTCCAATAGCCGCCATGGACAAAAATCAGCGTGCCCTGTGCAGGACCATCCGGCAAAAACAGATCGTACTTCTGCCGCGCGCCTTCGCCATAGGGCCGATCCAGCCGCGACAAACCCGAATGCGCGATCCGAAACGCCTCTGCCTGCGCATTCCATCGCGCGGGAAAGGAACTTCCGTCCGGGATAAACGCTGTGTTCTCGTATGCACGATCCAAGTTCATACCTGACACTCCTGTTCGCTGGACAAGTGTAGCGAGGCCTGCTTCTGCTATGCCAGCGGAAAATGAAATACGAATGCCAACGGAGGCTCTAATGACCACATCGCCCCTCTCCGAAATTCTGGCGGATCCCAGCCTGATTGCCACCCAAGCCTATTTGGCCGGTGACTGGGTGGACGGCGCAGGCGGTCAATTCGAAGTGACCAACCCCGCGACCGGTGAAGTGCTGGCCATGGTCGCCGACGTCACCCGCAAACAGACCGCCGAAGCTGTCGAAAAAGGCCGCCTCGCGCAAAAGGAATGGGCCGCCCGCACCGCCAAGGACCGCTCGAACGTGATGCGCGCTTGGTTCAACCTGATCATGGAAAACCAAGAAGACCTCGCCAAGATCATGACCGCCGAGCAAGGCAAACCCTTGGCCGAGGCGCGCGGCGAGATCAGCTATGGTGCCAGCTTCATCGAGTTCTACGCCGAAGAAGCCAAGCGTATTCTGGGTGAGATCATCCCCGGCCACCAGCCCGACAAGCGCATCCACGTACTGAAGCAACCCATTGGCGTCGTCGGTTCGATCACCCCTTGGAACTTCCCCACTGCGATGATCACACGCAAATGTGGCCCCGCGATTGCGGCGGGCTGTTCGTTCGTGGCACGCCCCGCATCGGAAACCCCGCTGTCAGCGCTGGCCTTGGCCGTGCTGGCCGAGCGTGCTGGCTTGCCCAAGGGCATCCTGTCGATCCTGCCCGCCTCGGACGCCGCTGGCATCGGTCAGGAATTCTGCGAGAACCCGAGCGTGCGCAAGCTGACCTTTACCGGTTCGACCGGTGTGGGCCGCATCCTGCTGCGTCAGGCCGCCGATCAGGTCATGAAATGCAGCATGGAACTGGGGGGCAACGCACCCTTCATCGTGTTTGACGACGCCGATCTGGATGCCGCAGTCGAAGGTGCCATCGCCTGCAAGTTCCGCAACAACGGCCAGACCTGCGTGTGTGCAAACCGCATCTATGTGCAGGACGGCGTGTACGACGCCTTTGCCGAGAAGCTGCGCGCCAAGGTCGCCGCGATGAAGGTCGGCAACGGCCTCGAGGATGGCACAGATCTGGGCCCGCTGATCACTGAGAAAGCTGTCGAAAAGGTCGAAGACCACCTGCAAGATGCTGTGTCCAAGGGCGCCAAAGTAATTTTGGGTGGCAAGCCCCATGAAAAAGGCGGCACCTTCTATGAACCGACCATCGTGACCGGCGTGACCCAAGATATGAAGGTCTCCAAGGAGGAAACCTTTGGCCCCTTCGCCCCGCTGTTCCGCTTCAAGGACACCGACGAAGTGATCGAGATGGCGAACGACACCATCTTTGGCCTCGCCGCGTATTTCTATGCCAAGGACCTGAGCCGCGTGCACAAGGTCTCCGAGGCGCTGGAGTACGGCATCGTCGGCGTAAACACCGGCATCATCTCGACCGAGCAAGCGCCCTTTGGCGGCGTGAAACAGTCGGGTCTGGGCCGCGAAGGCAGCCACCACGGTATCGAGGAATACCTCGAGCTGAAATACGTCTGCCTGTCGGTCTAACCCAGCAGGCGCGGCACCTCTGCCGCCAGTAGATCAAAGACCAGCCGGATTTTTCGGCTGGTCTGCAGTTCTTTGTGAGCGACCAGCCAGACAGGATAAGAGATCGGGTCAAGCCCGCAATCGACCCGCGCCATGTCTCGCGTAGAGTCCCCAAGCCACACCGGAACGATCCCCACGCCGAGCCCTTGCTTGGCCATTTCCCAGTGCACCAGATGATCGCTGGTTTGATAGGGGAAGTTCTGCGCAGTCACTCCCAGCCCCATCTTATTTAGTCCACCGATCAAGCGGTCGTTGTGCTCCATCCCGATGAAGCTGGCGCGCTGCAGGTTGACTTCGTCCCGCAGGTCCCCCAGCTTTTCCGCGTAATCCTCGGTCGAGAAGAGATAGCCGTAATCCTCGGCGATTTTGCGGGCGATCAGGGTGTCGCCCTCGGGCGGGGCATTGCGCAGAGCGATGTCTGCCTCGCGCCGTTGCAGGTCCGAGATATCGTTCTTGGCCACGATCTCTACGGTCAGATCAGGAGCTTTCTGGCGGATCAGGGGCAGGATCGGGGGCAACAGATAAGCCGCGTAAATCTCGCTAGCGGTGATGCGGATCGTGCCCTCGATGGACTGGGATTTGCCCGTGGCGGTCAAGGACAGACTGCCCGCCGCCTCGGCCATCGCACGGACATGAGCGAGCAGGCTATCACCGGATTCGGTCAACTCTAGCCCGCGCCCCACGCGGTCGAACAGGGCGATCCCCAACTCATCCTCAAGCGCGGCCACCTGACGGCCCAAGGTCGGCTGCGTCATGCCCAAAGCACGCGCGGCCGCGGACAAAGAGCCCTCTTCTGCGGTGACAAGAAACGCACGCGCGTGGTTCCAGTCAAATTTTACGCGGGTCCAATCCATGCGAATCTGTATATGTCCGGTCTGAATTTCGATAATTTTTTAATGGACCGATTCTAGTTAATTTCGACTAAAGATCACACCATTCAGGACATTCTAAGATGAAATCAGTTTCGTACAGATCGTACGGGGCGCCGGATGTATTGCGGTTAGAGCTGCGTCCGACCCCCAAACCCAAGGCCAAAGAAATCCAGGTCCGCGTCCATGCGAGCGCTGTGACGACTGCCGACTGGCGCCTACGCGCGTCGGACTTCCCCGGTGGGCTGTGGATCATCGGGCGCTTGATGTTCGGGTTATTCAGGCCGCGCAAACCAATCCTCGGGATGACCTTTGCGGGCGAAGTGACCGAGGTCGGCGCAGGCGTTTCCAAATTTAAAACCGGACAAAAGGTGTTTGGCTTCTCGGGCGGCGGGGCCCATGCGGAGTACCTGACCATCAACGAAGATCGCGCTGTGGCCGAAATGCCGGAAACGCTGGAATACTCGGACGCGGCTGCCGTGCCCTTCGGCGGGCTCTGTGCGCTGGTGTTCCTGCGGGATGTGGCAGAGCTGAAAGAAGGCCAACGCATCCTGATCATAGGCGCCACAGGCGGCGTCGGGGCCTATGCTACGCAAATAGCCAAAGCCAAGGGCGCCCATGTGACGGCCGTGTGCGGCGGCACCAGCGAGGACCTTGCTCAGACCCTCGGCGCGGATACGGTGATCAACTACCACGACACCGATCCGCTTGCGGGCAAAGAAACTTATGACGTGGTGTTTGACTGCGTCGGGGCCAGCACCTTTCCCAAGGCGCATAAGGTGCTGAAGAAGTCCGGCCTGTATGTCCCGCTGAATTTCGGCGTTCGGGAGCTGCGACAGCTCATGACCCTGAAGAAGGGTGGCAAGCGGATGAAACTGCACGTCAACGACGACAAGCCCGAGGATATGCAGGAGCTGACCGCCCTGATGACCGAAGGCAAGCTAAAGCCGGTTGTGGACCGTGTCTACGACCTGATCGACGTGTTCGAGGCGCACAGCCGCGTTCAGACCCGCCACGCGCGCGGCACTGTAGTCCTGTCGCTCGGATAAAGAGCAAAGGGGCCCGGCGATGCGCCGAGCCCCCTGTCATTCACCCTGAATAGGCGGTCACGCGTTGGCGTGGCCTTCGATCGACTGGCCCGCGGGCTTGGTCGATGCGATCTCGATCCGGCGCGGTTTCAGCGCTTCGGGGATTTCCCGCTTCAGGTCGATGTGCAGCATCCCATCGGTGTGGGTCGCGCCAACAACGCGGACATGGTCCGCTAGGTGAAAGCGACGCTCGAACGCGCGGGTCGCAATGCCGCGATGCAGGTAGGTGCGTGGGGTGTCCTCGTCGCCCTTGCGGGCCGAGACGACCAGCGCCTTTTCCTTGACCTCGACACTCAGATCTTCTGCGCCGAAGCCGGCAACAGCGATCGAGATGCGATAGGCATCGTCGGCGGTTTTTTCGATATTATATGGGGGGTAGGTCGGCTGCGGGGCATCGTTCGCCAGAACCCGATCCATCAGGTCCGCAATTTGGTCAAAACCGACAGTGGCCCGGTACAGGGGGGCCAGATCAAAGTTACGCATGTCATCCTCCGTAAAGCGATAACTGTGTTGCTGTGCCTTCCGACATGGACAGGCAGGGGTGGGCGTGGACCCCATCATGGGCATCTACTCAACACAATTTGGGGAGGGCTGATCAGCCTTTCAAGAGGGTCAGGGACGAATGAATTTCGCGCCCGTGCCGTTGGTGTGCGTGTTCTGGCCGACAATCACGTGGCGCGGACCTTTGGCCCCCATGGTGTTGCGTACGTTGTCCATCTCTAGCTCTGCACGGAGCTCGCGGTAGGCCAGCGACAGGTCCGATCCCAATGCGACGGGGTCGCCATTCACTTCGGCCTTGGCTGCAACCACAGACACAATTTTCGCACCGTAGGGCGTGATCTGGAAGATCGGTGCACCAGAAGACCCGAAGTCCACATCACAGGACAGAACGATCACCCCATCCTGCACGGACATCACATTACACACCTCTTGTAGAGAGGGAGCCTCGGCCCGATCATAGGCATAAGAAACCACGCCAACCTCGGCACCGCGGTGCGGCAGCGGCGCAGTCGGGAAAGGCGTGACCTGCGTGTTTCGGATCGGCTGCACCAGCTCGAGCAACGCCAAATCCAGACGCACGCGCTCTGGCCCTTCGCTGCGGTCGTAGCGGTAAGAGGGATGTGTCACCGCACGGCGAATCCCGCGATAGGCCAGCGCTCGACCATTCCGCCACCCAGCCAGAAACTCCATCTGGTCCAGATCGACGCGCTGGCCAGTTTCCTTGTCGAAGAGGCAGTGCGCTGCGGTCAGCACAAGATCAGGCGCAACAAGCGCACCTGTGCAGAAGCCTTTGCCGCCCACGTCCAGACGACCCACGCCTTCCCAGCCGCGGCTGTCGACGCCGGTTTCCAGACGACGCAACTCTGTCTCACTTGCGGCGTCGGCCGCAGTCATTCCGAAACAAAGCGCGATTGCTGCCAGTATGAAGCGCAAACCCAACCTCCACTTACACTCACCTTTCGCAATAATCTCAGGATGAGGCAAAAGTAGGGCGGGTTAAACCAAAATCGGGACTTCTCCTGGGCAAACACCCCCCATAGCACGCGGCAGAGGTCCGCCGGTCGCCCAATCCAAGAGCTCGACACTGTGAACAATCGGCAGGTTTGTGCCGGAGCCAATCTGCATCAGACACCCGATGTTTCCGGCAGCAATCACGTCGGGCTGCGTGGCCTCAAGGGTGCGGACCTTGCGTTCCTTGAGCTTACCGGAAATTTCGGGCTGCATCAGGTTGTATGTCCCTGCACTGCCGCAGCACAGATGGGGATCACTCGGCTCAAGCACCTGGAATCCCACCTTCTTCAACAGCTCCTTTGGAGCGGACTTTACTTGCTGGCCATGTTGCAAGGAACACGCCGCATGGTAGGCGACCCGCAAGTTCTTGTTTTCACCTTCGGGGATGTCGAGCTTGAGCAAAAGCTCGCTGATATCCATAGCCAAAGCGGAAACCTGCTCGGCCGCTGCAGAGAGCTCACTGTTTCTGAACATGTGCCAATAGTCTTTGACTGTCGTGCCGCAACCGCTGGTATTGATTACAATCGCGTCCAAACCGCCCTGCTCAAATTCGCGCATCCATGCGCGGATATTTGCCGCCGCAGCGACATGGCTGTCGTTTTCGCGCCCCATGTGATGAGTGAGAGCGCCACAGCACCCCGCACCTTTCGCGATCACCACCTCGCAGCCGAGTCTGCGAAGCAAACGTATAGTTGCATTATTGATGTCGGTGTTCAGCGCCTTTTGCGCACATCCAGTCATCAGCGCAACGCGCATCTTCTTTTTCGCAACGGGCTCGAAAGTCTGTGGCGCATCGTTGGCGCTGACCGGAGGCACGTATTTCGGTGCCATCTCAAGCATCGCTTTCAACCGCGGGTCGGGCACCAAGCCTTTGAACGGACGACCCAGTTTCGCCAAAAAGAGCGCGAACCGGAATCGCGAGGGATAGGGCAGAATCTGCGCCAGCGTCCAACGCAGGGCACGGTCATGCCACGGACGTGTGTAGTTTTTTTCGATATAGGCACGCGCATGATCGACCAGATGCATATAGTGCACGCCCGACGGACAGGTGGTCATACAGGCCAGACAGCTCAGGCATCGGTCCACGTGGCGCACAGTCTTCTCGTCCGGCACGCGGTTGTTTTCCAGCATATCCTTGATCAGGTAGATGCGGCCACGAGGGCTGTCCAACTCGTCCCCCAGCACCTGATAGGTCGGACAGGTCGCGGTACAGAACCCGCAATGGACGCAGGTGCGCAGCACCTCGTTTGCACGCTTGGTGCCGGGATCCTGAAGCTGCTGTTCGGTGAAAAAGGTCTGCATCAGTTGGCTCCCATCAGGCCGGGGTTGAACATCCCCTTGGGATCGAATTTCGCACGCAAGCCCGCCGCGAGCTGCGCATTTACAGGGGTTTCCGGATGAAACCGAGGCTGCCCGCTTCCGCGCACAAGCGTCGCGTGACCCGCCACACCCATCCGCTCCCGCACATCGGTCCCCGCAGGCACCACAGCCCAGATCAGACCACCGCCCCAGTCCATCTGCGCCTTCACGGCGTTCAGCCCAGCCAGAACAGCAGGCCCATCCGACGGCTTGACCGAGATCCGCCACAGGTCACCCTCGACCCCGACCAACCCCTCCAGATCACGGACATAGCGCCAACCGGCCGTCACACGCTCTGCGTCCGTCTCGACCCGCACGTCACCGAACCGCCCCAGCAGATCGCGCAGCTTGCCGGTCCGGTAGTCGACCTGAGCACCAAACCCTTCGACCCGTACCATCGTCGCTGGTGCGCCATCCACGCCCACAGGCAAATGCGCCGCCCCCGTCACGTCATAGGGCGATCCCAGCGCCGCCGACATCGCGTGAACGGCTGCATCGGGCGCCAAGCCATCCACCATCACGCAGCCCTGCGCCTCTGGCATCGGGAGCACCTTCATCGACACCTCGGTCAGCACGCCCAAAGTCCCGCAGGCCCCCGACATCAGCTTGACCAGATCATAGCCGGTGACGTTCTTCATCACCCGCCCGCCATTCTTCACGATGGTCCCCAGACCATCCACATAGCGAACCCCCAGCATGAAATCGCGGCAGGCCCCCGCCTGAATCCGGCGCGGCCCACTCACGTTCATCGCTGCCACAGCACCAATCGTCGGCTCGCCCGAGGCTTCCAGAACCCCACGTAAATCCGCAGGTTCAAACGCCAAACGCTGCCCCTCAGCCGCCAGCACACCCTGAACCTCGGCCAAAGGCGTCCCCGCCTTCACCACCAAAGTTAGCGCTCCAGGCTCGTACAGCGAAATCCCTGCCAGCCCGCTGGTTTTCAGCACATCTGCCCCATCAGGCACCACACCGGCAGTCCCGCCGCCGCGAATCCACAAGGGCGCATCCCGCCCCGCAATCAGTTCGGCCAGTTCGGCCTCTGTCTCAGGTCGCTTATTCATCTTTGTCCAAATACTCTCGGGGGTGAATTGGGCCACAGGCCCAAGAGGGGGCAGACAGCCCCCTCACACGGCTTCCATTCACTCGGCGGCGATTTTCACGGCGCGGCGCGCTTCGGACGACGCCAGCGGAAACACCTTGGCAGGGTTCAACAGCCACGCCGGATCAAACACATCCTTCACCGCCATCTGAGCCTCCAGATCGACGGGGGCGAACTGGTCCACCATCAGATCGCGCTTCTCGATGCCGACTCCGTGCTCGCCAGTCAGGCAACCGCCCACCTCGACGCACAGACGCAGAATGTCGGCACCAAAGGCCTCGCACAGTTCCAACTGGCCGGGCTGGTTCGCGTTATACAGGATCAAGGGATGCATATTGCCGTCCCCTGCGTGGAACACGTTCGCCACGCCCAAGCCATAATGCTTGGACAGCTCGCCAATCCGGCGCAGCACTTCGGGTAGGGCCGACACGGGGATCGTCCCGTCCAGACACATATAGTCGTTGATCTGCCCCATCGCGCCGAACGCCGACTTGCGCCCCAGCCAGATGCGATAGGCCTCGTCCGCATCCGCCGCCTCTCGGTAATCTACGGGGTTGTGGGCGGCGGCGATCTCTTTGATCAGGCTCAACTGGTGGCGGATTTCTTCTGGGCTGCCTTCAACCTCGATGATCAGCAGCGCCTCGCACATGGGATAGCCGGCCTTGGCAAAGGCCTCGCAGGCCTCGATGCACGGGCGGTCCATGAATTCGATGGCCACGGGCAGAACGCCCGCCTTGATGATGTCCGACACGCAGGCGCCCGCGCCCTCGTTGGTGTCAAAGCCCATCAGCACCGGCAGCGCCCCCTCGGGTTTCGCCAGAATACGCAGGGTCGCCTCGGTCACGACGCCAAGCTGCCCTTCGGACCCGCAGATCACCCCCAGCAGGTCCAAGCCCGCCGCGTCCAGATGCGCGCCGCCAATCTCGGTGATGGTGCCGTCCATCAGCACCATGGTCACGCCCATCAGGTTGTTCGTGGTCACGCCGTACTTCAGGCAATGCGCCCCGCCCGAATTCATCGCGATGTTCCCCGCAATGGCGCAGGCCAACTGCGACGAAGGGTCAGGCGCGTAAAAGAACCCGTCCGCCTCGACCGCGCCGGTAACGCTCAGGTTGGTGCGGCCGGTCTGCACACGGATAAAACGGTTGTCGTAATCCGTCTCCAGCACCGCGTTCATCCGCGCCACCCCAAGGATCACCGAATCCGCCGTCGGCAAAGCGCCACCCGCCAAAGACGTCCCCGAGCCACGCGGCACCACAGGCACGCCCATCTGGTGACAGATGCGCAAAACGTCCGACACCTCTTGCGTGGTCGAGGGCAGCACGGCCGCCAATGGCGGGCACCGGTAAGCTGTGAGCGCATCGCATTCATAGGCGCGGGTCTCGGCCTCGTCGTGGATCACTGCATCGCTCGGCAAAACCTCGGACAGTCTCCTGACCAATTCTGCTTTTTTGGCCACGATTGCAGGGTTCGGTGCTGGCATTTCCATGGCGGGCTCCTCCTCGACTTGGCGCGTCTGGTCAAAAAATATAACCAATTTTTGCATCTGGCAAGAACCAAGCGTCCCAACTACAGTGCAGCCATGACTTGGCTCGACCGTATCACCCTGTTTGAAATCGCAGATTTCTGTGCTGTCACCCTGATGGTGATCGCATGGCTCCTGATTGGTTTGCGCATCGAAAACCCTGGGAAAAACCCCAGTGTGTCGGTGCTGATGGCCCAGTACCGCCGCGAATGGCTCAAGCACATGGTGACTCGCCAGCCGCGAATCTTTGACGCAACAGTTCTGAGCGGTCTGCGGCAGGCGACCAGTTTCTTTGCCTCGGCCAGCATGATCGCTTTGGGGGGCGGCTTTGCTGCGATCGGGAATTCAGAGCAGTTGCAGGGCGTGGCCGAGGATCTGACCCTCGACACCGCGCCAGCCGTGGTGTGGGAGATCAAGATCATGTTCATCATGCTCTTCCTCACCAACGCGTTTCTGAAATTCGTGTGGTCGAACCGCCTGTTCGGGTACTGCGCCGTTTTGATGGCCGCCGTCCCGAATGACCCGAATGACCCCGCCGCCTATGTCCGCGCGGGCAAATCGGCGTCGTTGAACATCAGCGCTGCGCGCGCCTTCAACCGTGGTCTCCGATCGGTTTACTTTTCGCTCGGGGCCAGCGCGTGGCTGCTTGGCCCTTGGGCGCTGTTCGGCGCGACGATCTTTACTGTCAGCGTCCTCTGGCGCCGCGAGTTCGCATCGAAATCTCGCGCGGTTTTGATGGATGCCAGCGATGGGATGCCCCCACCCACGGGCTTGTGAGATTTGAGCGGAAAAGACTCATGCTAGGGTCTGTCCATGCCCAGTTCCGCGATATTGCTCTCTCTTTTCCTACTTTTGCCCCTATCCATTCCGGCTTTTGCAGGAGAAGGGAGGGTCGAAGAGGCCAGTGCACAACCTATGGGACTGGGATGGCGAATCGAGGTTTCGGTGCGCCACGAAGACACCGGATGGGAGCACTTTATCGACTACTGGATCGTCGAAACCCAGACGGGGCAGGAAATCGGTCGGCGTAAACTCTTGCACCCACATATTCATGAGCAGCCGTTCACCCGATCCCTCTCCAGCCTGAATGTGCCAGACGGATTACGAAAGGTGTACATCCGCCTGCACTGCAAGCGGGATGGACTGTCGAAAACGCGCTACATGGTGAAGCTGCGGAACTAAGCCAGGCTCAGTTCCGCCCCTCGCGCAGCCAAGCACCGATCACCAGAGCCGAGATCACCAGAAGCACCGCCCATGCCGGAAGCAATGGAACACGGCTGATGTCGCGCGCTTCTGATGCGTCCCGCGGCGTGAGGCCAATCCAGCCGCGCCCGATCGCCGGACGACCAGGGCGCACATCGCGGATCGAAGGCAGGCCATCTGTCATCCGCCAGACACCACCCCCCGTCGCTGCCAAAACAGGATCGAGCAAATCGCCGCTGGCAATCGTTTCCTCGAACTCCCGCGGGGCCGCAGGGCCAAGGCCAATGACAATCTTGTGTTCGCCTTCCGCCAGACGATAGAGGCCCATTTCATCGCCCGTGATCAGAGCTTCGTAGTGCCCTGGTGACACCTCTTCGAGTGTGGCTTCGCTCTCGGACCCGTCTGGCGCAGTGACTGTGACCGCACCGACATCTCCGGTCAGCGAGCGCCGGACGACGCGGATTTGTTGCCCGATGGCTTCCGCCGTCAGCGATTCCTCTTCCAGTTCAGGCTCGCCCATCATCCAGTGGGCCAGACGCCGCAGCAGTTCCAATTGCGGTCCGCCCCCTTCGAAGCCGCGCCCCCAGAGCCACGCCTGATCCGATGCAAGCAGCGCGACACGCCCCTCTCCGACACGATCCAGAACCAAAAGCGGCAGATCGTCGATACCCGACATCACCACGTCCCCGCCCTTGGGGTCGACTTCAATCTGACGAAGCCAGCGACCCCAATCTGGATCTCCCTCCAGGGGTGCGAGCCCCTCGGTCACCGGATGGCGTTGGCCGGTTTCGGTCACTCGGGGCACATAGGCCTCTTCAAGAACACGCGCGGTCGGCTCGCCTGGCAGCACCTCACCGAGCGGCGAGCGGAAAAGACTCTCGGCGCTGGCATAGTCCGGCCCGGCCGAAACCAGCACCGCACCACCGTTTTCAATGTAGTTCCGAACGTTGTCCAAATAGAGGGCGGGCAGAATGCCCCTCCGTTTGTAGCGGTCGAAAATGATCAAGTCGAAGTCGTCGATCTTTTCCAAGAACAACTCTCTGGTGGGGAACGCGATCAAGGAGAGTTCCGTGACCGGCACACCGTCCTGCTTTTCCGGTGGACGAAGGATCGTGAAGTGCACCAAGTCCACCGAGCTGTCGGACTTCAGCAGGTTTCGCCAAGTCCGCTCACCCGCATGAGGCACCCCGGACACCAGCAGAACCGACAGGCGATCCCGCACGCCATTCATCTGCACGAGGGCGCTATTGTTGCGGTCAGTCAGTTCACCTTCGGCTGCGGTGACCTTGAATTCGATGACATTGCGCCCTGCGTGCGACAGGGTCACGGGCAATTCCATATCCTGCCCGACCGGCACTAGAACCGTCCGCGCCGGAGCACCGTCCACGGAAACAGAGAGCTCGGCGGGTCCGACACCGCTGGGAACCGCCCCCTGATCCTCGACCCGAAGTGTCAGGGTGATTTCCTCGCCAAGGATGGCAAAGGCTGGCGCGTTGCTCACCACCAGCCGCCGATCCCAATCCGTTTCCTGACCAGAGAGCATCAGATGGAGCGGCGCCGGTAAATCGGGCGCTGCCGGCAGATCGTGCAGGCGGCCATCCGACAACAAAATCGCGCCGGCGATGCGGGCTTTCGGCTCTTCGGCGATGGCTTCGGCAAGGGCGCTCATCAACTGGGTGCCCGCATTGTCAGGCCCGTCGCCGACGGTAATTCTGCGCACTTCGGTGTTCGGGCGTTCTGCCAATCGCTGTGCCATCGCTTCGGCTGCTTCGGCGGTCTGGACCGCCCGGTCCGACAGACGCTGGCTGGCGCTGCGATCTTCGACCAAGAGCACGATATCCGAGAGCTGCGCCGCCGTTTCCTCTTGCAGCGCGGGACCGGCCAACGCCGCCGCAATGACGCCAAGGGCGAGCCCCCGCAAAATCCATCCAGAGAGCCGCCGGACATACGCGAGCGCCGTGACAGCAAGTGCCAGAGCAGCCACGCCAAACACGACCCAAAGCGGGACAAGGGGTGCGAATGCGATTTCGTATGTCATTGACCCAACCTGTCCAGCAGCGCAGGCACGTGGACCTGATCCGACTTATAATTTCCGGTCAGCACATGCATGACCAGATTGACCCCGAACCGGAATGCCATCTCGCGCTGACGCTCGCCCGTGTAGCCCCGCCCGACTGTGCGCAAAGAATAGCCTGCATCATCAATCGCCCAAGCGCTGGCCCAATCGTTGCCGCCAACAACCACAGGGGTCACGCCATCGTTCAGATCACGGAACGGCATGCCCTCGATCTGGATGGCATCTTCGGGCGCGGCCTCTACCCAGACATCGCGGCTGTTATAGCGGCCCGGAAAATCCTGCAGCAGGTAAAAGGCACGCGTTAAAACGTGATCTTCGGGAATGGGTTCGAGGGGCGGGATATCCAGAGGTGCCGCCAATTCGCGCAGCTTCTGGCCCTCGGGCGAATTGGCCCCAAAGCGCGAGGTATCTGCGTCTCGCGTATCGAACAGAACCATGCCACCGCCGCGCAGATATTCGTTCAGCTTCGCGTAGGCCGCATCGGACGGGCGCTGTTGCTCTGGCGTGATTGGCCAATAAAGCAATGGGTAGAACGCAAGCTCATCCGTCTCGAGATCGACGGAGCGTGGTTCGCTTGGCTCGACAGAGGTCCGATCAAACAACGTGCGAGACAGGCCGCGCATGGCTGCCAGCGACAGATCATCCAGCGTCGTGTTCCCAGTCAGGATGTTGGCGAATGTCACCTCGCCCGCAGCAAGAATCTGGTCGTCAGGTACTGGGGGCGTGTCTTCTTGCGCGCGGGTCTCAACCGGCGCAGACAGGATGACAAGGCTCGCAAGACCTGCCGCCACCCCGCGGCGCAAACGCCCACCCACAGCGAGTGACGCCAGCAAATCCGCTCCGAGCAAGAGCGCTGCGAGCGTCAAAAAGAGCCCGCCCAAGGGTTGCGCATCCGGCGCGACCAAGGGCTGAACCGAGACCGACGCAGGCCAGACCGCAGGAGCGAGGATCGTATCCTCTTCGATCAGGTTGCGGGAGAGACGGCGATCCTCGGATTCATAGAGCCCGGGGCGCAAATCGGGCCCAAGTGGGCGTTCGAACAGGTTCGGCCCTGCCACGCCGGGCATCGCATCCCCGCTCTGAAGACGTCCAAACCCATCGAGGACTTGTGCGGGCTGCCATGTGGTGCCTTCGAGTTGCGCCGCATCCGGTCGCTCTGTGCGCGACGAAATCGACAGCCGTTCAAGCATTTGAACGAAAAGGCCCGACAGCGGCAAAGAGCTCCATTCCGCATTTGCGGTCACGTGGAAGAGAACGATCTGCCCTGCCCCATGGGCCTTGCGCGTGACCAAGGGCGTCCCATCCGCGAGGCTGGCAATGACCCGTTCGCTGAGCGTGGGATCAGGTTGCGCCATAACCTGAGAAGTCACGTCCACGTCGTCCGGCAGCGGCAGGCCAACAAAGGGGCTATTGTCTGGAAACGGCGCGAGGGTTTTAGGATCACCCCAGCTCATCGCCCCGCCAACGCTGCGGCCCCCTGCCCTAAGGCGAACGGGCAGCAACGGATCCTCGGCGTCACGCGACACATCGCTAGCCGCCAGCCTCGGACCGGCAAAGCGGACCAACTGACCACCGCCCTCGATCCAGTCCAAGAGTTGCTCTTCTTCTTGCGGAGCAAGGCGCGCCACGTCAGCAAGGATAACGCTGTCAGGATTAGCCAAGAGGATATCTTCGAGACTACCGTCGAGCAAATCGGCTGTCGGTTCCAACGCTTGCCGCAGATAATGCAGCGGCGACAGCAGGTCGATTGCCTCGCGATCGCGCCCACCATCAATCAAAGCGACTTCGCGGCGCTGCATCCGGTCATCCGTCAGCGTGACGGCACCCGCACTGCGCAGGCCATCAATCGTAAATCGTCCGACACGCGCCCGCAGTTCGGTGGGCAAATCCATGTTTGTCGTTGCTTCGGTCGCGCCAGCCTCAAACTGCACGGTAGCAGTCCCCAGCACACGTTCGACCCCAGACGGGTCTGGACCCAGAGCGGAGATCTGCAACTCCTCGGCGGCTCCGGGCCGGAGACGTTCAGCTGTCAGCGCCACTTCGCCGCCCTCTGCCAAAGGCGTCCGAAGCACAACCGGATTTCGACCCGTTTCGAATACAGTCAGATCACCGCGCGACGCCAAAGTCTCGGCCAAAGTGGCGCGGCCTTCATACTCGAGTCCATCGCTCAGCCACCACGTCTCGAAATTCCCATCGGGCAATGTTACATCAAAACGCGGGGACCACGGCGCGGGGACCAAGCCCGGCAACCCTTCAATCACCGCGGTCGCATCCTGAAAGGTGACCGGAGCGGGCGCCGTCAAGGGCAACACGGCCACAGACCGACCATTGCGCCCCGCCTCTGCCAGCATGGGCTCAAGCCGTGTAATGCGTCCACGCCAGTCTGCCGCGCTCGCCCATGTTGCATCCAGCACAACCAGCAACGGCCCCCGTCCGTTTTGCCGAGAGTCGGGGTTCAAAACAGGACCAGCCAGACCGATGATCACCGCAGCAACAGCCATCATTCGGAGCAGTAGCAGCCACCATGGGGTCTTGTCGCTCTGGTGTTCGTCGTCCTTGAGTCCCAGCAGCAGCGAGACCGCCGGAAACTTGCGCCGGACAGGCGCAGGTGGCACAGCACGTAGCAGGAACCACAGCACAGGCAGAGCCAGAAGCCCCGCCAATAGCCACGGCGCCGCAAATCCCAAAGCTCCGAAAACTGCCATTTACGTGCTCCCCTGCACGGCTTGATAGACCCACAACAAGGCCCCTTGCGCCGTCTCAGACGTGTGGTGATGCCCGACCATCCAGCCGGTCTGAAGGGCCAGATCAGCGAGTTCCGCTTTGCGCTCTGCCAAGCGCGACAGATACCGATCCCTCAGGGTGTCGGCCCGCAGGGTTTCGTGGCAAACACCGCCACTCACGCTCTCGAAAATCGTGCGCCCCCTAAACGGGAACTCTTCTTCGGCCGGATCAAGGACCTGCAAGAGCGCACCTCGAATGCCGCGGCCTGCTGCGCGGGTCAGCACTTTTTTCAGCGGCTCAAGATCTCCTAGAAAATCCGAGACAATCAACGCACGGCTGTTCGGCACCATCGGCGACAGATCAGGCACGCCGTAGTCATCAGGGCGATCCTGCACCAAGGCACCAGCAATTCGCTCGAGCTGTCCGGCTCCGCGGCGCGGAGGCAGCACCGCCCCCAGCGCAACGCGCTCGCCGCCCCGTACCAAAAGCACGGCGGTGGCCATTCCGATCAGGCGCGCACGGTCGGCTTTAGTTTGCAGCTCCTGCGCACTGGCAAAATTCATGGAACTGGCCTGATCCACCCAGAGCAAGGCGCTTTGTGCGATCTGCCATTCGCGCTGTTTGATAAACTGCTCTTCGCCCCGCGCGGACCGACGCCAGTCAATCAAGCGCGCATCGTCGCCGGTCTGGAGCTGTCGGTACTGCCAAAACGCCTCGCCCGCGCCAGAGCGCTTGCGCCCGTGATCGCCCAATTGGACGTTTGCAGCCAAGCGCTCTGCACTGGCAAGCAATGGCGGATAGGCGGCCGCCAGAACCTCTGCGCGACTGCGAAGATGGGGGGCTTCTGTCACGCGGCGGCCTCGTGCCCTGTGATGCGTGCGACGCCGCTGGCAATCACATCCTCGATCTGTTGGCCCCGCGCCCGTGCGGCAAAGGTCAATTGCATCCGGTGTCGCAGCACTGGGTCAGCCATACGCGCCACATCCTCGGCGCTCGGAGCAAGACGACCACTCAGCATCGCTTCGGCCCGGACGCCCAGCATCAGCGCCTGTGCCGCACGCGGTCCAGGGCCCCAAGACACGTCCTGCATGACTTCAGGCAAAGCGGTCGGATCCTCGGGCCGGAACACCCGCACCAAATCCAGAATCATCTCTACCACGCTCTCGCCCACTGGCATCCGTCGAAGCAGCTTCTGTGCCGCAATCAGTTCATCCGCTGTGAAGACCTGCCGCGATTCCTCTTCGGTCGCGCCGGTGGTCGCCAGCAGGATCGCCTTTTCCGTCTCGCGGTCGGGATAGCGCACATTGATTTGCACGAGGAAACGGTCGAGCTGCGCCTCTGGCAACGGATAGGTACCCTCTTGGTCGATAGGGTTCTGGGTGGCGAGCACGTGGAACGGGGCGGGCAGCGATCGGGTCTCGCCCCCGATAGACACTGCGCGTTCCTGCATTGCCTGCAAGAGCGCAGACTGAGTGCGCGGGCTGGCGCGGTTGATCTCGTCGGCCATGAGAAGCTGGCAGAACACCGGTCCCTCGAGGAACCGGAACGCGCGACGCCCGTCCGCATCCGTCTCTAGCACTTCGGAGCCCAGAATATCCGCGGGCATCAGATCCGGTGTGAACTGAACGCGCTTGCCGTCCAGTCCCATCACCGTAGACAGGGTTTCAACCAGTCGCGTCTTGCCCAACCCGGGCAAACCGATCAGCAGACCGTGACCGCCACACAGCAGCGAAGTCAGCGTCAGATCGACCACACGCGTCTGTCCAATGAACCGTTTGGTAATCGACTCGCGGGCAAGAGCCAGTTTTTCCTCGAAGGTTTCGATTTCGGACACCAGATCGGCGGTTTCGGTCATGGTGTGGCTCCTGCTCTGGGGAATGCTATATACGGATAGGGTATCTCAGGATTCCGAAATGGCAAAAGGGAACTAAAAACACATGAGCGTGAAGCCATCCGCCGATGACATTGCCGCCGCTGCCCGTGCTGCTTCCAAAGGCGGTCTGCCTCCGATCCACAAATGGAATCCGCCCTTTTGCGGCGATCTGGATATGCGCATCGCGCGGGATGGCACTTGGTTCTACAACGGCACCCCGATCGGGCGTGCTCCGCTGGTTCGGCTGTTCTCGACCATCCTGAAGCGCGAAGACGGGAAATATTTCCTCGTCACTCCTGTAGAGAAAGTCGGCATTCAAGTGGATGATGCCCCATTCGTCGCGGTGGATTTCGATGTCACCGAGGCGGAGGGTGCGCCGGTGTTGACCTTTGTCACTAATGTTGGCGACCGCACCAGCGCAGGGGCCTCCCATCCGATCCGCGTCGTCCGAGATCCGGACACGGGCGAGCCTGCCCCCTACGTTCATGTCCGAGACGAGCTGGAAGCACTGATCGATCGCAAAAGCTTCTACCGCTTGATCGACCGCGGCGAACATCGTGACTTTGAGGGAATGCGCTGGTTCGGGGTCGTCTCTGGCACAGAGTTTTTCCCCATCATTCCTTCGGCAGAACTGGAATAATCGCAGGCCCGACTGTGCGCCATTGCCGCCTTCACATCATTGGGACCGAGGGTATGCTAGTGCCCTTGTCGTCCATCTGATCGGAGCGCTGCAATGATCCACCCGAAATATGCCCCCTACCTGTTCAGCCTGTTCCTGTCGGGCATGATGTCTTGCCTTGTCTCTGGAATCGCGACCTACCGCGCCTTGGGCTTTGTCCCGAATTTTGGCGCAGAGTGGATGGGCGCGTGGGGCTCAAGCTGGCTGGTTGCGTTCCCTGCTGTGCTGATGGTCGCCCCAGTCGCCCGCCGGATGGTCGCTATGGTCGTTCGCGCCCCCGACGCCGCCTGATTTTGTTCGCGCCGGCCTAGCAGGCCGGGCGCAATCCCGAGTTCAGCATGCTCGACGCTGCTTCGATGTAACGTACAGTGCTCTGCACCAAACGTGCCCGCGCATCGAGCTGTGTCCACCCATGTCCTCCAATTGCGTAGCGATGCAGGTTCGCTTGAGCCCCCCAACAGTCCAGATAACGCTCTGACGCCGAGATGGGCACAATTGGATCATCCTCGGCGTGGTGCAACTGCACGGGGCCATGAAAACGGAGCAGTCCATCATAGGGATCAAACGTTTTTGCATCTCTGATAAAGGCCGCGCCGACACCCTGTCCGTCGAAGTCAAACAGTTCTGCACCCGGATTCGCAGGGAGCGGATCACCCATGATGTGGCCCGCAGCGATGTCCTCCACAAAGCTGGCAGCAGGTGCCCAGAGTGTCAGAGACTTCACCAGATCCGGCCTCTCCCCAGCCAGAACCGCCGCAGCCATCCCGCCGAGCGAATGGCCAACCACATGAACCGGCCTGCCACTACGCCGCTTGAGCGTTGCCAGAACCGCCTCGAGCTGGCGCACTTCGTCAGAGGCAAAAATCTCGGAAAAATCGCCGTCGCTTTCCCCGTGACCGAGACGATCAAAGGTCACAACTGCAAAGCCCTCGTCGTGCAGCGCACGCGCCAACTGCACAAACAATCGACCTGTCCCGTAGCGATTATTTGAAAATCCGTGGTTCAAGACCACGTAATCGATCGGTGCCGGGATCTGATAGAAGCTGCCGCGAATAGTCAGGTCACGATGAATAAATTCAACACTTTTAGGAACTTTCAAAATCTTGCTCCCCCTCGAAATCACAGAAAGGTAACACCGATTTCACGTTATTGTTCCAGAACTTTCTTCAATTAGTGCGCCTCGGCCCAACTTTTTCCACGGCCCGCATCTACGATCAGTGGCACATCCAAATGGATAGCAGGCATTGCAGAGCCTTCCATCACATCCTTGGCTGTTTTGATCAAATCGTCGACCGCATTTTCTTCGACTTCGAACAGCAATTCGTCGTGCACCTGCAGCAGCATTTTCGCAGGCAGATCAGCAATGGCGTCAGGCATCCGGATCATCGCACGGCGGATGATGTCCGCGGCGGTCCCCTGAATCGGCGCGTTGATCGCTGCACGTTTGGCAAAGCCGGCGCGGGGACCCTTGGCCGCGATCTCGGGCGTATGGATTTTTCGGCCGAACATGGTTTCCACGAACAGATGCTCTTTAGCGAACTTCACGGTGTCGTCCATGTAGTCTTTGATGCCGGGAAAGCGCTCAAAATAGCGGTCGATGAAGCCCTGAGCCTCGGCCCGAGGGATGCGCAGGTTGCGGGCGAGACCGAAGCCGGAAATCCCGTAGATGACGCCAAAGTTAATCGCCTTGGCCTGACGGCGGACTTCAGGCGTCATTTCATCCAACGGTACACCGAACATTTCGGACGCGGTTGCAGCGTGAATGTCTTGCCCTTCACGGAAGGCCTCTTTCAGGCTGTCGATGCCGGCCACGTGAGCCAGAATGCGCAGTTCGATCTGGCTGTAGTCGAGCGCGACCAGAACTTTACCTTCGGGCGCGATGAAGGCCTCGCGGATACGGCGGCCCTCTTCGCTGCGGATCGGGATGTTCTGCAGATTCGGATCGGTCGAGGACAAACGCCCCGTTGCCGCGCCGGTCTGCATGTAGCTCGTGTGCACGCGGCCCGTGTCGGGGTTGATGTGGTCTTGCAGCGCGTCCGTGTAGGTCGATTTCAGCTTGGACAACTGGCGCCAGTCCAGAACGCGGCCGGGTAGTTCATGCTCGGTGGACAGATCTTCTAGAATATCCGCCCCAGTGGCATAGGCCCCCGTCTTGCCCTTCTTGCCGCCCTCGTATCCAAGCTTGTCGAACATGATTTCGCCAAGCTGCTTGGGGCTGCCCACGTTGAACTTTTCGCCCGCAAGCTCGTGGATCTCTTCCTCGAGCATCGCCATTTTCTGGGCAAAGGCGTTTGACATCCGGCTGAGTGTATCGCGGTCCACCAGCACGCCTTCGCGCTCCATCTGGGCCAGCACAGGCACCAAGGGGCGTTCGAGGCGTTCGTACACGCGGGTGACTTTTTCGCGGTGTAGCTCGGGCTGGAACTTCTGCCAGAGGCGAAGCGTGATGTCCGCATCCTCAGCCGCATAACGGGTCGCCTTCTCCACATCCACCTTGTCAAAGGTGATCATGGATTTGCCACTACCAATCAGCTCTTTGATCGGGATCGGATTGTGCCCCAGATAGCGTTCAGACAGGGCGTCCATTCCGTGTCCGTGCAAACCGGAATAGAGCGCATAGGACATCAGCATGGTGTCCGCGATGCCCTGCACTGTGATCCCGTAATTCTGGAAAATCTTGATGTCGTACTTGGCGTTCTGGAAAATCTTCAGAACCGAAGCATCCTCGAGCACCGGTTTCAGCAGCGACAGGCAGGTGTCGAAATCCATCTGCCCTTCGGCCTTTTCCGCGCCGCCGAACAGATCGCCATCGCCGATGGTGTGTCCGACAGGGATGTAGCACGCCTTGCCCGCCTCGGTGGACAGGGACACGCCGACAAGATCAGCAACCATCTCGTCGAGTGCGGTGGTTTCGGTATCGATGGCCACATAGCCCTGCTGGCGGATGACTGCGATCCACTCTTCCAGCTGCGCGGCGTCGGTCAGGCAGGTGTAATTCTCAGGCTCGAATGGGACGTCTTCGACCGGAGCGGAATCGGCTGCTGCAGGGGCGGTCGGGGCCTTGTCCTCGATCACCGGCGCCTCGGCGTCCAAAGCATCGGCAATGCGCTTGGTCAGCGTGCGGAATTCCATCTTGGCGAGGAAGCCGAGCAACACTTCAGGATCAGGATCGCGGATTTCCAGATCGTCCAGCGTGAACTCCAGCGGGGTCGCGCAGTCCAGCTGCACGAGCTTCTTGGACAGCTCGATCTGATCCCGCTTCTCGATCAAGGTCTGGCGGCGCTTGGGCTGCTTGATCTCTTCCGCGCGGTCCAGCAGATCCTCGAGGCTACCGTATTCGTTGATCAGCAACGCCGCAGTCTTGATTCCGATACCGGGCGCGCCGGGCACGTTATCTACGCTGTCACCAGCCAAGGCCTGCACGTCCACGACCCGCTCTGGGCCCACGCCGAACTTCTCTTCGACGCCTTCGCGGTCGATCAGCTTGTTCTTCATGGCGTCGAACATCACCACGCCGTCGCCGACCAACTGCATCAAGTCTTTGTCCGAGGACACTATGGTCACACGCCCGCCCGCATCCCGCGCCTGATGGCAGAGCGTTGCGATGATGTCGTCGGCCTCGTAGCCCTCCATCTCCTCGCAGGCGATGTTGAACGCACGGGTAGCCTCGCGGGTCAGCGGGATCTGCGGGCGCAGGTCTTCGGGCATCGCCTCACGGTTGGCTTTGTACTGGTCGTACATGTCGTTGCGGAAGGTGTGGCTGCCCTTGTCGAAAATCACAGCAAGGTGGGTGGGTGCATCGGCACCGCTGGTCCCCTCGACATAGCGCTGGAGCATGTTGCAGAAGCCACTGACCGCTCCGATCGGCAGCCCATCCGACTTGCGGGTCAAGGGCGGAAGCGCATGGTAGGCCCGAAAGATGAAAGCGGACCCGTCGATGAGGTGCAGATGGCAGCCTTTGCCGAATGTCGTGCTCATGAATGCGCTCCTTCCTGCTGTTGGGTCCGGTAATGCCACGTCCAGAACGCCTCTTCCAGCGCGGATGCATGGGAGGCGCGTTTCTGGCAAGTGTATGGGTCTGGATTTCCCGAGAAATCAGCCAGATGAATAGGCGCAGAAGCTAATTTCTTTATTTCTAGAAATTATAAAACGATTCGCTTTAAGTCTAAATGATGCGCCCGCAAACCGCGGACACACCATATATTCGCTCACAAGTCGCCAGAGAGGAATGCGTCCAGATCATCAAGCCGATCCTGCCCCCAGAACTTCTCTGTCCCATCCACGATGTAGAAGGGCGAGCCGAACACCCCCTTGGACACCGCTTCTTCCAGATTGGCTGCGTAGGTTTCCGCCCCAACCAGCAAACCGCTGTCCGCGATCTTTGGATCAAAGCGACATGCCTCTAGGGCCGCGCGCACGACGGCATCTTCGGCGATGTCTTTTTCCTCGGCCCAAGACGCCCGAAGAATCGTCCGGACCAGCGCACCGACATCGCCGCCACCCGCTTTTTGCGCAGCGATGATCGCATAGCTCGACGGGGCCGCATTTGTAGGCCAGAACATCGGACGGAAATTGAACGGCAGGCCGGATTTCTTGGCTTGACGGGGCAATTCCTGAGCGCGGTATTCCAGCCGCGCAGGGTGCCGGTCCTTGGGCGCTGCGCCCCCCGTCCGCGGGAAAAGCACCATGATATCCAGCGGCTTGTAGGTGATCTCGGCCCCATGCTTGGACGCGATCTCTTCCAGACGTTGTCCGGCGAGATAGGCATAAGGTGACAGGGTTGAGAAGTAGTAGTCGATATGCGGCATTGAAGCCCTCCCGTGCTTCCGTTGCTTGGCGTGAAGGTAACCGCGTGTTAAGCGAAGCCAACGTCACGAATCCGTCATAACTCCCCTTCTAGGACGCAGCTCATGCCCTCTCTCACCGAACCTAAGCTGATTTCTGGCAATGCCAACATGACCCTCGCGAAATCGATTGCACGCCGCATGTCGATGCATCGCGGGATGAATGTGGGTCTGGTCGATGCCCGTGTAGAACGCTTTAACGATGCCGAAATCTTTGTCGAGGTTTTCGAGAACGTCCGTGGCGAAGACATGTTCATCATCCAGTCGACGTCGAAGCCGGCGAACGACCACCTGATGGAACTGCTGATCATGGCTGACGCCCTGCGCCGCTCGTCGGCTGGTCGCATTACCGCCGTGATCCCCTACTTCGGCTACGCCCGTCAGGACCGCCGCACTAAGGCTCGCACCCCCATCAGCGCGAAACTGGTCGCTAACATGCTGACCCGCGCTGGGATTGAGCGCATCCTGACCATGGACCTGCACGCTGCGCAGATTCAGGGTTTCTTCGACATTCCCGTAGACAACCTCTATGCGGCGCCGATTTTCGCGCTGGATATCCAGCACCACTTCGGCAGCATGGAAGACGTCATGGTGATCTCGCCCGACGTTGGCGGTGTGGCCCGCGCCCGCGAACTGGCCAAGCGGATCAACGCCCCACTGGCGATCGTCGACAAGCGCCGTGAGAAGCCCGGTGAAGTCGCAGAAATGACCGTGATCGGTGACGTGACCGGTAAGAAGTGTATCATCGTCGACGACCTCTGTGACACCGCTGGCACCCTCTGCAAGGCTGCCGAAGTGCTGATGGACGCAGGCGCGACCGAAGTGCACAGCTACATCACCCACGGCGTCATGTCCGGCCCCGCGGTCGAGCGTGTGAGCAAGTCGGTTATGAAGAGCCTCGTGATCACCGACACCATCGAGCCGACCCAAGCGATTCTCGACTGCCCGAATATCCGTATCGTGCCGACAGCGCCTGTGTTCGCGCAGGGTATCCTGAACATCTGGAACGGCACCTCGGTGTCCTCGCTGTTCGAAACCGATACCCTGGTTCCGATCTACGAAGGCCTGTACAACGGCAACGGCGGTTAATAGAGCTGCCAGTCATCCTCGTGTGGCAGGCTGCCAATGGCCTGCCACGACGCCCGAGCGCGGGCGATACGGGTGTCTCCCCAAGTGCGGAACACCAAATCAAATCCCTGAATTGTAATATTCTCTGCCGTGATCTCGACACGCACGTTCGTGTCCGAGTCCAAGTCCCATAGGGACAAGCCGACCGTCACCGACGGCGGATCCTGATATTTCGCGGAAAACTTAATCTTTTTGACGCGATCGCGGGGGCCAGAGCCGCGCCACATCTCTCCACCCTCTTCGAAATCCGAAAAGAGCACGATATCGCCGCTGTCGATTCCGACTTGAAAGGTGTTCAGACGCTTCATGTCACTTCAGATACCGCGTAACTTATTTAAATAAAACTAACCTTAGCCGGAAAAACTAAAAGGCCCGCCTTATGAATGCAAGGCGGGCCTTTTGTATAGTGTGTGTCGGTGGACTTTAGTCCATCTGGTCGATCAAGTGGACCAGATCGGCAACAAAGCGTTCCAGACCGTGACGCTCTTCGTCCTCGGCGGCCTGCTCCATCCGGTCGCGTGCCTCTTCGAGGATCGCTTCCAGATCGGGGCGGGCAACGTCGGCCGCTGCAAAAGCGCGCTCGGCAATCACCGAAACCGATTCAGCCGAAACTTCGACGAACCCGTGGGTCACAACGAAGTCTTGCGCTCCGCCTTCCAGCTCCGCCCGGAGGAAACCGGGACGGAGAGTGGTCAGCATCGGCTCGTGGCCGGGGCCCGCGGTCAGTTCGCCCTCGGCGCCGGGGATCAGTACTTCGCTGGCTTTGCCCGATGCGAGGCTACGCTCGGGGCAGACCAGATCGAATTGAACCATATCAGCCATTCAGGGCCTCCTTCCGCAGGGTTTAGGCAGCAGCTGCCAGCTTCTCGGCTTTTGCGATCACTTCGTCGATGTCGCCAACCATGTAGAAGGCTGCTTCGGGCAGGTGATCGTATTCGCCAGCAACAACCGCTTTGAACGAAGCGATGGTTTTTTCCAGCGGAACCTGAACACCGTCCGAACCGGTGAAGACTTTCGCAACGTCGAAGGGCTGCGACAGGAAGCGCTGGATCTTACGCGCACGCTGAACGGTCAGCTTATCTTCTTCGCTCAGTTCGTCCATGCCAAGGATGGCGATGATGTCCTGCAGCGACTTGTACTTCTGCAGGATACCCTGAACGTCACGAGCAACCTGGTAGTGCTCTTCACCAACGATGCCCGGATCCAGGATACGCGACGACGAGTCCAGCGGGTCAACCGCGGGGTAGATGCCGAGTTCCGAAATCGCACGCGACAGAACGGTGGTTGCGTCGAGGTGTGCGAAGGTGGTCGCGGGTGCGGGGTCGGTAAGGTCGTCCGCGGGAACGTAGACGGCCTGGATCGAGGTGATCGAACCCTGCTTGGTCGAGGTGATGCGTTCCTGCATCGCGCCCATGTCGGTCGCCAGGGTCGGCTGGTAGCCCACCGCCGAAGGAATACGGCCCAGCAGAGCCGAAACTTCCGAACCCGCCTGGGTGAAGCGGAAGATGTTATCGACGAAGAACAGAACGTCGGTACCGGACTGGTCACGGAACTGTTCTGCCAGGGTCAGACCGGTCAGAGCAACACGTGCACGTGCTCCCGGAGGTTCGTTCATCTGGCCGTAAACCAGCGCAACCTGCGATTCCGACAGGTTGTCGGGCTTAATAACATTCGATTCGATCATCTCGTGGTAAAGGTCGTTGCCCTCACGAGTACGCTCGCCAACACCCGCGAACACCGAGAAACCCGAGTGCACTTTTGCGATGTTGTTGATGAGTTCCATGATCAGAACGGTTTTGCCCACGCCGGCGCCGCCGAACAGACCAATCTTACCACCCTTCGAGTAGGGCGCGAGAAGGTCGATCACCTTGATGCCGGTAACCAGAATTTCCGAAGCAGTCGACTGCTCGATGAATTCGGGTGCGGCCTGGTGGATCGCACGGGTTTCGGTTGCTTCCAGCGGGCCTTTTTCGTCGATGGGCTCGCCCACAACGTTGATGATACGGCCCAAGGTCGCGTTACCAACGGGAACCGAGATCGGTGCGCCCATGTCAGTAACTTTCTGACCGCGAACCAGACCCTCGGTACCGTCCATAGCGATGGTACGTACGGTGTTTTCGCCAAGGTGCTGAGCAACTTCCAGCACCAGACGCTTGCCGTTGTTGTCCGTCTCGAGCGAGTTCAGAATGGCCGGAAGGGCATCCTCGAACTGCACGTCAACGACCGCGCCGATGACCTGCGTAATTTTGCCGACTGCGTTTGCCATGTCGTTGTTTCTCCGATTTCCTTAGAGCGCCTCAGCGCCCGAGATAATTTCGATCAGCTCGTTCGTAATAACGGCCTGACGCGAGCGGTTGAATTCGATGGTCAGCTGGTCGATCATATCGCCCGCGTTGCGGGTCGCATTGTCCATAGCCGACATACGAGCGCCCTGCTCCGATGCACCGTTTTCCAGAAGAGCAGCAAAGATCTGGGTCGCGACGCCGCGCGGCAGCAGGTCAGCCAGAATGGCTTCTTCGCTGGGCTCGTAGTCATAGAGCGGACCGGTTTCCTCGGCAGTTGCTTCGAACTGCGCGGGGATGATCTGTTGTGCGGTCGGGATCTGCGAGATCACCGACTGGAATTGGGCGTAGAAGATGGTCGCTACGTCGAATTCACCAGCGTCGAAACGCGCCAGCACGTCCTTTGCGATGGCCTGTGCGTTGTCATAACCGATACGCTTCACCTCGGAGAGGTCTACGTGGCCGATCATGAGATCACCCAGATCACGCTTGAGCTGTTCGCGGCCTTTCTTGCCGACGGTCAGAATTTTAACCGTCTTGCCAGCTGCTTTCAGTTCGTTGGCCTTTTGACGGGCCAGCTTCACGATCGAGCTGTTGAAGCCGCCGCAAAGACCGCGTTCTGCGGTCATCACGATGAGAAGTTGCACTTGGTCCGACCCAGTCCCCGCCAGAAGGCGGGGCGCAGTGTCAGAACCACCAACCGATGCAGCAAGGCTTGCCATGACAGCATTGAAACGCTCCGAGTAGGGGCGCGCTGCCTCGGCTGCATCCTGTGCCCGCCGCAGTTTTGCGGCGGCCACCATCTGCATGGCCTTGGTGATCTTGCGCGTGGATTTCACGCTCGCGATCCGGTTTTTAAGGTCCTTAAGGCTTGGCATAATCCAGTCCTTTCAGAGCTTATGCGAAAGTCTTGGCGTATTCGTCGAGAACCGCTTTGATCTTGTCCGCTGCATCACCCTTGATCTTGGGATCTTCGTTGGTGATCCAGTCCAGAAGGTCTTTCTTCTGGGTGCGGAGGAACTTCAGCAGACCAGCTTCGTAACGGCCGACTTCTTTGACCGGTACGTTGTCCAGGTAGCCCTGAGTACCAGCGAAGATCACGACAACGATTTCAGCGTTGGTCAGCGGTGCGTACTGAGGCTGTTTCATCAGCTCGGTCAGACGCGCGCCACGGTTCAGCAGCTTCTGGGTTGCGGCGTCGAGGTCCGAGCCGAACTGAGCAAATGCTGCCATTTCGCGGTACTGAGCCAGTTCCAGCTTAACCGGACCTGCAACAGTTTTCATTGCGTTGGTCTGAGCGGACGAACCCACACGCGAAACCGACAGACCGGTGTTCACAGCGGGACGGATGCCCTGGTAGAACAGGTCGGTTTCAAGGAAGATCTGACCGTCGGTGATCGAGATCACGTTGGTCGGAATAAACGCCGAAACGTCGCCGCCCTGAGTTTCGATGATCGGCAGAGCGGTCAGCGAGCCTGCGCCGTGATCGTCGCCCATTTTCGCCGAACGCTCGAGCAGACGCGAGTGGAGGTAGAAAACGTCGCCGGGGTACGCTTCACGGCCCGGGGGACGACGCAGCAGCAGCGACATCTGACGGTACGAAACGGCCTGCTTGGACAGGTCATCGTAGATGATCAGGGCGTGCTTGCCGTTGTCGCGGAAGTATTCTGCCATTGCGGTCGCGGCGTAGGGCGCCAGGAACTGCATGGGTGCGGGGTCCGAAGCGGTCGCCGCAACGACGATCGAGTATTCAATCGCGCCGGTTTCTTCCAGCTTCTTAACCAGCTGAGCAACGGTCGAACGCTTCTGGCCAACCGCAACGTAGATGCAGTACAGCTTCTTGCTTTCGTCGCCGCCAGCTGCGTCGTTGTACGACTTCTGGTTCAGGATCGCGTCCAGAGCAACGGCAGTTTTACCGGTCTGACGGTCGCCAATGATCAGCTCGCGCTGGCCACGGCCGATCGGGATCATCGCGTCAACGGCTTTGAGGCCGGTCGCCATGGGCTCGTGAACCGATTTACGGGGGATAATGCCCGGCGCTTTGGAGTCAGCGATGCGGCGCTCCGAGAATACGATGGGGCCTTTGCCGTCCAGCGGGTTACCCAGACCGTCGACAACGCGACCCAGCAGGCCTTCGCCGGCGGGAACGTCCACGATCGAGTTGGTGCGCTTAACGGTGTCACCTTCTTTAATGTCACGGTCCGAACCAAAGATAACGACACCGACGTTGTCGGTTTCAAGGTTCAGCGCCATGCCCTGGATGCCACCGGGGAATTCGACCATTTCACCCGCCTGGACGTTGTCCAGACCGTGAACGCGCGCAATACCGTCACCGACGGAAAGAACGCGGCCAACCTCGGCCACTTCGGCGTCTTGGCCAAAGTTTTTAATCTGCTCCTTTAGGATCGCAGAAATTTCGGCTGCTTGGATACCCATTTATCCGACCTCTTTCATTGCATTCTGTAGGGCGTTGAGCTTGGAGCGGATCGACGTGTCGACCATCTTCGAGCCCACCTTAACAACGAGACCACCGATGAGGGTTTCATCAACGGCGGCGTCAATCTTCACGTCCTTGCCGATGCTCTCTTTCAGAGCAGCTGCAAGTTTGTCCTTTTGCGCGTCGGACAGAGCCGTGGCGCTTACAACCTCAGCGGTGACTTCACCTTTGCAGGCTGCAATCTTCTCGCGCATAGCTGCGATCAGCTGCGGCATGGCAAAGAGACGACGCTTGGACGCCATCAGCGCCAGAGTGTTCTTTACGATGTCGCTCACGCCCATTTGAGTTGCAACGGCTGCAATCGCAGCGCCTTGCTCTTCGCGCGTGTAAACGGGGTTGTTGATCAGTTCACGAAGATCGTCGCTACCTGCCAATGCGGCAGCCAGTGCGTCTACGTCCTTTTCAACGGAGTCGAGCGATTTGGTCTCGAGGGCGAGATCAAATACGGCAGAGGCATAGCGTTGCGCGATGCCGAAGGAGATCGAAGCTGGTTCGGACACGTCCACCCTTCCGATGTCTTGGCCCCGACCCGTCGAAATGTCGTATCGGGGGCGTTATTGCCCGTAGGTCCTATCCCTACGGGCATCGAAATCGCGCAGGACTTAGCAGAGGGTGACGGACCTCGCAACATTGGATCACACTTTTAAAGTCGTAGATGGCGCTAGCATTTGTTGAGAAGGGCAAATTAATCTCGCCTCCCGCTACCTTGTGCCGCATTCGTGACACATTTTGAGGCAGGCAGCGATTCCCTCAGGCGCCGGCGGGCTTCGCCTCGGGTGCAGCCAGACCAGCCAGCACTTTGAGAGGACGGGTCGCGACCGCCGTGCCCCCACCAGATGGTTCCTGAGTCAACTTTTGCGCTTCGAGCAGAATGACCCCGCCCGGCAGACCTGCACCGACCGTGCGAGCCATCTTTTCGATCAGTGGACCAGAGCGCAGCCAGAAGCGGCGATGAGAGGGCGGCTGGTGGAGCAAGGAACTCGTCCGCTTTGGCTGGAACCCGCTGCGCTGAAGCTGCACTTCGAGCTGACTGGCACTGAACGGTCGGCCAAAGCCGAAAGGCGTGGTGTCCCGACGGGACCAAACCCCTGCCCGGTTCGGCACAATAAAGATCGCGCTGCCGCCCGGCCCGAGCACCCGCGAGGCCTCTTCCAGCACCAGATCAGGCTGCTCAGAGGATTCGAGCCCATGCATGACGATCAACTTATCGACATGACCTGTCTCGATCGGCCAGTTCGCTTCCTGACAGAGGACAGAGACGTTTGGCATTCCCGCAGGCCATGACATCACCCCTTGGGGGCCCGGCATCAGTGCAGTCACACGGCGCGCAGACTGCAAATACGGGCGCAAAAGAGGGACAGCGAAACCGTATCCAAGGACGGACTGGCCCCGCGCTTCGGGCCAGAAACGCACGACTTCATCGCGGATCACGCGCTGCGCGGCCCGCCCCAAAGCGCTGCGATAGTAGAAATTTCGCAGATCTTGCACATCCAGATGCATTGCGCCTTGGTGCCCCTTCGGTCAGTCTCTTGGGGAACAATAGCAATAGCGACAGGAAACGCCATGCCCCTCGAGATCATTACAGTTCCCTGCCTTGCGGACAATTACGCTTATTTGGCGCATGACCCTCAATCGGGCGAAACCGCAGTCATCGATGTCCCAGAAGCTGCCCCGATCATCGCCGCGCTCGATGCACGCGGGTGGGCGGCGGACGTCATTCTCTTGACCCACCATCACCATGACCACGTTCAGGGCGTGCCTGACATGCTGGAACGGTTTGCCCAAGCGCGCGTTGTCGGGGCCGAGGCTGACCAGAACCGAATGCCCCCGCTCGACCTCAAGGTCAAAGAGAACAGCGTGGTCCAAGTGGGCACGGAAACCGGTCGGGTGATTGATGTGTCGGGTCACACCGTCGGGCACATCGCGTTTTACTTCCCCGAGAGCGCTGCGCTGTTCTCGGCCGACAGCCTGATGGCGCTGGGATGCGGGCGCCTGTTCGAGGGCACGCCGGAGATGATGTGGGAGAGCCTGTCAAAGATGGCCGCCCTGCCCCCCGAAACCATGGTCTACTCGGGCCACGAATACACCGCATCAAACGCGAAATTCGCCCTCACGGTCGAGCCAGAGAATCCCGATCTGCAGAAACGCGCCGAAGAAATCGCGGAAAAACGCGCCAAGGATGAACCCACCGTTCCGGTTTCCCTCGAAACAGAGCTTAAAACGAATCCATTCCTCCGAGCATGTAACGGCGATGTGAAAGAGGCGCTTGGCATGGTTCATGCAGCGGATTCCTCAGTGTTTGCTCGTATCCGCGCGATGAAAGATGCCTTTTAACCCATCACAAAGATCATCCGCGTACTCCTATTTGGTCGGATAATTCCAAGTTTTCTCTTGAAGACCTGCGAGGAACGACCAAACTTTAACTTATGCAGGCCACGGTTGGTTGGGGCCTCGGGCCCCTCTGACCCCGATCAAGAGGAGCACCCCCAGTGCCTTCATTCTCGAATACTCTCGAACAGGCAATCCATTCGGCATTGGCGCTCGCCAACGCACGCTCGCACGAGTTTGCGACCTTGGAGCACCTGTTGCTGGCCCTCATTGATGAACCCGATGCGGCTCAGGTCATGCGCGCGTGCAATGTGGACCTGAGCGAACTCAAGAGCACGCTCGTCGAATATATTGATGATGACCTCTCCAACCTTGTTACCGAGGTCGACGGCTCCGAAGCGGTGCCGACGGCAGCGTTCCAGCGTGTGATCCAGCGCGCCGCCATCCACGTTCAGTCTTCGGGGCGCACCGAAGTCACAGGCGCAAACGTGCTGGTCGCCATTTTTGCCGAACGCGAATCGAATGCCGCGTTCTTCCTGCAAGAGCAGGACATGACCCGCTACGACGCGGTGAACTTTATCGCCCATGGCGTCGCCAAAAACCCCTCCTTTGGCGAGAGCCGCCCTGTCACCGGTGCGACCGAGCAGGAAGAAGCCCAGAACGTCGAACGCGAAGGTCCGAACCCGAGCGAGAACAAAGAATCCGCGCTGGCCAAGTACTGTGTGGACCTGAACAAGAAAGCCACCAAGGGCGACGTTGATCCGCTGATCGGGCGCGGCGAAGAAGTCGAGCGCTGCATTCAGGTGCTCTGCCGCCGCCGCAAGAACAACCCGCTGCTGGTGGGCGATCCCGGTGTGGGCAAAACCGCCATCGCCGAAGGCCTGGCGCGCAAGATCATCAAAGGTCAGACCCCCGATGTTCTGAAAAACACCATCATCTACTCGCTGGATATGGGCGCACTGCTGGCGGGCACCCGCTACCGCGGTGACTTCGAGGAACGTCTGAAGGCCGTTGTGACCGAGCTTGAGGATCACCCCGACGCAGTTCTGTTCATCGACGAAATCCACACCGTGATCGGTGCTGGCGCGACCTCTGGTGGCGCGATGGATGCCTCGAACCTGCTGAAGCCCGCGCTTCAGGGCGGCAAGCTGCGCACCATGGGCAGCACCACGTACAAAGAGTTCCGTCAGCACTTCGAAAAGGACCGTGCGTTGAGCCGCCGCTTCCAGAAGATCGACGTGTCGGAGCCCAGTGTCGAGGATACCATCAAGATCCTGCAGGGCCTCAAGCCCTACTTCGAAGAGCACCACGACATCCGTTACACTGCCGACGCCATCAAGTCGGCTGTGGAACTGTCGTCGCGCTACATCAACGACCGCAAGCTGCCTGACAAAGCGATCGATGTGATCGACGAAGCGGGCGCCGCGCAGCACCTGCTGCCCGACTCGAAGCGTCGCAAAACCATCGGCGTCAAAGAGATCGAAGGCGTGGTCGCCAAGATCGCCCGCATCCCCCCGAAGAACGTCAGCAAAGACGATGCCGAGGTTCTGAAGGATCTGGAGAACAGCCTGAAGCGCGTTGTGTTCGGTCAGGACGATGCGATAGTCGCCCTGTCGAGCGCGATCAAACTGTCGCGTGCCGGTCTGCGTGAGCCCGAAAAGCCCATCGGCAACTACCTGTTCGCAGGTCCGACCGGTGTGGGCAAAACCGAGGTCGCCAAACAGCTGGCAGATCAGCTGGGTGTAGAGCTGCTGCGCTTTGACATGTCCGAGTACATGGAGAAGCACGCGGTCAGCCGTCTGATTGGTGCTCCTCCGGGCTATGTCGGCTTTGATCAGGGTGGTCTCTTGACCGATGGCGTGGACCAGCATCCGCACTGCGTGCTGCTGCTCGACGAGATCGAAAAGGCGCACCCCGATGTCTACAATATCCTGCTTCAGGTGATGGATAACGGTCGTCTGACCGACCACAACGGTCGCACCGTGGACTTCCGCAACGTGGTTCTGATCATGACTTCGAACGCGGGTGCTGCGGACATGGCCAAGGCCGCTGTTGGCTTCGGTCGCGACCGCCGCGAGGGCGAAGACACCGCCGCAGTCGAGCGCACCTTCACTCCGGAATTCCGCAACCGTCTGGATGCGGTGATCAGCTTTGGTCCGCTGCCCAAAGAGGTCATCCTGCAGGTCGTCGAGAAGTTCGTTCTGCAACTGGAAGCTCAACTCATGGACCGCAACGTCCATATCGAGCTCACCCAGCCTGCCGCCGAATGGCTCGCCGACAAAGGCTACGACGACAAGATGGGCGCCCGCCCGCTGGGTCGTGTCATTCAGGAGAACCTCAAGAAGCCGCTGGCCGAGGAGCTGTTGTTCGGTCAGTTGACCAAAGGCGGTATCGTCAAGGTCAGCGTCGAGAATGGCGAGCTGAAGCTCGAAGTCTCGGGGCCGGACAGCAAACGGATAACCTCTGGCAAAAAGCCTCCATTACTTACGGCAAACTAAATGAAACATTTGATTGCCCTCGCCATAACGGCGGGGGCTTCTCCGCTTTTGGCGCAGGATATTTCCCTGCAACTTCCCATTGACTGCACGTTAGGCAAAACCTGCTTCATTCAGCAATTTACAGATCGTGACCCAAGCGATGCGTCCGCTGACTTCACCTGCGGAAGCCTGAGCTATGACGGTCACAAGGGCACGGACTTCGCTCTTCCCACACATCAAGATCGCCGGGCTGGTGTCGCTGTTCTGGCAGCGGCAGGCGGGACCGTGCGCGGTGTGCGCGATGGCATGCCAGACCTCGGACTCGACGACACCCCTTCAGAAGATATCGAGGGGCGCGACTGCGGCAACGGCGTTGTCATCGACCACGGCAATGGCTGGGAAACCCAATACTGCCACATGGCTTTGGGTACGGTCTCGGTTAAGACTGGGGACACCGTCACTGCAGGGACCCCCTTAGGGCAGGTCGGTTTCAGCGGGCGCACGCAATTCCCGCACTTGCACCTATCGGTTCGTCAGAACGGCGAGGTGGTGGATCCCTTCGCTCCGGACACCACGACCTGCGGTGATAGCAGCTTGTCTCTATGGGCAGAGCCAATCAGCTATCAACCGACTGCCCTCTACACACTCGGCTTTTCGGATGCGGTGCCGGCCTACGACGCCATCAAAGAAGGCCTGCCAGAGCCGGACATCGCCCGCACCGACCCTGTCGTACTGTGGGGCTATGCCTTTGGGTCTCAACCAGGCGACGTGATGGCGTTTTCTATCACTGGCCCCTACGGCGAGGTCTTCGATCAAGAGGTCACATTGGACAAGCAGCAGGCGCAGTACTTCCGCGCAGGCGGGCGCAAAGCGCCGAACGGCGGCTGGCCCACTGGACGCTATACCGGTCAGATCACCCTATTCCGGGACGGCAAAGTAATTGACAAGCGCGTCACTCAGGTCGAAATCCACCGTTAAGCACAAAGGGCACCGCTTGGTGCCCTTTTCTTATCGCTCGGTGAATTTCAACTCGATGCGGCGGTTCTGAGCGCGGGCGTCGGCGGAGTTCTCGGGATTAATCGGCTGAAACTCACCAAAGCCGTTGGCCGAAAGGCGATTGGGCGGGATCCCCAAGTCATTTACCATATAGCGCACAACTGACAGTGCGCGGGCCTGACTGAGCTCCCAGTTATCCGCGAACTCGCCGGTTCCCGACAGGGGAATGTTGTCCGTGTGTCCATCCACACGCAGGATCCAGTCGATTCCCTCGGGAATGTCACTTGCAACCGTTCTCAGGATGCTCGCCACATTTCCAACCTGCGCACGTCCCTCGCCCGAAAGGGTCGCATCGCCCTGATCGAACAGTACTTCGGACGAAAACACAAAGCGGTCACCTTTGATCTGTACGCCCTCTTGGCTGCCCAAGAGGTCACGCAGACGGCCAAAGAAATCAGAGCGATAGCGCGCCAGTTCCTCGGCTTCTGCAGCAAGACGCGCAGCCTCTTCGGCGAGGCGGGCGTTCTCGGCCTCTTCCAACTCGCGGCGACGGCGCTCTTCGGCAGCGGCGCGCGCCAGCGCAGCATTCAGGTCAGTCCCCAAAGACTGCAGCTGGATCTGAGCTGCGGCGTCCCGTTCTTTGGCGTCATCCAGCAATCCCTGAAGCTGGCCCAACTGCCCCCGCAGAGCAGAGAGTTGCTGGTTCAACAGTTCGACTTTCATTTCGGCTTCGGCGGTTTTGGCTTCTTGCCCTGCCAGTGCCTCCTGCGCGGTGGCCAGCAATGCGGCGCGTTGTTCGGCTTCGGTCAACTGAGACGTCGCCGCCTGTTGATCTGCAAGCGCAGCGGCAAGTTGCTCTCGCAGCCTGTCGGAGGCCGCTTGGGCATCGGCAGCACGAGAAGCCTCTTCCTCTGCGCGCCCCTCAGCCTGCGCCTGCATGGCCAATGCCGCTGCCAATTGATCGTCGAGCGAAATGCCTGCTTCGCGCAGCCGCTTCAGTTCCGCCTCGGTGTCCTGCCGCGCAGCCAAAGCAGCAGCCAATTGTTCCTCTAGGCTGGCCACCTGTGCAGCAGCCTCTTGGGACTTCTGCTCGTTGGCGATCGCAGCCTGCAGGCGGCTCTCGAGCTCTGCCCGAGCTTCGTCGGTCTGCGAGCTTTGTGCAGCAAGAGTATCCAACTCGTCCTTCAGGGCATCCCGCGCCAGAATGACCGTCGCCAAGCGCTTGTTCAGATCGTCCTGCACAGCATTTGCGGCTGCCAGTTTGGTCAGAGTATCCTCTGCCTCTTTGCGCTGCGCCTCGAGCGCCAAGGTCATCGCGGTCAGTTCTGTATCAGCCTCTTCCAACCGCTTGCGCAAGGCGGCTGCGGCCTCGGCTTCGGTCAGACGCGCAGCTTCGGCTTCGCTCAGCGCAGCCGCCTGCTCTGCGGATTGGGCCTCTAGGTCCTGCACCATAGCTTCCAACGCTGCGCGTTTCGCGGCATCTAGCGCTGTGGCCTCAGCCTTGGCGTCCAACTCTTCTTGCGCGCTCAGGAGCGAGGCGTTCAGGGTGTCGCGTTCAGCCTCGAGATTGGACTGTTCAGACAGCAACGACGCGACCCGTGCCTCGAAGGCAGTGATGGCGTCCTGCGCTTCGGCCAATTCCTCGGTGCGGGCGGCAATTTCGGCGCGGGTGTTCGACAAGGTTGCCGTCAACTCGCCGATGCGGGTCTCGAGCCCTTCTGACTTGCTCTCGGCCAACCCCAAGGCCTGTGCCAGCGCCGCCACTTCGGTGCCCAAAGCATCAAGCTGGATTTCCTGATCTTGAATCTGGGTTTCTTGTCCGGTGATTTGTTCGCGCAGGACAGATTGAACGACCATAAAGATCGTCAAAACAAACATAAGCACCAACAAAAGGCCGGTCATCGCATCCACGAAACCCGGCCAGATCGAGCCCTGAAACCGTTGGCCCGTTCTGCGCGACAGAGCCATGGCCTACCCCTCGTCCCGCATCCGGCGCGACACCGCGCCATCCGAGGCCCCAAGACGCTGAACTGCACGGGTCAGGGCGGCGATATCCGTCCGCAACTCCGACAGGGTTTCCTGACGTCCCGCCTTCATATCTTCGAGGAGTTGCAGCATCTGAAGGTCAATCGACCGAATGCGCATCCGTGTCTCTTCGTCAGGGGCGCTCTCGCCGCTTTGTTGCTGTTGGCCCTGCGCGATGGCCATGTGCAGCGCATCGACGACCTGCTGCTGGCCCTGCGCGATCCGCTGAAGTCCGTGGGCCAGATCGCTGTTGTCGATCACAGCCAACTTTTCGCTCATCCGATCTACAGCGCTGGTCAGCTGCCCCAAATGGGCGTCCAGTGAATGGCTTTGCTTGTCAGAGTTCGTTAGCGCGTCGTGCATACGCTCCATCTGGTCGGCCATCTGTTCCAGAACGTGGACCATCGCGCCCTGCTCTGGGCTCGCGCCATCGCTATCACCGACGTAGCCGAGGCGGGTGATCGAGGTCAGCCACTCTTCGAGCTCGCGGTAAAAGCGGTTCTGGCCGTGACCCGCGAACAACTCGAGCAAGCCAACAACAAGCGACCCTGCCAGGCCCAGCAGCGAGCTGGAGAATGCGACACCCATGCCGCCAAGTTGGCTCTCAAGGCCGGTCATCAGGCGCGAGAACATTTCCGAGCCACTGTCACCGTCCGCCGGTGCAAGGCTGCGGATCGTGTCCACAACAGCAGGCACCGTGGTCGCCAGACCATAGAACGTCCCCAGCAGACCGAGGAAGATGAGCAAGTTGACCACATAGCGCGTAATCTCACGCGCTTCGTCGATCCGTGTGGCAAGACTGTCCAGAATCGACTGTGCCGCGGTCGAGCTGATCTTCATCCGGTGACCCCGAGACGACAGCAGCGCCGCCAGAGGCTTCAGCAGGCGCGGTGTGCGGATCGACCCGTCATTGCGATCTCCGGCAAAGGCTTCGATCCAGCGGACAGATGCGATGAGCTGCCCAACCTGAACGAAACAGGCCAGCACGCCGAAGACGAAGACCAGCGCAATCGTGCCATTCAACCAAGGGTTCGCGACGAACAGAGGACGCACCACACCATAGGCGAAAGAGGCCCCTGCTCCGGTTAAACCCAGAGCGACGACCATCAGGAAAATCTGCCGGATCGGCTGTGAAAAATGCGGCTCGGACTCGCGGTTCATGCGTGACGCCCCCTGCCCTCGTAGTTGAAATCCGACCTCACCATAGGGACTAAGCACCAAAGCGCAAAGGATTATCCAATGATCTCGCGCACTCGGTTCTCGAGCCAGTCCAAATCTGCATCTGAAATTCCCAATTCGCGGAGTTGCGATGCGGTATTATAGAGGTACTCCCAATTCGGCCCCATCTTGCCCCGTGCGCGAGCGATAATCTGGGCCTGCTCCTCTAGGGGCAGACCGCCGCAATACTGGTTGTGATCGGGATCGATAATATAGGTCACCGCCTCGACCAAACGGCCATCATCCAGATGCACAGGCAGGTGCCGCTCCAGATAGGCTGCTGTGACCAGTTCCCGTTCGCGCAGGTAGTCTAGCGTCGCCTCTTCGGTGCCCGGCGCCACCCGCAGTGCTAGCCCGTCGCATGTAGCCTCGGTATCCGCGTCCAGAGCCAACACCAGCCCCATCGCATCATGGCTGCCTCGATGGGTGACCGAGCGCATGCTGAATGACCGGTGATATCCCTCTAGGGTCGCGAGCCTCTTTTCCGCGACCTCAAAACCCGGATTCCACAGAAGTGACCCATATCCGAATACCCACATGCTCATGATGCTGGCCTCCTTTTTCTAGCGTCTGTAAACAGGGGACAGATTTTTAGAAAGGGTAAGGGCATGAAACGCCTTATTGCGATTACAGTTATTTTAGCCGGATTATGGTCCGGATATTGGTTTTCTGCTTCTGGCCAAAAGAAAGCAGCGATCGAGAATTGGTTCGTTGCCAAGCAGCAAGATGGGTGGGAGGCATCCTACAGTGACCTGTCTGTCGCAGGCTTCCCCAACCGTGTCGACGCTACGCTCGACGAGGTTACACTTGCGGATCAAGAGGGTACCGTGAAGTGGTCCGCCCCTTTCTTCCAGCTGCTTTCACTGGTCTATAACCCCTCGCACGTCATCGCCATTTGGCCAGAGAGCCAGATTGTGCAGACCCCATTTGTCCACGCAACACTGCGTCACGAAGATCTGCGCGCCAGCATTGTTCTGGACAGCGATGACAGTGACATCCTCAATCGTTTGTCCCTCGTGGGCAAAGGGATCGAAGCAAAATCGGACCGCGGGTCTTGGACTGCTCAGGATTTTAAATTCGCGGCAGAGCGTGAAGCGGGCGCAATCTCTGACTACAAGATCGCAGTTTCCGCTGACCAGATGTCCCTGAAGCTGCCTCTCGTGGGTGGAATTACCCTGCCGGACCGCTTTGAAACACTGGCGCTCGACACGCGCATGACATTTGCAGAGCCCCTGAACGCAAGCACCGCATCAATCGCGCCGCCCGCGCCCTCCAAGGTCGAGATCGTGTCGGCCGACATCCACTGGGCCTCGCTTCAGGTTGCGGCCAGCGGCACGCTAGAATTTGACGACCAAGGTGTTCCTGCAGGCGCTCTGGATTTCAAATTGCAGAACTGGGATCAAATGATCAGCGACATCGCGAACTCTGGCGCGATCAGCCATGCCCAAGCGCAATCGACCCGAATGATGGTCGGTATGCTTGCGGCGAGCAGCGGCGATCCACGAGAGTTCGACGGCACGCTAACCTTTGTCGATGGCATGATGAAAATCGGCCAACTGTCGCTTGGCCCGGCACCCCGCCTCAGCCTCCGCTAAGGGGCTGACAGGTTACTTGCAGTAGGACCCGCTGCGATAGCGAGCCGTATCAAAATGGAAGTGATCCTGATGATATCGGTTCGCGTTCGGGCCCAAAGTCGTGCCAAATGTGCCACAGGCCTTGGAGTAAGCGGCTTTCAGGATCTTGCCATTGGACTTCGTGCGCCAATCGCTCAGAACGCTGACTTTCGTCCCGTCTTTCAGGGTAAAGCCACCGATACCAATCGCGCGTCCACGTCCGTGCTCTGAAATCTTGTTGCCCGCCTGATTGTTCCGTGGGCGGCAAACATAGTGCCCCATAACCTGAATTTTCGAGACACCGCCGCCCTTGCTTCCCACCGCGGGGGTCAAGCCGTTATCTACCCACTTTTTCAGAGCCTTAGCGGTTTGACAATCCATGGTCGAGGGCTGGCTCAGCGCGATACCAGATACCGATTTCACCTTCACCGCGCTGTCGACACCGCAGCCGAAGGTCGAAGCCAGAACCACTCCGATGTCATCGCCCTGAATACTCGGATCCCCGCAAACCGCACCACGCTGCTGCATCTCGCGACGTTGGATCGCCTTTTCGGTGATGGCCTTGGGACGGGGCAGCGGGCGCAGCGCCTGAGGCAGAACAAAGGACGCGGAAGCAACCTCGATCGCTTCTTGCGCGACCGCCTCTGGGGCCACTTCTGTTTCCTCGGGCGCGATGATCGCAACAACCGTAGATTCTTCGGCGGCAGGACGAGCCTTGGGACGCAGTACCGACGCTAACGCATCGGTCGCAACAAGTGCCGGACCTTCGGCAGAGCCGGGACGAGCGACAGGACGCAATGACGTTTCGACCGGAAATGCCGAGACAGCGGTCGCGCCGAGCAACACGGCCAGCACCGCAGCGCGCATCATTTTGCAGCCTTTCCGCGCCCGAAATCGGGGGCGTCAACGTCTTGGCCGGCCTCGAGGATGCCGCGGCGGATCGCGCGGGTCCGAGTGAAGTAAGCATGCAGCATATCGCCGTCTCCTGTGCGAATGGCCCGCTGAAGCGCAAAAAGCTCTTCGGTGAACCTGCCCAGAATTTCCAACGTCGCGTCCTTGTTCGTCAAGAAGACGTCGCGCCACATGGTCGGGTCACTGGCGGCAATCCGCGTAAAGTCGCGGAAACCCGCCGCCGAATATTTGATCACTTCGCTGTCGGTCACGCGGCGCAGATCGTCCGCCACGCCCACCATCGTGTAGGCGATCAGGTGCGGTGTGTGGCTGGTGACGGCCAGCACCAGATCGTGGTGCTCGGCATCCATTTCCTCGACATTCGCGCCGATGCCTTCCCATAGGGCGCGCAACTTGGCGACCGCCTCTGGGTCGGAATCCGCGACGGGCACGAGCAGGCACCAGCGGTTGTCAAACAGCTCAGCAAAGCCAGAGCGCGGGCCCGAATGCTCTGTCCCTGCCAGCGGGTGCGCGGGTACAAAATGCACGCCTTCGGGCAGATGCGGACCTACAGCATCAATCACGGACTGCTTGACCGAGCCCACATCGCTGATCGTCGCGCCCGGCTTCAGGTGCGGGGCGATCTCTGCCGCCACGGCACCCATAGCACCCACGGGTACGCAGAGCACAACCAGATCCGCGTCTTTGACAGCCTCGGCAGCGGTGTCACAGATGCGATCGCACAGGCCAATCTCGCGCGCAGTTTCTCGGGTCTCTGCCGAGCGGGCATAGCCGGTGACTTCCCCCACCAAACCGCCACGCTTGATCGACCAGAACATCGAGGACGCGATCAGGCCAAGGCCGATCAGCGCCACACGGTCGTAGACTTGGGTCATGCACGGGCTCCTGCTTTGAACGCGCCAATCGCGTGGGCCACGCGGCGGCAGGACGGCTCGTCCCCGACGGTGATCCGCAGGCAGTGCGGCAAGTTGTAGCTGGAGACGGGACGCACGATCAGGCCTTGGGCCTTCAGGTATTCGTTGCAGGCCTCGGCCTCTTCCTGGTCGTGGAAGCGCGCGAGGATGAAGTTGGTCATGGACGCATCGGACTGCACACCAATGGCAGCCAGCGCTTCGGACAGCCAGACACGCAGGCGGGCGTTTTCGGCCAGCGACTTGTCGATGTGCGCGGTGTCGGCCAGCGCAGCTTTCGCTGCTTCCAATGCGATGGTCGAGATGTTGAACGGCGCGCGCAGGCGGTTCAACACGTCGATCACGTCGCGCTGCGCATAGCCCCAGCCCACGCGCAGACCACCTAAGCCGTACAGCTTGGAGAAGGTGCGGGTCATGATGACATTGGGACGGGTGCGCGCCAGTTCGGCGCCGCCATCGTATTCCTCGACGAACTCTGCGTAGGCACCATCCAGAACAAGCACAACATGGGGCGGCAGAGAGTCCGCCAGACGGGTGACCTCGGCCAGACCGATCATGGTGCTGGTGGGGTTGTTGGGGTTCGCGATAAAGACGATGCGGGTCGCGTCGGTGACAGCGGCCAGAATTGCGTCTACGTCGGTGACGCGCTCGCACTCGGGCACCTCAACGGGTGTCGCGCCTGCGCCAAGGGCACAGATGCGGTACATGGCAAAGCCGTGCTGGGTGTAGATCACCTCGTCACCCGGACCAGCATAGGCGTTGCAGATCATCTGCAGGATCTCGTCAGAGCCCACGCCAAGGATGATGTTGTCCGCCTCGAGCCCGTACTTGTCGGCCAGAGCGACACGCAGGGAATACCCGTCGATTTCGGGATAGCGATGCATCTGATGCGCCGCGACGCCTGCTGCCTTGACTGCTGCCTCGGACGGACCGAACGGGTTCTCGTTCGAGGACAGCTTGACCACATTGGAACCCGGCGCGCCGGACGCGCCGCCGACGTAGAGATCAATCTCCATAATGCCGGGCTGGGGGACGGGTTTGTTCATCTGGGCCTCCGTAACTCGGGCCTTGCATATAGCGCAGATGACGACTGGGAAAGAGCACTTTGATCCCATGGCCCCCGGAAAGTGGCCAGATGCCCACAAAAGCAAAGCGCCGCCCCATTGGGACGGCGCTTGTGGCACAAAACTGGTCCTGAAATCAGGATTAGTTCTGTGCGTAGAATTCGATAACCAGGTTCGGTTCCATTACGACGGGGTAAGGAACGTCCGACAGGCCGGGCATGCGAACGAAGGTTGCAGTCATCTTGCTGTGGTCGGCGTCGATGTAGTCAGGAACATCGCGCTCTGCCAGCTGAACAGCTTCCAGCAGGACAACCATTTGCTTCGACTTCTCGCGAACCTCGATAACGTCGCCTTCTTTGACGCGGTACGAGGGGATGTTCACGCGCTTGCCGTTGACCAGAACGTGACCGTGGTTCACGAACTGACGAGCTGCGAAGACGGTGGGAACGAACTTGGCGCGGTAAACAACTGCGTCCAGACGGCTTTCCAGCAGACCGATCAGGATCTCACCGGTGTCACCGCGACGACGCTCTGCTTCACCGAAGATGCGGCGGAATTGCTTCTCGGTCATGTCGCCGTAGTAGCCTTTCAGCTTCTGCTTGGCGCGCAGCTGCAGACCGAAGTCCGACAGTTTGCCCTTGCGGCGCTGACCGTGCTGGCCGGGGCCATATTCACGACGGTTGACGGGCGACTTGGGGCGACCCCAAATGTTTTCGCCCATGCGGCGGTCAATTTTGTACTTGGCAGACGTGCGTTTGGTCACGGCTGATCTCCTTCGTTAAGTATGAAGGGCGTTGTCCTACTGGGTTTCCCCTGACAGGCATCCCCTTGCGGGGGCCACCAACACCAATGTGAGCCGCCCCTATATAGGTCCGCACGGCAGAGTCAACAGCGTTGAGGGGCTTTTTAGAAATCGTAGGCCAGAATGGCAGCTTCGGAGCGTGACAGCGGGCGGCGAGCATAATCGCCGTACCGCATGGGGGTATCGCTGACCCAAGGCAAGAGCTGCTCTAGCGCCATACGGTCACCCTGGTCCAGTGCATCCATCGACGCGGTGGCCGGATGGAAGCTCTCGCATTCGATCCCGTTGGCCCAGATCACCTCGTGCCGCCCCAGCAGGATATGCACATAGGTGACCTCTTTCATATCGGGGGCGCAGATGATCGTGCGGTCGTTCACCAGATCGCGGGCCTGCACCATGACTTCGGGTGTGTTGAACAGCGCGCGCGCAGCATCCCCCTGCACCAAGAGTCGATGTTCGGGCGAAACGATCAAGGTCTCGTCAGGGCGGTCCTTGCCAAAGGCAGAGGCATGGATACGCACCGGTCGCAACTGGGGCATTGCAAACAGGCGCGCCCCGCTCATCCGGCGACTGCCAGTCCAAAGCACTTCTTGCGGGCCACTATCGCGGGTCATCACAAAGTCGCCGGGCTGCAAGGCTTCGACAAGACTCGGGCCTTTGGGCGTATCAATCCGCGTTCCCGCACCGAAACAGATCACGCCAGCGGGCCGATCTGGGAGAACCGAAGACAGCGCTGTCCGGTCTGTATCATCCAAGGCAAGCTTGATCACCCAATAGTCCCGATCTGGACGGGGATGGTCCTGATCAAAACACAAGAGCAAGTGTCCTGATGCGGGGCTCCGCACGATTCGCGCGGTGTGGCTGGTCGTTCCGTCAGAGACCGTCAGGCTCTGCTCGGCCATCTGACGGGTGGACGATTCACGCGGAGCGGCAGAGGTGTCCCCGATCAGACGCCGCGCCATGCCCGCTGCGCCACGGCGCAGATGCGCCTCGCCGATGGCATCAGAGAGTTGTAGCACCGAGCGCGGCCCGTCCACACGGGTAAGCTCCCCGCTCCAGCGCCACAAAGCACCCGCCGCGAGGTCGCTCAGAGGCGCGGCAGCCACCCCTTCGATGACCGTCTGCGCCCAATGAATCACAAATGTGCCTGCAATCGCCATGGTGCCTGCATCCACTGGTTATAGGTACTGCTCTGGCAGCTGTGCCGCCGTGTTGGGTCCGTCCGAGCGGACTCTTTTAGAAGCTATATTTCAGGTTGAACGAGCCCAGAACCTGACCGCTGGTCTGATTGTCGAACTCTTTGCTCAGGTAGGTCAGACCAAAAGTCGCCGAGGATTGCTGACCTTCCCATGTGACGCCAGCGCGGGCGCGGGCGCGCTCCTGAACAAGGTCATAGTCATTGGACTCAGGCAGCATCGCAGAGTCGACCATATAGCCAAAGTCCGCACCCGCCGTCAGAGTCATTGCACTCAGCGTGCCACGGATCGCGGTATAGGTTTGGCCGGTGGTGTAATCGCGGACCTTCAGATCATCCGAGATCAGGCCGCCGAATTCGAAATCCGCACCAATGCGGGCAAAAGATTCCAGACCCGCGTGGCCTTCGATAAAGGGAGTTACCCGCGAAGAGCGCCCCAGATCCATGGTCTTCGACGCTTCGATGTGGCCATAGCCAAAGACGTTATCCTGAATCATCGCCTTGCGGGTTTCGTTGCTGGCATCATCCGCACCGATCCAACGGTGGAAGTTTGCCTGAAACTCGTCCAGCTTGGTTTGGGGACCGATGATCTCGACCCCGACACCCATATCGAATTCGGTGCGCGACAGTGTTTCACCGAAATGGGTATGCGCCCCCAAACGTGCCACTGCTGCGTAAGGACGGTCGCCGTCCACGGGCTTTTCCAAATTGTCAGGGGCCGCGATCTCGGTGCTGCCGCGCAGTTCGAGCGTGTCGAAATACTGCGTTCCCAGCGATCCGGTCCACTCACGACCGAACATGATGCTCGCTTGGGTCGAGCCCGTCCGGTAACGGTCATGACCGTCGCCGATGAAGTCGTTGGAAATCTGATAGCCAAACCCAAGGAATTGTGTGTCCTGAGCGTGGGAGGCGGGTGCCAAAAGAGAAAGGGCAATGGCTGCCCCATAGATCGCGCGCATGCTGACCTCACTGATGTGCCCCCCCAGGCACGACACCACCATAGCAAACTGAGAATTTGTTTTTCCAGTCACTTCGGTCACGCTTTTGTTAGTTTTCCCAACGAGACCGACTGAAATGCCACACTTTCACCACGGGCCAGAATAGAAAAGGGCGCCCCAAAGGCGCCCTTCCTGTTGATTTTTGAGAGTTCCTCAAGCCGCTTCGGCGCGCCGCTCGCGGAAGAAGAACATGTAATAGAACATTGGGGCCGCGATCAGCGTCAGGATCGACGCGAACCCGAGACCACCCATGATCGTCACTGCCATCGAGGCGAAGAACGCATCCGAGAGCAGCGGAATCATTCCGAGGATAGTCGTTGCCGCCGCCAGCACCACCGGACGCAGACGCGAGGTCGATGCATCCAGCACAGCTTGGCGGAAGGGGACGCCTTCGGCTCGGACCAGATCGATTTCCTCGACCAGCACGATGCCGTTCTTGATCAGCATCCCCGACAGGCTGAGCAGACCCAGCAGCGCGGTAAAGCTGAACGGAAGTCCTGTCCCCAACAGACCAAGAGCCACACCATTCACCGCCATCGGCACCAAGAGCCAGATGATCAGCGGCTGACGCAGGCGACCGAAGAGCAGGATCGAGATCACGATCATGATCAACAGCGACAGAGGCAACTGTTTACCCAAGCTGCTCTGGGCTTTGGTCGAGTTCTCGTATTCTCCGCCCCACTCCAGCATATAGCCTTCGGGCAATTCCATCGCTTCGATCACAGGGCGGATTGTGTTGAACACCGCCGCTGCATTCTCGCCATCGACGACACCCGCTTCGACCGTGATCGTTGGCACGCGGTTGCGGCGCTGGATCAGAGTGTTTTGAGCCTCGTAGTCGAACCCGTCGATGAGTTGGACGATCGGGATGTAGTTCCCCGCCGCGCTGGAATAGACCAGTTGGTCCGCCAGATCGGGATTGCCAGTCGCGGTGTTGATTGCGTTGCGGACCACGATGGGGATTTGTCGATCATCCTCGCGATAGGTCCCTGCTTGCACACCATCCGTGGCGGTCAGGAAGGCCGAGGCCAGATCTTCGCGGGCGACACCCACTGCTTGAGCACGATCTTCGGCGTAGACAGGTTGCAGAACCAGTTCACGCTCGCGCCAGTCAGTTCGCAGGTCTTGTAGCAGGTCAGACGCCTCGACCATGCGCGCAGAGGCTTCGGCGGCCAACTCCCGCAGGACCACCGGATCACTGCCCGAGAACCGCGCCGCAATCGGCGCACCGCCACCAGGACCAAAGGCCAGTCGTTCCGTCCTGAACTCGCCCGCAACCAGTTGACCGCGGCCATAGGTCTCCAGATCACTCCGCAGTTGAGGGATTTCCTCCAGTGTGTGCGTACGGATGATCAGGTGGCCATAGGTCGGCAGAGCCTCTTCGGGGCCATAGGTCAGCATGAAGCGGCTGGCACCACCGCCAACGAAGGTCGCCACCGAGACGACTTCCTCGCGTTCCGCCAGCCAGTCTTCGAGCAGTTCCATGTCCGCAGCCGTGCTGTGAATGCTGCCTCCTTGGGGCAGTTTATAGTGCACATAGAACAGAGGCGTGTTGCTGTCGGGGAAGAACTGCTGCTTCACCTGACCAAATCCGATGTAGCACATCACTGTCACCACCCCCAACACCGCAAGAACGGGCCAGCGCAGAGTCAGCGCCAAGTCCAGCGTCCGGCGATAGGCACGGAAGATCGGGCCGTTGTAGTTGCCCTCTGCAGACCCTGCACCGACCTTAAAGAAGTAGTGCCCCAGAAGCGGCGTCGCCGAAATCGCCAGAACCCACGACAGCAGCAGGGAGATGCCAATCACCGCGAAGAGGGAGAACAGGAATTCGCCAGTTGCGTCAGGCGACAGACCAATGCCCGCAAAGGCCATGATACCGATCACCGTCGCCCCGAGCAAAGGCGTCTGGGTTTTGCTCGCCACATCTTCGGCGGCATCGCGGGCAGTTTTGCCCTGCGCCATGTCGCCCTGCATCCCCTCGGCCACAACGATGGCGTTATCCACCAGCATCCCCATCGCGATAATGAGTGCGCCAAGCGAAATGCGTTCCATCTCGATGCCAAAGATCGCCATAAAGAACACCGTGCCAACCACGGTCAGGAGCAGAGTTGCCCCCACGACCACCGCGGCACGCCAGCCCATGAACAGCGCCAGAACTATCACCACGATCGCCACCGACATCGCAAGGTTCACGAGGAAGGCATTCGAGGCTTCTTCGACCACCACGTGCTGCTGGTAGACAGGGTGGATTTCAACACCGGCAGGCAAATCCTGCGATAGCGCTGCAAGCCGGTCATCAATCCGATGACCGATATCCACGATGTTCTGGCCAGACTTGCCGGACACCCCCATGGTAAAGGCTTCTTTGCCGTTGAAGCGAATGATCATGTCCGGATCGCTGACGCGCTCGCGGCTGACGGTTGCCAGATCGAGAAGGTCAATGATCTCGCCGCCGACACCGATGGTCAGGCGTGCGATTTCGTCGACCGTGTTCGAGCCCTGGGGTGCCTCGATGCGGATATCCTGTCCGTTCATCGTGACACTGCCCGCACTGGCGACAGCGTTGGAATTCGCGATAGCGCTGGCGATGGCCGTCGGCGCAACACCCAGATTTCGGGCAATCGCCATATCAGGCGTTACATACACCGCTTCTTCGGGCAGACCTTGCAGGTCCACGTCGGCCACGCCTTCGACGGTCAGAAGCTCACGTCGCAGGAATTCCGCAATCTCGTGGGTTTCTGCATCTGTAAAGCCGGGGGTCTGGATGGCAAAGAACACGCCGAACACATCCCCGAAACTGTCGTTCACATACGGCGTTCCGGCCCCCGAGGGCAGACTGCCCCGAGCATCGTTCACCCGCTTGCGCAGCTTGTCCCAGATCTGGGGAAGTTCAGTCCCGTCAAAGGTACTCTCGATTTCCACGTCGATCCGGCTCACGCCGGGCTTGTTGGACGAGGTGATCGTCTCGACCTCGGACATCTTCTGAATAGCGGATTCCAGCGGTTCTGTGACCTCTCGGGCCACCTGATCCGCACCTGCACCGGGATATTGGGTGATGATGACCGCCTGCTTGATTGTAAAAGCGGGGTCTTCCAATCGGCCGATCGTGGCAAATCCCCAGATCCCGCCGAGCAAACACCCGATCATAAGGAGCCACGTGATCAGCGCCTTGTCGATAGACGCGCGTGCAATAGACATGGGTTACTCTCCGACGCGGGTAAAGCGGCGGACAGACTGGCCATCCTGCAACTGCGAGGCTCCGGTCATGACGATCTCGGCGCCTTCTGCCACACCGCCAAGCAACCGGACGCGACCGTCGTAGGCAATCTCGATCTCGACAGGCGTTGCGCTGACTGTACCGGCCTCGTCAAAGACCATGACCAATGGCTTTCCGGCCGGATCAAAGGCCAGCGCGGTCTCGGGGAGAAAGACGGTATCTTGTGCAGGCATCTCTGTGCTGGCTGCGACCGACACCGACGCACCCGGATAAACCCCTGCCCCGGGGTTTTCCTCGAAGGCCAGCGTCAGCGTGTAGGTCTGACCTACGGAACTGGTTTCGGCCTCGAACTCGCGGGGTTCCAGCGGCAAACGTTCGGATTCGCCGGGGAAAATAGCTTCGAATGTGACACTCCGGCTCTGACCCGCTTCGCGGAACAGGACTTCAGGGACTTCGATCTCCACCCGCATTTCCGAGACATCGTGCAGACGGACCACAGGCGTGCCCGCCGATACGGTGGTGTAATTGGCAACCTCGCGGCGCGCCACGAGCGCGTCGAACGGCGCACGCAGCGTGGCGTGATCCAGATTGTCCGCAGCATCGTTCAAGGCAATCTCGGCCAGGTCGACCTGAGTCCGCGCGTCACGGATCGAAACTTCGCTGACCGCCGCACCACTCAGGGACTCGAGACGGGACAAATCGCGCTTGGCTTTATCCAGGTTGACCTCGGCTTGCGCACGCGCCCGCTCGTAAGCGTCCAGATCCAGCTGCGCAATAACGTCACCTTCGGGGATTGCCTGGCCTTCGGGCGCGGTCAGAACCTTGATCTGCCCACCAACCTGAAAGGCCAGATCAACCGTCTGCAACGCTGCCACCTGACCAAAGAAGCGTCGCTGGATGGTCTGCGGCTGCGTCGTGACGGTCATGAGCTTTACGGGTTTCGGCACCTCTTGCGCCCCGACAGATGTGGCCAAAGGCGCGGCCAGTGCCAGCGCGGCGAAAAGAGCGTGAAGTCTACGCATGGGGATCCTCTGCAAGTGAGCGCTTACAAGACCATTAAAACAGGCCTGTCCAGATAAGCCAGAAAGAATCTGAACTAATCGGTTTAGTTCCCTCCATACCGTTTCTTTTGCAACAGATGACAGCGCATTTTCTGTAACTTGAATGCACAAGCGGACCTTCGCAAATGCAGAAATGCAGGCTTACCCCTGCTCTACGTCTCCTCCGCGAGATAGGCCGTGACCACGGACTTCCCCATTTCGCAGGCGTTCGGCAGACTGCGCCCCTCTGCCAATCCACAGGCAATCGCACTGGCCAGAGTGCATCCTGTCCCACGACGGCTGACGCCAAGCCGGGGCGCTTCGAACACATGAACCTCTCCGTCTGTGATCAGGCGATCTTTGGCGATGCGGCCCGTCCCATGACCATCCTTGATCAAAACCGCTAGGGCTCCTGCCCGCCGTAGGGCGTCCGCCTGTTTCAGAGGGTCTTGGCTGGGCTCGCCACACCAATCGGCCAGCAGAGACAATTCCTGCAGATTGGGGGTGATGAGCGTGACCTTCTGAATGAGCTCCGTCAAAAGCCACCCAGCACCCGCATCCGACAGCAAACGCCCCCCAGAGGACGCGGAGAGCACCGGATCAAGCACGATGGGGCACGGCGACACCTTCTCCAAAGCGCGGCACACAGTGCGCACACGAACGTCATCGCAGAGCATCCCGATCTTGATGGCGTGTGCCGGTACAATCTGCGCATCCAGCGTTTGACTCGGAACGGGATGGATATCTCGCACCCCGGTTGCGGACTGCGCCGTCACCGCTGTCACAGCCACGCGCGGCTGCTTGCCAAGAGATTGGATCGTTGCAGCATCTCGAATGACACCCGCACCACAGCTCGAGTCCAATCCCCCGATCGCCAACACTTGCTTCATGCTAGTTGGCCTGAGAGACTGAAGCGAGCCATTCACCCGTGCGCGCTTCGGGGCTGTCTGCCTGCTGAATATCTGTCACGACAGCGGCACTGTCGGCACCCGCCTCCAGCACTCCCAAAGCACGCTCCGGCGTCAGCCCACCGATCGCGACCAGAGGCGTTTGCCCCACGCGCTGCTTCCAGTCCCGCACGCGATCCAGCCCTTGGGGCGCCCATTTCATCTGTTTCAGCAGGGTCGGGTAGACGGGCCCAAGAGCGACATAGGCTGGCTCCAGCGCCAACGCCCGATCCAGTTCCGCACCGTCATGGGTCGAGAGGCCGTAGCGCACTCCGGCCTTTCGTAGAGCGTCAAAGTCTGCCCTATCCATGTCCTCTTGCCCCAGATGCACAAAGTCGATGCCTAGCTCTAGCGCCAATTCCCAATAGTCGTTCAGGATCAGTTGCGCCCCATGCGCGGCACAGCAATCGCGGGCGCGGATGGCTTGGGCGCGCAAGTCGTCGGGCGCGGCATCCTTGACCCGCAGTTGCACGAGTTTTACGCCCGACGGGACGAGACGCTCCAGCAGGTCAGCGGTGCCCGTGATCAGGTAGAACTTCTCCATCAAGCCAGCTCCGCCATTCCGAAAATGGGCGTAGAGGCAGAGGCCATGTCGCGGGGCGGCATTAACCCTGCGGAGTAGGCCATCTGCCCTGCCTCCACCGCGTTGCCAAAGGCTCGGGCCATCCCTACCGGATCAACCGCTTTGGCCACGGCGGTGTTCAAGAGCACCGCGTCGAACCCCATCTCCATGGCCCGCGCAGCTTGGCTCGGGGCACCAATGCCGGCGTCCACCACCAAGGGCACACCGTTGAAATGCGCGCGCATGGTTTCCAAACCCGCCGCGTTGCGCAGCCCCTGCCCTGACCCAATCGGCGCGCCCCATGGCATCAGCACTTGGCATCCGGCCTCCAGCAATTTCTCCCCAACGATCAGGTCTTCGGTCGTGTAGGGAAATACGTCGAACCCATCTGCGCAGAGGACGCGCGCGGCCTCGACCAGTGCAAAGGGATCAGGCTGTAAAGTGTCCGCGTGGCCAATGACCTCAAGTTTGATCCAGTTGGTGCCAAAGACCTCTCGGGCCATGTGGGCGGTGGTGATCGCCTCTTTGGCAGTGTGGCATCCGGCGGTGTTGGGCAGAATGCGGCAGCCACTCGCGCGGATGAGGTCGCGGAAGGCTGTGCCGCCGGTGCCTTCGCGGCGTAGGCTGACGGTGATGACTTCGGTCCCGCTGGCGGCGATGGCTTCGGCCAAAATGGCGGGAGACGGATATTGCGCGGTGCCCAGCATCAGGCGGCTCTTTAGGTTAACGCCATAGAACATCGCTCAGCCCCCCTGCATCGGCGAGAGCACCTCGATCCGCAGCCCTTCGGTCAGGGACACAGAAGCGCGGGTGGCGCGAGGGACAAAGATGCCGTCGACGGCCGTGGCGACGCACGGGGCCTCGAACCCTTCGGCATCGATCAGGTCTGCGAGGGTCGCGGCGTCTGTTTCAAACGGTTTGCCGTTCAGTTCAACTTGCATGTTGGATCTCGTTGGTCAGGCGATCCGCGAGCTCTTCGGCCAGATATGGCGCGGCCAGATATCCGTGGCGGTACATGCCGTTCACGTGGATCCGGCCACCGGCTTCGCGGATGCAGGGAATGTTGTCGGGAAAGCTAGGGCGCAGGCCTGTGCCTGTCTCCAGCAACTGCGCCTCGGCAAAGGCGGGGTGGATCGTGTAGACGGCGGACAGCATTTCCATCAGCGCACGGGCGGTGATGGGGCCGTCATCGTCGCTTTCCACCATGGTCGCGCCAATCATATAGATGCCCTGCCCACGGGGAACGACATAGCAGGGAAAGCGCGGGTGCAGCAGGCGGACGGTGCGGGTCAAGTTGACATCGGCGGCGCGAACCACCAGCATTTCGCCGCGCACTGCACGCAGGTCGGGCAGCTGGTCGCGGGCGGCTAAACCGCGGCAGTCGATGATCTGCCCCTTGGGGGTTTTCACCGTGGCGACGCCCCGATCCGCCAGCCGCTGACGCAGGCAGGCCATCGCGGCGCGGGGGTCCATGTGCGCCTCTTCGGGGAAGTAGAGCGCGCGACTGAACCGGCCCTTCAGGTCAGCCTCATAGTCCGCCGGATCGACCGTGTGGTGCCCTCGCGTGGCGCGGGCGAACCGCTGCAGTTCAGCTTGATCACGGGGGGACGCCACCACCAAAGTGCCGCGCCAATGCACGCCGTCGAAACGGGCGCTCCACCAGTCGGCGGCGTGTTTGCCCATGTGGACGACTTCGGGCGGGGCGCTTTCGCCTTCGCACATGGGGGCCAGCATTCCACCAGCCCAGTGAGAGGCCGGAATGTCCGGCCCCGCAACCAGTTCCACGGGCAAGCCGCGTTCGGACAGGGCTGTGGCAACGCACAGCCCCGCCACCCCTGCCCCAAGGACAGAGTACATCACTCGGCACCCTCTTTGGCGGGAACATAGAGCTCGCCGCCCTCGCGGAATTTAGCGGCCATGGCCTCCATGCCTTCGGCCTTCTGGGCCTCGGCGCGGATGTCGTGGCTGATCCGCATGGAGCAGAACTTGGGCCCGCACATCGAGCAGAAATGGGCCACCTTGTGCGCCTCTTTGGGCATGGTCTCGTCGTGGAATTCACGGGCGGTGTCGGGGTCGAGCGACAGGTTGAACTGGTCTTCCCAACGGAACTCGAACCGTGCACGGCTGAGGGCGTCGTCGCGCAGTTGCGCACCCGGATGTCCTTTGGCCAAGTCCGCCGCGTGGGCTGCGAGTTTATAGGTGATCACGCCGGTTTTCACGTCATCGCGGTCGGGCAGACCAAGGTGCTCTTTGGGCGTCACGTAGCACAGCATTGCGGTCCCGAACCAACCGATCATCGCCGCCCCGATGGCGCTGGTGATGTGGTCGTAGCCCGGCGCAATATCCGTTGTCAGCGGCCCGAGGGTATAGAACGGCGCCTCGTGGCAATGCTCCAGCTGCTTGTCCATGTTGGCCTTGATCTTGTGCATGGCGACGTGGCCGGGCCCTTCGATCATGACCTGACAGTCCTTGGCCCACGCGATCTTGGTCAGCTCGCCCAAGGTCTCCAGCTCCGCAAATTGCGCCTGATCGTTCGCATCCGCGATCGAACCGGGGCGCAGGCCGTCCCCAAGGCTGAAGGACACGTCATAGGCCCGCATGATGTCGCAAATCTCGTCGAAATGCTCATAGAGGAAGCTTTCGCGGTGATGGTGCAGACACCACTTGGCCATGATCGAGCCCCCGCGGCTGACGATGCCGGTCACGCGCTTGGCGGTCATGGGGATCATGTGCAGTCGCACGCCCGCATGAATGGTGAAGTAGTCCACGCCCTGTTCGGCCTGTTCGATCAGGGTGTCCCGAAACACCTCCCATGTCAGATCTTCGGCGATGCCGTTCACCTTTTCCAGCGCCTGATACAGGGGCACGGTCCCGATCGGCACGGGGGCGTTGCGGATGATCCAGTCGCGGATGTTGTGGATGTTGCGGCCGGTGGACAGGTCCATCACGGTGTCTGCGCCCCAACGGATGGCCCAGACCATTTTGTCGACCTCTTCCTCCATGCTGGAGGTCACGGCCGAGTTCCCGATATTGGCGTTGATCTTCACAAGGAAGTTGCGCCCGATGATCATGGGTTCCAACTCGGGGTGGTTGATGTTCGCGGGGATGATCGCGCGGCCTTCGGCGATTTCCTGACGGACGAATTCGGGGGTCACCAGATCGGGGATCGACGCGCCAAAGTCCTGACCATCGCGGGCCTGTTCCCACGCCTGGGTGCGGCCAATGTTTTCACGGATCGCGACGTATTCCATTTCGGGGGTGATGATGCCAGCGCGCGCATAGGCCATCTGGGTCACAGCCTTGCCATCCACGGCGCGCAGCGGGTCGCGCTGATGCGGGAAGGCGGGGACAAGGCGGTTGCCCTCGGCATAGCCATTGTCGGCGGCGGTTACGGGACGGCCGGTATAGGTTTCCACATCGCCGCGCGCCTTCAGCCATGCGCCGCGCTGCGCGGCCAAGCCCCGCGCAATGTCGGTGGTGGCCATCGGATCGGTGTAGACGCCCGAGCTGTCGTAGACGGACACGGGGGCCTCTCCTCCGCCCACGTGGATCTGCCGCAGGGGGACGCGGATGTCGTGGATCTGGCCGGGCTCGTATACCTTGCAAGACGCCGGCATAGCGCCGGTGGTGATCTGCGGGGTCGCGTTGTCTTTCATCTATGGTCTCCTCAAGACAATCTCAAAAAGACCCAAGTGAAACAGGTGGCAGAAAGGGACCGCGCGGGCCCGCCGCGCACGCATGCGCAAATGGGCCATCAGCGGCCCGAAAGGACCGCCCGCAAAATCGCGAAATCGGGATACCCTTCGGTCTTCCTACGCCAGCATCAACTGGGTCAGGTTCAAAGGGTCGCTTCACCGCGGGAACAGTGCCCCGCTGTCAGCCTCTCAGTCCCCTAGGCGGGACTCCCCTGACGTGTGGGCACCATTGCGGGTTCGCTTCGTGCTGTCAATTTTTGTGGTAAAGATCAGGGCAAAGAAAAGGGCGGCTCGGTGGCCGCCCTGAACCCATCAATCTAGAACACCCCTACCAGAAGGGGCGGATGTCATTGACGCGGCGATAGTACTGTCCGCGTGTCAGGCTACTGCCACATTCCGCTTTCTCAAAAGCAAAGCGCGCTTCGTCAGGCGTTTCGGCTCCGCCGGCCAGGACACGAAATTCCGGTCCTGCCAGATCGCCGCCTTTGCAAAACGCGCCTGTCGGGGTCATGCCACGGCTGACGTCGGCCACAACCACTGCGCCCATGCCCTGCAAGCCGCTGTTCTGCGGGCTGTCGTAGACTTCGAAACGGGTGGCATCCGTTCCGTCCGATGTCACGACCATCTGCCCAGCAGCTCCGAAGGCAGCCTCGGAGCGCGCGGTGTGCGGCTCTGTTTCAAATGTATCGTAGCTGAGACCGGGTTCCAGAACATACAGGTCCAGATCGACGGCACTGTCCCACGTCAGAACAACGCGGATGGTCTGATTGGCTTCGGGCCAAGTGACATCATGATCCACCCCATCGGCAGTCTGAACCTGCGACTTTGACGCCAGCAACGGCAGTCGAAGGGTCGCGTTCCCGTCCTCGGCAGCGCGTGTTTCGAAGCTCAGGCCGCGATAGGACAGCGCGATCGTTTCCCCTGCGGTGCATCCCGTGAATGCGGCGGACAGGATGCCTTTGTCGATTGTGGCATCAAAGGAATTTCCGCAAGCACTTGCTTGAACCGGAGCGGTCGGGGCTGCGGGTTGCGCCACATGAACCACCTCTTCAGTGCATGGCACCTCGCGCGGAGACAGCGCGATGGAAGCGGGCTGATACCCCGCAAGCAATTTCAGTGTTTTGAACCTGCGACCACAGGGCAAATCCACACGCAAGGTGCGGTCAATCACTTCAAACGCAGGCTTCGCGATCGCCCCGTCACGATCAGTCAGCGACAACCGCACCTGCTCTGCACAAACCGGAGAAACCAGCACCTGCAGACCGCCGTTTGCTTCGACCATCTGAACAGTCTGCGGATCATCACAAGCCGGCATCACTGGCTCGGGCGAGGTTTCTGCAGCAGGAACCGGTGCCGGTGCAGGCGCTTGAGCGACCGCCTTTTCGTCAAGTGTGGGCTCGTCAAAGCCGTTGGGAAGGGCCAGACCGGCCCCCCCGTCTGTCACGGGCGACGCAGGGGCCGTCGCCTGTTGGGGCAGTTCGGACGGAGCATCAATGCGCACCGCCTGACGAACTTCGCCCTCCTCTGCCGGATCGGTCGACGCTTGGGCCGCAGCCTGTTGCATCATTCCACAGAGCGCCACCACACAGGCTGTTTTTAACAGAACACGCATTACACACTCCCCTTTCTGCTCTTAGCGAGAGGCCCAGACTTCGACGCGACGGTTCTTGTCGTAGCCATTCTCGTCGTTGCACGCGACGGGCGCATCTTCACCCACTGCGATCACTTCGATTTCCACGTCGCGGTCCAACTGTTGACGCAATGCTTCTGCAACGCTCTCGGCACGTTTGCGCGAAATCTCGAGGTTGATTTCGTAGCCACCGCGGTTGTCCGCGAACCCGACGAAGAGCAGCTTGCGGCCCTCGTTTTCAGGTTGCTTGACCCACTCTGCCAAACGCGACAGATCGCTGACCGAACGTGCGTCCAGCGCAGACTGACCAGTGATGAAGTGGAAGGTCGAGCTCAGGCGGTCCATGTCACGCACGGTCAGAACGTAGTCGCGCACAACAGGCCCATTCTGGTGAGCCATGAACTGGATGTTCGCCAGAGCATCGACGGACTCCCAACCAGTGCGGACACCGAGGTTCAGGTCGACGAACCCGTTTTCAGACACAATCTTCTGGCCTTCATCCAAAACAAAGTCGGCAAATGCATTTACGTCCGCCGCATCGCTTTGGGTGTTCTTGTACATATAGAGGCGACGGCTGAGCGGGTATTCCTCGGTCTTGACCGAGAAGCCAGTGGGGCTGTGGATCGCGTCGCAGACCTTCAGAGGCAAGGCTTTTGCGTTACGCACATAGGACAGACCGGTAAAGCCAATTGCGCCCGGCTCCGCGCGAACAGCGTCAGACAGGTTCGCATTCGACTCGAACTCCCGAGCGGAGCCGACCATCGGCAGGTCATTCATCACCAGCGATTCAAAGGTGTCAAAGGTGCCAGACTTGCCGTCGCGGGTATGCACAACGATCGGCAAATTCTGGCCACCAAGCTCGGACCAGTTGGTGATGGTGCCCGCAAAGATGTCTCGGACCTGATCAATACTCAACTCTCGGATCTGGTTCTCGGGGTGGACGATGACGGCGACGCCATCCAGACCCACGATCACCTCGCCCTCGACATCATCAGCCAGAAGGTCAGGATAGCCCGCCACCATCAGGTCGTTGCGCTCTTCCTCTTTGATCCGACGCGAGGCCATTGCGATGTCCGCGTTACCTTCGAGCATCGCGCGGAAACCGGTCGAGCTGCCATGGGCGGCCAAGGTGACTTCGCTGACGCCGCCGGGCAAGTCGCCTTCGATTTCTGCAGCACGCTCGTTTTCTTCACCCAGAACCCAAGCACCCATATCGGCGCCCTCTTTGGCAACCCACGCTTCGAGCAGCGCTGGTGCGAGCTGTGCGCCGATGGTGTTCGACCCCTGCAAGCGCAGCGCGGTCGGCTGGATGCTTGCGACAACATCTTCGGTCACAGTTGCTTCGGCGACATCCTCGGCCACTGCTTCGGCCACTTCGATCGGAGCAGTCTCGGCAGGGGCTGCGGCAACCACCTCGTCGCCGGGGCAAGCGTTCACCGGGCAGATGTCTGCGATGATGCTGCGCGGATAGGTGATCGGACCATACTGGGTGTTCACGTCGTAGCGGCCGGGCGCAGACTCCAGAACGCGGCCAGTCTGGCGCGAACCGTCATGCAGCTTCAGCGTAGCGTCGACCGCAGATTTCAGACGGTAGTCCGTCGCACTAACGGGCATCAGGTCCACGTCGATCCGGTCTTTAATCAATGCTTCCAACTCGCCGCTCTCGCGGGCTTCGACAAGCGCTGCGTTGAACGCCGTGACGACTTCTTCGGCATTGGGCGCATCGAAGGGCAGCATCAGGTGCAAGGTGCGGCGCGCCAGATCAAAAGAGCTTTCGCGCACCGAAGAGACGTCATATTCGGCGAAGTTCAAAACGAAACCCGCCTCGCTCTGGTCGGCCAACACGGCAAAGACGTTCTTGTTGGCCAGCATTTCAAAGCAGGCGTTCATGTCTTCTGCGGTGACACGGGTGAAGTCACCGGCATCGACGCGCAGCTGCAACGACGTCGCCAGATCATAGCCCGCAGGATAGCACAGGTCGTGCCCCTTCAGATCATCCAGAGACGTAAGACGCGTGTCGTTGGAGTACAGACGCTCGCCAACCGCCAGAACGGCGTCGGTGTAACGGAAATCGAGCGACCGGCTCAGGGTGTAGTAGTACGGGAACGCGCCGTCATAGTCGGCTTGGCGGGCCCCTTCTTCGGCCTCTCCCCAAGTTGGGGCAAAGGTCACGTCCGCAGCAATTCCGGCTTTGTCCAGAATGTGCTTGAAAACCAAAGTGCCCACGCCGCCATCAGGCAGGTCAGAACCGGAAATCAGGCCGTACGGCTGGCTGGTCGCGAACGTCATTTTATCCTGAGCCACAGCGGCGGTTGATGCGAGCAGCGCGGCAACCAGCGAACACGTGAAACCGATAGCGATAGTCTTAAACATCAAAAGTCCTTTGACATTTTTGCGGCAAGACAATCCAGACGACAGGCAAAGCGATACCGCCGCCTGCAACTTAAAATTGCAGGTCGCGGGCCAAGATAGTGCCGCCGCCCTAGGAATTCCCCCGACAAATCCCAATAAATTATTACAGTTTTACGACAGGAAAATGCTTAGTTTCCTTGACCCGAAGCATGGCGACAGATTCTTTCTTTGCAACCCAAAAGTGCAACAACGTTCAAATTTCGGTGAAATTATTGGCATTCCGTGAACGCCTATCGAAACGGCATCTTGCCTAATCGCCCGCCGCTTAATGGAAATTTCAGACTAAACTTTTGGCAAGGTCGCGGGACTGAAACGTCGCCTGCGGCAATATTACCACGGGTCTCTAACGCCTTACTTGCTTGAAATGCAAAAGCGTCCGTGCGGTTGCACGGACGCTTTCAGAATTCAGGGTGAATCAGTCGGATTATGCCAGAGCGAGCGACGGACGCGACGTGATGGTCTGACGAGTGTCATCCTCGGAAATAGTGTCGATCTGAGAGATCGCGACGCTGACCTGGTTCAAGCCTTCCGACTGCTGCTTGGCATTCTCTGCGATGCCACTCATCAGTTCAGCCAGTTCCGAAACTGCACCAAGGATCTGGTTCAGGGCCTCGCCGGTTTCGCCGACCAGTTCTACGCCTTCGGAAACCTGCTCGGACGATGTTGTCACCAGATTGCGGATCTGCTGGCTGGCATCCGCCGAGCGCTGGGCCAGCTTGCGGACTTCTTGGGCAACGACTGCGAAGCCTCGGCCCGCTTCACCGGCACGCGCCGATTCAACAGCGGCGTTCAGAGCCAGCAGGTCGGTCTGGCGTGCAATTTCATCAATCACGGTGATGATGGTATCAATCTCTGCGGACGAGGTCTTGATCGCCGCCATCGCATCCATGGCACGGTTCACAACGTCACCAGAGCCCTGCGCATAGGAGCGGGTCTGCTCTACGACAGTGCGTGCATTGCCTGCGGTTTCGGCGGCGGAACTGGCCGCGGCAGAGATTTCCTCGACTGCGACTGCGGCCTTCTGGCCTTCCTTACGGGTGCGGGCAGCAACTTCGAGCGCCTGTTCACGCGCAGCTTCAGCTTCGACCTGCGCCTCTTCGGCGGCAGCGGCCGACTTGCTCAGTTCTTCGCGGCCAGAGATGATAAGTGCCTCGGCCTTTTGCGAGCGGATCATCGACCACAACAGGATCGCCGCTTCGAAGATGACGATGACCGCGTGGAAGACCACACGACCCAGAGCGTCCATCATCTCGAGGCTCGGGAACACCAACGAAGGCGCCAGGAGACCGAAGGCGAGGTGGTGGACAGCCGTGACAGCAACACCTGCCAGCAGTGCGGGAATGCTTCCCATGGTCGCAATGATCGCGAGAACAGCAAAGAACATCATGTGCGTGTCAAGCTGCCAAGGATGGCCCGCAAATGCCGAGGTGAACGCCACACACTGGCCGATCAGGACAGTCGCCAGAACCACAGCCTGAGACTTCACAGCCACGCGGTTCGACGCAAAGGCCACCGCCAGCAAAACCAAGGATGCAATCAGTTCGGCGGTCAGGTTGCCACCGACCAGAAAGGCAGAGATCGGCGCAATGGGGGTCAGCCCCATGGCCACATTTCGGGTTAGCGCGATGGCGCTCGCCTTGGAGGAGGTGGTGTCGTCAGTACTCATCAGGGTGTTTCCGTTGCGCAGAGGAATGGAACGTTTTTAGGATCGAGCAGAAACCATGCGCCTGCGTCTTTGAACGCAGCCGGCGTCGCGTCAGTCGCCACCACAGCGAGCGGTGCGTTGGAGGGACCAACGACTGAACCGCCAGCAGCGGCGACTATGGCCTCGGGCCCGCCATGCCAAGGGGGGGCGACCACAAGGACCAGATCCGCATCATCCGGCACCGCAGCCACGGCAACGCTCGCCAGTTCTGCAAAGAGAATGGCGATCAGTCCAAGAGCTATGAGTGGCGCAGGATGAAGGTTTCGCATATAGCCTGTTTACTGCACGCTTCAATGCGATCAATCGGGTCCAGACTTATGCGCCGGGGCCTCATCCAATCGGGTTAGAATGCACTGTCCAAGTTGCTGTCCCAACATCCCCATTAGGACCGCGACCCCTGAAAACAAAAGAAAAACAGGCGCCTTTCGGCACCTGTTCTTTTGGTAGACCAGTCACAGTGCTTTAGTTTCTGGGCATATCCTTGGCCCGCGCCAGACGCTTTTGGGCGGCGATGCGCATGGGGGCGTTCGGAGCACCGTATCCGCCGTATCCGTCGCGGCGCTCCAGCACCTCGACAAACAGGCCGCCGGGAATCGCTTGGCTGTAGACTTGAAAGAACTCGCCTTGGTCATCCCGATCGTAGAGGATGTTCAGCTTTTTCATGATCGCCAGCTGGTCGGGGTCGATGTCAAAGCGGGCCGCAAGGTCGTCATAGTAGTTGCCCGAGATCGGCAGAGTTGCCAGCCCGCGATCGGCCAGCTTCTGCGCAGTAGCAAAGATATCGTCGGTCGCCAGTGCGATGTGCTGGACCGGAGCGCCAAAGCTATCTGCAAGGAAAGCACCCGCCAGCGTGCGGTGGGTCTCAGCACCGTTCAGGGTGATCCGGAACTTGCCCGACTTCGCCTCCATCGCGCGGGAACGGACCAGACCATCGGGGTCGGTCACGTCGAACATCGGGGACTGCTTCATGTCAAAGAGCGAGGTGTAGAACAGCGACCAAGACAGCATGTCGTCATAGGTCATGGTCTGCGCCACGTGGTCCACATGCTTCAGGCCAACGCCGGTGGTATCAGCCTCGACCGGTGCGAATTCGGTTTCCCAAACGGGGGCCAGCTTTTCCGACTGATCCAGGAAGTGCAGCAGGCTACCCCCCAGACCGCGGATCACCGGAATGTCGATCTGCCCCTCGGACAGGGGCTGCGAGAACATGGTCGCCCCCAGCGCTTTGGCGCGGGTCACGGTGTCAGCGGCCGATCCAACGTCCAGACCGAAATCACACACGCAGGTGCCGTGCATGTTATAGGCCGAGCCTGCGAAATCGTGAGGCTGCTCGTTGATGATCACGCGGATATCGCCCTGCTGCCAAAGCGCGACCTTCTTGTCGACGTGCTGGCCAGTCTTGGCAAAGCCTAGAACTTCGAGCTGTTTGCGCAGCTTCTCGGCGTCGTCCCCGCGCGAGGCGAACTCGATGAACGATGTGCCGGTGACCTCGACCTTGGGGGGCAGGTTCGGCAGGGGCATCGCGACTTCGGGCTCGTTCCGGCGCACGTCGTCCATCAGGTTGATCAGCGAACGATACCCGTCGCGGGCCACGGTGCGCGGGTTGCCTTGACGGAACTGGTCGTTGAAAATCTCAAGGCTGACGGGGCCGTTGTAGCCCGTCGCCACCACAGCACGCATAAAATCGGTGACGGCCAGATCGCCTTCGCCCGGCATGTTGCGGAAGTGGCGTGACCAGTACAGCAGGTCCATCTCGATCATCGGCGCGTCGGCCAGCTGAACAAAGAAGATCTTGTCCCCGGGGATGCGGCGGATGGTGTTCGGGTCGATCTTGCGGCCCAAGGTGTGGAAGCTGTCCACGATCAGACCGATGTTCGGGTGATCCGCACGGCGCACGATTTCCCAAGCATCGCGGTGGTCGTTCACGTGGGTGCCCCACGCCAACGCCTCGTAACCGACGCGGATACCGCGTTTGGCGGCGCGTTCCCCCAGTTCAGCGAAATCCTCGGCCGCGCGGTCGATACCGCCCAAAGCCTGCGGATGCACGGACGAGCAGAAAAGCACCAGATCGGTGCCCAGTTCCTGCATCAGGTCGAACTTGCGCTCGGCGCGGTCAAAGGCCTTGGTGCGCAGGGCACCGGGCAGGCCTTCGAAATCGCGGAAGGGTTGGAACAGCGCAATCTCCAGCCCGTGGTCGCGGACAATGCGCCCCACATCGCGCGGGGTGCCTTCGTCCGCGATAAAGTCCTGTTCGAAAATCTCGATCGCCGAGAAGCCTGCGGCAGCGATTGCTTCGAGCTTTTCGCGCAGGTTGCCAGAGACCGATACGGTGGCGATCGAGGTCTTCATTAGTAGGTCCTTTCGGTCATGAGTTCCGCGCGGAGGGCCGCTTCGTCCAGAGGCGCGCCGCAGAAGAAATTCCACGCGTGCACCCCTTGGAAGAAGAACAGCTCCCACCCCGAAATGATGTCGAGGCCGTTGGCCTTGGCGTCGGTCAGGAACTGGGTGTTTGGCGGCGTGTAGACCGCATCGAACGCCCAAGCCGCACCGGACATCGCCCATTCCGCCAGCGGGGTGCCGTCATAGCCGACCATGCCGACGGGGGTGCAGTTCACGATGCCCTGCGCGCCATCAGCCAACGCCTCGGCGTTCGAGCCGCAGATCACTGTCACCTCGGGCGCGGTTTTGCGGACGTCGGCAGCAAGCGCCTCTGCCTTGGCGGTATCGCGATCCACCAGACGTAGTTCGGTGCAGCCCAGACCCACCAGACCGAAGGCAATCGCCCGCCCCACTCCGCCTGTTCCGATCATCAGGACCGCACCGGGGGCACGATCCCCCCGCACGTTCCGGTAGGCCGACATAAAGCCCGAGTAATCGGTGTTGTGGCCCTTGGGGGTGCCCTCGCCAAAGATCACGGTGTTAACGGCGCCGATGCCACGCACCAGCGGATCGTCCACTTGCAGGAACTTGGTCACGTATTCCTTGTAGGGATAGGTGACGTTGATCCCACGGTAACCGTTGTCTTTGGCGTATTGGAACACGCCGTCAAAGTCCTGTTCCATCTCGCGGGGGACCAGACGCAGATAGCTGACGTCCATCCCGTTTTGCTCGCCTGCGATCTTGTGCAGAAGAGGCGAGCGCGAGGCGGCAATGTTGTCACCGATCAGGCCAAGCTGAAGAGAAGCGGGCAGGTCTTGCATTACGATGCACTCCGGTTGCTACGGCCAAAGATCATCTCTTTGCCTTTGGTCCACAGCGGGGTTTGCGACACGAAAATCAGCACCACGGCAACGAACAGCACGGTCGAGAGGGGGCTGGAAAAGAGTCCACCAAAGAAGCGGCCCAAGTCCTCTCGCTCGGAGATGATGGCACGGCGCCAGTTATCGTCCAAGAGGCGGCTGAGGATCACACCCAGGATGACCGGCCCCAAGGGGTAGCCGTAGTGGCGCATGAAGTAGCCGAACACACCAAAGCCAAGCATCCAGTAAACGTCGGTGATCGAGTTGTTCACCGCATAAGCGCCGACGATGGATAGGAGCATGATCAGCGGGATCAGGAACGCGCGGGGGATTTCCACGATTTTGGTGAACAGCTTGATGCCGGTCAGGCCAAACAGCAGCATAAAGAAGTTCGCGGTGATCAAAGCACCCACGATGAACCAGAACATATGCGGCTGGTCGATCATCAGCATCGGGCCTGGGTTCAGACCGTGGATATAAAGCGCGCCGATCATGATCGCGGTCACCGCGTCGCCGGGGATACCGAGCGTCATCATCGGAATGAACGCGCCACCCACCGCCGCGTTGTTCGCGGTTTCAGGGGCAACCAGACCTTCGATTGCACCATCGCCGAATTCACGCTCGGGGTTCTTGGTCACGCGCTTGGCGTGGTCATAGGCCATCAGCGCTGCGATGTCGCCGCCCGTGCCGGGCAGAGCACCGATGATCACGCCGATTGATGAGGTCTGGATCGACAGCGGCAGGTGCTTCTTGATTGTGCTGAAGGACGGAACGATGCGGTCAATCTTCTGACGCACAGCGGGCAGGTCGATGTGGTGCAACTGCAGCAGCGCTTCGGACACACCAAACATACCGATCATCACGGCGATGAACGAAATGCCTTGGGTCAGGAGCGGGATGTCAAAGGTGAAACGCTCGGTAAAGGTCAGTGGGTCCATGCCCACAGCGCCGATCCCGATGCCCAGTGCGCCCGAGAAGATACCTTTGACCAGCGAACCGGACGACAGAGAGCCGACCAGCAGAATGCCCAGAACAGCCAGTAGCATGTAGTCACGGGGCTGGAATTTCAGGGCGAAGTCCGACACAAGCGGCGCAGCCAGAGCCAGCACGCCAATGCCGATAAAGCCGCCGAAGAAGGACATCACGGTGGTCACGCCGATGGCAGTCCCTGCCTCGCCGCGTTTGGCCATAGGATAGCCGTCCATTGCCGTCGCAATCGCCGAGGGCGCACCGGGAATGTTCAGAAGGATCGCCGTCCGCGAGCCGCCATAAACGCCGCCCATGTAGATGCCGATCATCAGCGAGATCGCGGGCAGAACGTCCCATGAAAAGGTGAACGAGATCAGGATCGAAACAGCCATCGTGACCGACAGACCCGGGATGGCGCCCACGTAGACGCCAGCAAAGGTGCCCAGACCAACGAGCAGCAAAAGCTCGGGGTGGGTAAAGATTGTCAGCATATCCATCAGCGCGGTCATGCGTCACCTCCGGCAGAGAATAGGTCGCGGAACATCTGGATGAACTCTGCTTCGGGCACGACGCCAGAGGGCAACAGCACCGTGAACACGATGCGGAAGATCAGCCAGATCATGACCAACGACCCCAAGGCGATCAGAATGGTCAGGGGCCAGCTGCGGCGGGCCATCAGCTTCATCGACAGAACAAGGAAAATCGCAGCCGTCGGGATAAAGCCCAGCGGCTTCAATGCGATGCCGAACGCCACCAATAGGGCGAACATGATCAGAACGATCCACGGCAGAATGTCTTTGGTCAGGGTCTCGCCCTCGACCTTCTTCAGGCCGATGGTCTTAACAAAGATTACAATCGAAGAAATTAGCATCACGGCTGCAGTCGCCATGGGGATCGCACCGGGCGAGGACAGCGCCTCGAAACCCGCGATGCCATAGGCATTCCACAAAAGGGCCGCGCTGCCCAATGTCATGAGAATGGTGAAAACCAGTTCACCGGGGCGACGGCTGTCTGCGTAGCCACCCGGAGTGGCGTCGGACGTACCATCGTGGTGATCAGCGTCACCGCGAAAATCGGGTTCCATGGCTTCCTCCATCAGCCTAGTGCAAGGCGAGGCCCGCCCTGCGGAACGATAGACGCCGCCCATCTAGGGACGAGCGGCGCCAGTATAGCAGCTTCGCCCGCCAAGCGGGCGATCTGTCGGTTTAGATTATTCGCCGGGACGCGCGATGCCGAACTCTTCGGGCGAGCTCTTGGTCAGGCCAGCGTCCTGCAGCAGCCAAGTGGTGTTCTGCTGCCAGGTCGACAGGAAGTCTTCGGCTTCTGCACCCGAGATGTTCATCATGGTGAAACCACGGTTGTCCATCAGCTGAATGAAGTCTTCGTTGGTTGCGGCTTCGGCATAGGCAGCCGACAGCTTCTCGACGACTTCATCGGGGGTGCCTTTGGCAACGAACACACCAAAGAACGGACCCCAAGGCAGGAAGTCGTTGTAGGTCTCGTTGAAGGTGGTGACTGCGGGCGCTTCGGGCAGCTTTTCGTTTGCTGCAACGTCAAACAGTGCCAGGGGCTTCATGTTGCCTGCGCGGATGCCTTCGATCGCTGCGCCCAGAACGGCGGGCATCACGTCGATTGCGCCACCCTGCAGAGCGGTCAGCGCGGGGCCGTCGCCATCGTAGGGAACCGAGATCACGTCCAGCTCGCCTTCAACAGTTTCGATCATCGCGGTGACAACCGAAGGCAGGCCGCCGGGGCCGGTCGCGCCAAAGCGAACCTCACCGGGGTGCTCTTTGATGTAGGCCATCATGCCCGCGTAATCGTCAAAGGGCGCGTCGGGGCTCGCCACCAGGATCGGGGTGCCACGTGCCAGCAGGTTGATGGGGGTGAAGTCGGTGTAGTCTTTCTTGCCCAGACCCATGACTTTGTAGAGCAGCGGGTTTTCCGCGCCCATCAGCAGGGTGTAGCCATCGGTCGACTGGGTAGCGACGTAGTTCAGAGCGATTGCGCCAACGCCGCCGGTCATGTTCTGCATGACGACAGTGCCGCCCAGAACGTCTTCGGCGTGGGGGGTGACCGAACGCATCACGGTGTCGGTCGATCCACCGGCACCCCACTGGATGATGCCTTGGATTTCTTTGGCGGGGTAGTCAGCCGCCAGTACACCGGTTGCAGAAAGAACAAGCGCCGAGACGGCGCCGAAAGCGAAACGTTTCATAGTATCTCCTCCCAATGAGATCATGTCGGGATAGCTTGCAGGACCATCCGTTACGCCCAGAGAGTGACGAAGCCAAGGGATAACGTCAAATACCTAAAGTTATCTCTCATTAACTTGAAGTTATTATCGAGTGAGGCACCCTAGCGCCAATGCTTGGCGGCATCCGTCAGTTCTTTGGTCAAAAGACGGATCGCATCTTCGGCAAAGGCAGAGAGGTTGCGCCCCTTCTTCTGCACCACATAGGACTGAACAACAACCTTCTCTTTCAAAGGCTTACGCACCAGCCCGGGCATGTACACCTCGGCCACAGAAAATTCGTCGATCAAGGCCACACCCAGCCCGTGCCGCACAAAGCTCACCAGTGTTTGGGCAAAGCGGCCACGGATCGAGTGCTGCATCGTCAGGCCCGCATCGATGAATGGTTTGGCAAGGATTTGCCCGTAGGGATCCGCAGGGTCGATCCCGATCAAAGGTTCGTGCTCCAGATCATAGATGGATATCTCGTCCTGCTCGGCCAGCCGGTGCCCCTCTGGCACGATCACCACGATTCGGCCCTCGGCAATCTTGGTGTTTTCGATACCGGCGTTCTGGACAGGGGAGCTCATGATCACGAACTCACCACGCTCCAGCAGCAGGTAGTCGACGGTCTCTTCGATCTTCAGAATGTTTAGGTCGATATAGAGGTCCGGATAGCGCCCTCGCAGATCGCGGATTGCGCGCGTTGCGATGAACTGCGCCACAGATGGAGCCGAGGCAAACGCCAGCCGCACGTCCTCACCCTTTTGCAAGGAGTCGAGAGCGAGCTGCAGGTTTTCGACGCCCTTATAGACCTCGCGGATTTGGTCGAACACGGCGCTGGCCTCAACCGCAGGAATAAAGAGACCGGCGCGGCGTTCGAAGAGTCGGATGCCAAGGCTTTCCTCGGTGTGCTTGATCAACCGGCTTATCCCCGGTGCAGAAACCCCCAGATGGTCCGCTGCGCCACTAATCGTCCCGCGCAGCATCACAGCGCGGATCACTTCAATCTGGCGAAGGGTTATTTCTTTCATGTCCGTCTCCTCCTGCCGAGGGGGTTAACACGATGTTCCGCAAATCGATATAGTTGTAATTGACGTTACGCCACGGAATGCCCGAAATGAGCGCCATCGAGGGGATAGGGGACAGCGCTGTGACAGCAAATACACCTGAAAAATATAGCTTTGACGTGATCGTCCTTGGCTCTGGAGCGGCGGGTTTGTCTGCGGCGGTCACAGCGGCGGGGCACGGCGCGCGCGTTGTCCTGATTGAAAAAGAACCTGTCGTCGGCGGCACGACCGCCTGGTCCGGCGGCTGGATCTGGAGCCCACGCAACGGCCCTGCAAAACGCGCTGGAATTGACGAAGATATTGACGCCCCGCGCACCTACCTGAAGGGCGTTCTGGGCAATTACTTTGACGCCAAGCGCGTGGATGCCTTCCTTGAAGCCGCACCGGAGATGGTAAACTTCTTTGAAACCGGCACCGCCCTGCAGTTCGACGGTGGCTTCCCTATTCCGGATACCTACGGCCATGTCGAAGGCGCGGGCACAGGCGGCCGGTCCGTCATCGCCCGCCCCTATGATGCCCGCGATCTTGGCGATGACCTCAAACTGCTGCGCGAACCTGTGCGAGAAACGACCTTTCTGGGTATGACCATTCAGGCGGGCGCAGACCTGCGCGCCTTTATGACCGTGACGCGGTCGGTCAAATCCTTTGCCTATGTGACCAAGCGCACCTTGCGCCATTTCCGCGATCTCACGCTGTATCGGCGGGGCATGGACCTGCGGAACGGGATTGCTCTGGTCGGACGCCTGCTGAAATCGGCCCGTGTGGCTGGCGTGGATATTCGCGTCGGTCAGACTGTGGATCGCTTGCTGGTCACCGAGGGGCGCGTTTCTGGCGTAGCGCTGTCCGATGGCACCCAGATCACAGGCCCCCGGGTCATTTTAGCGTGCGGCGGCTATCCCCACGACGACAAGCGCCGCGCGGACACCTTCCCTCGCGACGACGAGCACCGCACCTTGGCCGTTGAAAGCGCGAACGGTGCGGGCCTTGCGCTAGCCGAAGCGGTTGGGGGGCACGTCCGCACCGACCTAGCGCGGCCTGCTGCGTTCTGTCCTGTGTCGACTGTGCGCTGGCCGGATGGGAGAGTCGCGCAGTTCCCGCACATCATTGATCGCGGCAAGCCCGGCCTGATCGGCGTGCTCTCCAACGGCCAGCGGTTCTGCAACGAAGGGCTTGGCTATCACGACTATGTTGAGGCGCTGCTTCGCGCGACGCCCGAAGGCACGCCTGCCCGCAGTTGGCTGATTTGCGATCATCGGTTCTTGCGGCGGTTCGGGATCGGAGTCGTGCGCCCGCAGCCCCTGCCCTATGGTCAGTGGGTCAAGCGTGGCTATCTCAAAACCGGACGCACCCCCGAAGAGCTCGCGCGGGCCTGCGGGATCGACCCTGCGGGACTGAGCCAGACCATCAAAGACTGGAACGCAGACGCAGATCGCGGCGAAGATCCGGCCTTTGGCCGCGGCACCACGCCCTATATGCGCCTGCAAGGCGACCCCGATCAGAAGCCCAACCCCAACGTCGCCCACATCCGCAAGGCACCGTTCTTTGCGGTCGAGGTGATCCCCGGTAGCTTTGGCACCTTTGCGGGCCTCGCGACGAACGAACATGCGCAAGTTTTGCGTGCGGACGGGACCATCATCGACGGCCTCTACGCGGCGGGCACGGATGCTGCGTCGGTCTTTGGCGGGTTCTATCCAGCCGGAGGCATTAACCTTGGCCCCGCAATGACCTTTGGATTTATCGCAGGCCGTCACGCCGCAACCACCGGAACCACCCAATGACCCGACCTCTGTCCATCGCGCATCTCAGCGCCATTGACCTCACCCCGCCGACCCTGATCGAAACCGTCGCGAAGGCCGGTCTAGACGCAGTCGGCCTGCGTCTGATCAAAGTCACACCGGACTCCCCCGGCTACCCCCTGTGGCAGGACGCGCAGATGATGCGCGACACCAAGAGCGCGTTGCAAAACACTGGCCTGCGCGTGAACGACATCGAGTTCGTCAAAGTGACCGAGGACACCACCGCCGAGAGCCTGCTGCCCTTCTTTGATTGCGGGGCAGAGCTTGGGGCAAAAACCGCGATCCTCGCGCCCTATGACGATGACCTGTCGCGTTTGGCTGACACGATTGCGTCTTTGTCCGAGGCTGCGCAGGAGCGCGGCATTGGCGTCGTGCTGGAATTCTTTCCGTGGACCTCTGTTCCCGATCTTCAGACCTGCTGGCAGGTCGTTCAAGCTGCCGGAGAGGATGTGGGCCTGCTCGTCGACAGCCTGCACTTTGACCGCTCGAGGTCGTCCCACGACCTACTGGCTCAGATCCCCGCAGAGCGGATGCCTTTCTTGCACCTGTGCGATGCGCCGGTGCAGGACAGCTACACAACCGAAGAGCTGCTGCACACCGCAAGGGGCGAACGGTTCGCCCCCGGCGATGGGCAGATCGATCTGGCCGCTTTCCTCAAGGCCGCGCCCAACGCCCCGATCGGACTGGAGATTCCGCGCCCCACTGCGCTCAGCCCCGAAGGCTACGTCGAAAGTTTCGCAGACTTCGCCGCAAAAACGCGTGCGCTATTGAAAGAGGTCGGCGCCGAATAACCTGCCTGCGAAATGCACGAAAACTACCAGCACAGGCAGGAGCGCTCCATTTACCACCTTCTCTGTTCGAGGGCACACTCAACGCCACGAACAGGGGAGGAATACCATGAAAACACAGGTTGCGATTATCGGTGGCGGACCGTCGGGCTTGCTGCTCTCACAACTGCTGAACAAAGCAGGGGTTGAGACTGTTATTCTAGAGCGGTCCACCCGCGATCATGTGTTGTCGCGCATCCGTGCGGGTATTCTGGAATGGGGCGCGGTTGACCTGCTGCGCGAGGCGGGCGTTGGCGACCGCATGGGCACCGAGGGCATCCCGCACGATGGCTGCTATTTGACCGATGAAGATCTGATGGTACACATCGACTTCAAAGAACTGACCGGCAAGCAGGTGATGGTCTACGGGCAGACCGAAGTCACCACCGATCTCTATGCCGCTCAGGACAAGGTCGGCACGCAAATCCTACACGGGGTCGAAGACGTGTCGATCCACGATCTGGACCAGAGCCAATCCTATGTGACCTTCCGCCACGAGGGCGAGGAAAAACGCCTAGACTGTCTGTTCGTGGCTGGCTGCGACGGCTTTCATGGTGTCAGCCGCAAGACCATCCCCGACGAAAAGCGCAGTGAGTTCGAGAAGGTCTACCCCTTTGGCTGGCTTGGCATCCTGTCCCGCACGCCCCCCGTCCATGACGAGTTGATCTATTCGAACTCGCGCCACGGCTTTGCGCTGGCCTCTATGCGCAACGAAAATCTGGTGCGCTACTACGTGCAGGTGCCCTTGACCGACACGGTTGAGGATTGGTCCGACGACCGCTTTTGGGAGGAGTTCAGCCGCCGCATTCCCTCTGAAGCCGCCAGCCGGTTGGTCACGGGTCCGTCGATCGAAAAATCCATCGCGCCGCTCCGGTCTTTTGTCTCGGAGCCCCTGCGCTGGGGGAATCTGTTCCTTGTCGGGGACGCTGCGCACATCGTGCCGCCCACCGGCGCCAAGGGCCTGAACCTGGCCGCATCAGACGTGTTTTACCTGCACCAAGCCCTGATCGACGCCGTCAAAGGCGGCAGCACCACAGGGATCGAAGAATACTCGGCCCGCGCACTACAGCGCATCTGGAAAGCGATGCGCTTTAGCTGGCAGATGACGACGATGCTACACCGCTTTGACGGCGAGGACAGCTTTGCTGAGCAGATGCGCAAATCCACCCTGCGGCACTTGGCGGACTCGGAAACGGCCCGCCGCGATCTGGCAGAGAACTATATCGGTCTGCCCTACTGATCGGCAGACCAGATCGGGGTGCGTGCGAAAGCTTCGGCATAGCGCGACACCCCGTCCGCCAACGGGAAAATCGTCGCCTGTAGCGCGTGGTAGATATCCGGTTTGCCCGCGAACTGGGTCGCCATGGGTTTACCGTCTGCGTCAATTTCAGGGAACCAGCCGCCCTTGTCGTGGTCGATGAAATGCTGGTCAGCGAATTGCCACAAGCGGCGATACCAGTCCTCTTCGGATTTGGTCGGGTCGATCTTGATCAAACTGGCCAGCACGCCAATTGCCTCGGTCACGGGCCACCAGTAGCGGTCCGCGATATCGGGCGTTCCGTCGAAATGCAGGGTGTAGGCCAGTCCGCCCTTGTCCTGATCCCACGCGTCCTCCAATGCCCGATGCACCACTTGCCGCGCGATCCCGAGCGTCCCATCGTCCGGACGCCCCATCAGGTCCCAGTATTGCAGCAAGAGCCGTGACCACTCGACTGAGTGACCGGGGGTCGTGCCCTTGGGGCGGAACATCGGATCGCCGTCATAGGCGCGATCAATCTGCCAGTTCGCGGTGTAGTGTTCGGGAATGCGCCAGCCGTTCTGACCCGCGATCTTGCGCATAAAGAAATCGAGGATGCGGCCCGCGCGTTTCAGATAGACCTCGCGTCCGGTCGCCTCATAGGCCGCCAGCAGAGCCTCGACCCCGTGCATGTTGGCGTTCATGCCGCGATACTTGGAAAAGGGCGTCCAGTCGCGGTTCCACTCATCCAAGAACAGCCCATAGTCGTCTTGCCAAAACTGGAAATCGAGGACCGAGGTCGCATCCTCAATCAGCCGGTCTGCATCGGGGTGGCCCGCCATTTTCGCCGACGCGCCCGCCAGCAGAACAAAGACATGCCCATAGGCCAGCTTGCGACCGTCCGCGATCTCACCATCCTTCACGCCCCAGACATAGCCGCCGTAATCCTCGTCCCGATGGGCTTTCCACAGGTAGGCCATACCCTGATCGATGATTGGCTGACAGTCCGCCTGCCCCGCCAATTGGCCCATCGCATAGGAATGGACCAAGCGAGTGGTCGAATGCAGTTCTTGCAACGTATTCGGCAGAGGCGCGCCGTCATATCCCAGCACGTGGAACCCGCCGCCCTTGCGAACCGAAGGGCGAAAGAAGTCGAACTGACGCTGGGCTTCCGCCCGCAGCCAGTTACGGTGTTCTTCGGTGTTCAGCCAATATCCCGTAACTTCGGGGCCGGGGGCGGGATGGGTCATCGGGGGCGCTCCTGCTCTGATCGCCCCCAATATGCGCGATTGAGATAACAGCTCAAGCGGCTGTTATTTCGCAAAGAGATTGTTCATGTCGGCAAAGGACTTCAGCTCGACCGCGTTGCCCGAGGGATCGTTGAAGAACATGGTGGCTTGCTCGCCCGGCTCGCCCTTGAAGCGGATGTAGGGTTTGATCACGAACTCGACGCCCGCTGCGGTCAGGCGGTCGGCCAGCGCCTGCCATTCGTCCATCGGAAGCACCGCGCCAAAGTGGCGGACCGGCACGCCGTGGCCGTCCACCGCGTTGCGCTGCGCCTCGCCGCACTCGGACGGGGCTAGGTGCGCGACGATCTGGTGGCCGTAGAAATCGAAATCCACCCAGTCGGGCGAGCTGCGGCCTTCGCCACACCCCAGCAGGCCTTTGTAGAATTCGCGGGCCTTTTCCAGATCGTTGACGGGGAAAGCCAGATGGAAGGGCGGGATTTGACGTGCGGACATGGTGCCTCCGGTTTGAAGATTTGTTCCGACCATAGCTTTGACCATTGAACATGAAAAACTGTATGTTATCGACCTGAGCAAAACGGATCGTTATGAATGTTGACCGAACTGCGCACCCTGATCGCCGTCGCCCGCCATGGCACCTTTGCCGCCGCGGGGGATCGGATCGGCCTGACCCAAGCCGCCGTCAGCGGCCACATCAAGCGGCTGGAGGATCAGTTGGGGCACAGCCTGTTTGACCGGACGGGGCGGGCCGCGATCCTGAACGGGATGGGGCGGACGGTGCTGGCGCGGGCCGAAGCGCTGGTGGCTTTGGCTGACACCTTGACCGAACCCTTGGACCTGACGCACCAGACGGGGCGCTTGCGGGTAGGGGCGATCAATTCAGTCCAGCCGACGATGCTGCGGCGGGTGATGGCGCGGTACCACGCCGCCCTGCCCCGCGTGCGGATCGAGGTGATGCCGGGCACCTCGATGGAACTGCTGGACAAGTTGGATGCGGGGCAATTGGACATGGCCGTGGTGATCAAGCCCGCCTTTGGCCTGCCGCCCGCTCTGAAATGGCAGCCCTTGCTGACCGAGCCCTTTGTGGTGGCGACGCAGGACGGCAGCATCTCCGACTGGCGCGAGGCTGTGCAGAGCCAGCCGTTCATCCGCTACAACCGCAAATCCTTCGGCGGGCGTCAGGTGGAGCGCTATCTGGAAGCGCAGGGGCTGGACGTGGCCGACTGGGCCGAACTGGACGATATTCCGGCAATCTTGGCGATGGTGGCGGACGGTCTGGGGGTGTCGATCCTGCCGCAGGCCGAGGCTTATGCGGCCAAGTTCGCCAACGTCCACTGCCTGCCCCTAGGCGACACCGATTTCCGGCGCGAGATTGGCGTGATCACCCCCCTGCGAGAGTCCGAAATCACCGCCCGCTTTCGCGAGGAATGCGTTCGCGACGCCGCAATGCAATAGGGCGCAGCCCGAAGGCCACGCCCTATTACCGGCCGAAGCCGGGAGGGGGAGCGGATGCCGCAGTTACGCGGCAGATGTCAGATCGGCCGTGATCCCCAGCGCCTCTAGCGCTTCGGGAACGGACAGGCCGTTATTCAGGGCGTGCTTGGCAACCTTGGCGGCTTTCTCGTAGCCGAGCTGGGGCACCAGAGAGGTCGCCAGCGCGAGGCTGTTTTCCAACAGATACGTGCAGCGGTCTTGGTCCGCCTCGATGCCCACAACGCAGCGGTCAGTCAGACAGGCCATCGCGCGTTTCAGGATGCGGATCGACTGGAGGATGTTAAAGATCGCCACAGGTTCCATTGCGTTCAGCTGGAGCTGGCCCGCCTCGGCGGCCATGGTCACGGTCAGGTCGTTACCGATCACCTGATAGGCGACTTGGTTCACAACCTCGGGGATCACGGGGTTCACCTTGCCCGGCATGATCGACGATCCGGCCTGAACCGCGGGCAGCTTGATTTCGCCAATGCCGGAACGTGGGCCAGAGGACAGCAGGCGCAGGTCGTTGCAGATCTTGGACAGCTTCACCGCGACCCGTTTCAGGATACCCGAGAAGGCCACGAAGGCCCCTAGATCCGACGAGGCCTCGACCAAATTGCGCGCCGCGCGGACGGGGAAGCCCGAGACCTGCATCAGCTGCGCCACAGCCACATCGGTGTAGTTGGCGGGGGTGTTCACGCCGGTGCCAATCGCGGTGCCACCGAGGTTCACCTCGAGCAGCAGCTTGGAGACGTCTTGCAGGCGGTCGATGTCCTCTTCGATGGTGTTGGCAAAGGAACGGAATTCTTGGCCCAGTGTCATCGGAACCGCGTCTTGCAGCTGGGTGCGCCCGACCTTGGGGATACCGTCGAATTCGGTGGCTTTGGCCTCGAACGCCTCGCAGAGGCGGCGGTGTTCGGCGGTCAGGCTCTGCATGTTCAGCAGGATCGCCAGACGCAGAGCCGTCGGATAGACGTCGTTGGTGGACTGGGACTTGTTCACGTCGTCATTGGGGTGCAGGTGATCATAGTCGGCCAGCCCGTGCCCCATGCGCTGGAGCGCCAGATTGGCGATCACCTCGTTCGCGTTCATGTTGGTCGAGGTGCCCGCCCCGCCCTGAATCATGTCCACGATAAAGGCGTCGTGATGCTTGCCCGCAATCAGCTCATCGCAAGCAGCTTCGATCGGTGCAGCTTTGGACACGGGCAGCGCGCCTAGCTTGCGGTTCGCAATCGCTGCCGCTTTCTTGACCATCGCCATAGCGCGGACGAGTTCGGGAAAATCCGAGACCGGCACGTAGGAAATGCGGAAGTTGTTGTAGGCGCGCAGGGTGTGAATGCCATAAAGGGCATCCTCCGGTATCTGCATGTCGCCGAGTGAGTCCTGTTCTGTGCGCATTGCGCAGTCTCCCCTTAGATCAGACGCCGCGGCACATAAGCCGCGGGTGTGACGCTGCAACTTCTGATTTCGGGGAATTGGCCGTTTTGGCGCTAGGGTCAGGATTCATAACCAGAACATGACGACTGCCGCTAATGCGCATGCTGACAGGAAGACCTTCGGACACCTGTCGTAGCGTGTTGCGACCCGCCGCCAATCCTTGAGGCGAGCGAAACT
>JAUILL010000013.1 GCA_030433335.1 Alphaproteobacteria bacterium | reverse complement strand
CGGTGCGCCTTCAAAATTGGCCGAAGCAATACTATTGTGCCACCGCGCGAGCGCGATGTGTGTTCCGTTAATGTTCTACTCGACCGAGCAACCGAGAGTCGAGTCCGAGGCGTCTCCACCCGTGTCTATCCCGGCCAGGTGGGACGGTTTCGGAAACCGATGAGTAGAGGCCATGGGAGACGACAACTCCGAGGCCTCCATGAAACGCCCCAATCCCCTGCCCGCCGACTTGATGTCGCCCACCGAGCGCAGGGCTGAACTTTGTGCCCTTCTTGCCCTCGGCCTGATCCGTCTACACCAGCGCGAATTGCCCCAACTCTCTGACCAATATGGAGAAAGTTCGCTACACAACTCAACCAACCAGAGCGTTCATGCAACTCCAACTCACCGGAGAACCGCATGACAAACCACGATCCCATTCCAGCGCGCCTCGCGGCGCTGAAATCCACCCCCACCAAGGACCTGAAAGACCAATGGCGCGAGCTGTTTGACAGCGAACCGCCCCCCTTCAACCGGCGTTACCTCGAAAGCCGTCTGGCGTATCGCATCCAGGAACTCGCCTATGGCGGGCTGAAACCAGAGACGGTGCGACGGCTTGAACGGCTCGGTGAGGAACTCGACGGCGGCGACCGCAAGAAAAGTCGTATCCGTGCAGATTTCCAACCGATTGCAGGCACGCGGTTGATCCGTGAATGGCAGGGCATTGAGCACGTCGTCACGGTGACCGTGGACGGGTTCGAATGGCAGGGACGGCCCTACAAATCGCTCTCAGCGATCGCGCGCGCCATCACCGGGACACGCTGGAACGGTTGGGTGTTCTTCGGCCTGAAATCACGGAGGCAGACATGACCAAACCCATCACCCGGAAAATGCGCTGTGCCATTTATACGCGCAAAAGCAATGAGGCTGGGCTCGAGCAGGAGTTCAACAGCCTGCATGCGCAGCGCGAAGCCTGCGAGGCTTACATTGCCAGCCAGAAATCAGAGGGTTGGGTGCTGGTTCGCGACCAATATGACGATGGCGGAGTTTCCGGCGGCACGCTGGAACGTCCCGGCCTGAAGCGCCTTATGCAAGAGGTTGAGGACGGTTTAGTCGACGTAATTGTTGTCTACAAAATCGATCGGCTCAGCCGTTCGCTTGCGGACTTCGCCAAGCTGGTCGAGGTTTTTGATCAGCATGGCGTGACCTTCGTCTCCGTCACGCAGTCGTTCAATACCACCACCTCCATGGGGCGGCTGACGCTGAACATCCTGCTGTCCTTCGCCCAGTTCGAGCGCGAGGTCACAGCCGAACGCATTCGCGACAAGGTCGCCGCCAGTCGAAAGAAAGGCATGTGGATGGGCGGCGTGCCGCCCTACGGCTACCGCGTCGAGAACCGGAAGCTGCTGGTCGACGAGGACACCGCCGCGCATGTGCGGTGGATCTTCGCCCGATTCCTCGAGGTTGGCTCGGGAACGGAACTGGCGCGGGAACTGGCGACGCGCGGTATCCAGACCAGCCGCGGCAACAGGATCGACAAGAAGTACCTGTACCGGATGCTCAACAACCGCGCCTACATCGGCGAGGCCAAGCACAAAGGCGACAGCTATCCCGGTGAGCATGACGCCATCGTCGACCGCGAGACGTGGGACCGCGTCCACGCCATCCTGAAGGAAAGCCCGCGCAAGCGCGCCGCACGGACCCGCGCCGACACGCCGGCGCTGCTGAAGGGGCTGCTGTTTGGTCCAGACGGCGCAGCTTTCTCACCAACGCACACCCGCAAAGGCGACCGGCTCTACCGCTACTATGTCAGCCAGACGGTGCTGAAGCATGGCGCGGGGTCGTGCCCGGTTGGCCGCGTGCCCGCTGGGGAAATCGAGGCCGCTGTCATTGAACAGTTGCGGGCTGTGTTCCGCCAGCCGGAGATCGTGGCGGGGACATGGAAGACGGCGCGCACCCACGCCGACGACATCACCGAGGTCGACGCCCGTGCGGCCCTTCAGCAGCTTGATCCGCTGTGGGACGAACTGTTTCCCGCCGAACAGGCGCGTATCGTTGGGCTGGCCATTGAACGTGTTGATATCGCCGTCGACAGCGTCAATGTTCGACTTCGCATGGACGGTTTGTCGGGCTTGGCCCGCGAGATGCTGGCGGGTGGTGTGGGGATGGCAGCATGACCCGCGACACACCTATGCCCGATGTCATTACGATCCAGGTGCCGTTTCGTGTCGTGAAGCGTGGCGGGCGGAAGGAGATGCAGATGCCCGAGGGCGCCACGCAACCGCGTCGCACAGACAACACGCTGGTGAAGGCGCTGGCCCGCGCCTTCCGCTGGAAGCGGATGCTCGAGTCGGGTGAGTTCGCTACCACCGCCGAACTGGCCGAGCGCGAAGGGATCGCACCCTCCTACATGACCCGCGTTCTGCGCCTGACTTTGCTCGCGCCGGACATCATCGAGTCGATCCTCGACGGGAAGCACGGACTAGACGTGGGCTTAGGGCGGTTGTTGGCTCCTTTTCCTATGGACTGGAAGCATCAGCGATCCTCCTTTCGGTGACAGAACGATCTCCGCAGCATCAGATACCATACACATTGAGAAAGGCTGATGTTGTTGGCATAGTGCAGTTGGATGGCCGGCCGGGCATCTCAACTTGCTTCGGATTGATGCCTAAGCCCAAGTTCCGTCTGGTGAATTTGGGCTGTAACGCCAGTCTGCAGCCAATAGCTTACGAATAGTCACTGCAGGATTCCCAGCATGGATGAAAAAGAAAAGAAAAAATTGAGCGAAAGCGATATTTGCGACCTTTTCATATCTCCAGCAATTCGAAATGCGGGCTGGGAGCCGATGACACAAATCCGCCGCGAAGTCACGCTGACACCAGGACCAGTAGTTGTTCGTGGCAACATGTCCTCTCGAAACAAGAAAAAGAAGAAATTTGCAGACTACGTGCTGTCTTGGGAGCCTTCGATTCCAATTGGTGTTGTCGAAGCTAAGGACAACAACGTTGGCGTCAGTCATGGCATGCAGCAGGCGCTGGGTTATGCAAGCATTCTGGAAGTCCCCAGCGCATTCAGTTCAAATGGCGATGCCTTTTCTGAGCACAATAAAGTGCCAGAAGCCGGAGAGGATATCGAACGTGAATTCCCGCTTGATGAGTTTCCATCGCCCGATGTGCTTTGGAAGCGCTACAAGAGATTTCGGGGCATCGAAGACGAGGTCGAGGAACTCGTTCTAGAGCCTTACCACGAGGACTCCTCAGGCAAGGAGCCTCGCTATTACCAGGTAGAAGCGATTAACCGGACCATTGAGGCAATTGCTCGAGGGCAGGACCGTGTTCTGCTTGTTATGGCTACTGGTACAGGCAAAACATATACGACCTTTCAGATTATTTGGCGCCTTTGGAAAGCTGGTGAAGCCAAACGAATTCTGTTTCTGGCAGATCGGAACGTGCTTGTAGACCAAACGCTTGTGAACGATTTCAAACCGTTCGGAAGCGTGATGACCAAGATCCGAAATCGTAAGATCGATCCGTCGTACGAAATTCACCTCGGCCTCTATCAAGCGCTGACAGGCCCTGATGAGAGCGACAAGATCTTTAAGTCTGTATCGCCTGATTTCTTCGACTTGATTGTGATCGACGAATGCCATCGAGGCAGCGCTGCAGCGGATGCGGCATGGCGTGAGATACTTGAATACTTTTCTAACGCAGCTCAGATCGGCCTCACGGCCACGCCAAAGGAGACAAAATACGTCTCGAGCACCGCATATTTCGGAGAAGCGATCTACACCTATAGTCTGAAACAGGGCATCGATGACGGGTTCTTAGCGCCGTATAAAGTGGTCAAGATCGATATCGACCGGGACATTGAAGGCTGGACGCCGCCAGCTGGAATGACGGACGATCTTGGCGCGGAAATCGACGAGAGAGAATACAACCGCCAGGACATGGACAGAATTCTAGTCCTAAATCAACGGACCAAGCTTGTCGCCGATCGTGTGATGCAGCTATTGAATTCCACAGATCCGTTCTCAAAAACGATCATCTTCTGTGAAGATATCGATCATGCCGAACGGATGCGCAAAGCCATCGTGAACGCTGCGGGTTCCTTGGCCCTTGAGCACCCAAAATACGTGATGCGTATCACCGGCGACAGCGTCGAGGGCAAAGCAGAGTTGGATAACTTCATCGACCCCGAGAGCAAGTTTCCCGTCATTGCGACGACGTCCGAGCTTTTGACGACCGGCGTGGATGCCAAGACATGCAAGGTCATTGTGTTGGACAAGACAATCTCATCGATGACAACGTTCAAGCAGATCATTGGGCGAGGTACTCGAATAGACGAAGAGCACAACAAGTACTTCTTTACGATTATGGATTTCAAAGGAGCAACGGATCTGTTCCGGGATCCTGATTTTGATGGGGACCCAGTTGTCATCTACACGCCTGGTGACGATGACGATCCGGTTCCGCCCGATCCGCCAGACAATCCCGACGACGATGACGACGGCCCGGGTGGCGATGACCCCATTGGCACGACCAAGATCCGCGTTAGTGGTGTCGATGCGAACATTATCGCGGAGCGTATCGAGTACCTGGGGCCCGACGGAAACCTGATTACGGAATCCTACAAGGATTTTGCGAGAAAACAGGTGTTGTCGGAGTACGCGTCTCTAGATGAGTTCATTCGCACTTGGAATGACGCAGAAAAAAAACAGGCCATCATCGAAGAACTGGAGGAGCACGGAGTGCTCTTGGAGAACCTTGCAGCAGAAGTAGGCAAAGACGTTGGTGACTTCGACTTGCTGTGCCACATCGCGTTCGAACAGCCGCCACTGACGCGGAAAGAACGCGCCAACAATGTGAAGAAGCGCGACTATTTTACAAAGTATGGTGAACAGGCACGAGCGGTGTTGTCTGCTCTTCTAGACAAGTACGCGGACGAAGGCATCACGACGATCGAAAGCGCGAAGGTCCTAAAACTTCAGCCCTTCGACAAAATTGGCACTCCGATGGAAATCATCAACGATGTGTTCGGAGGCAAGGACGAGTATGAGCGGGCCCTGAAAGAGCTCGAAGAACAAATATATAGGCAGGTAGACGCGAAATGAGCGACGTTTCCGGGGTTATCAAATCCATCCAAGACATCATGAGAAAGGACGTGGGCGTCGACGGCGATGCGCAGCGCATTGGCCAGTTGGTCTGGATGTTCTTTCTGAAGATATTCGATGATCGGGAAGCCGAGATGGAACTTTTGGAGGACGACTACAAGTCACCGTTGCCGGAGGGGATTCGTTGGCGCTCATGGGCAAAGGACCCGGAAGGCATAACAGGCGATGCGATGTCAGACTTCATCAACTCGCAGCTGTTTCCGACGCTGAAAGAAAAATTGCCAACGCACGGACCAGAAGCCGCCCGGGCGCAAGTTATCCGTGGCGTGTTCGAAGACGCCTACAACTACATGAAATCAGGCACGCTGATCCGCCAGGTTGTCAACAAAATCTGTGAGATCAATTTCAACAACACCGCTGACAGGCACACGTTCGGAAGTATCTACGAGCAAATCCTGCGGGATTTGCAAAGCGCAGGCAATGCAGGGGAATTCTACACACCTCGCGCAGTGACGCGGTTCATCGTGAACCGTGTAGATCCCAAGCTCGATGAGACTGTCCTTGACCCGGCGTGTGGCACAGGCGGCTTCCTGGCCTGCGTGGTGGATCATAAACGCGGCAAATACGTCAAATCAGGTGCCGACGAAGAGGTCCTGCAGAGATCGATCCGGGGCGTCGAGAAAAAAGCCCTTCCGCACATGCTTTGCGTGACAAACATGATCCTGCACGGGATCGACACGCCCTCTAGCATCATTCACGGGAACACCCTGGAACGCCCGTATAAGGATTACAGCGAAAAAGACCGTGTGAACGTCATAGTCACCAACCCGCCGTTCGGTGGGATGGAAGAAGATGGGATCGAGAACAACTTCCCCTCGCACTACCGTACGCGCGAAACGGCCGATTTGTTCATGGCGCTGATCCTGCGGCTCCTGAAAAAAAACGGACGGGCCGCTGTCGTCTTGCCGGACGGGTTCTTCTTTGGCGAGGGGATGAAATCACGGCTCAAACAGGCCCTTCTGGAAGAGGCGAACCTGCACACCATCGTTCGCCTGCCAAACGGTGTCTTTGCTCCCTATACCGGCATTAAGACTAACATCTTGTTCTTCACCAAAGGTACGCCGACCAAGGATGTCTGGTTCTACGAGCACCCATATCCAGAGGGCGTGACTAGCTACAACAAAACCAAGCCGATGAAGTTTGAGGAATTCCAGACAGAGATCGACTGGTGGGGCGATGAGACGGATGGGTTCCAAGCGCGTGTCGAGACCGATCAGGCGTGGAAGATCAGCGCCGAAGATCTCGCGGCGCGGGGTTACAATTTCGACCTGAAGAACCCGCACGTTGGCGATGCGATCAATCACGACCCGGACGAACTGCTGGAAAACTTCGCTACCACGCAAAATGAAATCCAGGCGCTTCGCGACCAACTGAAGACGATCTTGTCCGACGCACTGAACGGGGCGCGCGCATGACGGACGTAAGTCAGCTGATCACCGATCATTTGGACATCTGGACCTCTGCCATCGAGAAGAAGTCCGGTGCCAGGCGCGGTAATGGTGGAGGGATCAGCCTCTACGGCATCAAGAAGTTGCGGGACCTGGTCTTGGAACTTGCGGTGCAAGGCAAACTGGTGCCCCAAGATCCTGCAGAAGGTAATTCGACCGATTTGCTCGAGGCCATCGAGCAATCCCGCCTAGACCTTGTGAAGCAAAAGAAAGTCAAAAATCAAAAGGGAATCACACCAGTTGCAGAGGAAGAATTCCGGTTCCTGCTGCCAAATGGGTGGGCATGGACACGCCTCAGCTCATTGGCTGAAATCAGTCCGCGCAACGATGTTGAAGACAGTGCTGTCGTGTCATTTGTCCCGATGCCGGATATCCATACAAGCCACACTGGCGAACATGGTCATGCCGAAAGGCGTTGGGGCGAGATCAAGAAGTCATACACGCACTTTGCTGATGGTGATATCGCCTTGGCAAAGATCACGCCCTGTTTTGAAAACAGCAAAGCGGCGGTATTCTCGAATTTGCACCAGGGCGTTGGAGCGGGTACGACCGAACTTCATGTCGCCAGACCCTATTCCAACGAAATCGTTCCAAGATTTATCCTACTTCACCTGAAGGCTCCTTCATTTTTGGAGAATGGAAAGGCCGTTATGACCGGTTCCGCGGGTCAGAAACGTGTGCCGCGGTGGTATTTCGCTGACACTCCAATCGCACTTCCTCCAACCGCTGAACAGCACCGCATCGTGGCCAAAGTGGATGAGCTGATGGCGCTTTGCGATATGTTGGAGGCGCAAGCCGAAGGCAGCCTCAAGGCGCACCAGACCCTCGTCGAAACCTGCCTTGCGGCCCTCACAAACAGCCAAACCCCCGAAGACCTCGCCCAGAACTGGGCCCGCCTAGAAGCCAACTTCGACGCTCTGTTCACGACTGAAGAGAGCGTCGAAAAGCTTCGTCAGACGATCTACCTCCTTGCGGTAAAGGGAAAACTCGTGGCGCAAGTTCCCGATGAGGTGTCGGCACAACATCTCCTTCAGGAAGTGGCCGACCGCCGGTTGGAACTTTTGGAGGCGGGGTACCCAAACGAAAAAGAAGCCAAAACCCAGATCAAGAAATCGGAAAAACAGACCGTCCCTGAAGAATTGCCGGAAATTCCACCGGGGTGGGAATGGGCAACGCTCATGCAGGCGAGCCTGATGGTGATCGACTGCAAGAACAAAACCGCACCTTATTCAGAAGACGGCGTGCGCCTGATCCGTACCACCAACGTCCGAAATGGCCGTTTGAACGACACAGATCAAAAATACGTCGACGAAAAAACGTTCGAGGCCTGGAGCCTTCGCGCGAAGCCCGAGCCCGGCGACCTATTGATTACGCGAGAAGCACCCATGGGCGAAGCCTGCCTGATACCAGAGGGTGAACGACTGTGTTTGGGCCAAAGAATGATGCTCGCAAGGTTGGTCCCCGACACGATAAACAAGGATTACTTGCTCATCACATTTCTTGCCCCAGACCTGATGGACCGTGTTCAAGACAAGCCGTTGGGAATGACTGTCGAGCATTTGAGGGTCGGCGGTGTCGAGACCCTATTGGTTCCTGTTCCGCCCAAAGCGGAGCAAGCGCGAATTGTCGACCGCGTCCATCGCCTCGTCGCTTTGTGCGATGAGGTCAAGACGAGGGTTCAGATCGCACAAGGCCTTCAAAAGGCGTTGTCTGATACGCTAGTCGAACGAGCTGCTTGATCATGAGGTCCGCAAAAAACCATTGGTGTTTTTACACCCTGGCAAGACACCTCGGCAGGGCGCGCGCATGACTATTCATAAGATGAGTTGGTGCGACGAAGACCAGCATGGGCATTTCGAGAAATTCTCTGACTTCAACGAGTGGCTGAACAGCGACGATGGAGAAAAAATCCGGAACGAATTCGGGCTTGCCAAACTTACCGATCCCAGCAAGGCGTTCTTTGCCGGAGACCGCGAAGCCTATGACCAGGCGTTCCGGGAATACAGAAAGGAAAGGCGGCACGAAGTCCTGTGCGAGCAGTTCTTCGCGGACACCTTTCCTGCCGAGGGTAAGGACAACCACTGGTTCGAACTGAACCAGCGTCGCTTCGATCAACTCTTGGGCCGTTTGGCGACAAAGGACACACTTCCCTTCGTTGGCGCAGGGCTTTCCGTGCCCGGTGGTTTCTCATCCTGGGAGGGGCACTTGTGGCACCAGGCAGAAACGGCCGGCCTGGAACGCGAAGCCGTTAAGGAACTGCTCAAGGAAGGCCAGTACGAGAGCGTCATCGAGCAAATTGTAGCCCTGCGTGGGCGAGACGTGTTCGTGCAGGACATTCGCGACGAGTTTGACCGCAACGGCACAATACCGGACGTTGTCTTTCGGCTGGCAGAGCTCTTCTCGGATACGGTGGTTACGACGAACTACGACCGATTGATCGAACAAGCCTTCGAAACGGGCAATCCGGAACCTGTTCAGATCATCACAGGGGAGAACGCAACAGACTTCCCTGACGCGGAAAAGACAACCGTGGTCAAGCTACACGGCGACATTCGTCGGCCGGGCCACTGCGTCCTGAGCAAAGATCAGTACGACGCTGCCTATGGTGCAGATGACATTGATCTTTCTCTGCCGATTCCGAAATTACTCGACTACTATTTTCGCAACAACAGCCTGCTGTTCCTCGGCTGCAGTCTGCATAACGACCGGACAATTCAGGTCTTCAAAGCGATCAAGGCGAGCCACCACGGCGACGACCTCCCGCAACATTTCGTTGTCGAGTCTTGCCCAGAAAGCCTTGAGGAACTGAGGGACCGGAACGCCTTCCTGGCGAGCCTCGGCCTGACGGGGATTTGGTTTGAAACCAAACGCTATGAATGCGTCGAAGGTATCTTGAGACTCGCTCGGAACGAACTGGCCTACCGAGACACTCAGTAGCGGGAGCAAGCAATGGCGCAGCGAAGAGTTCGCCATGATTTCAAGAAGTAGAGCGCCGATTGGAAAAGTTTGCCAATAAGCGCCGCACGTGCGAATCTTTTTGTGGAGGCTAGGGAGCACTGTATGGGAGAGCGCAGCAAAATCGAATGGACGCATCACACCTTTAATCCGTGGTGGGGGTGCGTAAAAGTCTCCGAAGCCTGCAAGAATTGCTACGCTGAGGCTTGGGCAAAACGGACCGGCCAAAGCGTCTGGGGTATCAATGCGCCGCGGCGCTTCTTTGGTGACGCTCATTGGGCGGAACCGGCAAAGTGGAACCGCAGGCTTGAGGGGACGGGCCGGCGCGAGCGGGTTTTCTGCGCGTCCATGGCTGACGTCTTCGAGGATCGCCCGGACCTAGTTGAAAGCCGGACGCGGCTCTGGGGGCTAATCGCCGAGACACCGAACCTCGACTGGCTCCTGCTAACGAAGCGGCCGGAGAACATCCTACGTTTCCTGCCGGAAAATTGGGGGCTTGGCTGGCCGAATGTGTGGCTTGGCACTACCGTCGAGCTTCAGACGCGCGCGGACGAGAACCTTCCGCATCTCGTGAACACGCCGGCTGTCGTGCGGTTCATCTCAGCGGAACCGCTCTTGGGCGATCTCGACCTCACATCTTACCTGCCTAGCCTACACTGGGTAATAACCGGCGGCGAGAGCGGGCCGAGGGCGCGCCCCGCGAGCCCGACCTGGTTCCGCAATATCCATCTCCAATGCATGGAGGCCGAGGTTGCATTTCACTTTAAACAATGGGGCGATTGGGCGCCCGGTGATGGCGAAAACCTTGCTCGGAAGCGGCTCGAGCACGCTCAGGACGGGACGCCGATGATACGGCTCGGCAAGAAGCTCGCTGGCCGGGCGCTGGACGGCGAAACGCACGATGGGTTACCACAGATCGCGATATAGCTTTGAACTGCCGCCATTTTGGAAAACGGGTCAGATTGTTGGACGAGTTATTATACGATGAGCGGGAGCAAACGAAAGCGAAGCACGACTTGCTTCGACGGTACCTTGAACGTTTCGCCTACAAGATCCTTCATGGATATGGCGCTGTCGATTTCATCGATGGCTTTTCCGGTCCATGGGAGAACAAGGACAGGACGAAGTTTCGCGACACATCTTTCGGCATCGCCCTCGACACACTGAACACCGTCGCCGCCAACCTCTCAGAACAGGGCAAAGAGGCAAAGGTAAGGTGCATCTTCAACGAGAAGGACTCCGTTGCGGCGCAGGACCTAGCGGAATTCGTCGAGCGCGTTCGCCCAGAATTCCCGCATGTCGAAATCCACGCGCTCACTGGCAGCTTCGAGGACAACGCGCCCCGGATTGACCGCCTCGCGACCCATCCTTTCCGCCTCATCTTCGTGGATCCGACGGGGTGGACCGGTTATCCGCTCGACGCCCTCAAGACCATATGCCAGCGGCGATGCGAGCTGATACTGAACTTCATGCACGAACACATCCAGCGCCACCTTTACCACCCATCTGAAGACCGAGAGCGTTGGCTACAGGCCATTGTTGGAGACGATATTGCCGCCGAACTTGCGGGCCGGGAGCTGCCGGCGCAGGATATCCGGGCGGCTGTGCTCCGAATGTTCAAGACGGAACTGCGCTTCGCCTACGCTTGCCACTCGCCGATCGAGATGGTCGAGAAGCGGCGCCTGCATTTCAGCATGGTCTACGGCACCTCAGCTCCTGACGGCGTGTTTGTGCTCAGGGAAGTAGAGAAGAAGGCGCTACCGGACCATGAGTGGAAGGTGCAGGACCGGCGGGCGCGCGGCCAGCTCAGTATGTTCGACGACGAGGAGCACTCCCCGGGGCCATACGGCTCCATGAGAAGCAGGCACCTCGAAGACCTTCCGGCGCTCGTGACCGAGCTCGCCCGGCGCACAAAGGATGCGCCCAGAACTTTTGAGAGATTTGCCGCAACCGTCATGGAGAAGCACTATGTCTCACCGCCAGAAATCAAGAAGCAGATCGTAGAGCTGGCGAAGCTGAGCCTCATCGAGCCTACCTGGAAGACGCGCAACAAGAACGCCCGCGTGCCGGACGCCAGCGACCTAATCGTCTGGAAAGTCGACGAGGTCACCTAGCATTCCTGCAGTCATAAGTTCGACGTTGGTTCCACCTTGCGAACGCCACCGGTGTCGAAGTGTTCAGCCGCATCTTCGGAAAAAGGAAGCAATTTCATTCAGTTGTAAGCTGTTCACCAAATTCGCGCAGTCATGAGGTCCGGAGAATATGGGCCCTGAGAGACCGTTTCCGGGCCACTTTGCGCCGGGGCCGGTGCTCAGCCTCTCCCGCATAACCCTCGAAAACAACGGAAAAACCCGGCCGCAGCCGGATCGGGAGAACGCTTTCGCGGGGGCAAGTGGCGGAGGCTCAGGGATTCGAACCCTGGGGACGCTCTCACGCCCAACGGTTTTCAAGACCGCCGCAATCGACCACTCTGCCAAACCTCCGTGGTCCGGTCGGGTTACAATGAAGATCTCGATTCGAAAAGACCTGTTACGCGACAATCGCTTGGTGAAATTATGCTCATCGTGCCCGCGAGACTTCCCAAGTCCGAAGGCATTCATTACAGTTGCGCCAGATTTGGCTTGGCTCAGCGCCAAGCGTTAACAAAAAGGGCGGCGCGCAAAGACGTCGCAGGCAGAGGGCAGTTCTGAATGGCTCGTTTTACGATGACACGAACCTTGGTGGGGATCGCGGCGCTTTTGCTCGTGGCCGGCTGTATGGAGGGTATCAACCCTCTGGCAAAGAAAGAAGACGGCGCTGCGACCGTATCCAGCGCGCAGACGTCGCGTCGCATCGAGCGGGACGTCGAGGCGCCTGACGTCTTTCAGGTCAGTGAAAAAGGCCTATGGGACGGCCGTCCCTCCCTTGGCGGCGTCTGGGTTGCACACCCTGATGTCAAAGAGCCTGAACGCGTGATCATCCGCAACGAAAGCAATGGGTCCTTTGTGATTGGCGCCTTGTTCCGCCGCGAGCGCACAAACCCGGGTCCGCGGATCGAAGTTTCGTCCGACGCGGCAGAGGCTTTGGGTATGCTGGCTGGTGCTCCTGCTGACATCACGGTCACCGCGCTGCGCCGCGAGGAAACCGCGAGTGACGAAGCTGTAGCGGTGATCACCGATCCGGCGCCCGAAGAGATCAGTGCACCCGAGAGCGTCGAGACCACCGCGCTTGATCCGATCGAAGCGGCTTCGGCGGCAATCGATGCGCCTGCTCCCGCGGCACCTGCCGCACCTGCGCCTGCCCAGAGCACCCTGAGCAAGCCCTATGTCCAGATCGGGATTTTCAGCATTCAGGCCAATGCGAACCGCACGGCCGAGCAAATGCGCAATCTGGGCCTTGCGACCGAGGTCAACCAATCCTCGATCAAGGGCAAAACCTTCTGGCGCGTCGTTGTGGGCCCTGCCATGACCGCAGCGGAACGTGCCGAAACTCTCAGCAAAGTGAAAGCGGCCGGATTTGCGGACGCCTATTCTGTAACAGACTGACCTCCGACCAGAGGAAATTGTAATGCGTAATCTGCTGATGATAGCAGCCCTTGTGGCCTCAACCGCCCTGCCCGCCTTTGCGTTCGATACGCAGGCGCGGGCGGCCTATGTCTTTGACCAGACGACAGGGACCGTGCTGCTGGCCAAGAATGCCGATCAGGCCCTGCCTCCGGCGTCCATGTCCAAGCTGATGACGCTTTACATGACCTTCGAGGCGCTTGGTGACGGGCGCCTCACCCTGAACGAACGACTGCCAGTGTCTGAACATGCCATGAGCTATGGCGGCTCGACCATGTTTCTGGACACCACCGACCGTGTCGCGGTCGAGGATCTGATCCGCGGTGTGATCGTGCTGTCCGGCAACGACGCTTGCGCCGTGCTGGCAGAAGCGCTGTCCCCCGATGGGACCGAGGCTGGCTTTGCCCGCATGATGACCGAGCGGGGCAAACAGATCGGCCTTGAAAACTCGACCTTTGCTAACTCGAATGGCTGGCCTGCCCCCGGTCACCGCATGAGCATGAAGGATCTGGTGGTTCTGGCGGATCGCCTGATGCAGGACTTCCCGCAGTACTACCCCCTGTTCGCGCAAAAGGAATTCGCGTTCGATGGACGTGCACCGCAGAACACCCGCAACCGCAACCCGCTGCTCCGTTTGAACATCGGCGCGGATGGCTTGAAAACCGGCCATACCGAAGAGTCGGGTTATGGTCTGGTCGGGTCAGCAAAACAGGGCGAGCGCCGCGTGATTTTCGCCATGAGCGGTCTGGCCTCCCAGCAAGCGCGTGCCGAAGAAGCCGAGCGTGTGGCCACTTGGGCCTTCCGCCAGTTTGCAGAGCGTCACATTTCGGAGCCCGCGGTCCCTTTGGCCACAGCCAAGGTATGGATGGGCAACGAAACTAGCGTTAACCTCGTACCGCGTGAGGACGTGCTTTTGCTGCTGCCCGTCCTTGCGGGCAATGAAATCCCTGCAGAAGTCATCTACGACAGCCCCGTCGAGGCGCCGATCACCAAGGGCCAGCAACTGGCCGAACTGGTCCTGCACCCCGAAGGTCTGCCCGAACGCCGCCTGCCCTTGGTCGCGGATCGTAGTGTTGCTCGCGCCGGTTTTGTCGGCCGCGTCCGCACCGCCGCGCAGGTTTTACTGCGCAAGCTCAATGAACAAGCCGAGGCTGCCGCGAACTGATGGCACAGACTGCTGCCCCGAAGGGGCTCTTCGTCACCTTCGAAGGCATTGACGGGTCTGGGAAATCCACTCAGGCCCGTCTTTTGGCCGAAGCTCTGCAGGCCGATGGACAAGAGGTCATCCTGACCCGCGAGCCCGGCGGCAGCGCAGGGGCCGAGGAAATCCGCGCCCTTGTGCTGCAAGGCGACAAAGACCGCTGGAGCGCCGAAACAGAGCTGCTGCTCTTTACCGCCGCCCGCCGCGACCATTGGGAACGGGTCATTAATCCCGCGACGGAACGAGGCGCGACCGTGATCTGCGACCGCTTTGCCGACAGCACCCGCATGTATCAGGGTCTGAGCCGTGGTGACCTGCGCGCCAAAGTCGACACCTTGCACGACCTAATGATCGGGCGCGAGCCGGACTTGACGATCCTCGTGGACATGCCGCCCGAAGTGGGTCTGAGCCGCGCCTTGGGCCGCCAAGGGGCCGAAGAGCGTTTCGAAAGCATGGGCGTCGAGCTACAGCAAAAGATGCGCGACGGGTTTCTGGCGCTCGCCGCCGAATTTCCGGACCGCTTCCGCGTCGTCAACGGCGACCAACCGATTGAAGCCGTCAGCGCCGACATCCGCGCCCTCTATGACGAGGCCCGCCCATGAGAGCGGTCGAGGTTCCCGAAGACGACCTGATCCCAGAGGCGGACCGCGTCGAAGGCGCCCCGCACCCGCGCGAAACCGAGACCCTGATTGGCCACCCCGAAGCCGAGCAGGCATTCCTAGATGCGTTCAACAGCGGGCGTCTGCACCATGGCTGGCTGATCAGTGGACCCCAAGGGGTCGGCAAGGCCACATTCGCGTGGCAGATCGCGAAGTTCCTGCTGTCCCAGCCTCTGGATGATGATGGCGGGCTCTTTGGCGCGCCGCCCCCACCGACAACCATGCGCGTGTCCCCTGACCACCCTGTCGCACAGCAGGTGGTCGCCCTGTCCGAACCGGGCCTCTTCCTGTTGCGTCGCGGCTGGAACGACAAAACCAAGAAGCTAAAGTCCATGATCACCGTGGACGAGGTGCGGAAACTGCATGGGTTCTTTGGCATGTCCGCCGTGGATGGCCGCCGCCGCGTGGTGATTGTCGATGCTGCCGACGAAATGAACGTGCAGGCCGCCAACGCGATCCTCAAAATGCTCGAGGAGCCCCCTGCCCGCACCACGATCCTCTTGGTCTCGCACCAGCCCTCGCGGCTATTGCCGACCATCCGCTCGCGCTGCCGCGAATTGCGCCTGCGTCCCCTGACTGCGCCCGATATGTCCACCGCCCTGTCCCAAGCTGGCGCCGAGCCCGAAGACGAAGCCGCCGCACTCGCCACCCTGTCCGGTGGATCTGTTGGCGGAGCGATGCGCTTGATCCGGCTGGACGGGCTGAAACTCTATGAACAACTGATCAGCCTGATGGGCACCATGCCGCGTCTTGATCAGCCCCAAGCGATCAAACTGGCCGACCATTTGGCCGCCCGTGGCAACGACGCCAAACTCGAACTGTTCGAAACCCTGCTCGATCTGGCCATCGCCCGCATGGCGCGCCAAGGCAGCCTTGGGGTTCCGGCCCCCATGCCGGCCACGGGACATGAAACGCAGGTTTTCGATAAACTCGCGCCCGATGCATGGGCAGCGCGCAAATGGGCGGATCAGTCACAGGACATGCTGGCACGTTTCCGTCACGGACGGGCGGTGAACCTTGACCCTTCCGCGCTCATCCTAGATACGCTGTTTCATATGAACAGAACGGCAGCGGGTGGAGCATGAGCGCTAAAGCAGAAATCACCGACAGTCACTGCCATCTGGATTTCCCCGATTTCGACGGCGAACTGGATCAGATCGTCGAACGCGCCCTTGGGGCCGGGGTCACTCGGATGGTGTCGATTTGCACGAAACTCGAGAACGAGCCGCGCGTGCGCCAGATTGCCGAAACCTATGCGCAGGTGTTCTACACCTTTGGCGTCCACCCCATGAGCGCGGCAGAACACCCGCCCGTGTCTGTGGACGACCTGCTGGCTTTGACCAAACACCCGAAAATGGTGGGCATTGGCGAGACTGGTCTGGACTACTACTACACCGCCGAGAGCGCGCAGGTGCAGCAGGACAGCCTGCGCATCCACATCGCTGCGGCCCGTGAGAGCGGCCTGCCCCTGATCATCCACGCCCGTTCCGCGGACGAGGATATGGCGCGCATCCTGACCGAAGAATACAAGAACGGTGCTTATAATTGCGTGATGCACTGCTTCTCCAGCTCTGCGGAACTGGGCCGTGCGGCACTGGATTTGGGCTTTTATCTGTCCATGTCCGGCATTGCCGCCTTCCCCAAGAGCCAAGAGCTGCGCGACATCTTTGCCGCCGCGCCGCTGGACCGCATCCTGGTGGAAACCGACAGTCCCTATCTGGCCCCGCCGCCCTATCGCGGCAAGCGCAACGAGCCGTCCTATACCGTGCACACCGCGCAAAAGGGTGCCGAAGCGTTTGGCATCAGCTACGAAGAATTTGCCGCCGCCACCCAAGCCAACTTCGAGCGCCTGTTCTCCAAGGTCGTGGCCTATCAAGAGGCCACGTAAATGGCCGAGCTGCGCTTTACCATTCTGGGCTGCGGATCGTCCGGCGGCGTGCCACGCATAGGCGGACATTGGGGCGAGTGTGACCCCGAAAACCCCAAGAACGTCCGCCGCCGCTGCTCGCTGTTGGTCGAGCGCGAGACGGATTACGGCATTACCCGCGTTCTGATCGATACGACCCCCGACATGCGCGCGCAACTGGTCAGCTCAGGTGCAGGCACCTTGGACGGCGTGGTCTACACCCACGCCCATGCGGACCACACGCACGGGATCGACGACCTGCGCCAAGTGGTCTTCAACATCGGCCGCCAGTTGGACGTCTGGGCCGATGGTGACACCCAAGACAGCCTCCTGACCCGCTTTAGCTATGCATTTGTGCAGCCCGAGGGATCGCCTTACCCGTCGATCCTGAACATGCACACGATCAGGGGGCCGGTCACCATTTCCGGCGAAGGCGGGGACATCACCCTGACCCCATTCAAGGTCGAACACGGCAGCATCGACGCCCTTGGATTTCGCATTAAGGACATCGCATACCTACCTGATGTTTCAGAGATTTATGATGATGCGTGGCCCGCGCTCGAGGGTCTGGAATGCTGGATCGTGGACGCCCTGCGCCGCAAACCTCATCCGACCCACGCGCACCTTGCCAAAGCGCTGGAATGGATCGAAAAAGTGAAACCGCGCACAGCCGTATTGACGAATATGCATATCGATCTTGATTACGCAGACGTTGATGCAGAGACCCCGGACCATGTATCCCCTGCCTATGATGGTATGGTCCTAAGGTATCCAGATTAAATGCAAATCCTTCTCGAAGTCATTGTCCCCGTTTTTATCGTCATTGGCTTCGGGTATCTGGTCACCTGGCGCAAGCTATTCTCGGACAGTGCCGTCGACGGGGTTATGCGCTTTGCCCAGAACTTTGCGGTGCCCTGCCTCCTGTTTCGCGGCATCTCGCAACTGGACCTTAAGGCAAACTTCGATTTCAGCCTTCTGAGCAGTTTTTACGGTGGCGCTGTCGGAGGGTTCATCCTCGGGCTTTTTGCCGCGCGCTATGTTTTCAAGCGGGATTGGGAGGACTCGGTTGCAATCGGGTTCTGCTGCCTGTTTTCGAACTCGCTCCTACTCGGGATTCCGATCACCGAGCGCGCGTATGGTGAAGCGGCTCTGACCAACAACTACGCGATCATCGCGATGCACTCGCCCTTCTGCTACGGCCTTGGCATCACCGCGATGGAGATTGTGCGCGCCCAAGGCGCAGGCCCCGCAACGATCATCCCCAAAGTGCTTAAGGCGATGTTCCGCAACCCGCTGATCCTTGGCATTAGCACGGGGTTGGTCGTGAACCTGACGGGCCTGAACTTGCCCCAGCCGCTGGACGATGCGATTGACATGATGATCCGTTCGGCCATTCCAGTCGCGCTGTTTGGCCTAGGCGGCGTGCTCTACCGTTATCGCCCCGAGGGTGACCTCAAGACGATTGCCTTTGTCTGCGTGGTCTCGCTGGTGGTGCACCCGACGATTTCGTGGACCCTTGGCCACATGCAAAACCTGAACGTGGATCAAACCCGTTCGCTGATCCTGACCGCCTCCATGGCACCTGGCGTGAACGCCTACCTGTTCGCCAATATGTATGGACGAGCGCGGCGCGTCGCCGCCTCGGCTGTGTTGCTGGCGACCGCCGGATCGATCATCACCGTCTGGGGTTGGCTCTCGATCCTGCCTTAATCGCGGGTCTCGGTGGGCAAGCCCGCCTCGCGCCAAGCGCCAAAGCCCCCTTCCATCGACGCACAGCGCAGCCCCATGCGCTGCGCCACCTGCGCGGCCAACAGCGACCGCCAGCCAGAGGCGCAATAGAACACGAAGATCTTGTCCTCGGCGAAATAGGGTTTGTGATAGGGGCTGTCGGGATCAATCCAGAATTCCAGCATGCCGCGCGGAGCGTGGCGCGCACCAGTTACCATCCCGTCCCGCTGCAATTCGCGCACATCGCGGATGTCGATGAACACGGTATCAGCATCCTGTCGCCTCGCTTCGGCGTCCTGAATACCTAGCGACGTGACCTCTCGCCGCGCCTCATCCAACAGCTCTTTGATTCCCACCGACATTGCGCTCTCCCCAAATGTTGTGGATCACGCTAGCCGACCTAATGCGCACTGGCGAGCGTTAGCGCATCTTCGCCAGGCATTCCTGCGCGGCCCCGAGCAAATGACGGCGCAACGCGAGATCCGCTCCGCTCTTGTCCCGGTCCACAATCGCGCTGACAATTGCATCGTGTTCCAGACATGACTGCGCAATCCGTTCCGCAGTGGCCAGTTGCGATCTGCGAAACGGCGCGAGCTTCTGCCACATGGTCTCCGCCATGGCGATGATGTCCGCATTGTGAGAGCCCGCATATATCAAGTTATGAAACTCGGCGTTCACCTCTTTGTATGCAGCAAAGTCGCCATTCGTCGCGAGCGTGCGCATTCTCTCGTGCGCGGTCTGCAATGCCCCCCGTTCGCCAATCGACATTCTCTCGGCGGCGTAGCGTCCGCACATGGCTTCGGTCTCGGCCATTGCTTCGAACATTTGTTCGATCCGCGCTTTGTCCAAATCGGTGACGATCACGCCGCGATAGGGAATTCTCTCGACCAAGGCGCGTGCTGCCAACAAGTGGAGCGCTTCACGGACCGGTGTCCGAGACACCCCGAATCTGTCCCCGAGACTTTGTTCCTCGAGCTTGGTGCCGCCCGTGATCTGACCGGTGATGATTTCTGCCTCAAGCGTCGCAGCAATAGAGGTGGCTCTGAGCGGTGCGTGCCCGGAAATGTCGTTCATGGAATTCCTGATCGAAAGTCGGATGGCTCGTCATAGTGTGCGACGACGTTATTTGACTGTTCGGTAAAGAAACACCGGTCTAATCGCAAATACAGGCTTGTGATCTTGCAATTCGATCAACTCTCAGAAGAGAGATGGTGCGGTCGAGAAGACTCGAACTTCCACGGGAGTTACCCCACAGCGACCTCAACGCTGCGCGTCTACCAATTCCGCCACGACCGCACTGTCTTGACTTGGTGCGCGGTGTTTAGCGAACCGCGCGACAGAAGAAAAGCGGATTTTTGGGAAGATGCGAGAATTTTTTCAAAAAGAAACGGGCGCGAATTTCTCGCGCCCGTCCCTATAAGTTTTCAGGAAATCAGTTCGGCACAGAGGCTTGGCTCGCCATCGCCCCAAAGGCCCCTAGCCCACTCGCGGCTGGTGCTGGTGTCGGCTGACCAAGCTGCATCGACGCCTTGCGAATAACGCCGATCCGTTCAGGTTGGCCGGGCTGGAATGCGGGCTTTGCGCCACCGTCCAAGCTGCTTACCGCCGAGCCATACCATTCCTTCGCCAAATCAGGGCGCGAAGACATCCCGATTCCCGTTACAAGATGGTGCCCGAGCAATTCCTCATAGGCCGCATTGCCTGTGCCTGCGATCGCCAGAGCAGATGCAATCGCCACATCCATATCGTCCTTGCGATATCCGACAGAAAGACAGATTTTACCGATATTCAGCACTTGATCCTGTGGCAGCCCCATGTCCGCAAGCGGAGTAGCAGCGGCCGCGATGGTTTCGACACGCGGCTGGACGGGAATCGCGGTCACACCGGTTTTCATCAGCGCCGCGAAGTCTTTGCACTGCGCCTCAACCTGTTCCACCGTGAAGCCGGTGATCTTGGACAGCATCGTCTCGCCTTCATCGATTGCATAGCTTCGCGCCAGACAGAACTGTTCGCCAAGGGCTTGCGCTGGATCGGTCATGGCTGCTTCGGTCATGAAACCGCCGTTTGAAGCGGTGACCAAATTGATCTTGGAACAAAAGGATGCCAACGAAGCTGACGCTGCGGTTTGCGGTGCGCCGCCCAGGAACGAGGGCACTGCTGGACCTTTGGTCGCCGCCAGTTCGGTGTCAGGTAGGCTCTCTTCGGGAATGGCTGGTGCTGCGGGCGCGACTGCCGCAACAGCGGTGCTGGACAGCATACAAGAGCTTTGCTGGCAGGTGAACGATGCAGGGATGATCTGGGTCTCGCTTGGCACTTGGAAGTCATTTTGCCGGTAGCCGGTCGGTGTCGACGCAAAGACGCGGGCGATACAGCTTTGGGCACTACACCAGAATTGCGATCCGCTCTTGGAGGTGTCCAGCAGGTAGTCGGTCTTGCCGTCCATGTTCATATCGGCAAGTTGGATAAAGCCCGCGCGCTGCATCAGGGCCGTGCCTTCGACACCGGAATTGCGTGCAATCTCGTCTACGGCCTGCGCAACTTCGGGCGGCAAGCCCCCGTAATTGCCCGACATTTGGGTGGTACCACCAACGCCAAGAGCCTCGTCTTTTTGTTTGATCAACAGACCGCGCATGCCCATCGGGTGCGTCGAGACGGTTTGGGTCACATACTGACCGCCCATCATCGCACGCTGGTAGGCCGTTGTCAGAATGCTGCGCTCTATGTCGTTGAGCGTGCCATCCACCGGAAACGACAGTAACGCTTGGTATTGCGAGACAGCCGAGCGCGACTTTGAGCCCAGCACACCATCCGGAGTCCCTGCCGCAAAGCCAAAGTGGTTCAGTGCGCGCTGCACCTCGCGGTTCGATTCCCGCTGTGCGGATGAAATCCCGCTCGATCGCGGTTTGACATAGGTTTTCTGGGTCGTTGTCGTGCGCTGCTTGGAGTTGGCGACACTGTTCGCGATCGCTCCGCCGATGATGCCACCGACAAGCCCGCGTGCAAAGCTGTCGTCAGCCAGCGCGTTGGTTGCAAGAGACAAGGAGACGGCTCCGGCGATCACGCCAGCAGCGAGGGAGTACTTTGCCATGTCTGGCCCTCCGGTAAGAGCCAGCATCCGATCTGGAAAACCGATCCCGAGATCAAATCTCCGCGAGATTCGGACGCAAGCGGTTGAAGAAAAACAAGGTATTGGTTCGACGCGTCACATTCATGGGATTAGTATGCCGCGAATCACATCTTGGACAAAGTCCGGAAGACCGCACGCCGTCCGAAACTTAAAACAGGGTTAACGCCCGCACCGATCCGGAGAGCACATTTGGTCGAGTGGAAAATTTCAGAAGGTCTCACTGATTACCGAGAGGCCGAAGCCTTTATGGAAGCGCGTGCGGCCCAGATCGCGGCTGGCGAAGCGGACGAATTGATCTGGCTGGTGGAGCATCCCCCGCTCTACACTGCTGGCACCTCGGCCAAGATCGAAGACCTAACCGATCCCGACCGTTTTCCCGTCTATCCAACCAAGCGCGGCGGTCAGTACACCTACCACGGACCGGGCCAACGCGTGGCCTATGTCATGCTGAATGTGGCCAAACGCGGCCATGACGTGCGGGCCTTTGTCAAAGACCTTGAAGAATGGGTGATCGCCACGCTTGACGAGTTCAACATCAAGGGCGAAATCCGCGAGGGGCGCGTGGGCGTCTGGGTCACGCGGGATGACAAACCGCTGACCGCCACAGGTGCCAAGCCCGAGGACAAGATCGCCGCCATCGGCATTCGCCTGCGCAAGTGGGTGAGCTTTCACGGGATTTCGATCAACGTCGAGCCGGACCTGAGCCATTTCGGCGGCATCGTCCCCTGCGGCATCCGCGAACATGGGGTGACCAGTCTGGTGGACCTGGGACTTCCTGTCACAATGGATGATCTGGACGTCGCCCTACAACGTACGTTTGAAGACAAGTTTCCCCCACTGGAAAGCAACTAAGCGAAAGGTCGCATTTGCTTTCCACGATATGAGTGGCAACTCTGGGGGGAAGTGTGCTTTGTTCTATTTTAAGCAACGTAAAGGGAAGAGACATGAAGACCATCCTTACCGCAGCAGCAACCCTTCTCGCCCTAGCCGCACCCGTGCTGGCCGAAGGCGACGCCGACAAGGGCGCAAAGGAATTCCGCAAGTGTAAAGCCTGCCACAAGCTGGAAGACGGCGCGAAAAGCACCGTTGGCCCGAACCTCTATGGTGTGATGGGCCGCACTGCAGGCACTCTGGACGGATACAAATACAGCTCCTATCTGGTGACCGCCGGTGAAAAAGGCGCCGTTTGGGACGTAGAAACCCTTGAGGCCTACCTGCCCGACCCGACCGCATGGCTGAAAGACGTCACCGGCGACTCTGCGGCCAAGTCGAAAATGGCAGCGCAGCGCGTCAAAAGCGCGGAAGACATCGCCGCCTATCTCGCATCGGTTGTGGAATAAGCCGCGACTGCGACATGTGACCACACCTTTGGCCACATTTTTTTGATCTGCGTCAAAGTCGTGCATTGCCGAAGTTAAAGTCGCAATCTAAAAACCGAATGGAATCCGGGCGCGGGGTAACCTCTGCGCCCTAAGTCTAACCAGCAGGAGGCAAGAGTATGGCGGACGCAGCCATTCAAGGCCACGAGCATGAAGACAACCGGGGTTTCTTTACCCGGTGGTTCATGTCGACCAACCACAAGGACATCGGGATCCTCTACGTCATTACCGCGGCGTTTGTAGGTCTGATCTCGGTCGCCTTTACCGTTTATATGCGCCTGGAGCTGATGCATCCCGGCGTTCAGTACATGTGCCTTGAGGGCGCACGTTTCTTCGCAAGCGATGAAACCTGTACCCCGAACGGACACCTGTGGAACGTGATGATCACTTATCACGGCATCCTCATGATGTTCTTCGTCGTTATTCCGGCACTGTTCGGCGGCTTCGGCAACTACTTTATGCCGCTGCAGATCGGTGCACCGGACATGGCGTTCCCCCGCCTGAACAACCTCAGCTACTGGCTCTACGTTGCCGGTACCGCGCTGGGTGTTGCGTCGCTCCTGTCTCCTGGCGGTAACGACCAGCTGGGCTCGGGTGTTGGCTGGGTTCTGTACGCGCCTCTATCGACCAACGAAGCAGGCTACTCGATGGACCTCGCAATCTTTGCGGTTCACGTTTCGGGTGCTTCGTCGATCCTGGGTGCGATCAACATCATCACCACATTCCTGAACATGCGCGCCCCCGGCATGACCCTGCACAAGGTTCCGCTGTTCGCATGGTCCGTGTTCGTCACCGCTTGGCTGATCCTTCTGTCGCTGCCCGTTCTGGCCGGCGCGATCACCATGCTGCTGACCGACCGTAACTTCGGCACCGCCTTCTTCCAGCCTGCTGGCGGCGGCGACCCGATCCTGTACCAGCACATCCTGTGGTTCTTCGGTCACCCCGAAGTGTACATCATCATCCTGCCCGGCTTTGGTCTGATCAGCCACGTGATCGCCACCTTCTCGCGCAAGCCCGTCTTCGGCTACCTGCCGATGGTCTACGCGATGGTTGCGATCGGTGTTCTCGGCTTCGTCGTGTGGGCTCACCACATGTACACCGTCGGCATGAGCCTCCGTCAGCAGTCGTACTTCATGATGGCCACCATGGTTATCGCGGTTCCCACCGGCGTGAAGGTCTTCAGCTGGCTGGCAACCATGTGGGGCGGCTCGATCGAGTTCAAAACCCCCATGCTGTGGGCTCTGGGCTTCCTGTTCCTGTTCACCGTTGGTGGCGTGACCGGCGTTGTCCTGTCGCAAGCAGGTCTGGACCGCGCATACCATGACACCTACTACGTGGTTGCTCACTTCCACTACGTGATGTCGCTGGGTGCGATCTTCTGTATCTTTGCCGGTATCTACTACTACTTCGGCAAAGTGACCGGTCGCCAGTACCCCGAGTGGGCCGGCAAGCTGCACTTCTGGGCGATGTTCGTCGGCGCAAACCTGACCTTCTTCCCCCAGCACTTCCTGGGCCGTCAGGGCATGCCCCGCCGCTACATCGACTACCCCGAAGCGTTCGCTTTCTGGAACACCATCTCGTCAATCGGCGCGTTCATCGCCTTCGCATCGTTCCTGTTCTTCTTTGGCGTGATGTTCTACTCGCTGTTCTACGGCAAGAAAGAGACCCGCGCGAACTACTGGAACGAGTACGCGGATACTCTGGAATGGACCCTGCCCTCGCCGCCGCCCGAGCACACCTTCGAGCAGCTGCCGAAGCAGGAAGACTGGGACAAGGGCCACGCCCACTAATCCCGGGCTCCATCCCGAACCTTTCGAAGGCCCGGACATTGTCCGGGCCTTTTTCGTCGCCACCATTTCCCTGAGGTCCGGATGCCTTACGAATGGGTCAAAGAACTGCCTGAAACGCCGACAGAGACAGACGGCCCCTTGGCCGAGCTGCACCTCTGGCCTTACCGCTCTTTGCCGCGCAAAGGGTTCGTGACGTTCTTTGCGATCACCTCGGCCTTCATCGCGCTGCCGCTGATCGCCATGATAGGCTCGCCCGTGATGTGGGGGCTATTGCCATTCATTCTGATCGCAATGGGGCTGATGTGGTACTTGCTTCAGCGCAGCTACCGCGACGGCGACGTGATAGAGACGATGACCCTCTGGCCCGACCGCGTGGACCTGTTGCACCGCGACAAGACCGGCAAGACCAGTTCGTGGACCTGCAATATCTACTGGGCCAAGGTCAGTCTGCACCCCCGCGGCGGCCCCGTTCCGAACTACGTCACGCTCAAAGGCAACAGCAGAGAGGTTGAGATCGGATCGTTTCTGAGCGAAGACGAGCGCAAAGAGCTCTACTCAGAACTCCTCCTCGCCCTTCCGCGTGCAGCGCGCAAACAATAGAAAGCCCGTTCATGGCCCAGGTTCCCGCCACACCGAAAATGCGCCGCTTCAGCCTGCTGACCGCGGCGCGCCTGTTTGGGCCTGACCTGCTGCTCAAAAATTCCGACCTTCAGGCTTCCGAACGGGCGGCTCTGACCCTACGCAGCCTGAAACCCGCACGAGCCCCTGAAAGCCCGACCTCGGTCTTTCTGATCCCGCTGGTGGGCCCCCATCATGTGGGCGACTGGGACGCTGTATGCCAACGCCTGACCGCCACGCTGAACAGCTTCATCGCTCAAAAAGATCCGAACTGGCGCGTCCTGATTTGCGGCCAAAGCAGCCCCGATCTACCGGATGATGCACGCATCACCTTCGTGCCCTTCACCACTCCGATCGAAGGCAACGACAAATGGCTGAAACTGCGTCAGCTAGCCGAAACGCTCCCGACTTTTGGCATCCCCCAAGGCTACGCCATGAGCTTTGACGCCGACGATCTGGCGCATCCCGCATTGGTCGAAGAAATGCACACCCGTCGCGCCGCAGGCGGCTACCTGATGAGCCAAGGCTATGTGTTCGACGTCGGCAACAACCGCATCGCCCTCGCCGCCCCTGCCAGCGCCGCGCAGCCCCTGCGCAAACCCTTCTGGAAACTCTGCGGCAGCTGCGCCGCCCTCGCCTTCGACTTCGGCACAGAAGCGCAGGCAGAAACCGCCCGCATCGCTGAATCCACCCAGCACGAACACCGCATGTTCCCCTATCTGGCAAAGCTCGCTGGCCGCCCCCTGACACCACTCAGCGGCCCCAAAGCGCTCTATCTGCTAAACCACGGCGAAAACTTCGGCGCCCGCCGCGGCCGCGTCAGCTTCAAACAGCGCTTTGCCAAACGCTTCGAAGTCACTAACCCCGAAACGCTAGCACGAATCCGTCAGGACTTCGCGCTCGCTTAAACTCCATCTTGGCAAAAATACCCCCGCGCCGGAGGCGATGAGGGATTTGCCCAGCAAATCCCTCAAATAAGTCAGGTCAGGCCGACAGACGGGCCTTCACTTGGGGCCCAGCCTGACCGAAGTCCATCTGACCCATGTATTTCTCTTTGAGCAGGCCCATCACCTTGCCCATATCGCGGATCGAAGTCGCGTCGCTTTCCGCAATCGCCGCATCGATCGCCGCCTTGGTCTCTTCCTCATCGAGCTGTCGGGGCAGAAACTCTTCGATGATCACGATTTCGGCCTCTTCGGACTGAGCCAGATCGAGCCGGCCCCCTTCCTCGTAGGTTTTCGCGCTTTCCTGACGTTGTTTGACCATCTTGGCCAGAATCGCCTGAATTTCACTTTCAGAGATCACGGCTTCTTCGCCATCGAAACGAAGCGCAATCTCGCGGTCCTTGATGGCCGCATTGATCAGGCGCAGCGTCGACAGCCGTGCGGCGTCTTTTGCTTTCATGGCGTCCTTGAGTGCGGCGCCAATCTTTGTACGCAGTTCCATTAAATCATTCCCATCCCAGGGGCTTTGCACAAGTGAGCCCATATAAGGTCTCAACCTGATTATGTCTACCTATGCCGTTAGCGCCATGCATAGACGCTAATTTGACCCATTCTGCTTGACCGCTGACGCCTGCGGGCCTATGTCTCGCCCGATTTGTCCCCAAGGAGAGAGCCGATGCCCAGCAGCGCCCACGCCCCTGCCCGCCCGACCGCCTGTCTGGCCCTTGCAGACGGGACCATTTTCTATGGCAAAGGCTTCGGCGCGACCGGAGTGACCGAAGCAGAACTGTGCTTCAACACTGCCATGACCGGTTATCAGGAAATCATGACTGACCCCTCCTATGCGGGCCAGATCGTGACCTTTACCTTCCCCCATATCGGGAACACCGGCGCCACCCCCGAGGACGACGAAACCGGTGATCCGGTTGCCGCGGGTATGGTTGTAAAATGGGACCCGACCGAACCCAGCAACTGGCGTTCCGTTGAAACCCTGACCGAGTGGCTGTCCAAGCGCGGCCGCATCGCGATCGGTGGCATCGACACCCGCCGTCTGACCCGCGCAATCCGTCAGCAGGGTGCGCCCCACGTTGCTCTGGCCCACGATCCCGAAGGCAACTTCGACATCGAGGCGCTGGTTGCCAAGGCCCGCGCGTTCAAAGGTCTGGTCGGCCTCGATCTGGCCAAAGACGTGACCTGCGCGCAGTCCTACCGCTGGGACGAGATGCGTTGGGCATGGCCCGAAGGCTACGCCAAGCAAGAGGCCCCCAAGCACAAGGTTGTCGCGGTCGATTTTGGCGCCAAGCGCAACATCCTGCGCTGCCTTGCCTCCGCTGGCTGTGACGTGACCGTCCTGCCCGCCACCGCAACCGGCGAAGAAATCCTGGCCCACAACCCCGATGGCGTCTTCCTTTCGAACGGCCCCGGCGATCCGGCAGCAACCGGCGAATACGCCGTGCCCGCGATCAAAAAGGTGCTCGAGGCTGACCTGCCCGTCTTTGGGATTTGCTTGGGTCACCAGATGCTGGCTCTGGCCCTTGGTGCCAAGACCATCAAGATGAACCACGGCCACCACGGCGCGAACCACCCCGTCAAAGAGAACAAGACCGGCAAGGTCGAGATCACTTCGATGAACCACGGCTTCACCGTTGACACCCAGACCCTGCCCGCAGGCGTCCTTGAAAGCCACGTGTCGCTGTTCGACGGCTCGAACTGCGGTATCGAAGTCGAAGGCAAGCCCGTGTTCAGCGTCCAGCACCACCCCGAGGCAAGCCCCGGCCCGCAGGACAGCTTCTACCTCTTCGAGCGTTTCGCCGAGGCCATGGAAGCCCGCAAAGCTTGAAAACATGGGCAGATTAACCGCCCATTAAGAAAATAAAGCCATGCTCTTCTCACCCGGTGAGGAGAGCATTTTTATGTCCGAGCACTTTGCACAGACTGCCGCGACCCTTTACCAAAAGGTGCCCGCCCCAAATTTCCCTGCGAAAACATCAGCTTCGATCTGCGAACTGCTTGCTCCCGAAGAATGGGTTCGATGTCGCGCAATCCCTTTGAATGTACCGGGGTTAATCGCGGTTGAGTCGCCTCAAAGCATCCCTTCCCTGAAGAATAAACTTCAGGACGCAGGCCCAATCAGCTTTGTCACCACCCCCGCCGCCGAGATCGAGGCCCTGCAGCATCAGACACTTGGCGAATCGCTCGCAAGGCGTGCCGAAACACGAGTCCCCGACGAACTCAGTTGCCGCCGCTTGGCGAAACTCTCGCCGCGAAACCGGCTGCAAATGCCCCTGCTTACGATTTCAGGAATTACGTTCGCGCTGACATGGCCGTCGACCGCCGCGTTGGTAGTGACCGCATGGTGCATCTTTACCCTAATCTGCGTCACCATGCTCAAAGCGTTCTGTGTGACCGCCACGCTTGTATCGCCGCGCCGTTTGGGCAAGCAAGCGCCTTTGCCCCTCAACGACTTGCCCGTGGTGTCCATAATGGTCCCACTGCACAAGGAAGAGCGCATTGCGGCACGCCTTGTCCGACGCATGAAGCGTCTGGATTACCCGCGCGAGAAGTTGGACGTCCTTTTCGTGGTCGAAGAAAACGATGACGAAACTCGGAATGCAATCGCCTCTGCGCAGCCCTTGCCCCAAGGCTATCGCGTTATCGTTGTACCGGACGGTCACCCAAAAACAAAACCACGGGCGCTAAACTATGCCTTGGATTTTTGCCGTGGCGACATAGTTGGCATCTACGACGCCGAAGATGCCCCCGAAGCCGACCAGCTTCTCAAGATCACCGCAGCATTCGAAGCCGCGCCGCCAGAAGTTGTCTGCCTTCAAGGTTGCCTCGACTACTACAATCCGCGCGACAACTGGCTCGCGCGATGCTTTACCACAGAATATGCCGCGTGGTTCCGGCTTATCCTGCCCGGCCTCTCTGCTTTGCGACTCGCGGTTCCCTTGGGGGGCACGACACTCTTTGTGCGGCGTCATGCACTGGACGAGATCGGCGCTTGGGACGCGCATAATGTGACCGAAGACGCAGATCTGGGCATCCGACTCGCCCGCCACGGATGGCGCACCGAATTGGTTCCGACCACCACAATGGAGGAAGCGAACTGCCACACATGGCCATGGATCAAGCAACGGTCTCGTTGGATCAAGGGCTACATGGTGACATATCTGGTCCATATGCGTCGCCCGTTCCGCCTATGGAAAGAGCTCGGTATGCGCCAGTTCGTGGGTTTTCAGATTTTCTTTCTGGCTTCGATCAGCCAGTTTCTGTTGGCACCGCTGCTATGGTCCTTTTGGCTGCTGCCTTTTGGCTTCACACATCCGATGCTTGGCGCTCTGGACCACACCGCAACATGGACACTGATCTACACCTTCATCCTCTGCGAGGTCATCAACCTGTCCGCTTCATTGATCGCGGTGTCCAAGCCTCATCTTCGCCATCTGATGCCATGGGCTGTGTTCATGCCGCTGTACTTCCCGCTCGCGACAGCAGCGGCTTTCAAAGCCGCCTATGAACTCGCGCTAAAGCCATTTTATTGGGACAAGACAGCCCACGGGTTTTCAGACGAAGAGGTTTAGCCCTTTTCAGCCGCCGCTGCGTCTGACTTCAGGCGGGTCACAAACGCTTTGGAAATATGGGATTTGAGCGCTGCGTAGGCGGCATCACCGTCACCCGCAGCAATCGCGCTGACGATCTGATCATGCTCTTTGATCGCAATTTCTGACCGCCCCTCAGCCGCCAGAGAGGTCGTCGCCATAAGCGCCATAGTCCGGTAGACCAGATCAAGCTGCTGGAACAAGTAGCGGTTATGGGACGCCAAATGCACCTGACGGTGAAAGCGCCGGTTGGCCCGCGCCAGTGCTGCCGGATTTCCGATCAATGCGCGGTCTGCCTCGACCATATCCTGCAGAACACGAATCTCTTCTTCTGTCGCATGACGGGCCGCGAGACGCGCGGCCAAGGCCTCCAGCTCTGACCGAACCACATACAATTCGGCCAGCTGGTTGTGATCCAAAGACGCCACGATCATCGAGCGCCCGTCACGGGTCAGCAGGGATTGGGTCTCCAGACGCTGCAACGCCTCGCGGATCGGGGTCCGCGACACGCCGAAACGTTCTGCAAGTTCGCTTTCGACAAGACGGTCGCCCGGACGGTACACACCCGTGTCGATCGCATCCAGAATCAGCGTATAGGCGTCCTTGTTCTGGTTCTTGTCCTCTGCCACCTGCAGCCCCCCTTACAACTCAATGCGCCAACCTATGCTAGCGCGCCCATGCGGATCAACCCACTGTGTTCACTAGGTTATGGGCAAAGCGCCGCAGATCGGCTAGGGAAAAGCCATGCCACGTCAGGATTTCAACCATGTCGATACTTGGGTGTTCGACCTCGACAACACCCTGTATCCCCCGCATTTCCGTCTTTTCGACCAGATCGAGAAGCGGATGGTCGATTACGTTATGGGCACGCTCGGTGTATCGCGGGACGAGGCGGATCGCCTACGTAAGACCTATTGGGCGCTCCATGGCACCACGCTCGCGGGCCTGATGGCCGAATACAGCATCGAACCGGATCCGTTTCTGGACCACGTGCACGATATCGACTTTACCGTGCTCGAACCGGACGAGGCGCTCGCGGCCCACATTCGCGGCCTGCCAGGGCGCAAGATTGTCTATACCAATGGCTCTGCCCACTATGCCGAGAAGGTGTTGCAGGCGCGCGGGCTAAACGGGCTGTTTGACGCGGTCTACGGGATCGAGCACGCAAATTACCGTCCGAAACCAGAGGCTGCGGCCTTTGAAGCGGTGTTCGCCAAGGACAACCTGTCCCCGACCACCGCCGCCATGTTCGAGGATGACCCGCGCAATTTGGCTGTCCCCCATGCGATCGGGATGCGCACAGTCCACGTTGCGCCCGAACCCCATACCGCCGATCACATCCATCACCACACCATTGATCTGACTGACTTTTTGTCGCGGCTCAAATAGTCGCACTGCGTCAAAGAGGACAATCGCGCACCGGTTTTGGAAAACATACGTAGGGTCCAAATAATTTATCCGAAGGACTCCTTAACATGGCTGACATCACCAGCACCCCTTCCCAGCCCGGCGTTCTGATGCGCATCATCCTGTCGATTCCCGTAGTCGGCTGGATTGCCAAGGACCTGCTCCACGGCGACAAAGACAACATCTGGTATCTTCTCGTCGCACTCCTGAGCCTGTGGGCGGCGGCCGTGATGACATGGGGCATCCCCGCGCTCTACCTGCCTGCGGTCGCGTTTGTGCCCGTGATGTGGGTGATCCTGCTGCTGATCACGCGCGGATAAACTGTCGCTTGGACCTTCGGGCGGAAACGCCCTATGTCATGGGCCAAGGAGAGATCCCATGACGACATTCCAAAGCTATGACATCATCGTATCTGGAGGCGGCGTTGCCGGCCTGAGCGCCGCGGCGGCCTTCGGATCAGCGGGCTTCACCGTTCTATGTGTGGACCCACAGCCCCCCGTCACCGAACGCGATGCCGAAGGGTCCGACCTGCGGACCACGGCGATCCTGCAACCCGGTCGCCTGCTGCTAGAGGAAGCCGGTCTGTGGGCGCGTCTGGATGCCGAAGCGATGCCGCTGGACATCATGCGGATCATCGACGCGGGCGGCGAAGTGGCCGAGCCCCGCGTGACCAAGGATTTCGTCGCCTCCGAGATTTCCGATCAGCCCTTCGGGTGGAACCTGCCCAACTGGCTCTTGCGCCGCGAACTGGTCGCGCATTTGCAGGGGATGGAGACTGTAACCTTCCGCCCAGGCGTCGGCACCGCTGGCGTTCTGGCCCGCACCGACCACGCCCGCGTGCGGCTGAGCGATGGCACCGTGGCCCAGTGCCGCCTGCTGGTCGCCGCCGATGGCCGCAACTCGCCCGTGCGCAAGGCTCTGAACATCCCCGTGAAAACCCGTACCTACGGGCAAAAGGCGCTGGCCTTTGCGGTCACCCACCCCCTGCCGCACGAGAATGTCTCGACCGAAATTCATCGCTCTGGCGGGCCGTTCACCTTGGTGCCCCTGCCCGATTATCAGGGTCGCCCCAGCTCTGCGGTTGTGTGGATGGAGGATGGCCCCGAGGCCATGCGCCTGATGGCCCTGCCCGAACCCGAGTTCGAGGCGGCCATGAACGAACGCTCCTGCCAGATCCTTGGCCCGCTCACGCTAGCCTCGCGCCGGACCGTGTGGCCGATCATCAGCCAGTGGGCCGACACCATGTACGGCGCCCGCACCGCGCTGGTGGCCGAGGCAGCCCACGTCGTGCCTCCCATCGGCGCCCAAGGTCTGAACATGTCGCTGGCCGATCAGCGCTGCCTGCTGGATCTGGCCAAGGCCGACCCTGACAATATCGGCGCACCCGAGATGCTGCAACGCTATCACCGCCGCCGCCACCCAGAGGTGCTGGCCCGCGTCACCGGCATCGATCTGCTGAACCGCACATCACAACTGTCGGCCCAGCCCCTGCGCGACCTGCGCGCCGCGGGGCTGAACGCGCTCTATTCTCTGGCGCCCGTGCGCAAGACGCTGATGCAATTGGGACTCGGCATGCGCTAAACCCCCAGCGCAGCGCCTTTACAGCGCCGCGTCCAATGCCCGTGTCAGACGGTCGATCGTCGCGGGCACATCATACAGCTTGTCCAGACCGAACAGCCCCAGACGGAAGGTCGAGAACCCCTGCGGCTCGTCGCACTGCAACGGCACACCCGCAGCGATCTGGGTGCCGTTGGCGGCAAAGGCGCGGCCCGACTGGACTTCGGGGTTGTCGGTGTAGCTGACCACCACACCCGGCGCGCCAAAGCCCTCAGCCGCGACGGATTTGATCCCCCGCTTGGCCAGCAACTCGCGCGCACCATTCCCCAGCGCCCACTGCGCCTCGCGCAGGCGCTCGAAGCCATAGGCGCGGGTTTCGGCCATGGTATCGCGGAAGGCCCGCAGCGAATCCGTCGGCATGGTCGCGTGATAAGCATGACCGCCGTTTTCGTAGGCCTGCATGATCTGGAACCACTTCTTCAGGTCCACGGCAAAGCTGTCGGACTGGGTCGTCTCAAGCCGCTTGATCGCCCGCTCCCCCAGCATAACCAGACCGGCCGAGGGGGTCGAAGACCATCCCTTCTGCGGGGCAGAGATCAGCACATCCACACCGGTCGCTTTCATATCGACCCAGATGCACCCGCTGGCGATGCAATCCAGAACCATCAGCGCGCCAACTTCGTGCGCCGCTTCGGCCAGAGCCTTGATGTAGCTGTCCGGCAGGATCACACCGGCCGAGGTTTCCACATGCGGGGCAAAAACCACATCGGGCTTCTCTTCGCGGATTTTCGCGACAACTTGGTCAATCGGTGCAGGAGCAAAAGGCGCAGTCGTTTCATTGCCTTGCTGGCGGGCCTTCATGACGATGGTCTCTGTTGCCAGATTACCCGCGTCCACGATCTGGCTCCAACGGAAAGAGAACCAGCCATTGCGCACCACCAGAACCTTTGAGCCCTTGGCGAACTGGCGCGCAACCGCTTCCATCCCATAAGTGCCGCCGCCGGGCACAATGGCTACGCCGTCCGCCTTGTACACTTCTTTGAGCATCGAAGAGATGTCGCGCATCACGCCTTGAAAGGCCGCAGACATATGGTTCAGCGACCGGTCCGTGAAGACGACCGAAAACTCGTCCAGACCATTTGGATCAACACTATCAAGCAAAGCCACGGCTCTCTCCTTCTCGAAAACTTCTGATCAAATCAGTAGCGGCCTGTCCAAGGAGTGGCGAGGAATACTTTTGCATGCAGTGGTGTGCAATTTCAGAGCCTGCGCGGGTAATGACCTTGAGCCATGAGTATTTTCAACAAAAAGAAACCTGCCCTTTCTGCTTTGTCTTAAATACTCACTGTCGGGGCCTATCCGCCGAGCGGTCCGGGCAGACGTTCTTCGCTGAGCAGGACGTTGGCCTCGACGTCGCCAACCCCCGGGAGCGCCATGATCCGCCGGCGCAGCACCCGTTCAAAGTCGCTGATATCCCGCGCCACGATCCGCAGACGATAATCATAGACCCCGAGGATATGCTCGACCGTCTGCACCTCTGGCACAGCGGTTACGGCGCGCTCGAAATCCTCGAGGCTGACGCGGCCTTTGGTGGCGAGCTTTACGCCAAGAAAGACGGTCACGCCGAACCCCAGAGCCTCGTGATCCAATACCAGACGGCGATGGGACAAAGCGCCCTCGGACCATAGGCGTTTAACCCGCCGCCACGCCGCGGGTTGGGACAGGCCAAAGCGGCGTCCGATGGCCCCTGCACTGAGGGTCGCGTCTTGGGACAGGGCGTGCAGGATTTTCAGATCCAGATCATCAAGGTCAATCATATCGGTAAGGTTCCTTGGCTCTGGATACGGGCGACGTGCATCAGGGCTTCGATGTCCACGATATGTGGCAGGGTCAGGATGCGGTCGCGGTAGAGCTGCTGGTAATGGGGCATATCGCGTGCGATCAGGGACAGGCGCAGGTCGACGCGGCCTAGGAAGCTCTGGATCTCCAGCACCTCTGGCACCTCGCGGGCGGCGGCGCTGAAATCCTCGAACGCGCGGGGGACGGTTTTGTCCAGAACCACGCGTAGAGACACCTCGACCTCGTAGCCTAAGGCACGCCAGTCGATCACAGCCTCGACGCCCTTGACCACTCCGGTGCTGCGCAATTTTTCAAGCCTTCGCCAACAGGCCCCTGCACTGACCCCTGCCCTTTCCGCCAGGTCTGCCGTGGAAATGGACGGGTCTGCCTGAAAAAGGCGCAGAATGCGTCTATCGGTGTCGTCGAGCATGATCTTCTCACTATACCAATTCTTGGCGAATAGATTTTTCACTTGATCGCAAAAATCACGCGAGATTAAAAGCGCATCCACAAAACTTTCATGCGATAAGGTCGCCAACGAACACCCAAGCGAGGAGAATTCCGATGCGCGTTTACTACGACCGCGATTGCGACGTTAACCTGATCAAAGAAAAGAAAGTGGCGATTCTGGGCTACGGCTCTCAGGGCCACGCACACGCGCTGAACCTGCGCGACTCGGGCGCCAAGAACGTTGCTATCGCTCTGCGCGAAGGCTCGCCCTCGGCCAAGAAATGTGAAGCCGAAGGCCTGCAGGTCATGGGTATCGCCGAAGCAGCAGCATGGTGCGATGTCATCATGTTCACCATGCCCGACGAACTTCAGGCAGAGACCTACAAGAAATATGTCAAAGACAACCTGAAGCCCGGCGCAGCGATCGCATTCGCACACGGTCTGAACGTACACTTCGGCCTGATCGAAGCGCCCGAAGGCGTTGACGTCATCATGATGGCACCCAAGGGCCCCGGCCACACCGTACGCGGCGAATACACCAAAGGCGGCGGCGTGCCCTGCCTCGTTGCTGTACACCAGGACGCAACCGGCAAAGCGCTTGAAACCGGTCTGTCGTACTGCTCGGCCATCGGTGGCGGCCGCTCGGGCATCATCGAAACCAACTTCCGCGAAGAGTGCGAAACCGACCTGTTCGGCGAGCAGGCAGTTCTGTGCGGCGGTCTGGTTGAACTGATCCGTTGCGGCTTCGAGACCCTGGTCGAAGCAGGCTATGCGCCCGAAATGGCGTACTTCGAGTGTCTGCACGAAGTGAAGCTGATCGTGGACCTGATCTACGAAGGCGGCATCGCGAACATGGACTACTCGATCTCGAACACCGCTGAGTACGGCCAGTACGTCACCGGCCCGCGCATCCTGCCCTACGAGCAGACTAAAGCCGCGATGAAAGAAGTTCTGGCAGACATTCAGCAGGGCAAGTTCGTTCGCGACTTCATGCTGGAAAACGCTGTTGGCCAACCCACCCTCAAAGCATCGCGCCGTGCAAACGACGAGCACCTGATCGAAGCGACCGGTGCGAAACTGCGCGAAATGATGCCCTGGATCTCGGCCGGCAAGATGGTCGACAAGTCGAAGAACTAATTCGGCAACAGCGGTTTTCCCGCTGGCCGGTGGCCGTTGACAAGGCGGCCACCACCTCATCTAAAGGCTCCGATCCGTTGCGGTCGGAGCCTTTTTCTTTTGCAGGTCGCGAAATGCCCGAAGTTACCCTGAAAAGCTGGATCATGGTACTGACCCTTGGTTGCGTCTGGGGGGCCAGCTTTCTGGGGATCGAGGTTGCGCTACGCGGGATCACCCCGTTCTGGCTGGCCGAGGCGCGGCTATTCTTTGCGGCGCTTTTGCTGACCGGCGTGTGGTGGGCCCTTGGCGGGCGGATCAATGCCGCTGATGATGAGCGGAACCGCTGGCCCTATCTGGTTGTCGTGGGGCTCTTCAGTTCGGTCGTGCCGTTTTTCCTGCTGAGCTGGGGGCAGACCCATGTGACCTCTGCTACCGCAGGCGTGTCCATGGCGGGCGTGCCGCTGCTGGTGATGCCACTAGCGCATTTCTTTTCGGTGGGCGAGCGTATTACGCCGCTGAAACTGCTGGGCTTGGTCGTTGGTTTTTGCGGGGTACTTGTGCTGCTTGGAGACGGGCTGTTGCAGACCTCCGGCTCTGACCTCGAAGGCTGGGGCCGTTTGGCGTGCTTGTCGGCGGCCGCCTGTTACGCGGTGAGTTCGGTGACAACGCGGAATTGTCCCCCGATTGATCCCTATGCCATGTCCGCAGTCGTAATGATCATCGCAGCTTTGGTCGGCCTACCTGTTGCGTGGGCGGTCGAAGGAGCACCACCCCTGCCCGACGCGCAGACCATCGCGGTGCTTGGGGCTTTGGGTTTGATCCAAACCGCGGGCGCGAACCTGCTGCGAATTTTGGTCATCCGTAGCGCGGGTTCGACCTTTATGTCCCTGACCAACTATCAGGTGCCGTTCTGGTCGATGGTCTTTGGCGCTGTGGCGCTGGGAGAGGCTCTGCCAGCAGGGCTGTTGGTGGCGCTGGGACTGATCCTGACGGGGATGGCATTGAGCCAGTGGAGCCATTTGAAGCGGCTGTTCGGCAAAGCATAAACGGCGCGCGGTGGGGACCGGCGCGCCGTTTGAGTATTTTTAGCAAAAAGAAGTCTTAAGCGCGGCTTGCGGTTTCGACCTCGGCGACGATGGAGTCGACGACCTTTTCCAAGAGGATCGGGTCTTCACATTCGGCCATGACGCGGATCAGCGGCTCGGTGCCTGATTTGCGGATCAGAAGGCGGCCTTGGCCCTTTAGGTCTGCTTCGGCACTCGCGATGGCTTGTTGCACGGCAAGCGTTTCCAGTGGCGTTTGGCCAGCGGTGTAGCGGACGTTTTTCAGGAGTTGCGGCACAGGATCAAAGCTTTTGGCCAACTCGCTGGCCGGTTTGCCTGTCAGCACCATTTCAGCGAGGAATTGGAGGCCAGCCAGCAAACCATCGCCGGTAGTTGCATAATCAGTCATCACAATATGACCGGATTGCTCACCGCCGAGGTTGTAACCGTTTTTGCGCATTTCTTCGACCACATACCGGTCACCGACTTTGGTGCGCTTCAGGTCAATGCCGCGTCCGCCAAGGAAGCGCTCGAGGCCAAGGTTCGACATCACTGTCGCCACCAAGGCATTCCCTTGAAGGCGCTGCTCTTCTGCCCAGCGGGCGGCGATTAGAGCCATGAGCTGGTCGCCGTCGGCGATCTGCCCCTTTTCGTCGATGATCATGATGCGGTCGGCGTCGCCATCAAGACAGATGCCGAGATCCGCGCCATGGTCGAGCACGGCTTTGGCGGCGGCTTCGGGGTGAGTTGAACCGCAATTCAGGTTGATATTCTTGCCATCGGGGCTGGTGCCAATACGGATGACGTCGGCGCCGAGTTCCCACAAAGCCTCTGGTGCAGCGCGATAAGCCGCACCGTTTGCACAGTCGATCACGACCTTCAGACCGTCGAGCCGCTTGCCGTGGGGGAATGTGGACTTCAGGCGCTCGATATAGCGGAAACGCCCGTCGTCGATCCGTTTGGCGCGACCAATGTTCTCGGCTTTGGCGGGCTGGATATCGCCCATCACCATGGCCTCGATTTCAGCCTCGGCCTCATCGGACAGCTTGAACCCATCGGGACCAAAGAACTTGATGCCATTGTCCTCGTGCGGGTTGTGGCTGGCAGAGATCATCACGCCAACATCTGCACGCATCGACGTGGTCAGAAGCCCGACTGCAGGCGTCGGAACCGGCCCCAGCAGCAGCACATTCATTCCTGTGGAGGTAAAGCCCGCGGTCAGCGCATTTTCAAACATATAGCCGGAAAGACGCGTGTCTTTGCCAATCACCACACGGTGCGCCGTGCTCTGGTCGCGGCGGAAGTAGCGGCCCGCTGCTGCGCCAATCCTCAGCGCCATTTCGGCGGTCATGGGATAGATGTTCGCTTTGCCGCGCACACCGTCGGTTCCAAAAAGCTGTCTTGCCATGATCACTTAGTCTCCAATGGCGGCTTGATAGAGGGTTAGGGCCTGCCGCGTCTCCGCAACATCGTGGACGCGCAACATCTGAACGCCATGCGACACCCCCGCAAGCGCGACAGCGACAGAGCCGGGCATCCGTGCCGCAGCTTCGGTCACATTGGCAAGGGTCCCGATAAAGCGTTTGCGCGATACCCCGAGCAAAACGGCGCAGCCAAGCCCGTGAAAGATCGATAGGCGCTGCAAGAGCGCCAGATTGTGCTCTAGCGTTTTTCCGAAGCCGATTCCGGGGTCCACAATGATCCGGCTTTTCGGGATACCAGCGTGAACGGCGGCGCTGATCCGCTCTTCGAGAAAGTCGTACACGTCCAGCACCACATCCTCGTAATGCGGGGCATTCTGCATTGTCTGCGGGTCCCCTTGGGCGTGCATCAAACAGATCGGAGCGTCGGCCCCTGCCGTGACATCAGCAATCTTTGGATCAAAAGTCATCGCGGCGACGTCGTTCACCAGATCTGCGCCTGCCTGCAGGGCCGCGCCCACGACATCCGCTTTTCGCGAATCAATCGAGACCGGAGCGTCAGAAAACGCTCTCAACGCCGCAATAACCGGGGCAGTGCGCTGGATTTCTTCGTCTATGGCGACTTCGGCCGCACCGGGACGGGTGGATTCACCGCCGATGTCGAGCATATCAGCCCCCGCCGCGATCAAGGCCCGCGCGTGGTCGGTTGCGCGCTCCAGATCGTTGAACTTGCCGCCGTCGGAGAAGCTATCGGGCGTGGTGTTCAGGATACCCATGATCGTCGGGCGCTCCATCGACACCCGTGCCAGATCAGGCCGCGGTGCACAGAGCATATCGCGCGCCTCTGCCGGAATCTCCGACGCAGGGGCGACGGTCGGCGCAGCCGCGCGGTTCAGCACTTCGACATGGGTGAACCACGTCCAGCCGCCCGCAAGGGTCAGGGCACCTTGAGGACGGGCGGGGCCGGTTTGTAGAATGGGGCGAAAATAGTCACGCATGCTGCGTGGATGAGCGATCAGTCGTCGTTTGACAAGAGCCGAGTGTCGCGCAGATCGTGGTGACGCTCTTCGACCACACCCGCCTGCCCTTCGATTTCGCCGTCACCGACGAAAATGACCTCGGCGGCGTCCATCTCGGCGGCGAACCAGCGCGTCAGCGCCTGCGTATCGCGGACAGAGACGTGCGGACCTTCGACTGCGTCCAGAACGATCTTGGAGGGCGCCCACACGCTGATCTGGCCGTGTTTCATACCCCAGTCCAACTCAGTGCGCGTTTCAACCACGACACAGCGGCGATCGCGGCCTGCCAAGACCCATGCGTTCTGTTCGATCGACAACAGGTCAATGCGGCGCTGCGCGAGGCCTGCGCTCGTTTCAGGGCCAACCTGTTCAGGCAGACCAACACAGAGGATCACCGGACGGTTGCCTTCGGTCAATTGGTCCAGCCACTGGGGCAAATGCGGAGCAATGATCGCATCGTTGGTCAGATAGATCACACGCGGATCGTTGGCCGCGTTGTGGGCGATCTCGGGGCCAAGGCCATAGTCTTTGCGGTTGCGCACGATCTCGACACCCAGCGCACCGGGGCCACGATCCAGCTTTTCGATCCGGACAAAGGCCCGCACCGCCTGAGGCTCTGCCAAAATGCGGCCAGCCACGCGATCCGCGAGGGTTTCAAGTAAGTTCAGACGCTCTTCGGCCAGCGAGTCGGCAATCGCCTCGGTGACGCGGTCATAGGACAGGATGCGGTCCACATCGTCGTCCACGACGCCCGTGAATGGTTCGACTTCGACAACAACATTGAAGCATACGCGCTGGGTTGTCCCGCGCTCTGCCTGAAAGGCGCCGATCTCGACCTCGACGATATGGTCGCGCAAACTGATCCGGTCCAACGGGCCACTGATGCCCGGGACGGGGTTCGCTTTTGCACGTTCGTCAGGATGAGAAAAGGCCAGCCTTACTTCGTTGCTCATGTCGCTACACTCTTACAGTCGTTTCGGCGGACCCTAGAGACTGTTGCCGGAAATGCCAACTCGATGGCGGCACATCTCGGACCAAGCGCGACAGGCAGGCGTTAGCGCTGCGTCAGACGCGAAGACGGATTGTAGAACTTATGTACGCCGATGGTCGCTGTGTGCGTGAACTTGGTGGACCAGCGGGGACGCACAGCTTTGGTATGGTAGAACGTCGCGCCGTTGGTCAGCGAACGCTCTGCCCCGTCCAGCATAGCGCGCGCAACTTTGGCGACGCGCTCATAAGCTTTGGGCTCACGGATGACTTCGGCATAGCCGTCGCATGTGTAAGTGAACTGACAGGCGTATTTGCGGCCCGTGCCCTGATTGATCACACCACACACAGTGTTGGGGAATTTCTTGCTGTCGACGCGATTGAGGATCACCTCGGCCACTGCGAACTGGCCTTTGACTGTTTCCCCACGCGCTTCAAAGTAGAGCGCCTCTGCCAGACACTGGAACTCTTCGCCACCCTTTGCCTTGGGCATCTCGGCGAGCCACTCTTTGGTGTACTCGACCTGAGGGGTTTTCGCGATCGCCGCTTCCTTGGCTTTCTCAGGCAGGCGGGTCAGGCTTCCGAGGTGCTTGGAAGACACCGCAGAGAGCGCCTCTTTTTCTTGGCCGAGCAGATCGGTCAGACGTGCATTCAAAACATCAGCAAACCCAGCCCCCGGAACATAAACCGAGAGCATAATCACTGCTGCTTTTACTACGCCTAAACGCATACCGTTTCTTCAGAGCAAGAGCCGTCCAGCGGCCCGGCGCGGTCGTAACCGAATTCGGGCCCCCTTTTCAATACTCTCAGAGGAGTCTTAAAAGCATGTAACCTTTTGGTGTTACATCGAAATCTTTAGATGTCACCTGTTTTACAGTTTTTTTACAACCGCTTAGAGCGATCGTTGCTCGCGCAACGCGAACTGCGCGGCGGCCAATCTGGCACCGGGAACACGAAATGGTGAGCACGAAACATAGTTGAATCCTGCTCTGCAGCAGAAGGCAATTGATTCGGGGTCGCCACCATGCTCGCCACAGATCGAGAGCGTAATATTTGGGCGCGCGTCCCTAGCTCTGGTTGCAGCCAAGTCAAGTAATTCACCTACACCCTCTGTATCGAGCCGGTGGAACGGGTCCTCGGGGAAGACTCCCTCGGTCACATAATTCGACATGAAACGCCCCGCATCATCGCGCGACAAACCATAGGTCATCTGGGTCAGGTCGTTCGTCCCGAAGCTAAAGAAGGACGCGTGGCTGGCGATATCCCCTGCCCGCAAACAGGCGCGCGGCGTCTCGACCATCACACCAAGACGGTAGGTGAATTCCCGACCCGTCTCGGTCTTAACTGCGGCGGCGACCGCATCGACTCGTGTCTTGATCAGCTCCACTTCCCGCTTTGCCGAGACCAGCGGAATCATGATTTCCGGCACCACAGTGGCTCCGGTTTTTTGCGTTTCCACGGTCGCTTCAAAGATCGCCCGTGCCTGCATTTCGTAAATTTCCGGAACAGTCACACCAAGGCGCACGCCGCGAAGACCAAGCATCGGGTTGTACTCTTCCAGCTCTTCCGCACGGCGCGTGACGTCCGAGACGGGCAGATCGAGCGCCTCGGCCAAATTCAGCAAACCGGCCCGATCCGAGGGCAAGAATTCGTGCAGCGGCGGGTCAAACAATCGTATGCACACCGGCAGCCCCGCCATGATGCGGAACAGATCAATAAAGTCCGCCCGCTGCATCGGCAAAATCCGCTCAAGCGCCGCGCGACGATCCTCGACAGCATCTGCAAAAATCATCTCGCGCATGGCAGTCAGGCGGTCCGCCTCAAAGAACATGTGTTCTGTACGCGCCAGCCCGATCCCCTGAGCCTTGAAATTCCGCGCCACCTGCGCATCCGCGGGGGTATCGGCATTTGCACGGATTTCGATCACGCGGAAAGTATCGGCCCATTCCATCAAGGTCTGCAGGCCGTCATCCTCGGCAGGTTCCAAGAGCGCAGGCTCACCCGCCAGTACGTCGCCGACGGTTCCGTCCACGGTCACCACATCACCTTCGCGGAACTGCCGACCGTCTTTGGCCACAAGCAGCTTCTTGCGCATGTGGAAGCGCAACCCATCAACCCCGACGACACAGGGCAGACCGAGCCCGCGGCCAATCACCGCCGCGTGGCTGGTCATCCCGCCCCGCTCGGTAATCACGCCGACTGCTGCATGCATGCCGCGAATATCTTCGGGCTGCGTTTCGCGTCGGACCAGAATACAAGGCTCCCCCCGCGCGGCGCTCGCCTGAGCATCCGCCGCGTTGAACACGATTTTCCCTGTCGCCGCGCCGGGGCTTGCGGCCACACCCCGAGCAATCCGATCCCGAGGGGCCATCGGATCCACCTGCCGGTGCAGCAATTCAGACAGCGCCCTTGGTTCGATCCGCAGGACAGCGTCTTCACGGCTGATCACGCCGCTCTCGGCCAAGTCCACGGCAATCCGCAACGCCGCGCGGTTCCCCCGAGTCACGCGCACCCCATCCAGAATGTGCACATGCCCGTCTTCGATGGTGAACTCGATCTGCAACTCTTCCTTCAGACGGGTCCGCATCCGCGCACCGAAGTCTTTCAGCTGCTCAAAGGCCTCTGGAGCATGCTCTTCAAGCGAAGGCCCCCGCGAATCCTTCTCCAGGTAAATCGCTTCGGCCTGCAAAAGCGCCTCGCGCCCCTGACTCTGGCTCAAATAACGGCCTTTGATACGCGGCGCGCCCGTCCCGGAGTCCACGAACTGGATCACACCGGACCCGCATTCCCCTGCACCAAGACCCAAAGCCATCCGTTGGACAACCAGTCCCAGCCCCGCATCCGCAGGCGCCCCTTTGGCCTGCCGCAACAAACGGGCACTGGTGCCTTCCCAAGCCCGCGCCATAGACCGCAGCACCTCGGTTAACTGCTGGCCCGCATCCTGTGGAAACCGCTCGTCCGTCTCCGCCTCATATGCCGCCAAAGCCGCCCCGAGTCCCTCGGACCCTTCCTCAGTGATCTCGTCAAACACATCGGGATCAAGCCGCGCCACATGCACAGCGAAATTCTTCACGAACCGCAAATACAGCTCTGCTGCCGCCTCGTGACCGATCTTGTCAGATAGGTCCACATAGGTCGCATCGTTCATCCCGATGTTCAGAACCGCCCCCGGCCCGCCCCAATCGGGGTCTTCCGACGACGGGCGCACACACATCAGCGCCGCCTCGCCAAAAGGCTCCAGAATGCGCGACACATCCGGCATCCGCCCCGTCGCGATGGCCTTCACCGCGCGAAAAGACAGCGCCACCGTGTCCGGAACCGGCAAATCCATCCGAACAAGTCGCTGCAGACACTTCGCCCGCCCGCCATGGGTGGCCACTGCCACCGGCGCAGACGGAGTAATCAGGGTGACGTTTTCATCAAAATTCTGCACTGCAGCACCTCATTCGCTGCGCACAGAATAGGCGCTAACTCTGTCCGAGCAAGCGCCTCTTCTTCATCTTTGCAAAAATACTCCGGGGGTGTGGGGGCAGCGCCCCCACGCACCTTGGCCGCCCCGCACCAAACCAGAGGGTTTAGCCCTCAATCCGGCCCAGATCAGCCACCTGACCACAGGTCGAGCGGATCTGGCTCAGCAGGTTCAAACGGTTCCGGCGCACGATCTCGTTGTCGGTGTTCACCTGAACAGCGGTAAAGAACCCGTCGATCGGCCCGCGCAGCGCCGCCATCTGGCCCATCGCACCGGCGAAATCCTCGGATGCCAGAGCCTCTTTGATCGAACCGCTCGCAGCGGTCAGCGCATCGAACAGCGCCTTTTCCTCGTCCACTTCCGCGAACTTGGGATCGGCACCGAACGAATATTCGACCCCGTCCTTGGCCTCGGCCTGCGCCAGAATGTTGGCGGCACGCTTGTAGCCTTGAACCAGGTTCACACCGTCCTCGGTCCCCAGCACATCGGACAGAGCCCGCACGCGCTTGACCAGGAGGGTCAGATCGTCGGCACCGTCCATCGCCAGACAAGCGTCGATGATGTCATGACGGATGCCCTGATCCTTCAGGTAAACCTTCAGACGGTCATGGAAGAAGGACAGCAGATCGCCCTTGGCCTCGCCTGCCGCAGACAGGTGGTCCAGCAGCGACATGCGCAGATCGTTCTCAAGCAGCAAACGGATCACACCCAGTGCCGCGCGGCGCAAGGCAAAGGGATCTTTGGAACCGGTGGGCTTTTCGTCGATGGCCCAGAATCCGGTCAGCGTGTCCAGCTTGTCCGCCAGCGCAACGGTCACCGACAGAGGCGCGGTGGGCACGTCGTCCGACGGGCCGAGGGGGGAGTAATGTTCTTGGCACACGCGCGCCACATCGGCATCATAGCCCGCTGCTTCGGCGTAGTAACGGCCCATAAGACCCTGAAGTTCGGGGAATTCAAAGACCATCTCGGACTGCAGGTCAGCCTTGGCGATACGGGCAGCGGTCTGCGCGGCCTCTACCTCGGCGCCGGCCACGGGGGCCAGTTCGGCGGCCAAGGCAACGATGCGCTCGATCCGCTCTTTTTGCGAGCCAAGTTTGTTGTGGAAGGTCACATTACCCAGACCATCAACCCACTTGTCGATGCCCGCTTTGGCGGTGCGCAGGTCGTTCTCCCAGAAGAATTTCGCGTCCGACAGACGGGCGGCCAGAACCTTCTGGTTGCCCTTCAGGATAGTCGCGCCGTTATCGCGGGTCTCGATGTTCGCGACGGTGACGAATTTCTCGATCCGGCCGGTCTTCGGGTTTTTGACCGAGAAGAACTTCTGGTGCTCTTTCATCGAGGTTTGCAGAACCTCGGGCGGCAAGTTCAGAAAGTCTGCGCCGATCTCGCCCATCAGAACGACGGGCCATTCGACCAGACCGGCGACTTCGGCCAGTAGGCCGCGATCTTCGACCACTTCCATGCCTTGGGCAAAGGCCATGTTGGTCGCGTCGTGCCAGATGGTCTCTGCACGTTCCTCGGGGTCCAGAATGACCTTGGCCTTCTTCAGCTTGGCAACGTAGTCGTCAAAGCTGTTCACCTCGAACGCATCGCCGCCCATGAAGCGGTGACCACGGGTCGCGCGGCCCGATTTGACGCCGTCGATATCCAGATCAACAACCTCTGCCCCGTCCTCGCGGGTCAGCAGGCAGATGATCGAGTGCAGCGGACGCACCCAACGCAAGGAGCCTGCGCCCCAGCGCATGGATTTGGGCCACGGGAAGGTGCGGATGGTGTTTTCCAGAACTTCGGCGATGATCGCAGAAGCCTCGCGGCCGGGGGTCTGGATGGTCGCAAAGTAGACCTGACCCTTTTTCTCGTCGCGGATTTCCAGATCGTCCATGGTGACGCCTGCGCCGCGCAGGAAGCCTTCGATCGCCTTTTCGGGCGCGCCGACACGGGGGCCTTTACGCTCTTCTTTCAGGTCGGGCGAACGGTCCAGCACATCCTCGACCGCCAGCACCAGACGGCGTGGGGTCGCAAAGGCCTTGGCGTGGGCATAGGTCAAACCCGCCTCGACCATGCCGTCGGTCACTTTCTTTTTCAGATCCTCGGCCGCTTTGGCCTGCATGCGCGCGGGGATCTCTTCGGAGAAAAGTTCAATCAGCAGATCGGGCATTATTTCACGCTCTTCGGGGGTTCGGGGCAATCTTCGGGAACGGGATCGCCGTCATAAACGACTTCGCCGCAATGGTTCATCTGGTGCCAGACATAGCCTCGGCCATCAGGCAGCACGGCAACAACGCGGTCGATGCCATAGATAAAGTCGCGCTCACCGAGGAAGGCCAAAGCCTCTCCGGACTCCAGCGCTGCGCCAATGGCGTCCGCGTCAAAGCAGTCAAACCAGCCGGGACCGACCAGCGGCTCGGCCTTAGGGTAGTCCTGATAGGTCTCGGTCAGCATCGACTGGGACAGCGGCGTTTCAAAGCACGCACGGTAGCGCAGCGGGCTGCTGTCCGAGTCGATCGCTTCGAAGCTGTCGTAGACGATGCTTTCAGGCGTATCGCTAACGATGCCGGTCATGACGACGTCATCGGTGCCACTGGCCTCGACCGGTTCGTAGTATGCGTAGACCTGCAAATAATACAGAGCCGCGCCCGCCACAGCGGCTGTGACACCTATTGCACCCACGAGCAACTGCCCCGCCTTCATGCGGTTTCAGGCGTGTAGCCGCCCGCCTCGGTCTGGACAAAGGCATCTGCACACATCTTGGCCAGTGCACGGACGCGGCCGATATAGGCCTGACGCTCGGTCACCGAGATCACGCCGCGCGCGTCCAGCAGGTTGAAAATGTGGCTGGCCTTGATGGTTTGATCATAGGCGGGGTGCGCCATGATGATGCGCTTGCCGGTTTTGGGGTCCACGTGGGGCTCTGCCAGAATGCGGGCGCATTCGGCCTCGGCCTCTTCGAAGTGGCGCAGCAGGACCTCGGTGTCGGCGACGTCGAAGTTCCAGCGCGAATATTCCTGTTCGGTCTGCTGGAACACGTCACCGTATTTCAGCGGGATCGGGCTGTCCGGATCGCTGTAGGGCATGTCCATCACGTGATCGATGCCCAGAACGTACATGGCCAGACGCTCCAGACCATAGGTCAGCTCGCCGGAGACAGGGTGACAGTCATGGCCGCCGACCTGCTGGAAATAGGTGAACTGCGACACTTCCATGCCGTCACACCAGACTTCCCAACCCAGACCCCAAGCGCCCAAGGTGGGGCTTTCCCAGTCATCCTCGACAAAGCGGATATCGTGCAGGTCCATGTCGATGCCGATCGCCGCCAGCGAGCCCAGATACAGCTCTTGCAGGTTGGCGGGCGACGGTTTGATCAGCACCTGATACTGGTAGTAGTGCTGCAGGCGGTTCGGGTTCTCGCCATAGCGGCCATCGGTCGGACGGCGCGAGGGCTGGACATAGGCCGCAGCCCAAGGCTTGGAGCCCAGCGAACGCAGGGTGGTCGCGGGGTGGAACGTACCGGCACCGACCTCCATGTCGTAGGGTTGCAGGACGGCGCATCCCTTGCTGCCCCAGTACGACTGGAGACGAAGGATGATTTCCTGAAAGCTACGGGGTTTTTCAAGCGGTGCTGACATGCTCATTCCTCTAGGGCTCGTGCGCAACACTCTCTAGTCGCGTAGGCGGTCAGGGTCAATTATATGACCCGCATTATTGACGTATGCCCCGAACGCAGATTTGTTGGGGCCAACAGGGCCGCAAGCTGGCTTAACAAAAGACTTTTCAAGGACACTGTATGAATCGGTATCTTTCGCTTCTGACCTCGGTTTCGGTTTTCGCTGCCACTGCGGCGTTTTCCCAAGAGGTCGCGTATATCCAGATCGAGGCTCAACCCACCCTGAACGAAGCGCAATTTCGCGCACAAGCCTATTCGGGTGCCCTGCCCCAAGTAAACGGTTTCTCTTTGGGATCAGGATGGTATGCGATCAGCCTCGGGCCGTTTGACCGCGAACAAGCTGAACAGCTGCGCCGCGAATACCTGCGCAACGGGCAAATCCCGCGGGACGCTTACATCACCGATGGCCGAGAGTATCAGAATGCGTTCTGGCCTGTAGGCGCAACTCTCCTAACACCTCAGGAACCTCCAGTTACAGGTGAGCCGCCTGCCCCCATGGTCGAGGTTACGCCTCTGGATGCTTTGCCCCAGGTCGACACAGCGCCGGTCGAGCCCGCGCCCGAGGTCGTGGCAGAGCCCGAACCCGTCATTATCGACGAAACACCCTATCAAGCCCGCCAGAGCGAAGCGCTTTTGACTGCAGAAGAGCGCAACATGCTGCAAGTGGCGCTAAAATGGGCAGGCTTTTACAATGGCCGGATTGATGGCGCATTTGGCCAGGGCACCCGCGGTTCTATGGCAAACTGGCAGGCAGCGAACGATTTCGAGCCCACGGGGATTCTGACAACCCTGCAGCGTGCGGAACTCTTGGCGCAGTATAATGCCGTATTTGACGGTTTGGGCTTTGAGACGGTGCGCGACGACAAAGCCGGCATTCAGGTCGAGCTGCCGATGGACGCCCTGCGCTTTGACGGATACAGCGCCCCCTTTGCCCGCTACTTGCCGGTCGGAGAGCCCGCGGTGCAAGTCCATCTGATCAGTGAACCCGGTGACGAACGCACCCTCGGCGGCTTGTACGAGGTCATGCAGACCCTGCAGATCATCCCGCTGGAGGGTCCGCGCACGCTGAACCGTCGCAATTTCACCCTCGAAGGGGCAAATGACGAGATCGTCTCGCACACCGAGGCTGCGCTGGTAGATGGAGAGATCAAGGGCTTCACGCTGGTTTGGCCCGCTGGCGACGAGGGGCGTCGCACCCGCGTGCTAGAGCGCATTCAGGCCAGCTTTACCCGCATCCCCGGCCTTCTGAGTGGCGCGCTGGATCTGGATGTAGAGCAGAGCATCGATCTGGTTGCCGGTCTCGAAGTGCGCAAACCATCCTTCGCACGTTCCGGCCTTTGGGCGGATGGTGCAGGCAATGTTGTGACGCTCGCAGAGGGCCTCGACACCTGCTCCAGCATCGTCTTGGAAAGCGAACACGAAGCTACTCTGGCTGCTGTTGATGCCCAGAGCGGTCTGGCGCTGCTGCGCCCCACAGAGGCTCTGGCCCCTGCTGCCACGGCCCTCTTGCAAAAATCTCCCCCGCGCCTGCAGACCGAAGTTGCCGTTGCAGGGTATAGCTTTGGTGGCCAACTCGGCGCACCTTCGGTCACCTTTGGCACAATCGAAGATATGCAGGATCTGACCGGCGACACCGGCAAAATGCGTCTCAGCGCCCACACCACGTCCGAAGATGTCGGTGGCCCTGTTCTGGACATGAGTGGCGCAGTGATCGGTCTCTTGGCTGACCAGAATGACCCGAACCGCACCTTGCCCGAGGGTGTTCGCTTTGCCATCAAGGAGAGCGGCCTAGAAGCCTTCCTCGCGGCGCAAGGCGTGACTGCGCAAGTGACATCCGATGTAGGCCGCATGGCCGCCGAAGACCTGCGTCTTGCCGCCAGTGACCTGACCGCACTGGTTGAGTGCTGGAAATAACATAAGTGCTGGCGCGCTGTCTTAGGCGCGCCAGAACCGCAGGGTAAACAGCGTGTAAACCGCCAAGAGTTCAAGCCGCCCTGCCAGCATGCCAAAGGCAAGCAGCCACTTGGCAACATCATTCAGGCTTTGAAAATTCCCCGACGGTCCGATCGTGTCGCCAAGACCCGGCCCGATATTCGCGAGTGCCGTCGCCGCCCCGGAAATCGCAGTGACCAGATCAAGCCCCGTCAACGACAGGGCCAGCGTCAGAAGTCCCAAAGACACCACGAACATAACGAAATAGGCCATCACAGAGCTGATGACATCCTCGGAAACTGGCCGCCCGTCATAGCGGGGCAAAAACACGCCTGACGGCGCGTAGATCTGCCGGATTTGCACCTTGAGCGATGAGAGCAGCAGCTGATAGCGGAAAATCTTGATCGAACAGGCGGTTGATCCCGCACAGCCCCCGATCAGACCGATAAAAAAGAACATCGTGATCAGGAACGGACCCCATTGCATGTAGTCGACACTCGCGTAGCCCGTGCCGCTGATGATCGAGGTAATGTTGAACAGCCCCTCGCGGAAGGCATCCTCCCAATGGTGGGGAAAAATCGACGTCAGCACCCCAGTGGTCATCAGGGTCAGAAACAGGATCACCCCAAGAAACGCCCTGACCTGACTGTCCTGCCAGATCGCTTTGCTGTTGCCATTCAAGAGCTGCACATACCGCACGAAAGGCAACGCAGCGAGGATCATAAAGATCGACGCGATATACTCTGGCGCACCAGAAAATGTACCAAAACTCGCGTCGTAGTTAGCGAAACCACCCGTAGAGATTGTGGTCAAAGAGTGCACTGTCGCGTCGAACGGAGACATTCCCAGCACCAGATAGCACATCCCGCAGACCATGGTCAGCCCAAGGTAAATCACGAAAATCTGCGCTGCAATTGCACTCGCACGGGGCAGGATTTTCCCCATGGTATCAAATGCTTCGGCACGGAAAATCTGCATCCCGCCAACGCGGAGTTCTGGCAGAAACACCATCGCGACCACAATGATCCCGATCCCGCCAAGCCACTGCAACGTCCCCCGCCACAGCAAGATGCCCTTGGGCAGCGCATCCAATCCAGTGAATACAGTCGATCCCGTGGTGGTCATGCCCGAAATCGCCTCGAAAAACGCATCAACAAAGCGCGCGTCTGTGGCCCCCAGCATGAACGGGATCGCGCCGAACAGGGGCAGCACGACCCAGACTGATGTGGTCAGCAAAAACGTCTGCTGCAGGCTCAACCCTTCTTGGACCGCATTCGCACAGGCCAAGGCAAGCAGCGCCCCGAAGGTCATTGTAATGAAAGCGCTTTCTAGAAACACAAAGCGGTGTCCCCGCCCTTCGGCCAGATCGACCAGAAAAGACGGAAGCATGGTGATGCCCAGGGCCAACACCAAAAGGCCGATCACATATCCAACGGGTCGCAAGTCAAACATAGGTGCGACCCTTGGGCTTCGGCCCGCAAACTGTCAAGCGCCCTCTCAGCCGACGTGGAAGAGAGTGGCAAACATTTTGGGATCGATGGATGCGTTGGCGAAAGTCTCGCCTTCGGTCAGGACGCTGACAGCATCGTGGCTGTGCAGGCTTTCCTGATGGCTGGCGACAATGCGGAAGTCACCGATCCGCGGATCGTTTTGCATCTGCTCACAGAAGAGGCGCGCGGCATCCTCGACGAAAATCGGGTTGGCGGCATTGAGTTCGGCGAAAGCTTGTTCGTCTTCACGCTTCACCATGACCTGCGTTTCGGTCGGGACAGCAGCGCGACACAGACCAATCAGGTCCTCGAACCACAGGCAGCCCTGTTCAGGCTCCAGCACGACCGAAACACGGGCGACAGAGCGCTGCGAATGCGGCGTTGCCAGCTGGCCGCGCATCATGCGGGCATGCTCGGACAATTCCAAAGAACAGGGGCAAGTCGAACTGTAGACGTAATCGAGGTGGACGATCTTGCGGCGCACGCCGTTCTGTTCGATCAACTCCAGCGCGATGTCGTAATACTGATATCCCGTCAAGCCAGAGCGCAGGCTCTCGACTCGTACGGGGTAGCTCAGGCGCATCTGAATACGGGCATCAAAGCTCTCAAGGTCCGACTTGTAGTCGTCCAACGCGGCCTCAATGACTTCAAAACTGAAGGTCTCGTCCGCGTGCTTGTAGAAGCTGCGCATGATCCGAGACATGTTGATGCCCTTCTTGTCGGCATCAAGGCTCACGGTCCCAGTCACGCTGGTCTCCAGCGTCAGATCGCCGTTGTCACGGGTGTGGTAGCGGATCGGCAGGCGGAAGTTTGAAATGCCCACATGCTGGATTTGCTTGCGGGCACCTTTGATCAGGCTCGACGGACCATTCTGCAAATCCGGCAGGTCGGCGCGGTACTCTGCATCGACCTCGAAATTCTGGGGATAAACGCGGGACAGGACGGGGTAGTCCACGGGGCGCGCCTCGGGCAGCAAGGCACGCAATTCAGGGTCCAGAGAGGCAATCTCGGTGTCAGAGGCATGTACAGCCCAGCGCCGCAGCACAGCCAGAGCTTCCTCTGCCTGACGCTCGGTCGGTTGCTGATCCAACTCCGGAGTGTGAATATTCATGGACTTCGTCCCTCGCATTCTGGTGCCTAATACAATGTAGGAGCGCCGCCCCTACATTGCCATGATCGACCCATTATACGCCCCAACCGTCATCCTAGATCAGTTTACGCCTGCTCGAGTGCTTGCAGCACGTCGTTGATCAGGTCCTGACTGTCTTCGAGGCCGGCGCTCATACGGATCAGTCCAGTAGTAATGCCCAGATGATCCTTTTGTTCCTGCGGCAAGCGCTGGTGCGTCGTGGTGAACGGATGGGTGATGATGGTCTTTGCATCGCCCAAATTGTTCGAGATAATGCACACTTGCAGCGCGTTCATAAAGCGGAACGCTGCATCGCGGCCGCCCTTGATCTCGTAGGCGACCATGGTGCCGCCGGCGCCCATCTGCGACATGCACAGATCGTGCTGTGGGTGGCTTGGCAGGCCGGGGTAGCTGACTTGCTCCAGCTTCGGATGGCCTTCCAGCGCCTCTGCAATCGCCTTGGCGGTCGCGGCTTGTGCTTTGACGCGCAGGTCCAGCGTTTCCAGACCCTTGAGCATGATCCAAGCGGTGAACGGGCTCATCGCCGCGCCGGTGTGCTTCATGTAGGGCTCAAGAGTGCCGCGGATGAACTCCTTGGAGCCCAGCACGACACCGCCCAATGCGCGGCCCTGACCGTCGATGTGCTTGGTGGTCGAATAGACGATGACGTCTGCACCCTGCTCGACCGCCTTCGAGAAAACTGGGGTCGCGAAAACGTTATCGACAACGACCAACGCGCCAACAGCATGTGCCAGCTCTGCCACCGATTTCAGGTCGGTCACTTCGAGCGTCGGGTTCGACACAGACTCAAAGAACACAGCTTTGGTGTCAGGACGGATCGCGGCCTTCCACTGCTCCAGATCGGTGCCATCCACAAAGGTGGTCTCGACGCCGTAGCGGCCCAAAATTTCTTCGAGGATATAAAGGCACGAGCCGAACAGCGCCTTGGCTGAGACGACGTGGTCCCCAGCCTTCAGCATCGAAACCAGCGCGCCGTTTACAGCGGCCATACCACTAGCGCAGGCAAAAGCGTCTTCAGCGCCTTCGAGCGCGGCGATCCGCTCTTCGAACATTGCGACGGTGGGGTTGCCGTAGCGGGCATAGATGAATTCGTCCTCGCCCAACTGCACAAAGCGCTGCTCTGCGGCTTCGGCGGTGTCGTAGACGAAGCCCTGGGTCATGAAAATGGCCTCGGAGACTTCATTGTACTGGCTGCGGCGCGTGCCTGCGTGCACGGCTTTTGTCCGCGCGCTCCAGTTCGAGGTGTCCTTTTTCATACCAATTCTCCTTCGGCCCCGCGGGAAGAGAACGCGAGGCAATAAAAAATCCCCCGGTCGCGGTCAGCAACGGGGGACGCCCTATTCTGACCTCTTTAGCGGCTTGTTTAACGTGGCCCGCAATCCGGTAACAAAGCGCCACTTGATGCCCGCATACGCGCCCTGACCGCTTGCGTCAAGATATCCGACAGGGTGGCAGCCTTGACGAAAGCGGGAGGATCGCCACCTGATAATGGCAGCGATTGCCGGAGGAGGCCCTGATGAGCGCACCGATTGATCTGTATTACTGGCCCACGCCCAACGGCTGGAAAATCTCTGTCGCGCTCGAGGAGTTGGGCCTGCCCTATGCGGTGCACCTGATCAACATTGGCGCAGGAGATCAGCACACCGACGATTTCAAGGCGCTGTCCCCGAACGGCAAGATGCCCGCGATTGTCGATCCTGTCGGGCCGGAGGGCACGCCCATCAGCATCTTTGAGTCCGGCGCGATCCTGCAATATCTGGCTCGGAAGACTGGGCAGCTATATGGTCAGACAGAACGGGACCGGATCGCGGTCGATCAATGGCTCATGTGGCAGATGGGCGGCTTGGGCCCCATGGCGGGCCAAGCGCACCACTTTCTGAAATACGCCCCCCAGATGGAGCCGCCGCAAGTGATCCCATATGCCAAGGCGCGTTATCGCAAAGAAGTCGCACGGCTCTATGGCGTGCTTGATGCGCAACTGGGGAAGCATAGCTATGTGGCAGGTGATTTCTATTCCATTGCCGATATCGCGATCTATCCATGGGCCAGCCTGTGGGAAGGCCAACAGCAAACCCTCGACGACAAGCCGAACCTGAGCCGCTGGCTGGATGAGCTGGCCGCGCGCCCCGCAGTCGCCAAAGGCATGGCTCTGCACTTGGACAAACGCCAAGCGCTTCAGGCGAACAAAGCTGCTGTGCAAGGGATGTTCCGTAGCCCTCAGAGGCGTTAACGCCCTTCCACGACCCATAAAATCGAAACCGTCCCATTCACCCAGGCTCGCAGTGAGCTGACTTTGCCGCTGCACTCGGATAACGCGATATACATTTTTGTCGCTCGCCTTTTGGGACGCCACTTACGGCAAAAAGGGAGCACTCCACTCCACAAACCGATATGTGCAGGACTTATCGATAGGTTAACCCACACTTTATTTGTAAGTTCGTCTTTGATTTAACCTTCGATTTTCGCAATTCTGCCCCATTTGGGAATTAGTGCCGTTACAAAAGAGCAGAAACCGGCCCAGGAGAGCGCAATGCAAGACACAGCCAATGCATTTGACGATTCAATGCTCGACTTGTCAGATGACGAGTGGCTGGCAAGGCTTGTCGAAATCGGAGACGAACACGGTTACTTCCAACCGCTGGGAGATCGGCACGTGTCTGTATTCATCGACAAAAAGCCCCAGCTTCTGGTCACCTTCGAAACTCTGAACAGCGCTCAAACCTCGACAGATCTCGGGCAACCGATGGGGTTTGACCTCGTGCGCGCTTTGGGCTGGTCCCACCTTGCTCTCATCAGCGACGGCGACACATGGTTCCGCGCAGATCCGGTCTATGGCCTTTTTGATCGTCTCATCGACGACGGGTTCTTCGAGGAATTCGAGAACGTGGTCTTCTACGGCAAAGGCAGCTGCGGCTATGCGGCGGCGGCATTCTCGGTCGCCTGCTCCGGCGCAACCGTCATTGCCATTCAGCCCCAAGCCACGCTTGAGCCGCGCCTGACCAATTGGGACGAGCGCTTCCACCCGATCCGAATGACATCCTTTACGGACCGTTACGGCTTCGCGCCGGACATGCTCGAAGCGGCAGAGCGGGGTTACGTCATCTACGATCCATCAAATACCTTGGATGCAATGCATGCTGCGCTCTACCGGCGCCCCAATGTTACCCCGATCCGGATGCATCATATGGCAGACGATCTGGAAAGCCATTTGGTCGACATGCAAATCCTTTACCGCATTTTGGCCAAGGCGATGTCCGGCAAGCTTACGCCCCAAGCAATGTACCAATTGATGCGGGCACGTCGCGAGTATCTGGTTTACCTGCGCGCCCTTGCCTTGGATTTGCGCCACCGCGAACGCTACGCCTACGAGGCTTTGGTCCTGCGCAACATCACCCGCCGTATGCGCGCCCCGCGTCTGGCCCAGCGCCTGCGGGAGCTAGAAGCCGAAGCGGAAAAGGGCAAGCTTCACATCCCCGGTCTGGCGGTCTAACCCCTGCATTTGGACTAGCGCAAAGGCCCGTCTTGGGCTAATCCGCGCCCATGACCCAGAGCATCACGATCCGTCGCCCCGACGACTGGCACCTGCACCTGCGCGATGGCGCTATGTTGCAGGGCATCGCACCCGAAAGCGCCCGCCACTTCGGTCGGGCGATCATCATGCCCAACCTCGTGCCCCCTGTGGTCACAGGCGCTCAGGCCGCGGCTTACCGCGAGCGGATCATGGCAGCGATCCCTGCGGGCGCAGATTTCCAACCACTGATGACCTGCTACCTGACTGAGGATACTGACGCAGGTGATTTGGCGCAGGCCCATGCGGATGGCATCATCACCGCGGTCAAACTTTACCCTGCCGGCGCGACCACCAACTCGGCCAGCGGCGTGACCGACTTCGACAAAGTCCGCCCCGTTCTGGAAAAGATGGCCGAGATCGGCCTGCCTCTGTGTGTCCACGGCGAAGTCACCGACCCCGCCATCGACATCTTTGACCGCGAAGCCGTGTTCATCGACCGCGTTCTGGATCCGATCCGCAAAGCCACCCCCGACCTGCGCGTCATCATGGAGCATATCACCACCAAGAACGGCGTCGATTACGTACGTTCGGGCGGCGATAACCTTGGCGCGACGATCACCACGCATCACCTGATCATCAACCGCAACCACATCCTCGTGGGCGGGATCAAACCCCACTACTACTGCCTGCCCGTCGCCAAACGCGAAGAGCACCGCATCGCCCTGCGCGAAGCCGCCACCAGCGGCGAGGCCAGCTTCTTCCTTGGCACCGACAGCGCGCCCCACGCGGACGCCGCCAAAGAATCCGCCTGCGGCTGCGCGGGCTGCTTCACGGCCACCAACACCATGTCCCTGTTGGCCCACGTCTTCGAAGAGGACGGCGCGCTGGACAAACTCGAAGCCTTCGCCTCGCTGAACGGTCCAGCCTTCTACGGCCTGAAACCCAACGACGCGACGCTCACCCTGGCCAAACAGGACGCCCCCGTCGAGTTCGCGGACAAAATCGTCACCGGCGCAGGCCCCGTCACCGTCTTCCAGCCCGGCTTCCCGGTCTTCTGGGCCGCCAGCTAACTCTTTCTTGGCCAAAATACCCTCGGGGGGAGGCGCGCCAGCGCCGGGGGGCAGACAGCCCCCCCTCCGCAGCCACAAGGAACCACACCGATGATCCCCACCTCCTACCCCACCCGCGAAGAGATCGCCCGCCTGACCGCCCGCATGCTGCTCGAGATCAAGGCCGTCCACTTCAACGCCCGCGAGCCCTTTACTCTGGCGTCCGGCCTGCCCTCGCCCACCTATATCGACTGCCGCAAGCTGATCAGCTTCCCCCGCATCCGCTCGACCCTGATGGACTTCCTGACCGTCACCGTCATGCGCAACGCAGGGTTCGAGGCGTTCGACAACATCGCTGGCGGTGAAACCGCAGGCATCCCCTTTGCCGCTCTGGTCGCGGAACGCATGGCCCTGCCCATGACCTATGTCCGCAAAAAGCCCAAAGGCTACGGCCGCAACGCCCGCATCGAAGGCGCCATGACCGAAGGCGAGCGCGTCCTGCTGGTCGAGGATCTGACCACCGACGGCGGCTCCAAGCTGTCCTTCGTGGATGCGATCCGCGAAACCGGCGCGACCTGCGGCCACACGGCTGTGATCTTCTACTACGGCATCTTCCCCGAGACCGAGAAAACCCTCGGCGATCACGGCGTTGACCTGCACTACCTTTGCACGTGGTGGGACGTTCTGGCCGAAGCCAAGGAAAGCGGTGCGTTTGACGAGGAAACTCTGACCGAGGTCGAGAAATTTCTGAACGCGCCCCGCGAATGGCAGGAAGCCAACAAGAAATGATTCCGCCGCGCCCCCGCGGCGCAGCCAAAATCACCGGACCGGCGGACACCCGCCGGTCTTTTTCATTGCCCCGAATTGGTCCGCCCACCATTTGGCCCATAGGGACAGAAGCCCACCACATATGGTAGGGTTCTATTCACAACCTATCCACAGACTTATACAGTTTGCCTGACAGGTCCGGCCTCGGCTATCACGGGGCCTCACTACCATTCGAGGATCCAGATGAACGAGATTGCAGCCATCAAAGCGCAAGTCGACGATTCCAAAGGCCTGCCCCACTCCATCGAGGCAGAGCAGCAGCTCCTTGGGGCGATCCTGACGAATAACGAGATTTATGATCGGGTCGCGACCCTGATCAAACCCCACCACTTCCACGACCCCGTGCACGCCCGCATCTACGAGGTCGCCGCTGCGCGGATCGCGAAAAACACCCTCGCCTCGCCCGTGACGCTCAAGGCCTTCATGGAAAATGACGAGGGTCTGAAGGAACTGGGGGGCGCCGCCTATCTGGCCCGTCTGGCGGGCAGCGCCGTGGCCGCCTATGCGGCCCGCGACTATGCGCAGATGATCTACGATATGGCGATCCGGCGCGAGCTGATCACCTTGGGCGAAGAGATCAAAGGCAAAGCCTCCAAGGTCGAAGTCGAGTCCGACCCCCGTGCCCAGATCACCGAGGCCGAGCAAAAGCTCTATAAACTCGGGGAACAGGGCAAGTCGGAAACCGGCTTCCAGTCCTTCCTGCGTGCGGTGACCGAGGCTGTGAACACCGCCAACATCGCCTATCAGCGCGAAGGTCAGCTGGCCGGCATCTCGACCGGTTTGATCGATCTGGACGGGAAAATGGGCGGTCTGCACAAGTCGGACCTTATCATTCTGGCGGGGCGTCCCTCGATGGGGAAAACCTCGCTGGCGACGAACATCGCGTTCAATGTGGCCAAGGCATTCCGCCGCGGCACCCGTCCCGACGGGTCCGAAGGCACCTTGGACGGTGGCGTTGTTGGCTTCTTCTCGCTCGAAATGAGCGCCGATCAGCTGGCGGGCCGTATTCTGGCCGAAGCCTCGGAAATCAGTTCGCACAAAATCCGTCAGGGTGACTTCACTGAAGAAGAATTCCGCCGCTTCGTCGAGGCCGCGAAAAGCCTCGAATCCTGCCCGCTGTTCATCGACGACACCCCAGCGCTGCCCATTTCGCAGGTCGCCGCCCGGGCCCGTCGCCTGAAGCGGACCCATGGTCTGGACGTGCTGATGGTGGACTACTTGCAGCTTCTGCGCGGCTCGCAGTCTGAAAACCGCGTGAACGAAATTTCGGAAATCACACAGGGCCTCAAGGCGATCGCCAAAGAACTCCAGATCCCTGTGATCGCCCTGTCCCAGCTGTCGCGTCAGGTGGAAAACCGCGAAGACAAACGCCCGCAGCTGTCGGACCTACGTGAATCAGGCTCGATCGAACAGGACGCCGACGTGGTGATGTTCGTGTTCCGCGAGGAATACTACAAAGAGCGTGAGAAACCCGGTGAGCACGATCTGGAACGCTTGCAGGTCTGGCAAGAAGAGATGGAGCGCCTACACGGCAAGGCCGAGGTAATCCTTGGTAAGCAGCGTCACGGTCCCATCGGCACGGTCGAGCTGTCGTTCGAGTCGCAGTTCACCCGCTTTGGCAACCTGGTGAAGCCGTGGCAGCAGAACCAGCAAGCCGATTACTGAGGCACGCACACGCCTTTGTGGAACGCGCAATCTGCGATTTCACTTGACCCTATCATAGGGCGTGGCATCTAGGCGCTATGGCACGCTCTGTACTTAAAATCGATCTCGACGCCCTCGCGGCGAACTGGCGCGACCTTGCTGCAGCTTCGGGCAATGCCGAAGCGGGCGCGGTGGTCAAAGCCAATGGATACGGGCTGGGGGCCACACAGGTCGCCACCCGACTGGCCCGCGAAGGCGCCAAGCGTTTCTTTGTCGCTATTGCCGAAGAAGGCATCGCAGTCCGTCAGGCCGTTGGCCCCGACGCCTTGATCCACGTCTTTGGCGGTCACATGGCGGGCGATGCGCAGGTGCTGCGCGAGCACGCCCTGATCCCCATGCTGAACTCGGCCGAACAGTGGCAACGTCACCAGAGCGAATGCCCCGACCTGCCCTTTGGCATCCAGCTGGACACCGGCATGAACCGTCTGGGCCTAGAGCCCGCGGATTGGGCTGCCGTCCGCGATGCCGTTCTGGCCGCCGGTCCGAAACTGGTCATGAGTCACCTTGCCTGCGCAGACGAGCCTGATCACGCGATGAATGCCCAACAGCTTGAGGCCTTCCGCGAGATGACCGCTGGCGTCGACGCCCCAAAATCCCTGAGTGCGACGGGCGGGATTCTGCTGGGCTCTGACTACCATTTCGACGTCACCCGCCCCGGTATCGGCATGTATGGTGGAGAGCCTTTTGTCGGCGCGCGCCCCGTGGCCTACCTGTCGATCCCCGTGATCCAGAGCCGCACGGTGGAGATTGGCGAAAGCGTCGGCTACGGAAACACGTGGGTCGCCCACAAAGAAACCCGCGTTGCGACTATCGCGGCAGGTTACGCAGACGGCATCATCCGCGCACAATCGGGCAAAGGTCAGGTGTTCGTGGGTGAAACGCCTTGTGACATTCTGGGCCGCGTCTCCATGGATCTGATCGGCATCGACATCAGCGAGCTGGACCACACCCCCGAGAGTGTGGAGCTTCTGGGCCTGCGCCAGACCGTGGATACGGTCGCGACCTATGCGGGCACCATCGGCTACGAAATCCTGACCTCGCTCGGCGCGCGGTATCATCGGGACTACATCGGCGCATGACACGCTTTCTGGCATCTATCGGTCGAGCGGTCCTGTCTGCTCTGGCCAGTGTTGGCTCGGTCGCGCTCTTTGCGCTGGAGACCGTCAGCCACCTGTTCCGCCCCCCGTTTTACGGGCGTGAGTTCTGGCATGCGCTGATCCAGATCGGCTGGCTGTCCCTGCCGGTGGTTGGCCTAACGGCGTTTTTCACCGGTGGTGCGCTGGCGCTGCAAATCTTTGCAGGTGGGTCGCGCTATGGCGCCGAAGCGGTCGTGCCCTCGATTGTCGCCATCGGCATGGTCCGCGAACTGGGCCCCGTGCTAGGGGGCCTGATGGTTGCTGCCCGTGTGGCCAGTTCCATCGCGGCCGAAATCGGCACCATGAAAGTGACCGAGCAGATCGACGCTCTGGTCACCCTGTCTACCAACCCGATGAAATACTTGACCCTGCCCCGCGTTCTGGCCGCGACCATCGCCGTGCCAGTGCTGGTGGCTGTGGGCGACTCAGTCGGGATCATGGGCGGCTATCTGGTCGGCGTGAACCGTCTGGACTTCAACTCCGCGACCTACCTCAAGAACACCGTCGATTTCCTGGAAACATGGGACATCACGAGCGGTTTGTTTAAAGGCGCGGCCTTCGGCTTTATCGTCGCAACCATGGGCTGCTACCACGGCATGCAATCAGGCCGCGGCGCCCAAGGCGTTGGTGCAGCAACGAAGTCTGCCGTCGTCTCGGCCTCGGTCCTGATTTTCGCTGCCAACTACATTCTTACTGAACTGTTCTTTGCCGCATGATCGAGCTTCGCGATATCCACAAAACCTTCGGGTCGAACCACGTTCTGCGCGGCGTGAACCTGAGCATCCCCAAGGGCAGCTCAATGGTGATCATCGGCGGCTCTGGCACCGGCAAATCGGTGACGCTGAAGTGCATCTTGGGTCTGGTCACACCGGACCAGGGGCAAATTCTGGTCGGCGGCCAGAATGTCGAGGATGTGAGCCGCGACGCGTTTCTGGCGCGGTTCGGGATGCTGTTTCAGGGCGCGGCTCTGTTCGATAGTATCCCCGTTTGGCAGAACGTTGCCTTCCGCCTGATGCGCGGCGCGCTGAAACGCCCCAAGGCCGAAGCGCGCGAGATTGCCATCGAAAAACTGCGCCGCGTAGGCCTCAAACCCGAAGTCGCAGACAAATTCCCTGCAGAACTTTCCGGCGGCATGCAAAAGCGGGTCGGCTTGGCCCGTGCCATCGCAGCAGACCCCGAAATCATATTCTTTGACGAACCCACCACCGGCCTCGACCCGATTATGTCGGGCGTTATCAATGACCTGATCCGTGAAATTGTGACGGAGATGGGGGCCACTGCGCTGACGATCACCCATGACATGACCAGTGTGCGGGCCATTGCCGATAACGTGGCAATGCTGCACGATGGCGTTGTGAAATGGACCGGAGCCGTTAACGATATGGACACGTCAGGTGATCCATATGTGGACCAGTTTATTCATGGCCGTGCCGAAGGGCCTATTGCCGCGGTGCGCTAAATACCGAGGAGGGCGCAAGTTGCTAGAGCCCAGTTATCCAGTTCTGATTTTCTTTGCCCTGCGAAATGGTCTGTACCTCGCTGGCCTTCTGCCGATTGCTCTGGCCAAAGTCATCGTCTGCCGCAGCCCTGCCCGTTTCTGGGCTATCGGCGCGCTGATCCTCTGCCTCATTAGCGCGGTCGCCTATTACGTCGTACCCGCTCTCGGTCTTTATACCGCGCCGATTGCGGTGTGGGCGTCCTCGGTCAAGACCTATGGCGGCGGCGTCATGGTGCCCCTGTTTGCCTCGGTCATGATGCTGGCATGCGCCACATCGCATGGCTCGCGCTGGCCTTGGCTCGATTACTTGCATGGGATCGGGTTTGTCGTCTGGCTGGTGCTTTGGGGATGGACCACTTGGTTCTGATCCGGCGGTGGGCCAATCTGGCCTGCATGCTGCTCTATCCCGTCGCTTGGTGGGCGCCGCTGGCCCGCGCTGGCGTGCTGCCCCTCTTTGGTCTGTCCGAAATATCAGTGCTGTCTGGCATCGCGAGCCTTTGGTCTAGCGATATCTTCCTAGCCGTACTTGTCGCGCTCTTTGCGATGGTCGCGCCGCTGGCCAAGTCCATTGCGATTGCTCTAGCCGATTTCGGCATCATTCGCGCCGCCCCTCGCTGGGTCGCGCTACTCGGCCGCCTCGCCATGGCAGATGTCTTCCTGATCGCCCTATATATCACGCTCGCCAAAGGCATCGGGATCGGGCGGGTCGAGACTGGCTGGGGCCTCTATCTCTTTACGACGCTTGTGATTATCCAGCTGCTGCTGACCCTGACCAAACCGGAACATAAAAAGAACACTTGCGCTTTGCCCCCTGAGTAGGCACACCTGCACTATGGCAAAGAAAGCGATCTTCAAATGCTCCGAATGCGGGGCGTCCTACAACAAGTGGTCGGGCCGCTGCGATGGCTGCGGCGCGTGGAACTCCATCGAAGAAGAGGTGCCCCTGTCCACGGCGGGCCCCGCCAAGAAAACCCTTGGCGCGATGAAAGGGCGGAGCATTCCGCTCACCGACCTTGGCACGACCGAAGCGCCCCCGCCCCGCACCATGAGCGGGATGGGCGAATTGGACCGCGTGCTAGGTGGCGGCTTGGTGGATGCCTCGGCGATTCTTGTGGGCGGCGATCCGGGTATCGGGAAATCGACCCTGCTGCTCCAAGGCGCCGCGCGTTTTGCCGAAGCGGGGCTGAAGGTCGTGTATATCTCGGGCGAAGAAGCCAGCGCGCAGGTTCGCATGCGGGCGCAACGCTTGGGCCTGTCCCACGCGCCGGTCTTGCTGGGGGCGGAAACCAACCTTCGGGACATCCTGACTACGCTGGAAACAGAGAAGCCCGATCTGGCGATCATCGACTCGATCCAGACCATGTGGGCGGATCATGTTGAGAGCGCACCGGGCAGTGTCAGTCAGGTCCGCGCCGCCGCGCACGAACTCACCACGTTCGCAAAACAGCGCGGAATGGCGGTGATCCTCGTGGGCCACGTGACCAAAGAGGGCCAGATCGCAGGCCCCCGCGTCGTGGAACACATGGTCGACACCGTCCTCTATTTCGAGGGCGAGCGTGGCCATCAGTTCCGCATCCTGCGCAGCGTAAAAAACCGCTTCGGTCCCGCAGACGAAATTGGCGTCTTCGAGATGACCGGCGGCGGTCTGTCCGAGGTGTCGAACCCCTCTGCCCTATTCTTGTCCGAACGCGGGGAACCGACCCCTGGTTCGGTCGTCTTCTCTGGGATCGAAGGCACCCGTCCCGTTCTGGTCGAAATGCAGGCGCTGGTCGCACCCAGTCCCCACTCCCAACCGCGCCGCGCGGTGGTCGGATGGGATTCGGCTCGATTGGCCATGATCCTCGCTGTTCTCGAAGCGCGATGCGGCATCGCCTTTGCCGGATTGGACGTTTACCTCAATGTCGCAGGCGGGATGAAGATTTCCGAGCCTGCCGCTGATTTAGCCGTCGCAGCGGCGCTTTTGTCAGCAAGAGAAGACGCCGCACTGCCCAAGGACACCGTCGTTTTCGGGGAAATCAGTCTCTCTGGCGCCATACGCCCGGTGGGCCAAACCGAAAACAGGTTGAAAGAAGCCCAAAAACTTGGTTTTTCAACCGCAATCGTCCCTAATGCGAAAAAGGACGGGGACACTGCCGGCATGCAAACCCGCACCTTCGCGGATCTGACCGGTTTTGTTGGTGATATTTTCGGCGCGGGATAGCGCGCCCAAGGCGGGGAATACGCATGGAAGGTTTCACGATTATTGACGCAGTCGTCGCGGGCGTGGTGGTCCTATCGGCGCTGCTGGCATTCTCTCGTGGGATCGTCCGCGAAGCGCTGGCCATCGCAGGCTGGGTCGCGGCTGCGGTACTGGCCTTTATCTTTGCCCCTGCCGTCGAACCGCTGGTCACAGAAATCCCCGTTGTCGGCGACTTCTTGTCGGACAGCTGCGAACTCTCGATCATCACAGCCTTTGCCTGCGTGTTCGCGCTGGCGCTGGTGGTTGTGTCGCTCTTTACCCCGCTCTTCTCAAGCCTCGTGCAAGAAAGCGCGCTTGGCGGCGTGGATCAGGCGCTGGGGTTTGTGTTTGGCGTGGTACGCGGCATCCTTCTCGTGGGGATCGCGTTCTTCCTCTATAATACCGTGATGACCACCCAGACCGTCGAAGTGGTAAACAATTCGCGTTCGGCCGTTGTTTTCAGCCAGATGACTGGCCAAATCGAAGAGCAGAACCCCGAGCAGGCGCTTGGTTGGATCACCCAGCAGTACGAAGGTCTGGTTGGCCGCTGCGGCGCCCCTGCGGGTAACTAAACACGAAACGATAAACTTCCATTCACGAATGTAATCCTTTCGTGACACTTCTGCGCACGGCCCTTATATGGGGCCGTGCTAGGCCATTCTTGGATTCGGAGACCCCTCTTGACCGCCCAGATGCCCCCCGCCCATCCGTTCGATGATGACAAACTGCGCGAAGAGTGCGGTGTTTTCGGTGTTGTCGGTGTACAAGACGCAGCAAACTTTGTTGCTCTTGGCCTGCATGCACTGCAGCACCGTGGTCAGGAAGCCGGCGGTATTGTCAGCCACGATCCGGAACAGGGTTTCAATTCGGCGCGCCGTTTCGGCTACGTGCGCGACAACTTTACCAAACAGAGCCTCATGGAAACGCTCCCCGGTCCGCTCGCGATCGGCCACGTGCGTTACTCGACCGCTGGCTCCAAAGGCAACACCGCGATCCGCGACGTGCAGCCGTTCTTTGGTGAATTCTCTATGGGCGGCGCTGCCATTGCCCACAACGGGAACATCACCAACGCGAACGCTCTGCGCCGGGAACTGATCGAGCGTGGGTCGATCTTCCAGTCCAGCTCGGATTCGGAGTGCATCATCCACCTGATGGCCCGTTCGCTGCAGCAGAACGTGCCCGAGCGGATGAAAGACGCCCTGCGCCGTGTCGAAGGCGCGTTCAGCGTCGTCGCCATGACCCGCACCAAGCTGATCGGCGTGCGTGACCCGTTGGGCGTGCGCCCGCTGGTGATCGGCCGGATCGGCGATGACGGCTACGCGCTTTCCTCGGAAACCTGTGCGCTGGACATCATCGGTGCAGAGTTCGTTCGCGAAGTCGAACCCGGCGAGATGGTGGTGATCGAGCATGGTCACCTGAAATCCCACCGCCCCTTCGAAGCCGCAAAGTCGCGCTTCTGCGTGTTCGAGCAGGTGTATTTCTCGCGTCCTGACTCGATTCTCGGGGGCCGCTCGGTTTACGAGACCCGCCGCCAGATCGGTGTGGAACTGGCGCGCGAAGCGGCCGTTGATGCAGATCTGGTCTGCCCCGTTCCGGACAGCGGCACCCCCGCTGCGATCGGGTTCAGCCACGAATCCGGCATTCCCTACGGCATGGGCATCATCCGCAACCAGTATATGGGCCGGACGTTCATCGAACCGACAGAGCAGATCCGGAACATGGGTGTGCGTCTGAAGCTGAACGTGAACCGCGCCCTGATCAAAGGCAAACGCGTCATCCTCGTAGACGACTCGGTTGTGCGCGGCACCACCAGCCGCAAGATCAAGGACATGCTGTTGGACGCAGGCGCGGCCGAAGTGCATTTCCGCATCGCGTCGCCGCCCACCGCGTGGCCCTGCTTCTACGGTGTGGACACCCCCGACCGTGAAAAGCTGCTGGCGGCCCGCATGAGCGAAGAGGAAATGTGCGACTACCTCGGTGTCGACAGCCTCAAGTTCATCTCGCTGGATGGTCTGTACCGCGCCGCTGGCGAAGCCGAAGGCCGCAACAACAGCTGCCCGCAGTTCTGTGATGCGTGCTTCTCGGGCGAATACCCCGTGCGTCCGCGCGACATGATCGAAAAAGGCTTCGAGCTGAAGGCCGCTGAATAAGCCCCTTCGCTACCAAGACAATCAGCCCTTGGCCGCCTGGCCGAGGGCTTTTTTGTTGCCTGAAGGTCAGGCCGGAAAGAACTCTGCGGGCGTCCGCATGGCAGGCAGCGCCAGCATCCGGTCCATCCATTCCTGCATTTTCTCGGTCGGCTCTTGGCCCGCTTCGCGAACCCATTGCACGTAGCCCCAGACCTGCACATCGCCAAAGCCCGGCGCATCTCCGTGCAGGAACGGCGCATCCTCTAGCAGGACGTCGAAATTCGCTGCATCGACCGCATAGCGCCCTTCGAGCCATTTGATCACCGCCGGATCCCAGCCGACGAACTGGTCCACATGCGCTTGCTTCAACTGGGGCAGACACATCCCAATCCTGTTCGCCTCCCACATCAGCAGACTACGGCCCCGCGCGGTGCCTTCGGCGCTTTCACCGCCCAAGACGCCAAAGCGCTCGGCGATCTGCATCAGGATCGCGCCCGACTGGAAGTACGGGGTGCCGTCAATCACCAGCACTGGCACTTCGCCCAAGGGGCTGACCGCTAGAAACTCGGCGGGCCGTGTGGCACGTTCGGCCCAAATATCCACAAACACCGTCCGGTGGGGAATCTCGGCCAGCGACAGGGCCAAGGCGACTTTGCAAGCGTGGCCGGAATCAGGATGGCCGTAGAGAACAATCTCAGTCATTGGAAATTTCCGTAGTTATTCAGTGACGCTCAGTTCCGCGCAGGGCCGCGCTCGTGTCAACCAAAGAGAGAGTGTGCTGCCCGTTTCACCGCTCTTTTCGCCGCAGGGCCACCGATTTGCAGCGATGCCATCTTGATCCCGCCGCCAATCCCTGAAATCTGATCGCCCATGGAACAGACCAACGCACCCAAGATCGCCCTTGTGACCGGCGCCTCGCGCGGCCTCGGGGCCGCCCTGTCCGAGCTACTCTCGGCCGAGTACCACATCGTTGCCGTGGCCCGCACCACCGGCGCGCTCGAAGAGCTGGACGATCGCATCCAGGCCCGCGGCGGCAGCGCCACGCTGGCGCCGATGGACATCACCAACCGCGACGCGATGGCCCAACTGTGCCGCAGCATCTATGACCGCTGGGGCAAGATTGACCTGTGGGCGCACACCGCTGTGCACGCCACAGCCCTGACCCCTGCCGACCACATCATGGCCAAGGATTGGGACAAGTCGATGGCGGTGAACGCCACCGCAACCGGTGTTCTGATCCCTTACATCTCGCCGCTCCTTGGCGACAAAGGCACCGCTGTCTTCTTTGACGACCCCAAGGCGGGCGAGAAACTGTACGGTGCCTATGGCGCGACCAAAGCCGCACAAATCGCCCTCGCCCGCAGCTGGCAAAAAGAGACCGAGCGTCTGGGTCCCCGCGTTGTGATCACCGAGCCTGATCCGATGCCGACCGCCACCCGCGCCCGTTTCCACCCCGGAGAGGACCGCGAGGCGCTGAATACGCCAATGGATGTTGCCAAAAAACTGTTGGATCAGCTTTTCACCTGACCCACCGCTGGACCTGCCCCTTTGCCTGAACTATTCACAAATTAAGAAACAGTTCAGGGGCAGGTCATGCGCATTCTCATTACCAACGACGACGGCATCAACGCGCCCGGTCTGGTCGCGCTTGAAGAGATTGCCGCCACCCTTGCTGGTCCTGATGGCGAGGTTTGGGTCGTTGCCCCCGCGTTCGAGCAATCGGGCGTGTCCCACTGCATCAGCTACACCCATCCCACGATGATCGCACAGATGGGCCCCCGCCGGTTCGCGGCAGAGGGTAGCCCCGCCGATTGCGTGCTGGCCGGTGTGCACCACGTTCTGAAAGATACGCCTCCGGATCTGATCCTGTCGGGCGTTAACCGTGGTAACAACTCGGCCGAGAACGCGCTCTACTCGGGCACCCTTGGCGGCGCGCTCGAAGGGGCGCTTCAGGGCATTCCGTCCTTTGCGCTGTCCCAATATCTCGGACCGGAAAACTACGACATCGAAGATCCGTTCGAGGCATCCCGTGTCCACGGCGCAGCCACCATCCAGAAAATTCTGGACGCAGATCTGCCCGATGGCCCAACCTACCGCACCTTTTACAACGTGAACTTCCCGCCCGTGCCCGCTGCTGGCGTCAAAGGTGTACGTGCCGCTGTGCAGGGCCTGCGCCTTGGCACAAGTTTCGCGGTCGAGCCGCACAAAGCGCCCTCGGGCCGGATGTTCCTATGGGCCCGTGGCGGCGACCAGCGCGCCATGACCCAAGAGGGCTGCGATGCGGACGTGAACCTGAACGGCTATATCTCTGTCACCCCCATGCGCGCGGATTTCACTGCCCATGACATGTTGGGCGCGCTCGGCGATGCCCTGAACCAGGGATGATGATGGACGAGTTAGCCCAACAGAAGATGCAGTTTATGTTCGCCCTGCGCTCGCACGGGGTGACGGATATGCGCGTTCTGTCGGCGATGGAAGCTGTGGACCGCTCTTACTTTGTCAAAGGCATCTTCTCGTCCCGCGCGTACGAAGACACGCCCTTGCCCATCGCCTGTGGCCAGACGATTTCGCAGCCCTCGGTCGTCGCGATGATGACCCAAGCGCTGAAACTGTCCCCGCGGGACAAAGTGCTCGAGGTCGGCACAGGCTCTGGTTATCAGGCCGCGATCCTGTCTCAGCTGGTGCGCCGTGTGTACACCATCGACCGCCATGCGCGGCTCGTGAAAGATGCGCAGAATCTCTTCAGCCGGCTCGATCTGAACAACATCACGGCTCTGATCGGCGATGGCAGCTTTGGCCTGCCGGAACAGGCCCCCTTTGACCGGATCATTGTGACCGCAGCGGCCGAGGATACCCCCGGTCCGCTCTTGGCCCAACTCAAGGTCGGCGGTATTATGGTTCTGCCCGTCGGGCAATCGGATGCGGTCCAGAGCCTGATCCGTGTGACCAAGGCCGAGGACGGCCTGCACTATGATGAATTGCGCCCTGTGCGCTTTGTGCCTCTCGTCGAGGGGCTCGGAAAAGACTAGGCTATTTTTTAGTACCCAAGGGCCCTGCTATTTGGCCGCAGACCACAAGAGCCCGCACGAGAGGATGATCGAGATGACCCGCTTCACCCAAACGCGCTTTCCCAGAGCGTTGACCGCCGTTCTCGGCGTCGGACTGCTGTCTGCCTGTGATCCGAACGGTCTGGATCTGGATATGCGCAGCGTCGGCAAGGGGTTTGATACCTCGTCCGCCGTGACCGGTGGCACCCTAAGCCGACCCGCGCCCGACTCGCGCGGTGTGATTTCCTATCCCAGTTATCAGGTCGCGCTGGCCCGCAATGGCGAGACCGTGCAGCAAGTGGCGGATCGTCTGGGTCTGAACGCGCAAGAGCTGGCCTCTTACAACGGTCTGACCGTGGGCGATAACCTGCAGCGCGACGAACTGCTGGCCCTGCCGCGCAAGATCGACGCCACCGTCAGCGCGCCCTCTGGCATTGAAACCACATCGCTCGGCGCTCCGTCTTCTGTGGACATCACCACGCTCGCGGGCAACGCCATCGACAGCGGCCCCAATGCGATTTCGCCGCCAGCGAATGCGACCCCTGCCCCCGCGCCGGTGGTGCCCGCAGGGCAAACGCCCGTCCGTCACAAGGTCGTACGCGGCGAAACCGCCTTTATCATCGCGCGTCAGTATGGCGTGTCGGTTCGCAGCCTCGGCGAATGGAACGGTCTGGACAGCAACTTCACCGTCCGCGAAGGTCAGGTTCTGCTGATCCCGGTATCCGAACAAACCGCAGCGGCCCGCACCACGACGACCACAGCCGTCGCCTCAAAGCCCCAATCACCGGGCAACGGCTCGCCCACACCGACCCCACCGTCGGCCACCACGCCCCTGCCCAAAGAGCAGACCAAGCCCGCCGCAGCGCCGGTTGAAGCCCCCGCTGCTCCCAAAGTCGAGCAGACCGCAAAAACCGGTGGCCGTCTAGGGTGGCCCGTGCAAGGCAATATCGTGCGCGATTACAAGAAGGGCAGCAACGAGGGCATCGACATCGCGTCCTCTGCAGGTACGTCGGTCAAGGCGGCCGAATCCGGCACTGTGGCCGCGATCACCGCAGACGCCAATCAGGTGCCGATCCTCGTGCTGAAGCACGCGAACAACTTGCTGACCGTCTATGCCTACATTGACGATCTACAGGTCAAGAAAGGCGACACCGTCAGCCGTGGCCAGACCATCGCCAAAGTGCGCGCAGGCAGCCCTGCGATCCTGCACTTTGAGGTCCGCGATGGCTTCGAGAGCGTCGATCCTACCGGTTATCTGAACTGATGCAGACCCTAGACATGCAAAAGGCCCCTTCATCGCGAAGGGGCCTTTTTGTTCGCGCAGGTGGTGGCGGTCAGAGGGACACGCCGTGCCGCCCCGCCAAATCGGTAAAGAACTGCCATGCCACGCGGCCAGAGCGGGCCCCACGGGTCGCGGTCCATTCAATGGCCTCGGCGCGCACTGTCTCTTCGTCCACAGTCATGCCATGGGCTGCCACGTAGCCGAAGATCATCGACATGTACTCGTCCTGCGAACAGGGATGGAAGCCGAGCCACAGACCGAAACGATCCGACAGCGACACCTTTTCCTCGACCGCTTCGGCGGGGTTGATCGCGCTGGAGCGTTCGTTCTCGATCATGTCCCGCGGCATCAGGTGGCGCCGGTTCGAGGTCGCGTAAAAGATCACGTTGTCCGGACGCCCCGCGATGCCGCCATCCAGAACCGCCTTGAGCGATTTGTAGTGCTGGTCATCGTGGCTGAAGCTGAGGTCATCACAGAACAGGATAAACCGATGCTGGGGCGCCTCGCGCAGCAGGTCCATCAGACGCGCCACGGTGGGCAGATCTTCTCGGGCCAATTCGACCACTTTCAGAGAGAGCCCCTCTTCCAGCAGCTTGGCGTGCACCGCCTTGACCAGACTGGATTTCCCCATGCCCCGCGCGCCCCAAAGCAGTGCGTTGTTCGCAGGAAAGCCCTTGGCGAACTGGCGCGTATTGGCCAGCAGCGTGTCGCGGCTGCGGTTGATCCCGACCAGCAGGTCGAAATCCACACGGGACACTTTTTTCACTGGAGTCAGACGTTCCGGCGCGGTCTGCCACAAGAAGGCATCGGCACTGTCAAAGTCCGGAGCGGCAAGCGGCGCCGGAGCCATCCGCTCCAGCGCCGCTGCAATACGTTCCAAAGGATCGGTCACTTGCGGTCCTCTTCGTCCTCGTCGAATTCCTTCATCAGAGGATCATTTTTCATGAGGGGATCTTCGGCCAGATCCTCTTCTTCTTCATCGTCGTAGTAGCCTTCAGCGCGCAGACGTTCCTCGCGCTTCTTCTCGACGCGGCCAACCAGCAGGATCGAAATTTCATAGAGGCCATAGACCACTGTGAACAGGATCACCTGCGTGATCACGTCCGGCGGGGTCACCACAGCGGCAAGGATCAGGATCGCCACCACAGCGTATTTCCGAACCGCCCCAAGACCCGCAGCCGAAACCAGACCCGCTTTACCAAGCAGGGTCAGCAGAACCGGCAGCTGGAAACAGAGGCCAAAGGCGACGATGAACTTGATGGTCAGGCTCAGATATTCCTGCGCCGAGCCCATGAATGCGATCGCGCTATGCTGGGTTTTCTGCACTTCGCCATCCGCGACAAGACTTCCGGGTTGCTGGAACCCGAGGAAGAAGTCGAACGCCATCGGCGTCACTACGAAATAAGCAAACGATGCGCCCAGAAAGAACATGAAAGGCGAAGCCACGAGGAAAGGCAGGAACGCCCCCTTCTCGGACTTGTAGAGCCCGGGCGCCACAAAGCGCCACAGCTGGTAGCTGATCATCGGGAAGGACAGCACCAAACCGCCCAAGAGCGAGATCGACACAGCCACAAAGAAACCCTCTTGCAGCTTGATCAGGACAAGGCCGCAATCCTCCTGCCCACGCGCAGCGAGCGCCGAACACAGAGGCTCGGTCAGGAAGTTGAAGATCGGGTTCCACACGGTGAAACAGATCACCATGCCAACCACAAAGGCCAGCATGGCGCGGATCAGTCGGGTACGAAGTTCAGCCAGATGCTCGATGAGCGGGGCCGAGGAATCTTCGATCTCGTCGGTTTTGGTCATGTACGGGGTCCGTTATTCCCTGTCGCCGCTGGTGCTGGCCGGTGCAGGACTTGCAGGCTCTTCGGCGCTGGCCGCTTCTGCCGCAGCTTTGGCTTCGGCTTCCTGACGGGTCTGCGCCTTGCGAGCGGTGGCGTCATGGATTTTGCGAGCCGCATCGGCACGCTTTTCGTCCATGCCCGGCGCCTCGGCGTCAGGGTTCCAGTCGGTAAAGCTCTTGGCCGCATCCTTGACGCTATCGAGGCCCAGATCCTTGTAGGACGCGGCACTCTTGAAGCTGTTGGCAGCGTCTTTGACGCCAGCCTCGTCAGCGGCCTGTTCCATCGCCCGAGAGAATTCGCGGGCCATGCCTTTGGCTTTGCCGACGAACCGTCCGACGTTGCGGAACAGAACGGGCAAGTCCTTGGGACCGACGACAATCAGCGCCACGATCCCGATCAGCAGCAACTCGCTCCAGCCAAGGTCAAGCATGTGGGCTTACGCCTTGTCTTTTTCTTCGGCGGGGGTCACGTCGCGCGCGTCAGTGCTCTTGTCTTCCAGCGACTCTTCGGAACCGTCTTTCACGCCCTTTTTAAAGGCGGTGATGCCCTTGCCAACTTCGCCCATCAGCGAGCTGATTTTGCCGCGTCCGAACAGGACCAGCACCACAACAGCGATCAGAAGAAGACCGGGCAGCCCGATGTTATTCAGCATGTATTCTCTCCCTTGCAGGGGCCCGATCCATTCAGTCGCCGAGCCTCGCACAAACATCGTCACAATATGTATGGGGTCTGCAACGGGGTTAAAAGCGCGAAACGGTCCGAAAGGTCGGTTTTTTTGCATTTGTTTCGCTAGCCCATTGATACGGGCAACTTTTTGCCGGTGCTCAGACGGGTTCTAGGTCGTCGCAGGGTAGACGAAACACCGGTCGCGGCGCAGCATAAGCCATAGGGGTTTGCCCGCCTTGGGCAGAAAAACGCCGGGCACTGTGGCCCGCATAATCGACCCGTCGAAATCCATTCGGAACTCAACCAGACTTTCTTTGCCCATAAATCTGGCACGCTCAACCACACCGCGTGCGGGAGTGCCATCCACTGGTGTCGGATTCGGCCCACGCCCCCCGCGATCAAGGTCGATCCGGATGTGCTGGGGCCGGATCACAATGTCGACCTCTGCACCATCAGGCACGCCGGGCGCGAGGAATTGGCCAAAGGGCGTCTCTGTCAGCGCCCCATTCACAGTGCCCCGGATCACGTTGATATCGCTAAAGAAAGAGACCGCGCGCTTATCAACCGGATTATTGTAGATATTGTAGGGCGCGCCCTGCTGGACGATCACGCCATCGCGCATGAGCGCAATCTCGTCCGCCATGCGCATCGCCTCTTCTGGCTCGTGAGTTACGAGCAGGACGGCAGTATCTTCGTCCTTCAAGACCGCCAGTGTTTCGTCGCGGATGTCATCACGCAGACGATTATCGAGGCCCGAAAACGGCTCATCCATGAGCATAATTTTCGGGCGCGGCGCAAGGGCTCTGGCCAAGGCCACGCGCTGCTGTTCCCCACCCGAGAGTTCGTGCGGATAGGCATCATAGTAGCGGTCCATCGCGACCTTGCTCAGCAGTTCTTCGACGCGGGCGCGCTTTTCGTCTTTGCTGCCCTTGAGACCGAAAGCCACGTTTTCAGCGACGCTCAAATGCGGAAAAAGCGCGAAGTCTTGAAACATCAGACCGATCGAGCGGCGCTCTGGCGGCACGCGGAAGACCGTGTCGCAGATCAGGTTGCCGTCCACATAGATTTCACCGCTGTCTTGCATCTCGACGCCCGCGATCATGCGCAGGGTTGTCGACTTGCCACACCCGGACGGCCCCAACAGACAGGTTACTTGGCCCGGCTGGACCGTCAGAGAGACCCCTTTCACGACCTGCTTGCCGTCAAAGCTGCGGATCAGGTTTCGGATCTCGAGACGCGGTGTCGGAGCGGGGTTGGGCAAAGGGAACCTCGTACGTTTCCGACAATTTCTGTCGGGTCATTTGCTGATAGCAAGCCAACCCCTGCCCTGCAAGCAATCCAGCAGGTTAGACCGCACCTTGGGGTGCGGCCAATCAGAGCAGGTTGGGCTGATTACATCGTGACGTTTGTCGCGCCACCATCCAGCAGAACATTCTGCCCCACCATGAATTTTGCGTACTGAGAGCACATGAAGGCACATGTCGCGCCGAAATCTCGGGCATCTCCGTAGGTCCCTGTGGGAATACCGCCCAAACGTCGGGCCTTGGCCTCCTCAACGGTGATGCCCTCGGCCTTGGCCGTGTTGCTGTCGAGAGAGATCATGCGGTCGGTTGCGTGAATGCCCGGCAGCAAGTTGTTCATCACCACACCGCTCGGCGCGACTTGGCGCGAAGTGCCTGCCACATAACCGGTCAGACCTGCACGAGCCGAGTTCGACAAACCCAGAACAGCAATCGGCGATTTCACCGAGACGCTGGTGATGTTGACCACGCGGCCCCAGCCACGTTCTTCCATGCCGGGAACAAGGGCTTTGATCAGGGCAATCGGAGCCAGCATATTGGCATCCAAAGCAGCGATGAAATCTTCGCGGTCCCAATCCTTCCAACTGCCCGGAGGGGGTCCGCCCGCATTGTTCACCAGAATGTCCACCTGACCGGCAACCTCAAGGAGCTTGGCACGGCCTTCTTCGGTGGTCACATCCGCTGCGACTGTCTCGACAGTCACGCCATAGGTCTCGCGAATGTTTGCGGCAGTGGCCTCCAGCGCCTCTGCACCGCGCGCGTTCAGGACCAGATTGACCCCCGCTTCGGCCAGTGCTTCGGCACAGCCGCGACCCAGACCTTTGCTGGATGCGCAGACCAGTGCGCGTTTCCCTGCGATGCCTAAATCCATATTTCTCTCCCCTTGAGCTTATTTGAGCGGACGTCTCGTCGTTATTTAAGGGAACTTCAGGGGTTTGCCCTGTTCCATCATAAAGCTGACCTAGATTCGCCCTCATTCCTTGAATAAGTAGTCAGAAGCGAGACAAAGGAAACCGTCCTATGGGCAATTCGTCCCGAGTTATGTCACTGCCTCCTCAGAGTTTGCCCGTCTACCGGAGCGAACAGTTCATCGTGGTCTCTGGGGCGAACATCGGTGACACGCTTTCTTTTGCCGAAGATCTGACCCTCGACGATGTCTACTGCCTTGAAAAAGGTGCGGCGGAACGCTTGTCGATTCTGCCCGAAACCCGCAGCAGAGCGCGGATTGCGCCGGATACAGAGGTCGGACTGGCGGGCAACATGACCGTTCTGGACAGCTCGATTACCCTGATGTCCCCGCGTGGCGACACAACCGAGGCCCTGATTCTCGTCGAACTAGACGAGGAGATGGACGTCCAAGAGGTCTACCTGCTGCCGCTGGCGCGACTCGTGCCGGGCGATGATTACACGCTGGTGGGCATCAGCTACGATGATGCGGCGCAAAAACTGGCGCAAGTGGCCTGTGTGGCGTTTTCACGCGGAACCCATATCACTCTGGCATCAGGCAAACAGGCCCGCATTGAAACGCTGCAAGTGGGCGACCGCGTTCTGACCCGCGACGCCGGCATTCAGCAAATCCGCTGGATCGGCCAGACCACTGTGCGGGCTGCCGGTGCATTCGCACCGATTGTGATCACCGAAGGCACCCTGAACAACGAGCACGACCTCATTGTCAGCCCAGAGCACCGACTCTTTATCTATCAGCGTCAGGATCATCTTGGCGCGGGGCGCTCGGAAGTTCTGATCAAAGCCCGTCACCTGATCAATGGCGACACGATCTATTGGCGCGAGGGCGGCTTTGTGGATTACTTCCAGCTGCTCTTTGACGAACACCAGATCATCTACGCAGAGGGCATCGCGGCGGAAACGCTGCTGCTGGATCTGCGGACCGAGGCCGCCCTGCCCGAAGACGTTATCCAGAGCGTTACGGAAAAGGCGCTTGGCGAAGCAGGTTTCACCACGCAATCACTGGAAGTGCCCGAAAGCCTGCTGCAATCACCGGATATTCTGAAACGCATCCGTAGCGCCTCTTCGGGTTAGGGACCGCAAGGCAGGCTTGCCGAAATCCAGCGGGCGCTGTATGCGCGAGGCCATGCTGGATACATCTTCTAATCGCCCCGCCCTACCCCCTGAAATCGCCCGCCGCCGGACGTTTGCGATCATCTCGCACCCCGACGCCGGTAAGACGACTCTGACGGAAAAATTCCTGCTCTATGGTGGCGCGATCCAGATGGCCGGTCAGGTCCGCGCCAAAGGTGAAGCACGCCGGACGCGCTCGGACTTCATGAAAATGGAACAGGATCGCGGGATTTCGGTCAGCGCCTCGGCGATGTCGTTCGATTTCCGTGAATTCCGGTTCAACCTCGTCGACACCCCCGGTCACTCGGATTTCTCCGAAGACACCTACCGCACCCTGACGGCGGTGGATGCGGCGATCATGGTCATCGACGGCGCGAAGGGCGTGGAAAGCCAGACCCAGAAGCTGTTCGAGGTCTGCCGCCTGCGCGACCTGCCCATCCTGACCTTCTGTAACAAGATGGACCGCGAGAGCCGCGATACGTTCGAGATCATCGACGAGATTCAGGAAAACCTTGCCATCGACGTGACGCCTGCCAGCTGGCCGATCGGCGTGGGCCGCGATTTCCTGGGCTGCTATGACATGATCAACGACCGGCTGGAACTGATGGACCGAGCCGACCGGAACAAGGTCGCCGAGTCGATCAAGATCCAGGGTCTGGACGACCCCAAACTGGCCGAACACATCCCCGCCGACATGCTGGACCAGCTGCGCGAAGAGGTCGAAATGGCCCGCGAACTGCTGCCCGCGCTCGACCCTCAGTCGGTGCTCGAAGGGCACATGACCCCGATCTGGTTCGGCTCTGCGATCAACAGCTTTGGCGTCAAGGAGTTGATGGACGGGATTGCCAATTACGGCCCCGAACCCCAGCCCCAAAGCGCCGATCCCCGCCAGATCAGCCCAGACGAAACCAAAGTCGCTGGCTTTGTTTTCAAGGTGCAGGCGAACATGGACCCCAAGCACCGCGACCGCGTGGCATTCGTGCGTCTGGCCTCGGGCCACTTCAAGCGCGGCATGAAACTGACCCATGTGCGCACCAAGAAGCCTATGGCGATCTCGAACCCCGTGCTGTTCTTGGCCTCGGACCGCGAACTGGCCGAAGAGGCTTGGGCCGGCGACATCATCGGCATCCCGAACCACGGTCAGCTGCGCATCGGCGACACCCTGACCGAGGGTGAGGCGATCCGCGCCACCGGCATCCCCAGCTTTGCACCGGAACTTCTGCAGGGCGTCCGCGCGGGCGACCCGATGAAGGCCAAGCACCTGGAAAAGGCGCTGATGCAATTCGCCGAAGAAGGCGCGGCCAAGGTGTTCAAACCGAACATCGGCTCCGGCTTTATCGTCGGCGTTGTGGGCGCGCTGCAGTTCGAAGTGCTGGCCAGCCGGATCGAGTTGGAATACGGCCTGCCCGTCCGCTTCGAGGCCAGCCAGTTCACCAGCGCCCGCTGGGTCTCTGGCTCGAAACTGGACGTGGACAAGTTCGTAAACTCGAACAAGCAGCACATCGCCTACGATCACGATGGCGACGTGGTCTACCTGACCCGCATGCAGTGGGACATCGACCGCGTGGTCCGCGACCACCCCGAGTTGAAGCTGACCGCGACGAAAGAAATGATGGTATAATCCACGAAAGCCCCGACCGCTGCGTCGGGGTTTTTGCTTTTGATGGCACCAAGTGCAGCCCCCGCGCAGCTTTCCGCAAAAGCCTGATAAACTGACCAGCAGAAAATCGACACCTTTTGGCTTTCCCGTTGCCCAACAGAAAACAGCTGGCTAGGGATTATGGTCAAAACCCATCGGTCTGCTGTGGAGTATCAGGTAAATGCAGGGAATTTCTCTGACGCGAAGTGTTTCCATTCCGGATGAGCTTCGTGTGTCCCGCTGCCTGAGCGCCCCGCACAAAGGCCCGCGCTTGCTCTTTTTCAGTGGCGGCAGTGCGCTGAACAGCATCTCTCGCAAGCTGAAATCCTACACCCATAACTCCGCGCACCTGATCACGCCCTTCGACAGCGGTGGCAGTTCGGAAGTCTTGCGCAAAGCCTTTGGCATGCCCGCGGTCGGCGACCTGCGCAGCCGGATTATGGCCCTGGCCGAAGAAACAGATCTGGGGCAGCCCGACATCGTGCGGTTATTCTCGCATCGCTTTCCGTCTGATGCCGCGCCGCAAGCGCTGGAACGGGAAGTCGAATTGGTCCTTTCAGGGGAACATGAGCTTGTTCGTGCGGTCCCGCAGCCCATGCGGATGCTGGTGATCTCTCACCTTCAGTCCTTTGCGCAGCGGGCACCGATCGACTTTGACTACGCTGGGGGCAGTGTCGGGAACCTCGTCATCGCCGGGGGTTATCTGGAGCACGAACGGCTTATGGAGCCCGCGCTTTTCATGATGTCCAAAATGATGGATGTTCTTGGGACCGTCCGCTCGGTCATCGACGCCAATCTTCATATCGGTGCGGAATACGAGGACGGTCGCATCGTCATCGGTCAGAAGCAGATCACCGGCAAGGAAATGGATGCGCCCCAAGCCCGGATCACGCGACTGTTTCTGTCGGACGGTGACCGCGAAATTCCACCTAGCGAGATCACTTTGCCCAAGCGCAACCGGCGGCTGATCGGCAAGGCCGACTTGATTTGCTACCCGCCCGGCAGCCTATTCTCGAGCGTCGGCGCGAACCTCTTGCCCGCGCGGACCGGCACAGAGATCGCGGCGCGTCAGGTTCCAAAAATCTACGTTCCCAGCTTAGGGACCGATCCAGAATGCTATGGTATGGATTTGTCCGACCAAGTGGGTGCACTGCTCTCGATCCTCAGGCAGGACGCAGGAGAGGGCGTCGCGGCAACGGACCTGATCACCCATGTTCTGTGCGACCTCTCGGTGCAAGAAGAGCACTGCGCCCATGTCACAGAAACTTTCAGCATCCCGTGCGTTCGCCTGCCTTTGGCTGATCCAAGCGGCTCTCGTTACGATACAACTTCATTTTGCGAGATGCTTGTTTCTCTGGTCTAATGCCTCTCATAAAGCAATGTGGGGTTGCGCCAGAGACGCGCAAATAGCACCATACACCTATGGCCAAGGAACTTACATATCCCGAAGGATTCGAAGGCATTACCTCTCGCTGGGAAGAGCGCCGTGATCCCCTGACAGCCCGCGACGACGAGGGCTTGCCACCGCTGGACTGTGATCTGGCCGCGATGGCGCAGCGCAAGATGCCTGATCCAGCCGTGGAATTGGTAAAACCCGCATCGAAGTTCGGCTTCAAATCCCACGCGCTGGCAGTGGAATTGGCCGGAGCGTCGGAATTGGCCCATCTGAATGCTCTGCTGATCGCGCATTTGCGGCGCCGACAGTGGCCTGATCATGCGCCCACACTCTTTTGCCGAATCTGGGCAGAGCAGTCTGACACCCTATTGGCAGAACTGAACGCGCGTTGGTTGGTATCTTCTTTGCAAACCTTCGCAGATCATGGCCAAACCGAAGAGCAGCGCCGGACAGGTGCCTCTCTGGGCCTGCTCTTTTCAATGATGAAGCTCTACGAGTTCGAACGCACCTTTGGCGGCACAAGTCCGACCGAAGCCTTCAGGCTCGGGAAACGGGTCAAGGAGCCCTTGCCCCTCGAGATGGATGACTTTTCGCTGAAATCCGGTGGTCTCGATTACAATATGCTCGCGCCTCTCTGGCGGGATGCTGGTGCAGACCCTGTGACCGCCCCGCTTGCCCGACACCTGCTTGAGATGCTGAACCGCGACCCCGGAACGGTCTTTCGCCGCATCCAGACCATGCGCGAGCGGCTCGCCCGCCGAGAGGAGCGAAACGCATGACAAGATGGGGAATCGTTGCAACGGTCAAAGCAACCGCGAAAGAAATCATCAGCTTTGCCGCCCACCATCTGGAATTGGGCGCCGACGAGATCCATCTCTATCTCGATTGCCCCTGCCCGCGCGCAGAAGAGGCTTTGGCCGACCAACCCAAGGTCAAGATTGTCAACACCGATGCCAAGTACTGGCGGATGCGCCGCCCGCGCGAAGAGCATCAACGCCCGCCCATGCATCAGGCCCGTCAGTTCGCGAACGCCAAGTGGGCCTATATGCACAACGATGTGGACTGGTTGATCCATATCGACGTCGACGAGTTTCTATGGGCCGAGAAAGACATTCGCGAACAACTTTCGGCGCTGCCTGCGGAGGCGCTCTGCGCCAGGATCCGCCCACTCGAGGCAATGTCGACCGAAGGCCAAAATTTCCCTCAAGGGCAGTTGCCCTTCAAGTCTGCGGCACTGGAGTGGGACCTGCGTCGTCAGCAAACCCGTGAATTCTACCCAACCTACGGGGATTTCCTGAATGGCGGGTTCCTCTCGCATCTTGCAGGCAAAATGGCCGTCCGAACCAACCAGCCCGACATGATGGTGCGCATCCACAATGTGATCCAGAATGGGGTGCAGAACCCCGGCGAAGCAGAGCTGCCCGACCTAACGCTCTGCCACCTGCATGCGTACGATTGGGATCAATGGCGCAAATCGCTCAACTACCGCCGTCGCAAAGGGTCCTACCGCGCTGAACTCGCGCCGCCTGTCGCGCCGCCGGGGACCAAGCCAGACCCGGATGCCCCGAACCTGAACCGGCTCTTTGACGAGATCGAAGCCAGTGGCGGCGAGCCTGCCTTGCGGGCCTTCTACGACGAGGTGTGCCTTGCCACACCCGAACTCCAAAGCCGTCTGGAACGCTTCGGCCACTTCCATTTACGCAATCTGGACCTACAGGCAGCCCGCGTCCGGCAGTTTGGCCCAGATTGGGCATAGAAGCCGCTCTCATTGACCGCTATGGCTTTTTCGGCTATGTCGCCCACGGAAACTGCCCTCACCGGGGGGCGTTCGGCACAGATTGGTGCCTCCTGAAACCGCTACGGGCCCAGTTGTGTCCGTAAACCACGGATACACATGACGAAATTTTCTGACCTGTCGCTCGACCCGAAAGTCCTGAAAGCTATTGAAGAGGCCGGCTACGAAACGCCGACCCCGATTCAGGCCGGAGCGATTCCGCCCGCTCTCGAAGGGCGCGACGTTCTCGGGATCGCCCAAACTGGCACAGGCAAGACCGCCAGCTTCACGCTGCCGATGATCACACTGCTGGCCAAAGGCCGTGCGCGGGCCCGTATGCCCCGCTCTCTGGTTCTGGCGCCGACCCGCGAACTCGCGGCGCAGGTGGCGGAGAACTTCGACACCTACACCAAGCACATGAAGCTGACCAAAGCGCTTCTGATCGGTGGTGTGTCATTCAAAGAACAAGAGGCCCTGATCGACAAGGGCGTCGACGTGCTGATCGCGACCCCCGGCCGTCTGCTCGACCATTTCGAGCGTGGCAAGCTGCTTCTGACCGGCGTACAGATCATGGTGGTCGACGAAGCTGACCGTATGCTCGACATGGGTTTCATCCCCGACATCGAGCGTATCTTCAGCCTGACGCCCTTTACCCGTCAGACCCTTTTCTTCTCGGCGACCATGGCGCCTGAGATCGAGCGCATCACCAACACCTTCTTGTCCGGCCCGGCCAAGATCGAAGTGGCCCGTCAGGCGACCGCGTCCGAGCGTATCGCTCAGAACGTCTGCATCTTCGAAGGCGCCAAGCGCGACCGCTCCGGCACCCGCAAGCGCGCCCTGCTCCGCAAGCTGATTGATGCCGAAGGTGACACCGTTTCGAACGCCGTGATCTTCTGCAACCGCAAGTCGGACGTGGATATCGTGGCGAAATCGCTGAAGAAGTACGGCTACGACGCCGCACCGATCCACGGCGATCTGGACCAGTCCCAGCGCAACCGCACTCTGGATGACTTCCGCGAAGGCAAAATCAAGTTCCTGATCGCTTCGGACGTCGCTGCCCGTGGTCTGGATGTTCCCAGCGTGACCCACGTCTTTAACTTCGACGTGCCGACCCATGCCGAGGACTATGTTCATCGCATTGGTCGCACCGGCCGCGCGGGCCGTGACGGCAAAGCTGTGATGATCAGCGAACCGCGCGATGACAAAAACCTCGCCGCGATCGAAGCGCTGATCCAAAAGCAAATCCCGCGTCTGGAGAACCCGCTGGCCGATGAGCCCGAGGAAGAGGTCAAAGAGACCCGCAGCAGCCGTTCGCGCAGCCGCTCTTCGGATGATCGTCCCAAGGCAGAAGCGAGCGACGACAAGTCAAAGCGCAGCCCCCGCTCCTCGCGTAGCCGCAAACGTGGTGACAGCCCCGCCGATCATGTGGCCGAGAGCAACAAGGGCCGTGGCGTCATCGTCGGGATGGGCGACCACCTGCCAAGCTTCATCGCCATGAGCTTTGACGAGCGCCGCGCCGCTGGTCTCTGATCCAAAGCACAATTGAAAAGCGAAAAGCGCCCCCGCTTTGGAAGGCGCTTTTTTCGTGCCTTGATTACCGCGAAATGAAAAAGGCCGCCCAAGGCGACCTTTTCTAACTTATGCGAGGCGGCTGATGACCACGGTGACTTCGGGCTTTTTGCCGATTTCATCCAGCGCAGATTTCCGAGCGGCGCGGCGCAAGGCCTCTTCTAGTGCGTCGTCATCCATCAGCGTCTTGTTCCCTGCCCGCCCTATCGCCTGCGACAGATCCTCTTCCAGAATATCCACCAGAGGCGAGCCGCTGCGTCCAAACTCGGGCAGACCTTTGACTTCGCACCAAGGTTCGCCAAGGGGCTCATCGTCTTCGTCCATGATCACGGTAACAGTGACATGCCCGTTCAGAGCCATGCGGATACGGTCGCGAACGATCCCGTCCATCGCGCCAATCTGAACCGAGCCATCCAAGTACGTGCGGCCCGTGTCGATGTATTCGGCCACTTTCGGCGCGTCTCCAGTCAGGTCCAGCATCATGCCATTGACTGCAACGATCCCTTGAAGGCCACGCTCGGCGGCGACCTTCACATGCTCGCGCAGGTGGCGGTGTTCGCCATGCATAGGCACCAACATCTGGGGTTTGACCAGATCGTGCATGGTGACCAGATCAGGGCGGTTCGCGTGGCCAGACACGTGGTAAAGACCACCAGCGTCATCAGCGATATCAACACCCATTTCCGAGAACTGGTTCATGATGCGGATCACGCCCCGCTCATTGCCCGGAATGACCTTGGACGAGAAGAGAAAGGTATCGCCCTCTTTCATGCTCAGGCCCAGATACTTGCCTTGCGCAAGCTGCGCGGTCGCGGCACGGCGTTCACCTTGCGATCCGGTTACGATCAGCATCAAGTTCTCGCGCGGAATGCTGTTCGCATCCTCTGCGGTCACGGTTTTCGGGAAGTCGGTCAGAATGCCGGTTTGAACGCCCGTTTCGACCATGCGGCGCATCGCACGACCGAGCAAACAGATCGAGCGACCTGCCGCCTGCCCCGCTGTCGCCAGGGACTGCAAACGCGCAATGTTCGAGGCAAAGGTCGTCGCGACAACCATGCCCGTCTGCGCAGAGATCAGCTCTTGCAGGTTCGGCTTCAGGGTCGCTTCGGACCGGCCCGGATTGTCGCTGAACACGTTGGTGCTGTCACACATCAGCGCCTTGACGCCCGAAGCGCCAATCTCGGCCCACATCTGATGATCGAAGGGCTCGCCAATTACAGGTGTCGTGTCGATCTTGAAGTCGCCCGAATGCACGATCCGGCCAGCGGGCGAGTCGATCACAAGCCCAGAGCTTTCGGGGATCGAGTGCGAAATCGGGGCAAAGCTGACTTTGAACGGACCAATCTCGGTCGTTTCAGGATAGGCGGAAACAGTGCGCACCGCGCCTTCGTGCACGCCGTATTCCGCCAGCTTGTGACGGGCAATCGCTGCGGTGAAAGCGCGCGCATAGATCGGCGCGCCGAGGCGGTTATACAGGTGGCCCACCGCGCCCACGTGGTCTTCGTGCGCATGGGTGATAAAGATCGCGTCCAACTGGTTCTTGCGTTCTTCGAGCCACTGGATGTCGGGCATGATCAGGTCGACACCGGGGGTGCTGTCCATGTCCGGAAAGGTCACCCCCAGATCAACGAGGATCAGGCGCTCGTTGTCCTTGGGGCCATAGCCGTACACGTAGGCGTTCATCCCGATCTCCCCCGCGCCACCGAGGGGAAGATAGATCAGTCTCTCACTGCTCAAGCGTTTTATCCTTGTTGTAGTCGTGGATGACGGTCAGGCCGTGCATCGTCAAAAATTCATCGAACACGTCAAATAGGGTATCACCCTGCTGGAACAAGGGCGCAAGCCCACCCGTAGCAATTACTTTCATCGGGCGTGCTCTTTCTGCCTTGATCCGGCTGGTTATGCCACTCACCAGACCAACATAGCCCCAAAACACGCCGGATTGCATACAGGCGACTGTGTTCGTCCCAATAACAAGATCGGGTTTGCTGACGTCCACGTGGGGCAGAGCTGCGGCGGCTTGGTGTAGTGCCTCGAGGCTCAGGTTCACGCCCGGTGCGATGACCCCGCCGATATAGGCACCGTCCGTGTCGACTACGTCAAAGGTCGTCGCGGTTCCGAAATCCACCACAATGAGATCGCCGCCATAGCGGTCATAGCCCGCAACCGTGTTGACCAGACGGTCGGGGCCGACTTGCGTCCCCGCATCCACGCGCGCCTCAACCGGAAGTTCGCAGCCGGGTTTACCGACAACCAGCGGACGGGTGTTGAAATAGCGGTCCGCAAAGACGCGCAGGTTGAACACAACCCGCGGCACGGTGGTCGAGATAATGACATCGGTGATGTCGGCTTCGATCCCGCGGTGTTTCATCAGCGTGGTCAGCCAGACGTAATACTGATCGGCGGTGCGCTGGTGTTCGGTGGCAGTGCGCCAGGTGGCGATGAATTCACGGCCGTCCCAGATCGAGAAGACGGTGTTGGTGTTCCCGCAATCGATCGCAAGAAGCATAAATCTATCCTCTTAGAAAAAGACGTCGGCGGCGGGGATCGCTTCGCGCCCCTGAGCGGTCCTTAGCACCAAATTGCCGTGCTCGTCCAAAGTCTCGAATGTGCCAGTGCGCTCTGTGTTACCGGTCCTAGCGGTAATCACCTCGCCTAATTTCGCGGCGCGGCGCAACCACGCCTGTCGGATCGCCTCAAAGCCATAGGTCTTAAATTGCGCCTCATAGCTCGCGTAGGACTCGGCCAGCGCCTCGAGGAATTCCTCTGGTGTCACTTGCGCACCTGTCTCTGACAGCAGCGAAACCGGCCCCACCGCACGCGCTTCGACTTGTTCGGCAGAGGGCGCAGACATCAGATTCACCCCGATCCCGATAGCCAGATAACTCGCACCACGAAATGTCCCGAGGCTTTCAAGCAGGATTCCCGCAACTTTTCCGCCATTCAGAAGCACATCGTTCGGCCATTTGAGAGCAAAGGCTTCAGGCCGACCGCTGACGGTGACGAACGCGTCATGAAGGGCCAACGCAGCAACAAAGGACCGTAGCGCGGTCAGGTGCGGAGCTTCGGTTGGATGAAGGACCAAGGTCGCAGCAAAATTTCCGGGGGGGTCGTTCCAAGGCCGCCCTCTTCGCCCACGGCCAGCGGTTTGCTGGAGGGCAAGGATCCACGTCGGTTGGAGCATGTCAGGCGCGATACGCGCTGCTTCGGCGTTGGTGCTATCTACGGTAGACAGCACCCGCCGTGCGTATTCAACGGGCCAGCCGCTCATGCACTCTGGCCCGCGATCATTAGTTGACCAGCGACGCGGCCGCTGCCGCTGCTGCGCTGTCGATGCCGAACATGTTCAGCAGAACAGCCGCGATCATCACAACAGCCGAAGCGACCAGCAGACCCGACAGGATGGGGTTGCGGGGGGTGTCCAACTCTTCGGTTTCTTCGCCGAAGTACATGAAGAACACGATGCGCAGATAGTAGTAGGCACCGATCACCGACGCGATCACACCAGCCACGGCCAGCCACGCCAGACCACCTTCGTAGGCAGCGCGCAGGACGTAGAGCTTGCCGAAGAAGCCGAGCATCGGAGGCACGCCCGCCAAGCTGAACATCAGCACGAGCAGCGAGAACGCGCGGCCGGGAGCATAGCTGGACAGGTTGCTGAGCGACTTGATGTCGGTCACAGGGGTGCCGTTGCGCTCCATCGACAGGATGAAGGCAAAGGTCCCGACGTTCATGGTGACGTAGATCGCCATGTAAACCAGCATCGATTCGACACCCAGCACGGTACCCGACGCCAGCCCCATCAGGGCATAGCCCATGTGTGCGATCGACGAGTAGGCCATCAGACGCTTGATGTTCGACTGACCGATCGCAGCGATAGAACCCAGGAACATCGACAGTACTGCGAGGAACGCGATGACCTGCTGCCAGTCGCCAACGGCACCTCCAAAGGCATCGTGCATGACACGGGCGAACAGACCCATCGCAGCCATCTTGGGCGCGGTTGCAAAGAACGCGGTGACGGGAGTCGGCGAGCCTTCGTAGACGTCAGGGGTCCACATGTGGAACGGAACTGCCGACACTTTGAAAGCCAGACCGGACACGATGAACACCAGACCGAACAGAACGCCGAGCGACAGATGCTCGCCCTGCACCGCTTGGATGATGCCCGAGAACGAGGTGGTGCCAGAGAAGCCATAGGTCAGCGACGCACCGTAGAGCAACAGTCCGGAGCTAAGTGCACCGAGAACGAAGTATTTCATACCTGCTTCGGTCGACTTCGCACTGTCACGGCGCAGCGATGCCACAACGTAGAGAGCCAGCGATTGCAGTTCGAGGCCCATGTAAAGCGAGATCAGGTCGCCAGCGGACACCATCACCATCATGCCGACTGCAGAGAGCGACACGAGGATCGGGTATTCAAAGCGCAGGATGTCCCGGCGCTTCATGTATTCCTGGCTCATGATCAGGACGATGGCAGCCGAGATCAGGATCACGACCTTCGAGAAACGGGCGAAGCCGTCATTGATGAAGGTACCGTCGAACGCGATCTGGGTGGTTGCGTCTCCCAGACCGATCCACGCGGCCAGCAGCAGCATCACTGCGCTGGTCACCCAGACCAGTGCGGATGCGACCTTGTCCTTGCCGGTGTAGACCGCGCCAAGGAGCGCAGCCAGCGCGAACAGCGACAAGAGGATTTCGGGCAGAAGGATTGCTAGGTCAGCCTGCATCGGGCCACCCTCCTCAGTGTTGGGCCACTTGGCCGACGGTTTCGTGGGAAACCGCTGCCAGTGCCGTGTCGTAGTTGTCGATCAGAGCCGAAACGCTCGGCCCGATGATGTCTGTGATCAGCGAGGGATATACCCCCAGCAGAAGGGTCATGATGATCAGCGGCGCGAAAATGGCACGCTCGCGGGTCGACATGTCGGTGATCGCCTTAAGGCTTTCCTTGATCAGGGCGCCCATGACCACGCGGCGGTAGAGCCACAGCGCATAAGCTGCCGAGAAGATCACGCCCGATGCGGCCACAGCAGCGACCCAGGTGTTCTCTTGGAAAATGCCCATCAGGACCAGGAATTCACCGATGAAGCCCGAAGTACCCGGCAGACCCACGTTGGCCATGGTGAACAGCATGAACACCAGTGCGTATTTGGGCATACGGTTTACCAAACCACCGTAGGCGTCGATCTCGCGGGTGTGCATCCGGTCGTAGATCACACCAACGCACAGGAAGAGCGCGCCAGAGATGAAGCCGTGCGACAGCATCTGGAAGATCGCGCCGTCGATACCCTGCTGGTTCGCAGCAAAGATACCCATCGTCACGTAACCCATGTGGGCAACCGACGAGTATGCGATCAGCTTCTTCATGTCTTCCTGCACCAGCGCAACCAGCGAGGTGTAGACAATCGCGATGGCCGACATCCAGAAAACCACGGGGGTCAGGATTTCAGCGCCAACGGGGAACATGGGCAGGCTGAAACGCAGGAAGCCATAGCCGCCCATCTTCAGCAGGATTGCCGCCAGAACAACCGAGCCAGCAGTCGGCGCCTGAACGTGTGCGTCGGGCAGCCATGTGTGGACGGGCCACATCGGCATTTTCACCGCGAAGGACGCGAAGAAGGCGATAAACATCAGTGTCTGCATGCCGCCGATGATCTGGAAGCCAAACAGGTTCAGCGTTTCAGAGGCAAAGGTGTGGTTCAGCAGGGTCGGAATGTCGGTGGTGCCCGCGTCGGTATACATCGCAACCATCGCCACCAGCATCAGCACCGAGCCGAAGAAGGTGTAGAGGAAGAATTTGAACGATGCGTAGATGCGGTTCGCGCCACCCCAGATCCCGATGATCAGGAACATGGGGATCAGCGAGGCTTCGAAGAACAGGTAGAACAGAACCAGGTCCAGCGAAACGAAAACGCCGATCATCAGGGTTTCCAGCGCAAGGAACGCAATCATGTATTCCTTGACGCGCTTGGAGACGTCCCAGCTGCAGGCAATGACCAGCGGCATGATGAAGGTGGTCAGCAGGACAAACAGAACCGAGATCCCGTCCACGCCCACTTTGTATTTCAGGTTCAGGATCCAGTCGCGCTCTTCAACATACTGGAAGCCGGTGTTCGCAGGGTCGAATTCGGCCAGAATAAAGAGCGAGATCAGGAAAGTGACAGCGGTGGCAACGAGCGCGAGCCATTTGGCATTGCGCTGCGCAGCCTCGTCATTGCCCCTGAGGAAGACGGCGAGAACAATTGCCGCCACCAGAGGCAAGAAGGTTACGATTGAGAGTAGGTTTCCCATTAGTTCGCTCCCCCGGTGAGCGTCATCCAGGTGATTAGTACGGCGATACCTAGCACCATCGCGAAGGCATAGCCAAAGATGTAGCCAGACTGCGCGCGGCCAGCGAGGCGGGTGAAGAAGGGAACGATACCCATCGCCAGACCGTTGATGGCCCCGTCGATAACCGCTCCGTCACCCTTCTTCCAGAAGAAGCGGCCGATGGCTTTGGCAGGCTGAACGAAGATGAAATCGTAGATTTCGTCGAAGTACCATTTGTTCAGCAAGAACTGGTAGAGCGGGCGCTGGTTTGCGGCCAGACGGCCAGGCAGCGACGGATTGATCAGGTAGAACCAGACCGCCATCAGCAGACCACCAAGCATCGCGACAAAGGGGCTAACCTTGACCCAAGCCGGAACAGCGTGCGCGTCTTCCAGAACAGTGTTGTCTGCACCGATGTAGATCGCGCCCTCGCCCGGTTGGCCAGCGAATGCGAGGTGATGCTCGCCTTCGGCTGCGGCACCGTGATCGCCAGCGGCTTCTTCACCGTGGTGCTCTTCGGCAGCTGCAGCATGATCGTCAGAAGCATGCGTTTCGTCGGTGTGACCCGCCATCTCATGCTCGCCTTCTGCCGCGTGGGCAGATGCTTCTGCGACGGGGATGCCAAAGAACTTTCCAACCTGGTCAGCGTGGCCGAAGAAGCTGTTGTACCAGAGCATACCGGCGAAGACCGCACCAAGGCTCAGGACACCAAGCGGCACCAGCATGACCATCGGGCTCTCGTGAGCGTGGTCGTGGGTGTGCTTGTCGCCGCGAGGCTTGCCGTAGAAGGTCAGGAAGATCAGGCGCCAGCTGTAGAACGAAGTGAACGCAGCAGCGATAACCAGCATCCAGAAGGCATACATGTTGCCGCCCGCGAATGCGCTCTCGATGATTGCGTCTTTGGACAGGAAGCCAGCGAAACCAATGTGGGTCAGCGGGATACCAACGCCGGTGATCGCCAGAGTACCGATCATCATCGCGTAGAAGGTCATGGGGATCTTCTTACGCAGACCGCCGTAGTTCATCATGTCCTGCTCGTGGTGCATCGCGTGGATGACCGAACCGGCACCAAGAAAGAGCATCGCTTTGAAGAACGCGTGTGTGAACAGGTGGAACATCGCCGGACCGTAGGCGCCAACACCCGCCGCCACGAACATGTAGCCGAGCTGCGAACAGGTCGAGTACGCGATCACACGCTTGATGTCGGTTTGCACCAGACCGATGGTCGCAGCAAAGAACGCGGTGGTGCCACCAAGGAAGGTGATGAAGGTGGTCGCGTTGGGCGCGAATTCCATGATCGGCGACATACGGCAGACCAGGAAGACACCCGCGGTCACCATGGTTGCCGCGTGGATCAGAGCCGACACAGGAGTCGGGCCTTCCATCGCGTCGGGCAGCCAGGTGTGCAGCAACAGCTGAGCCGACTTACCCATCGCGCCGATGAACAGCAGGAAGGCAATAATCTCGGCCGCGTTCCAATCCTGCCAGAGGAAGGTGATTGTGGTCTGCGAGATGGTCTCGGCGTTTGCGAAGATGTCGTTAAAGTTAATGCTGTCGGTCAGCATGAATAGCGCGAAGATGCCCAGTGCAAAGCCGAAGTCACCAACACGGTTCACAACGAACGCTTTCATCGCTGCCGCGTTCGCCGAAGGCTTGCGGAAGTAGAAACCGATCAGCAGGTATGAGGCCAGACCCACGCCTTCCCAGCCAAAGAACATCTGAACGAGGTTCGAGGCGGTGACGAGCATCAGCATCGCAAAGGTGAACAGCGACAGGTACGCAAAGAAGCGCGCCTTGTAGTGCTCGTGATGGAAGTTCTCGTCATGCGCCATGTAGCCAAGGCTATACAGGTGCACGAGCGACGAAACGCTGGTGATCACGATCAGCATGATCGCGGTCAGACGGTCCAGACGGATCGCCCAAGAGGTGTCGAGAGAGCCGGACTGGATCCAGCGCAGCACGTTGATGGTCTCGGTCGTGCCATCAAAGCTGAGAAAGACGATCCAAGACAGGAGCGCTGTGAAGAACAGCACACCTGTGGCCAGATAGCAGGCAATTTGCTCGCCGATGAAGCGCCAGCCGAAGCCGGCGACAATCGCCCCCACTAGCGGGGCAAAGAGAATGATGGTTTCCATTGGCCCCTTAGCCTTTCATCACGTTGACGTCTTCCACGGCGATGGTGCCG
>JAUILL010000061.1 GCA_030433335.1 Alphaproteobacteria bacterium | reverse complement strand
CAGTTTCGCTCGCCTCAAGGATTGGCGGCGGGTCGCAACACGCTACGACAGGTGTCCGAAGGTCTTCCTGTCAGCATGCGCATTAGCGGCAGTCGTCATGTTCTGGTTATGAATCCTGACCCTAAAAAGAGTTTGTATCTTTAGTCCTACTTTCCGGTTCCGATAAGCCGACCTGCAAAGAAACCAGTAATGAACGCATTTCATCAATTGCACTGTGGAAAACGCAACTTGGAGAGGGACAAATCATCCCCTAAGGTCGTTGCAATTTTAGACCCTTCTTTTTGCACACAACTCATTTCAAGAGGCCTCGGATGCCGAGAAACAACTGGATGCGGGATATATCCAGCGACACGTCTTTGCGCGACATTTCCCTTCCCGGAACGCACGACTCAGCGACCCATGTACTTGGCAATGCACTGTGGGTCGGTGCAAACGGAGCGGCGTTCCTCGCGGTATTGACCGCCAGCACGGTGATTGCACCGATTGCCGCGCTGGGATTTGGGCGCGTGCGAAAGATTTTCCAGACCCAGTCGCTGTCCATCCGCGCACAGCTCGACTATGGCATCCGTTTTCTGGACTTGCGGATCAATGCAGTAGGCAATGGCTTCAAAATGTTCCATGGTCCCATGCCCCTGTTCACCGAGCTATCCGATATTTTGGCCGAAGTTGCGGGTTTTCTGGCGGACAACCCGTCGGAAACCGTCCTCATTTCCCTGAAAAAAGAAAACAATGACAATGCCGACGCGGTGCTGGCGCGCTTGATCGACTATGCGCGCCCGTTCGATCCGATCATTTTTGCCCATGGCCGTATTCCCGACTTGGGAGAAGTTCGCGGACGCATGGTGTTCATCAATCGCATTGCGCTCGGGTCCGCTGTTCCAGCAGCCGAAGATAAATGCGGAATCTATTTAAACTTTGCGGACAACCGCACCTTTGCCAGCGAAATGCAACAGAACGGCGCGCGGTCGCTGGATGTGCTGGTACAGGATCTTTACCAGCCCTCCGGCGATGCCATAGACGAAAAGAAGCAGGCAATCAAAAGCGCTTACGCCGTATATAGTGAAGGCGCCTTTGATCTACGGATCAACTTCACGTCGGCCAATATCCCACCTGCGGCCCCGCAAGATGCAAGTGATTTTGCGGCCTTGCTCGGAACCACTCCCGGCGCGTTCGCAGACGAGATCAATCCCGAACTCCGGGATTTCATGCGGCGCAATATGGCTGGCGCGGGCTGGATCACTGTCATTGACTACGCAGGCCGCTACGGGAGCGGGAACGATGAGCCCGTCGCCTCTGCGATCTCGATGAACTCGCGTTGGACCACCGGAGCAGGCGGGAATGGCACCCTGCGTCCCGGCTCTGAAATCCCTCTGGGCAAGGCGCTCTATTCACCCAACGGGTCATGGCGGGCCGAATTCCAAAGCGACGGGAATTTTGCGGTGTACCGCAATGTCGACAATTTCTCGATGCGGTCTGCGAGGACCAACGGAAAAGGGGCGACACGAGCCGCATTTGAAACTGACGGAAATTTCGTTATTTCTGACGGCAGGCGTTTGCTGTCGGCGACGGGCACGCAAAATCAAGGGGCGGATGCCTTGGTCATGCAAAATGATGGCTCTTTAACGATATATGCGGGGCAAAGAGTGCTCTGGTCCAGCGACAGCCAGACGTTCCGATGAAGAGATTTATCCTCGGAGCATCTTGAGCAAAGACATAGCGGCATCCCAGATGTCGAAAACTCGGGCCAATGCATGTTCTCTCGCAATGAAGCGCTTGTCCTGCTGGCCGCCGATTTCGGCCTCGAAGGTTTCTGACAAGCGTTTGAGGCGCCGGTGATGGATGCCCATCCGGCTTTGAATCGGGTCCGCAAAGACTCCTGCAAAGCTGGTCACGAGAGCACCGAGTGCCATCAGCACACAAACGGTCAAAGCGAGTTGCATCGGGGTTGGGTCTACGGAAAACACCCCGTACCATCCTGCCCCCAAGGTCGGGCCCAAGGGGAAATTCGCAATCGCGTCGCCCCGCGCCACCTGGGCCGCGACACCCGGCGCCATAGAGATTACACCGGGCGTCAAGGTTTGGAACACCAACGCCCCGAGCCCGAGCGTTATAAGCGCCGTCGAAAATTCTGCGATCGCAGAGCGCGTCCCGGAATACTCAGTCAACGCATCAAGGAGGCGATCAGCCAAGATTGGCCCTTTCTGGCAGAGCGCGGAACCCAGTTGTGGCGCTCCAAGGATTTCTTGCTTGAGTTCTGCCAGATCCAAACGTCGCCCATTGGCAGGCACTGGAACCTCCAACAGTTCTGACAGGATCAGAGTTTCGACCCGTGCAGCCACCGTGGTTCGCAACAAAAGTCTCCGGCTGGCCAGCCATCGCCCCACGGAATGCAAACCAATCTTTCCGAGCAACCAAGCCAGAAGACGTACGAGCACCAGAACTGGTGAGAGCAAGGCATTCACCGGCGCGCGCAAGAGGTCCAAGCCCACCGCTGAGCGGTGCAGTCGCAAACTCCCCCAGACCGAGAAATGCCGCGCAACAAAACGGTCCACGCGAGCGTCTTGCGTGGCGAGAATGCTGAGCAAATCAGGGTTCGAGGAAGAATCTAGCGATGGCATACACCGCGATTTATCAGGTTAAAACACCCGCGTAATCAACCATCGATGGCAGGCCAGGACGGACCCACCATCAGCAGCTATTTTCCGCTTTCATGCGGTCCGATAGGTCTATTTTCCCTGAAATGCGTGAGGATAGGTGACCCGCGCATAACTTTCCGTCAAGAGCCCTGCTTCAACGTCCTCTCGTACCTGTTCTGGCGCACGATCCTTTGCTGGACCGAAGCCGCCGCCCGACGGAGAGATATGGCGGAACACATCGCCTTTTCGAATGGTGTAGGGCTCGGTCACGAGGACAGGCAGTTCCGTTTCTTGACCGTTCTGGATCAAGATGCTGATCGGGCCGGTGCCTTCCCCGCCTTCGAACAGACCATGAGGCAAAAAATCCCTTTTATCCGAGCGCAAGGACATCACGCCCTCTTCTTCGCCGATGTATTCATACTCGCGGATAAAGGAGTTGCCCCCGCGTGTCCGCCCTGCACCGCCTGTATCCGGAACGATACCGTAGCGGCGGATGCGTAGGGGATAAGTGGCCTCGATCATTTCGATCGGAACATTCGCCTGATTGGCACCCATATGGGGGACGCCGACTTGTCCGTCATGGCCCGCGCTCGCGCCCCATGTACCCATCACCGTCTCGGTAAAGACAAAGGCCTGATCCTCATGCACACCGGCAAACGTAGGTACCGTTGATCCCCCCATCCCATCCGCCGTCACACGATCTGGCAGGGCCTGCGCAAATGCCCCGAACATGGCATCAATGATCCGATACCCCGTTATCCCGCGTGCACCACATGGTGCGGGGTGCACCGAATTGACGACTGTGCCCTTGGGGGCAGTGACGGTCACCACGCGCTCAAACCCATGGCAGTTAGGGATCTCTGATTGCATAACCGACCGCAAAGCGGTGTAGACAGAGGCCTTGGTGAAAGGTAGCGGCGTGTTCACCCCGCCTTTCACCTGAGGAGACGAGCCTGCCAAATCCACCGAGATCGTCTCGTCATGAATGGTCAGGGCGATCTGGATCACGATGGGTTCAGGGCTGGTGCCTAAGCCGTCCATGTGATCGGTGAAATGATAAGTCCCGTTGGGCAAGTCGCGGATTTCGGCCCGACCCAAACGCTCGGCGTAGTCATGTAACTCTTCCGCGCAGGCCAAAACTTCTTCAATCCCATATCGCGAAATCAGCTCGCCAAAGGAACGCTGTCCCGCACGGCTCGCCGCCAATTGCGCTCTCAGGTCCCCGTGAACCATGCCGGGCACACGTACATTCAAGCCGATAATCTCCCAGATTGCCGAGTTGATCACGCCGCGATCATAGAGCTTTAGGAACGGAAGCCTCAGGCCTTCTTGGTAGATTTCTTCGGCCCCCAAGGCATTGGAGCCGGGCACAATCCCACCCACATCCGCATGGTGCGCAAGCGTCGTGGTCCATGCCACCAGCGTATCGCCATGAAAGATCGGTTCCACGATATAGATGTCAGGCAGATGCTGGCCGGCCGCCGCATACGGATCGTTGCCGATGAACACATCCCCCGCGTGGATATTTCCGGCGTATCGCTCCATGAGGTGCTGCATGGCATCGTAAAAGCTGCCCAAGTGCATCGGGGTTGTAACCCCTTGGGCTAGGGTTTGACCAAAGGCGTCACAGATCGCGGTCGAGTAGTCCATGCTGTCGCGCACAATGGGCGAATACGCCGCACGCATGAGCATCAACGCCATTTCGTCGGCAATCGCGTCAAAGGCATTCTTCATGACTTCCAGTCGAATGGGGTCGATCTTGCTCATTCTGCAGCCTCGTGACGGGTGGCCTGTGCAGCGACAGGCAAGGTGACGATGATATTGCCCTTGGCATCAAGATGCGCAGTGCAATCAGGCGGCACGATGGTAGTGCCCTCGTATTCTTCGATAATGCAGGGGCCCTGGCGGTCGCCTGTGCTCAGAGCGTGGCGGTCGATGATAGCAGTCTCGACGCGTCCCCAATCTGGGCCAAAGTAGACGCTGCGGGTGGTTTCGGGTGTCTGGTCTCGGCGGAGGTATTCCGGGAGACTGCCCGCGCCCTTTTGCACCCGTGCTGTCACGCGGAGGCTGACAATCTCGACAGGCGTTTCGGCAAGGAGATAGCCATAGGTCCGCTCATGCGCCGCATCAAAAAGGCCGCGTATACGTGTGGCCGCCTCGGGGGTTAGGTTCAGGCCATCGTCGAAGGGAACAGGCAATTCGAACGCTTGGCCACGATAGCGAAAATCGGCTTCGAAGACCAATTCCACGCCGTCGAGCTCGCGAGACAACTCTGTCGCCACTTGCTCCGACAGACTTTGGAAGCTGTTGCGCACAAGGTCTGGATCCACCTGATCGATACGCTTCAGCAACGCAAGCGAGGCTGAAGTTTCGATATCTGCGTAAAGTAGACCTAGTGCCGACAGAACCCCTGCGCCGGGCGGGACAATTACTTTCGACACCCCTAACGCTCGTGCCAGCGAAACCGAATGGATGCCACCATTGCCGCCAAATGCAATCATGGCAAAGTCGCGAGGATCACGCCCGCGGAAGGTCGTAACCGATTTCACAGCGCGGGTCATGACCGTCGAGACCAGTTCATGCACCCCATAAGCCGCGCGATCCAGATCAATCTCCATCGGCTCAGCAACGACACGGCTCAAGGCGTCGCGGCTCAGGGCGGGGGTCACAGGCACAGCGCCACCAGCCAAGGCTTCTGGGTTTAAAAAGCCCAGAACCATGTTGGCATCCGTCACAGTGGGCTCGGTGCCCCCAATTCCGTAGCAAGCAGGTCCCGGGTTTGCTCCCGCACTATGAGGCCCGATTTTCAATGCGCCTGCCCGGTCCCGCCAGACGATTGATCCTCCTCCAGCGCCGACCTCCGAAATATCGATGACCGGTAGTTTCAGAGCGTAGCCTCCGCCCTTCGCCAGTTTCGAGGACAACGAGATGCCCCCACCGACTTCGTAGTCGTCAGCCCGCACCAAAGCACCACCTTCGATCAGCGAGGCTTTGGCAGTCGTGCCGCCCATGTCAAAGGCGATGGCGTCAGAAAAGCCGGCTTCAAGCATCACAGCGCGCGCCCCGATTACCCCGGCCGCTGGACCGCATTCGACGATCTGTGCAGGCTTGGCCACCACGGTACGGCTGTCCACGATCCCACCAGCCGAGTGCATCATAAAAAATTTCGGAGGCAATCCCGCAGCCTCTAACCGCTCGCGCAGGGAGTCCAGATAGGACTTGACCGGAGGGCCGACAAACGAGTTGATCACCGTGGTCGAAGTTCGCTCGTACTCTCTGATCTCGGGAAGAACATCTACGGAAAGCGAAACAAAGACGTTCGGCAAATGCTCTTTGATCAGCGCGCCAATTCGGCGCTCATGTTCGGAGTTCGCATAAGAATGTAGCAAGCACACGGCGACCGCATCGACTTCTGCGGCCTTGATCGCATCTATGGCGGTCAGGACGCTGCTCTCGTCGAGAGGGGTGAGGACATTGCCCTGAAAATCCAGACGCTCGGCGACCTCGAACCGCCATTTTCGTGGGCTGAGCGCGGGCGGCTTTTCATAAAGCGGATCGTAGAGGCGGGGCACGCGAATACGACGCATTTCTAGGACATCACGAAAGCCTTCGGTCGTGATCAAGGCCGTCCGAGCCCCCTTGTTTTCTAGGATCGCGTTGGTTGCCACAGTGCAGGCATGCATAACCTCGCCAATATCAGAGGGCGCCAACCCCTCGACCTCTACCAATTCCAGAATACCTTCTGCCACACCTCGGGCGTAATCTTCGGGAGTTGAAGAGACTTTTCGCGTTGCAATTGTCAGGTCGCCTCGGATCAGCGCCACATCCGTAAAAGTGCCGCCGATATCGGCTGCAATTCGCAGCTTGGGCTGTTCGTCATTGAGTTGTGTCATGGGTCAGTGTCCCAGCAAGAGATCAGGCAGGAAGAGAACAACTTCCGGCACAAAAGTGATGATAATGAGCACAGCAATCAGAGGGATTAAGAAGGGCGCTGCGGCCCAACAGACCCGCTCGAAACTGATGTCGGCGATCCGTGTCACGATGAAGAGAGCGACGCCAACCGGTGGAGTCACGATCCCGATCAAGAGGCCGTAGACCATAATTAGGCCGAAGTGGATGCGATCGATCTCGAAATGATCCACCAGCGGCATCATGATCGGGATCAGGATGATCATGGCGGGAATGTTCTCGAGCACCATCCCGAGTGCCAGAAAGAACAGCACAACCAGAAAAAGAAACGCGTATTTGTTCTCGGTCACCATCAAGACCGCTTCGGCAATGCGCTGTGGCACGCGATCATAGGTTAGCACAAACCCCATGGCGTGGCTCACACCGATGATCATCAAGATCGAGCCGAACAGAATGACTGTTTCGCCAATGGCGTGGCGCAGACGGGTGAACGCAAGAGTTCTATAACATAGCCCAAGGATCAGCGTGTAGGCGCAGGCAATGACCCCGGACTCCACAGGGGTCGCAAGACCAGTGGTAACCGACCCAATAATGATCAACGGTGCGAGCAATGCCCACCCAGAACGCGTCAATTCGGTGAATACGAGCTTGGCTTTGGGCGCTTGCGCCAAAGGCACGTCAAATCGGTTCGCCACATAACGGTTGTATAGCATCAGCACGATGACGAGCACCAAACCAGGTCCGATGCCTGCCAAAAACATCCGCTCGACCGAGACTTGCGCCCCGAACGCATAAATCAGCAATGGAACCGAAGGCCACATGGTCGGGCCAATGACCGAACTCGCACATGTCAGCGCGGCCGAAAAAGACCGCGGGTAGCCGTGCTTTTCCATTTGGCCGATGACCAGATTGCCAATCCCAGCAACGTCCGCAATCGCCGATCCAGTGACCCCACCGAAGAGAAGCGAACACACCACATTCACCTGCGCCAGTCCCGCCCGCAGATGGCCAACCATCAGATTTGCCAACATAAAAATTCGGTCGGTCAGGCCGATGGCAGTCATCAAATGGCCCGCGAGAATAAAGAATGGCACTGCGGTCAGAGCGGGAGAATGGATGCCCTCCAGAATGTTCATGGGAAAGGTGTAGAGAAGACGAAGACTCTCAGCCAAACCGATCTGCCAGAAGCCGACCAGAGTTCCCAACGACAAGGCAATGACCACAGGCACACCCAAAGCCATAAGCGCAAAAAACACGCCAAAAATTGCAAGTGCTACCATTGCGTCGCCTCTGCATCTCCTACGGCCTCGTCCGCTTTGTGCCACCCTGCTGCGAGCCCAATCAGGTCAGAAACAAAGTGAATGCACAGCATCAGAGAGGAAGCGATCAGCGGGATCGAGAGCCAGTGCCGGGTCAGTCCAATCACCTCCATGTTGCCACGCTGGCGGGCGACAATCTGCGGAGCTTCGGCAACAAGCACTCCGACCACAATCAGTCCCGCCACCGCAGTAAGTGCCCGTGACAGTTTCAATCCCGTCTGGCCAAACCGCTCGATCACGAGCGTCAAGACAATGTCCAGATGCCTGCGATACATAACGAAAAAGGCCAGAAACACGCACCAGACCATCAGCATCTGGGTCGCCGGCTGGACCCACAGAAGAGTATCCTGGCCGGCATTCCGCAGCACGATATTGGTCAGGTTTGCAAACAGCATGATGGCCAATAAGGCTTCGGCTAGCGTCTGGAACAAGATCGCTGTGCCATCCAAGAGCCGATCAATTTGCCGGTACCACAGTGGGCCGCATCGGGGGGAAACTGTCACGGTCATCAGTGCCGGACCTTAGCTGGCACTGCCGCTGGTGACGGCCTCAAGAAGACCTTCGGGCAGTTCTCCGGCGGCATCCAGTTCCTTGTACCACTCCATCATGTAGTCAAAGAGCGGATCAAGGGGCATGTCGGTAAAGGTCACCCCTTGCGTTTCAAGCGTCGCGCGCATGGCGTCGGCTTGCTCGGTCATCATTTTCAGCGAATACGCACCCGTTTCCTCGTGAGCCTGTAGAAGAGCCGCCTGCTGATCTTCCGGCAGATCATCGAAGGCCGCTGCATTCATCATAAAGGGCAGACCCTGCCAGAATTCATTGGTTCGCGTGATGTAGGGGGCTTGTTCGTAGAACTTCATGGCCTCGACTAGCGCGGCAGGGCTGGTCACTGCCTCGGCGACGCCCGATTGCAGGGCCTGATAGGTCTCGGTCCACGCCAGCATCTGAAGATCCGCGCCGAGGTGTTTCCAGACGGAAATCGCCAGCTCATCGGGATACATGCGCAGTTGAAGCCCCTGAATATCTTCGTAAGTATTGATCGGCTTTTTCGACAAGAGAACACGGAACGGGCCGCGGACAACAGCTACGGGGTTGCCCAAAGGTCGGACACCGGCCACATCTTCGGCTTGCTTCAGCCAGCCTTGCACCAGTTCAGACTCGGTAAAGGCGACCCAATCCTCGCGGCTCTGGAAAAGGAAATGTGGCGCGACCCATTTGATTTCGGGCACCCATTTCTGAAGGAAAAAGGCGTCTTCCGCATAAAGATTGACTGTACCCAATTCCAACTGCTCAAGGATAGCGTCTTCTTTCCCAAGCTGTTCAGAGGGATAGACGTCTACTGTTAACTCGCCGTCAGTTAGCTCTCCGACGCGGTCAGCAAAGTACTGGAACACTTGGCCTTCGGGGCTGTCAGCGGGCATTTTTGTTGCAAAACGCCATGTTTCGGCACCTGCAAGGCCCGCGCTAATTGTTAGGGCTGTGGCCGCCATCAGGACGGCACGGCTTGTCTGGGTCATCAAAGATTTAAACTTCATCCTGTTGGTCCTTTTCTAAGGGAGAGAGGGGAACGGGCACTTTGGATGCCTCTGTTATGAATTCGCGGAAATGGGCAGCCTCGGCTGTCTGAAATTTCGGGCGCTTCGGGTTAGCTGGCAGCTTTATCGTGGGTGGCCGAGGGGCCCCATCCGCCGCCACCCGGCGTTTCAAGAACCACGCCTTCGCCATCCGACAACGAAAGAGAGCCTTTCGGCGGTCCGGCGCGTGTCAATCCATCTGAATCCGTCACCCAGTTCTGACCGGAAAGGCCATCGGTACCGCCATGCAGGCCGTAGGGCGCGAACCGGCGCCGATCTGTTTGCAAGGACACACGGGCGTCATGGCCAACAATCTCGATCGCTCGGATTACTCCGTCACCGCCGCGGTGTTGCCCTTCTCCGCCAGAGCCAGTGCGCAATTCGTAGCGTGTACAGCGCAAAGGGTAGCTGATCTCGAGGGATTCAATCGGCGTGTTATAGGTGTTGGACATGTTGGCGTGTACGCCGGACATTCCCGGTCCCATCGGCCTGCCCCCCTGACCGCCGCCCGTGGTCTCTATATAGGTATAGGGACGCCCTGAGCGGGGATCGATGCCGCCAATGCTAAGCAGGTTCATGGTGCCGTTGGACGCAGCTGCGATCCGCTCTGGCGCAATCTGCGCAAAGCCGCGCAGGACCGTATCCGCGATCCGCTGAGTTGTTTCGGTATTCCCAGCGCAAACCGCTGCAGGGCGCTGTGCATCCAAGAAGCTCCCCTTTGGAATATGGACCCGGACGGGGCGCAACACGCCAGCGTTCGGAGGCAGGCTGGCGTCGGTCAACAGTTTGAGAGAGTAGAAGATCGATGACCAACACATGGGAGCGACTGCGTTCACATTGCCCCGCACCGCAGGCGACGTTCCCGTAAAATCAAAAGCGATCTCGCCTTCATCTAATGTAATCTTGACGCGGATCCAGACCGGATCATCGGAGGAGCCATCGCTGTCCAAACAGTCCTCGGCGTACCAAATACCTTTCGGCAGTTCAGCCATACGGGCACGCATCCGGCGTTCCGTGTAATCAAGGATATCATTCAACCCCTCGACCAACACGCCACCAGTAAAGCGCTCGGCCAGTTCGTACATCCGCCGTTCCCCGATCTTCAACGCCGCGAGTTGGGCGTTCAGGTCTCCGCGCCGTTCGTCAGGTGTCCGAACGTTCGACAGGATCATTTCCAGTATGTCCTTTTGCAGGACGCCCGCACGATGAAGGCGCACAGGCGGGATAATGATCCCTTCTTGGAAAATCTCGGTCGAGCGGCCAGGCATGGACCCAGGCTCCATCCCGCCAACGTCCGAATGATGCGCCCGTGAGGCGACGTAGGCGACCCTTTGGCCCTCAATAAAAACTGGTGCGATCAGGGTAATGTCAGGAAGGTGCGCACCACCAATATAGGGATCATTGGTAATCACCACATCGCCTTCGTCCAAATGACCTGTACACTCCAGCGTCGGACCGACTGCTCGCAACATGGACCCTAGATGGACAGGGACGTGCTCTGCCTGCGCGACCAACTCGGCATCGGCGGTGAAGATCGCACAAGAGGCATCCATCCGTTCTTTAATGTTGGGCGAAAAGGCGGTGTGCTTGAGGACAGAGCCCATCTCCTGCGCGGTCGCTTCCAGCGCGTTCCGCAACACTTCGAGACGGATGGGATCGAACGTGTTCATTGGGCAACCTCCACGATGATACTTCCAGAGGCCAAAACAGTTGCGCGGTCTCCGGGGTATAGGATTGTGGTCGAAGACACCTCTTCGATCGCGGCAGGGCCATGCACGATGTTGCCTGCCAGAAGCGTGTCACGAGTCCAGACTTTGGCATCGTGCCATGCGCCAACTTCTCCGGTATCGCCCGGTTCGAAGTAAATTTGGCGGGACCCTCTCAATGCCTCTGCAGGAGGGCATACGGTCCCTTGGGGACGTTCGGGCAGTATCGGCTTATCAATCCTGCCAATTCCGGTAACGTTGATGCCAACCACCTCAAGCGCCGCCTCTTGATCAGCATGACCAAAACGCGCTTGGTGCATTTCATTAAACGCTTGTGGCAAACGCTCCCACCAGTCGGGCTCGGTCGGGTCGGTCGCGATTGGCAGGGCAAAGCTTTGTCCGTCATAGCGCAGATCAATGCGGGTCTCGAAAACACGACGGTCTTTTGGCACGCCATCATCAATCAAGGCCGCATCTGCACGTGCGATCAGGCGGTCAATCAGAACCTTCGCACCGACTTTACCCTCTTCATCAAAGTCGCTGATATGCGTTTCGATGAAATCATGGCGAAGATCGGAAATCAGCTGGCCCATTGCACAGAGAATACCCGGGGTGGGTGACACCATCACCGTCGGCATCTTCAACTCTCGCGCAACGGGGCTACCATGCATTGGCCCTGCCCCACCGAAAGGCACGAGCGCGAAATCACGGGGATCATATCCTCGCTCGACCGAGACCACACGAATACCACGAACCATATTGGCGTGAGCAACACGCAAAATTCCTGCAGCGGCTTCTTCGAGGCTAAGCCCCAGAGGCACAGCGATGTCTCGCTCGATTACCTTTGCTGCACTTTCTGCGTCGAGTTCCATCGACCCGCCAAGACGCGAACGACCATCGAACCGGCCCAAGACAATGTTGGCATCGGTCACTGTCGCAAGGTCACCACCGCGGCCATAGCACACAGGCCCCGGGACCGCTTCGGCGCTCATCGGGCCTACCCGTAGGGCGCCGCCCTCGTCGATCCAAGCGATCGAGCCGCCTCCTGCACCGATGGCGTTAATATCAATGACTGGCAATTGGATTGGCACCGTCTCGAGAGAGGCGGCGCGGGTGATCTCTGGAATACCGTTGCGGATCAGACTGATGTCGGTCGAAGTGCCTCCGATATCCACGGTGATAATATTTGGGATTCCAGCCGCCTCGGCGACATGGGCAGCAGCTACGACACCCCCTGCCGGACCCGAAAGCACGGTATGTACGGGCTTTTCGCGGGCGCTGTCCAAAGACATGAGACCACCGGCCGCGTCCATCACCATGACAGGGCGGTCCGCCCCAAGGCCAAGACCACCGTCGTTGTCCTGCAAAATCCCTGACAGGCTGCGCAGATAGGTCTCCATCACGGGGCGCAAATAGGCATTCAGGACCGTGGTGCTGGCACGCTCGTATTCGCGGAACTCCGCATTGATGTCTGTCGAGGCGCAAACCGCCACATCCGGTAGTTCCTCGGACAAGATCTCGCGGGCTCGGCGTTCGTGGGCGGGGTTCGCGTAGGCGTGCAGGAATAGAATGGCGACCGATTGCACCCCTGCCACAGCCATGGCTTTTGCGGCTCTGCGGACATCCTCTTCTGACAGGGGCATCAATTCAGCGCCCGTATGGTCAAGTCGCCCCCGCGCCGTAAAACATAGCTCTTGCGGGACCAACTGCTCCGGGCGCACCACTGTGATGTCGAACAAAGTGGGGCGGTTTTGCCGTCCGATTTCCAACAGATCGCGGAATCCTTCGTTGGTCAGAAATGCCGTCTTTGCCCCATTGCGCTGAATGACCGCGTTGGTCGCGGTGGTCATCCCATGCCCAACGTAAGCGACGTTTGCTCCGGTTGCGCCTTGAAGCGCCAGAGCCTGTTTCAGCCCTTCTGCTGTTCCAAGCGCTCGGTTCTGAGGTGTGGTCGACACTTTGGAGACAGTGATCGTCCGCGTGTCTGCGTCGTAGGCGATACTGTCCGTAAATGTGCCTCCCACATCAGAGGCGACTCGGAATTTCTGTTCGACGCTCACGGCAAACTCCTGTAACGATAACGTTGCAGTTAATTGGTGAAGATGTGCGACTTCCTGTCAATTAAAATTTTTTCCTGTGACGTAAAATCGCAGAAATAGGTCGATGACTTGTGTTCAAGGACGAAAAGCGATCAAACTTCGGGCATGGGCACCATGAATGACATGACACCAACACAAGCCGAGACCGGCAAAACGCAGCCAGCGCAAGCCAAGACGCAGAACCAGATTCGATCAGAGGCAACCCGTGCCCGCATCCTGGCGGCAGCCAAGGCACAATTCGTGGCCAACGGCCTGGAAGGCACCCGTATGGAAGCGATCGCCACGGAAGCTGGCGTTAATAAGTCGTTGGTTTACAGACACTTTACTGACCGAGAGACTCTGTTCCGCCATGTCTTGCAGCTGGCCTATGAACATTTACGGTCCGCCGAAGCCGCGCTGGAGCTGCCCAATGATCCGCTTGAAGCGCTGGATCGGATCGCCAGTTTCACCCTGCGCTATTACATTGAAAACCCCGAGTTCCTGATGCTCGTCGGCATTGAGAACATCGTAAAAGGACGACATCTGCGCGAGTCCAACCGCGAAGACATGCTGGTTCCGAGCCTTATCAAGATCCTAGCTCAGGTCATTGCTCAGGGTGAAGCGTCTGGCACCTTCCGTCATGGCCTTGATCCCGCAGATCTCTTCAACGTGATCTGTTCCCAATGTTGGTTCACGGTCGTGACCCAACATACATTCGGCTTCACCTTTGAGATGGATGTTCTGAGCCCCCAGAACGTTGCTCACCGCGAGATGCTCATTCGCGATAACGTCCGCCGTTGGGTGCTCCGCTATCCAGACGATGTCCCGATGTCAGAGATAACGAACCTGCGCTCCTGAGAAATTTCTCTATCGGGCGCGGCTCAACATCCCGAACAGATCGCGTGGATCATCTGGATCTGCGAGCACATCAAGCGGTTGCAAAAAATCAGTTGCCTGAACCTTGGCGTGCACGTATCGGAGCGCTGAAAAGTCCTCAGTCGCAAAGCCGACGCTATCGAATAGCGTGGTCTGCTTCTGATCGCGGCGACCTTCCTGCCTCGCCGCGCGTTACCTTCCACAACTCGGTGACAGAGTCATCGTCGGCCATCTGTCGGATTTCGCCCTTGATCCGCGTCAGATCCGGTTATTCAACAAAGATATCAGAGCGCAAGAGGACGTTTTTGCGCAGCTCTGTTTTCCCGGGGCAATCTCCGCCGATTGCGTTGATGTGTTGACCGCCCCTGACCATGTTGTCCGTCAGGATCGTTGCATTCTGTTTGTCCGCTGTGCAGGTCACGATGATGTGCGCACCCTCAACTACCTCTTCGGCCCACAAACACCGCGTCACATCAAAGCTCTGAGCAAAGAGATTTCGCGCTGCTTTCACTGTAGCGTTTAGGTCTAGGTCGAATAGGCGCACTCGGTTGATCCCAAGCAAGGTTCGAAACGCCAACGCCTAAAATTGACATTGTGCGCATATCCTGCACATCGATCCCAAACGCCGAGATGAACTCATGCTCCGCGGCGTCAACAGATCGGATGCCCATCTTGCAGATATTGCTTGAATCTACTTTGGGTTGAAGTGGCGAATAAGCATCAAAGTCTTCTTGCCCCGTAAAGTAGGGTCAGGACGCATTGATTTCCGTTGTGCTGCGTGATTCACGGCTCGGAAAACGGAGCGGTGACATGAGTGATCTATACTGGTTAAGCGATACGCAGATGGCCAAGCTTGAACCTTTTTTCCCA
>JAUILL010000060.1 GCA_030433335.1 Alphaproteobacteria bacterium | reverse complement strand
CCACGGTATAGATCTCCCCGCCCTCCCTGCCGCTGCAAGAAGGGAAAAGTGGCAGGATTTTACTCCGCCCGCAGCGAGACTATCCCGCCGCTACCATGGCCTAATTTTGCACCGCCGTTTCCACCCGGAGATGAGAATGGCCTTATTGTGTCACCACGTTTTGCAGATAGGTATTTCAGGGTCAGGGCCTAAAGCAGTACCTCGCATCTCGGACTGATGGGAATCTCGCTCTGCACACAGCAGCAGAGGGTAAAGGAAGCATTGGTCATGCCGCTGCCACAGCCCGATGCAAGATCAATATGCGAGACAGTCACATGACCTCCTTTGTTCCACCTGCAATCGATGACAAGAAATGGATCGTCGCACTGGAAACTATTTTTGAGGATCTCGTCGATCGCCCCGAGACCAGGGAACGCTGCATCATTCTCGAGGGTCTTGCCGGGATTTATGTGCGACTGGACGAATTCGCAGGACAAGATCACGCCATGAGGGAGAACACAGGAGCAGCCCGGCGAACAGGCGAGATTGTAAATCTTGAGACCCATAGATGTGCTCAACAGAGTGGGAAAGCCATGAGGCCCAAATGAGCTCGGAGCCCAGACAGAGAACACCAAATGGCAGGCCCGCATGCATAGCGAAACACGCAAGGGCTTCGAAAACCATTGCCATCAGAACGACACTGACCCGATAAATGACGAAAGGGCCGCGCCAAGCGCGACCCCCTCTCTTCAATCCTGCGCAGTCTTCTTCGCCGGGTCCGCAACCCGCATGACCGTCAGGCCTTTCGCTTCCGCCTTCTGCCCGAGGTTCAGCGCGACCCCGTTGCCGCCGAAGAGAACAACCCCCGTCGCCGCGAACTTGTCGTCCAGCATTTCGTCGTTGCACTTGAACGGTGCCGCCCGCCCATGCGCGGACCAGCGCGGATCGAAGCGCGCCTGCGCTATCCCGCGTGCCCGGGCCCATCGGGCCGCAATCATCTCCGCCCCGTGCTTGCCACCCTTGTGGCAGAGGAAGATCTCCTGGTTGCGGGTCTGCCTGATCCGCTCGCGAACCTTGTCGAGCGTGTTGAAGATCACATCGACATCGGTCCAGTCGGTGGCACCCGAGACGATCAGGGGAACCCCCACGACTTTCGACTTCTCGGCGGTTTCGCGGTCGTGCTGCTCCAAGAGCTGCCGTGCCTCGAAGACCGCCCCGGTCTCCTGCGCCCGGACGCTTGCGCGCGACCCGGCTGCCGGGATGAAGGCGTGGCCCGTCTCGATCTCGTAACATTCCGCTGCCGCCTCGCTCATCACCTCGATGGCGTCCACAATCTCGCGCAGCTGCACAAAGCGCGACTGCGCCTCTTCCAGCGCGGTCTCGGCGATTTCCGATCCGTCGTGGGATTTTACCAGCGCGCCGATCTTGTCGGCGGTGCGGTCGACTTCCGTGGCGAGCGCCATCTTGCGGCGCTGCAGGATCGTGGCGAGCCCATGAGCCAGCGGTTCGATTTCTGCCTCAAGCCCGGTCCCGCGCAGCTGCCCGAGCAAGGTCTCGAAGGTTTCGCGGATGATGCGGTCGGTCAGGATGTGATCCTCCGGGATCGGGAGCTGTGCGTCCTTCTCGGTCAGCCCGAAAAGCTCGATGGTCTCGTAGATGTTCGTTGTGTCGTAAGCCATGTCCGGTCTCCAGTGTCGGTTCCAAGGCCACCACGTGCGTGTGGGGGCATAACGACATGCCTGGTTTCCGAATCTGCCCGGGTCAGGGACGGCGCAGCCGCCGGCTTGCCGGGCGCAAAAGTTTTCTGCGCGCAGCACCCGATACATGCGCGCGCTCACGCACGGGACCGCCCCGCGCCACAGGCCGTGCCCTCGCCGAAAAGTTTTGCGATCCTTGACGCGGGCTGATTTGGGGGCCATCCGGAGGATATGCTTCCGCACTCATGTGTGTGTGTTTTGACGGTAGGTTTACCCGAACCGAGCAGGCAAACGGCCCGACCGGACGCGGGAGACGGATGGAGCGGCGGGATCGTTTTGCTCTCAAGCAAAACAGACCAGAGCGCAATCCGGCGGAGCGGCCGGGGAGGGACGTGCTCGCGAGGCGGGCAAACCGGGGGCCTGGGTGCGACGCCGCGGTGAGGCCGCATGGCCGAATGCGCGACGGACCGAAGGTCCGTTCTCCCCTGCGACACGGCTGCCGAGCTGGGGAGGCCGCAAGGCTGTTGACGCATTTCTCGTGGTCGGCCTGCCCGGCTTGCCAAGTATAGCAATACTTGGTAGTCCATTGGAGCACCGAGGAGTTTGCCATGAGCGTTCAAAAGCAATCCGTCAGTTTTACCGACACCGCCTACACCTTCGCAAGGGAACTGGTCGAAGCAGGCGAGTACCCCAATGTGAGCGCGGCGGTCTCGGGTGAATTGGCGAAGGCCAAGGCTGAACGTGACCGTGAGCGTAGTTTGCTTGAGGCAGAACTGGAGCGCCGACTGTCCCTGCCACTCGACCAATGGGAACCCGTCGGCGAAGCCTCCGACGTCACTGCAGGCGCACGGGCCCATCTTGCCGCGATGGCCAAAAAAACCTGATGCGTTTTGTCAGGCATCCGTTCGTCGAACGGGACGTTATTGGTATTGTTGATCATATTGTCGAGGTGACCGACGGTGACGTTGCAGCAGCAAGCCGTCGCCTGGATGAAATCGATGCCCTTATCCAAGAAATTTCTGCAAACCCGACATCTGGTGCTCGGCTCAGCGGCAAACTGGATGGATGGCTCGTGCGCCATGGCGGCGCCGGTCAGCGACTGACCATCGTATTCAAACCGGATGTAGATGCCGGGCAGGTTTATCTCGCTCTTGTCGCATTCGGCGGCCGGGATTGGATGAGGCTGGCGTCGGCAAGACAGTTTTTCGTTGATTAGGGGCTCTGATGATGTGACATCCCTCCTTTGTGGATCATCGCAGACCCACCTTGGCACATTGATGCCGTCGGGGGGCGGTCACATCATCAGAACCGGATAGATGCGAAATGGCAACAGCATTGCTCGACATCGACCGGCAGCAAAGGGCCGACCTTACTCAGCCAGATCATCCAGAGTTACGCCGAGCGCATTGGCCAAGGCCCGCAGGGTCGTGACCGAGCCTTGCTTACGACCGGTTTCGATCTCGGCCACAGTCACACGGTTCACGCTCGCTTTTTCTGCCAAGGCGGCTTGTGTCATCCCACGCAAGTCGCGGAAGACGCGCAAAGCGTTTTCGCCGTTCAGCAGCCGGTTCACGTAATCCGCGGGGATCAGTTCATCCTCGCCCGCCGCAAGTGCAGCCTTTGCGCGGTCATAGGTCTGTAGGTCGGCCAGATCTTCCGCCGCAGCCCGCAGGCGATCATATTCTTCGCGCGGGATTGTCACCATCTCGTTCATGTCATGCCCTTTCAGTCATAGATGCCGCCCCGAGGACCGATGTCGAGCACGGCCATATTGAACGGCGCGAGATCACGCCTGTTGTCTGTCCTTTCCAGACGGACACGGATAGATCAGTCATGGTTGGGCAGAAGTGGGCGCTTCAGCCCAATGATGAACCTCTTGTTCCAGGGGACACGCATGGGACGATGGGCGGGTAAGGTTTCGATGGACATGGTTTCTCTCCTGTCCTCCAAACCCAACCCATCCTCAGCTGGGCCGACGGCACATCCTAACACCGCCTCACATTTCTAAGCAGAGTCTTCGTATCGGGCGGTGCGGGTCGCGGCGTGAGTTCGGCGTCTTGGCGGGCGGACGACCCGCGTTGGAAAACTTCACCAAAACAGACCTTGTTGACACGGCATTCTGATACTTCGCCGGCCTACACTTCGAACTTATTCGGGCGCAGGATTTCGACGGGTTCGACATAGGCGATACCTGAGTAATTCTGGAAATATGCCTCGGACACCGATGTGATGATGGCTTCGGCTTTTGCCTTGTCACGGACGATTGCCTCGATCTTGACATTGGCCATCACGCCGCTGATCCCCGGTCGGATGGCGCTGCGCACACCCCGGCTTCCCTTTCCACCCGCCTCAACATGGGTATAGCCGGTTGCACCGCCTTGCTCGATCAGCTTGGTCACCACATCTAAAATTGTCCGCTCGGTGATGATGACAATCTTTGTTGCTTGATACATGTTGTTACCTTTCTCACACGCCAATGAACATATCGGCCAAGATGATCCAGAGCGGGATAGACAGGATCGCAACCGGGGTTCCCAAGCCGGTCGACGTGCCGACATAGGACGAAGGATTGGCCTCTGGGAGGGCGCCGCGCAAGGTGGGCGGACCGGAAATATCAGAGCTTGAGGCCGCCATCACCGCCAGCAATACCACACCACCGCCGGAAAACCCGGTAATCTGGTGGACAAACAGACCCGCCGCGAAGCCGAACACCCCATGCACCAGAGGCGCAAGCAAGCCATAGGCGACATAGGCATGGGCGACGCGCCGCAGCTCTGACAAACGGGCCCAGGCTTCCATGCCCATGATCAACATCAAGATCGACAGAAGGCCCCTGAACAGGATGTCATAGAAACTCTCGTAGACGCTGTCGGGCCGCGCAAAGATACCCAGAGCCAACCCAAGCAACAGCGCGGAAATGGCGGCGCTGCGGAAGGTATCCAGCAGAATGCCACGCACCATCTGTGCGTTGCTGTTGCCATGCCCTTCACCGACCGTAAGCGCTGCCGCGCCACCGGGCTGCCCAGAGATATTGGCGGCGGCTTTGCGCTCGGCGCTCAACCGCGCCAGAACGATGGCGGTGACCAATGCGGCAATATCCATGAAGGGATAAAGCGCGCCGATGAAGCCTTCATAGGCGATGCCCTCTTCGTCGAGCATGGCCATGCTTGCGGCCAATGTCGAAGCCGAAACGGCGCCAAAAAGACCCGCAGTTGCCATGGCATCCACCTGCGTGACACCGCGGAGCCGCGCCAGTGTCTGCCCGCCGAACAGGACGATTGCTATGCCGACAAGTGCAGCGGCAACAGCCGGGACGGCCAATTCTACAATATCGGCCGCCCTGACGGATATGCCGGCACCGAGTCCGACCTTCATCAGAAGGAGGAATACGATGAATTTATAGACCGGTTCAGGAATTTCGAGCTTTGATCCAAATGCCGCGAGCGCCATGCCGCCGATCAGAAACGCCAGTGTCGGCTTTTGCATCTGCGATACAAATCCGGTCAGAATGTCTGTGATCATATCCACAACGCTTGCCTCCTTGAATGGTTACACTCGAGGTAGAGCAGAGCCGGAGAAAGATAAAATATATGTTTTTGGGAATAACGTTCTATAAAATAGAATGGTTGATCAGCATCGCCAAGATCGGACCATGCCGGCGCGCAGATTCTATTTTGCAAGCCTTCCACCAGAGCCAGCCGCTCAAAACAGAGTGCGGGCAGTTTCGCGGAAGTCTTGGCTGACTGGCAGCAGCACCCACCACAACGGCTATCTACGCAATTGCATCAAGTTAGCGCCCAGTCTACGAAGTGTGAATTTGCCTCCGCCACGATTTCACAAATGAAGCGAATGGCCGGTCTGACGTGCCGCACCGCAGCGTGCCAATCAGTGGGTGAGTGACCGCTAATGGGCAGATTGCACTGTTTCAGTCCTGATCGACGCCGCGGACGCGATGGCACCAAAGAGCTGAGCCTCCAACGACACGCCGGGTTGATGCGCGAAGCTTCCATGCAGGAGGGGCATCACGATGATGCCATCCAACCCACCGAAATAACGCGGGATCAGGCCCAAGGCCGGGTTCAAACCGTAGCCGATGATCCAATTGACGACTTGGACCGCCCAGAGCAGCGCCACAAAAGCGACAAGCACCGCGGCGCGCCGGAAGAAGGCGCGCATGTGATCCCGGTTCATCATGTTGGCGACAGTGGACGTCTCCACGGTCCCTTCAAAGGCTTTCGCGCGCTGCCCTGGATGCCGCCGCCTGCAACGGAATTCAGGGCTGCCAAACTGGTCACAGCCAAGCCATGAGAATGGCTTCGATCTTACACAGTGTTCCCCGGCCGCAGCGGCATGTGTTCACGCTCGGGACGCTTCAGGGCTTCGGCGTATTTGCGGGCATTGTCGTCAATCGTGCCGTGCCAAAGCTTCGGGACGAAGGCCCGGGCGTCTTGGACCGTCATGTCCTTCAGCGAAGAGGACAGCGCCATGAACAACTCATCCTCGCTGATCGCGGCGGCACGGTGCATGGCATCCGCGTAAAATGACGGGTCGTTGAGAACCTGTTCGCTCAGCGGCATCCGCGCAAGGTTCTCTTCCGGGATCGCCATGAAGATCATCTCCTGCAGGTCGGTCAGATACGCCCGCCGCGATGTGGACACCGACTTTCTCGCCGCCTTGGCCTCCAGAAATGCCTGCCTTGTCCTGTCGAGCTTTGCCCTTGCATGGGATATGATGACGGCGCGCTGTCGGGCGGGTAACGCGAATCCCGTGCAGCGCTCGATATGGGCGAGGAGATCTGCAACCTCTGCCTCAACATCAAAGTTGTCAAACCATGGAGCAGTCCCTGATCTAGCCGCGACGCGCCTGCCCTCAATATTGCGTTAATACATTATTGTGTCACATTTATACCTGATCGCAAGCGGGGGGCGTCCTTGACGCCAACGGACATGGAAAAAGGGGAACCGTGGTCCCACGGCTCCCCTTTGGATTCAGATCGTCTCCCCCTCGCGCGCCGACTAGGCGACCAACGACAGCCCCGCGCCTGCGTCCTGCGGCTGCTCACCACTGTCGATGAACGGGATGATCGAGAAGGTCTGCCCGCCGCGCTGTTCTTCGTTCTGCACGGCGTTGACGCGCAGGTCGCCATCGGGCGTGTTGATCAGCAGCGACAGGTAGTTATTGCCCGTGCGGCTGCTTTTCGCCATCCAGGCCGAGCCGATGCGGATCGGTGTGCCCCGGGGCGAGCTGACCTCGATGCGGTAATCGGGGTGGGTTTCCTCGGATTTGTAGCTGTTCTCGATCAGCATGAACTCCAGATCGAACATCATGTTGGCGATGTAGCCGGTGAAGGCGTTGTCGGCGTCCATGGCGGTGAGCTCGCCCGAGATCGAGCCGGATTTCATCAGGCCGTTGGAGACCAGCGGGATGATCTCGAACGCGCCGCTCTGGGCCGCACGCGCCTCTTTCGTCTGCACCGCGTTGACCCGGAACGGGCCCAAGCCGACATCGATCTGCATCGAGATGTAGGGGTTGCCGCTGGTATTGCCGGTCTCGTTCCAAGCCGTGCCGATGCGCACCTTGCGGCCTGATTTGTTGACTGCCGTCACGTCAAAATCCGGGCTGCGCTCGGACATCTTCGGGCGGGTTTCAAGCTGGATGGCGATATCGAAACGCGTCGAATGGATCATGCCGGTGTACTGAGCGGCTGCGGTCTCGACATTGCGGGTGAGAGTTCCTGCGAACATGGGATGGTTCCTTTTGGATTGGCCGGTGCCTGACGTTCTTGCCAACGCATCCGGGATTGCTTTCTCGACCCCTTGAGGGATCACAAATCAGAAAGCCTGCTTTCCTTTCAGCCCGCCCACGGGTCAGAGCGGCCGTCCGAGTGGGGAGGCCCCCGCGCCTCCGGGTGCTACGCCCCGCCCCTGCCCGTCTGGTCTTGATTTGCTGACCGGATTTTCCGCGCCGTCCTCCGATCGCGCGATGAAGAACTCCGCCTCTTCTCCGTTCAACCGGTGCCCGCCCCGGTCGATCAGACCGATGCAGCTACCATTCGGCAGATAGGTGATGAGGTACTGACCGAGCCGGTCTTTGTGCACAACGTAACCGGTATTGGCCCAATGCACGGTCTGGCCGGCATCGACGGCGGCCTTGATGTCTTCGAGTGTCATGGTCTTCCCCCCATTGCCTATTCTGCTGCCACTGAAGCGGCATATGGTGCATGCCCCACGATCCGGGCCAGAATGCGGCCCGTGTCGATCCCGTCCCCATGCGGCAGGAACACCCGTAGCTGGAAGGCGATGATCTCTGTGAAGCAGCCGAGGGCCTTGAGGCCATCAATCATGCCCCTGTCCACGCCGCACAACTCAAGGCGCATCTCGCCTGCGACACGGCGACGGGTCAGGGTGAGACCCCGGCCCAGATCGACAGGCGCGGTGGTGCCGAGGGCGGCGGTCAACATCTCCTGCGGCGTTTGCGGATTGGAGACGAGGAAGCGGGCGCGCAGCGCGGCCGCCCCTTCTTCGCTCAGCGTGCGCCCGATCATGGCGGTCGCCCCGTCCGGCGTGACGCGGTAGATACGCTCATTGGTGGTCGGAATGTCCTTCCAGATCGGCAGCAGCAGCCCGGTCAGCAGGTAGAGCCTGGTCGTGGTGCCATGAAACGTCTCGCGCATAATGCGCGCAAGCGCTGAGCTGCGTAGCGGTTGGTGGTCGATCTCCGTGCCGATCTGCGCGAGGGCAGAGGCGAGGTCAGCGGCGGAGATTGAGAAAGTCGGATTTGCCGGTTTGGGCTTGGTCATGGGGATTTCCTTTGGATCTGGGTCTGAGTTCCAAAGGACAAAAAGCCCGCTTTCGCTTTTCAGGGGGGAGGTATCAACCCGCGCCGTCGTCCCGAACCAAGTCACGCAACCAGGCGGCAAAGGCCTCTTCCGTCATGTCCCCTGACGCCAGATCTTCCATCCGCCGCACCCCCATGCCTGGGTCTGGCTGCACAAAAACTCCGTTCAGGCGCAGGAAGGTGAAGGCAGCCACGAAGGCGGTGCGCTTGTTGCCGTCGACAAAGGCACGGGCCTTGGCAATGCCGTAGGCATAGGCCGCCGCGATGTCGAACAGGTCCGCATCCTCATAGACGGCTCGGTTCAGCGCCCGCGCGCATCCCATTCCCAGAAGCGCCGGCTCCCGGGTGCCGGCCGCACCGCCATGGCGGGCAATCTGGCGATCGTGGATGATGTGCAGGGCGGGCAGCGGGACCCAGATCCAGTCGCTCATGCAAGGGCTTGGAGCAGTTCGCGGTTCTCATCCATGACGATCTCGGCCGCGGCCAGGGCTGCCTGCAGCTCGGGGTTTTTCGTCATAAGCTTCAGCCCGCCATCATCCGTGCGCACCGCATAGAGGGTATCGCCCTCCTTGGCATCGAGCAGCGCCAGCATCTCGGTGCTTAGCGTCATGACGGCAGAGTTGCCGACTTTGCGGATCTTAGCTTCGATCATAGCAGACCTCAATTAATTATACGAATGTATATACGCAAGACCAGTCCAAGGTCAAGATTTCTGCTGGCGCCTGGCCTCGATCAAGGCCTGCGCGTCTTGCATCGCCTTGGCATGCGGCGTTTTGGGGCTTGGATCGTCCAGCGCTTGCTGTACCTTCGCCCGAAACCACGCGTCATACGAATGCGCATCAGCCGCCACAGAAATACCCCTCGGGACCAAGGTGCGGACCTTGCTTTGACGTCTCATTCATTGCGCTGTCTCCCAACGGTTTGTCAGCCGATGCTACGCCATCCAGCGTGGCGTCATAAACGGAAATGCTGTTGGTTTACAGCAATCCGGGCCACTTACCGATCGGGCGCCGCTTCAAGGGAAGTCTCGAACCGCTTGTCCACCGCCGCAGCTTCCTTCAACAGCACGTCGAAAGTGTCAGGTGGATTGCCGTCTTCCAGCATCCCTTTGAATGTTGCATAGGCATCCGACTTGCTGCCGTCGGCGCGCAGGGTGGTGTCATCGTTCACCCAGGCCACCACGATGACCTTCGCATCGCTGTTGAACCGGTAGAACAACCGATACTGCTGGAAGCATTTCGCCCGGAACCAGTGCTTGCGGTGATCGCCGAGTGTGCCGCCTTGCCGGAAGGCGGCGGCACCCGGATCTGCCGGTATGGCCTCGGTCACCAGCTTGAAGATGGCGGCCAGCCGTTTCGTGGAATTTTTCTTGCGCCAGGTCTTTGGATCGCGTGCCCTACGTGCCTCGACCTCCAGGGTCAGCCCTTCGAGCTGGTCCAGAAAGAGCGGATGCGCATAAATCGACCATCCGTTTACGACAAGGCGCGCTTGGGCGGGCACGCTATCGCCGCTCATTCATCCTCGAGCGATAGCGGCGCATCAAGATCGACGTCGACGTCTCCGACCAGTGCTGCAAGACGGTCATGCAAAGCCCCATCGAAGGCCCGAATGCGGTCCGGATGCGCCTTGATATCGGCCTCGAGAAAATCGAGAAACGCGCCGAGCGCGGGATCTTCCTCGTCGCTGCGCACAGGCTCGATATAGACCCTGCCACTCGGCTCGGTGCAGTAGCGAATCTGGTCGCCCTTGCCCAGCTTGAGCTGCTTGCGCACACCCGCCGGCACGGTCGTCTGATACCGATCCGTGAGCTTCGAGACCTCTTGTGCGAGCGCTGTCATGGCAGTCTCCTGAAAGAATGGGGATCTTTGCGGCCTGCGATAGGTAATGCATTTGCATTGCCTTTTCAAGACAAGCCGCAGGATCTGCTGTCGCCGGGCAGGTCGATCACCCGTCCGGCGCAGAACCTAATTTCGCCCCGCGAGATACTCCGCCAGTACAGGACTGGCCGCACCCTTCGCGGAGCTGAGCAGCTCCGAGCCCGCAAGCGAGGCCTTCGAGAGCCGCACAAGCCCGCCGGTTTCCTCGATGCGGTAGCAGCGGCGTTTTTGCCGCCCGCGCCTGTAGTGGGTCGCGGTGACGATCTGGCATGTACTGCCATCGGTAAACGCCACAGGGGCCGCGAGCCTGATCCTGTCGCCCTCCTCGTAGTCCGGGATCGCAGCCCAATCCCGGCAGCGCTGGCGCCAGTCCTGGGCGTAGCTGTCTTCGTCTTTCAGGTCGGAGAGAAGCTCGATCAGCCCAAGGGGAGCACGAGATTCGTTCGGACCAGCGCTTTCCTCCATGTCCTTGTAGCCCCAGCAGCCGTCATCGTATCGGGTGAGGAAGACAGCCCCGAACGTGATGGAGCCATCCGCATCGGTCACATAAGTTGCGTCTTCGACAGCGGTGCCGTCGAGATTGGTGACCCTTGTCGCCGCATACCAGGTGGAGCCGACCTTGCAGGCTTTGACCAGTTCGGTTTTGCGCGTGTCGCCATGAGAGGTGCAGAGCCGGGCGATTTCCGCTTTCTCATCCGCGTAGGTCTGGACGCGGCCGTCGGTGTAGAAGAGCCAACCCATTTCAGAGTCCTTTCTCTCATTGGGGGAATTGTTGGCGCCAATGTCCCGAGAGGACCGCAGGCCTGGCAGGGTATTGGCGATGCGTGTTTGAGAAAGGGCGCGTTACGCCGCCCTCCGGTCATCGATTTCCATCAGCGCATCGAGCGGCACGCGGTAGGGCTGCATCGCGTCGAAATCCTCGCAATTGCCGCAGTTCTGCACGATCGCGAAGGTGTCGCAGGCATCCTTGAGGATGACCCGGAAGGTGCCGCCGAGGCCCGAGGGCACCTCGTAGGTCCCGCCGATGAGATAGTCCGAGGCCCGGCGCACGAAGACGCGGATGCTGTGGCCATCGGTGGCGAGCCGGATGGCCCCCCGCCCCTGGTCGATGAGCACCTGCACCTCATCCAGGATGTCGGTGTAGAACTGGCCGGTCAGATCACGAAACGCCATGCGGCGCTGTGCCATCCAGTCGGTGTCCCGAAACGGGTTCATGCCGTTGGCGAAGGCAAAGGAAGGATCGGCCTGTTCGGTGGTGACGATACGGGTGGTCGTGCCATCGATGCCGTTTGAGCGCAGATGCACACCATGGCCGACGATGAGGATCAGGGCGGGCCTGTCCACGGGCCCGTTCCAGTTGGGCAGGAAGGTTTTGCAGGCGCGCGCATGGGCGATTTGCGCCGCGACAGCGGAGGCAGAGAACTTGAGAATAGCCATGGGGATGTCTTTCCGTTTGGTTTGGAAGGGTCGACCCGCGCGGGGAATGCCTCGCGCGGGTCGCGTGAGGACTCAGGCCGCTTGCGCGACCTCGCTGTCAGGCTCCGGAGATTCCGCGATGGGCTCCGCCTCATCACAGGCGACACCGGCGGTCTGCATCATCGGCGGGCACCAGGTGGCCACGGCAACGCGCTGCGCGTCCGTGAGTGTGGCGAAGGGCTCGGCAAAGAGCTTGTCGCAGAAGGCGACGATTTCCTTCTTGCTCGACGAGGCCAGCGTCACCGCCTCCTGGGCCAGACCCAGATCCTCGCCGAGGATTTTCAGGAGCCAGGCCTTTTTGAAGCGGTTGAAGAGCGCCGCGTTCGGCGTCCAGTGGGCGCGGATGTCGGGCATGATCTCGATCTCGAACGCATGCATCAGGCTGTCGCGCCGAGGATCCCGCGCGAAGCAGGACTGCGTGGTGCTGGCGGTGGCATAGGCCACGAGCTTGGCCTTCTCGCCGACCTCCAGCGCGCGAAACGCCGCGAACTGATCGGCGGGCGCGCGGGTGTCATCGAGCCAGGACAGATCAAGCACATCATGCGCCGCCGCCACCTGCTCGAGCGAGGTCTCGTTGATCTCGTCCATCTTGGCGTGGGTCCGGTATTCCTTGCGGGCCTCGATCTTGATCGCCTGCGTGACACTCATGCCGCTGGCCAGAACGTCACTCACCAGCTTGAAGAGCGTCAGATCGAGCGTGGCTTCCGGATGCAGCGCCATCGCGGCCCCGAGCGCCATGGCTCGCTCGGTCTTGAGGTCCTCGGCCAATGAGGCTGGATAAGTGATTTCGCCGGGGTCCGGGGCCTCCTCCCCCGTCGGGTTGCTTGAAGAGCCACGCGCGCCCTCCTCTTTGACGATGTCTTCCGGGCGGACAAGGCCCACATGGAGGGTGATCTGCCCACCCTGCCACGACGCAATCACACCAGCGCGGGCGAGGTCCTCGGCGCTGTAGGCCTCCTGCAGGTCGCGAGCTTCCTCTTCCAGGGCGTCCACGCGGTCGTAGAGGGCGTTGTAGGCATCGTCTTCGAGCCCCTTATCCTCCATTTCGAGCTGCAGTTTCTCAAGCTCGGCGGTGATCTCATCGATGCGCTTCTGGGCAGCCTCATCCGGCTCGATCGGGCCGGGATAGACGCGGCCGTAGTCGACCATGGTCGCGTAATCATAGCGCACCATCGCATCGGCCCAGGCAAAGCCCAGCCTCATACGGGCCTCCTCGGCGGCGGCACCGAGCTTCTCGAGCAGGATGGTCTCGACCAGTGCCGCATCCTCGAGCACGGAATGCTCTTCCAGAAGGTCAGCTGCGACAGCACCGCCACGCGCCTCGTAGTCTGCGCGCACGAAAGCCCCGATATCATCGCTGACCTGCACGCCGCGGGATTTGAGGGCCTGTCGCACCGTGTAGGCCTGCAGATAACCGCCGTCTTTCGTGAGCGCCTCGAAGACCTCGTGCTGCGCCTCCTGGCTCGGGTGCTCGGCGAAGGCCTTCATCGTGTCGAGCGTGATCACCTTGCCCCGGGCCGCGGCGCGGATCTCGGGGTGGATAAGGCCATAGCGCAACCGGCCTTTCACGGCCGCCACCGTGGTGCCGAAGGTCTTTGCGATGGTCTCGGGCGTCTGACCGTCGACCTCCATCATTCGGGCGAAGGCCTCGAACTCGTCGATGGCATTCATCGGTGCCTGGGTGATGTTCTCGGCGAGCGACAGCGCCGTGGTCGCATCGCAGCCCTCAGGGACAAGGCGGCAGTCCACCTTGGTCTTCGCAGTGAACCCCTTCGCGGCCTTGTCGGCGGCAAGCTCCTTCAGCGCGGCATGGCGTCGGCCACCGGCGAGGACAGCATATTTGCCGTCAAGCTTCTGGACGAGCAGGGGTTGGAGCAAGCCCAGAACGGCGATGCTGGCTTTGAGATGCGCGATGTTTTCGGGGTCATAGGTTTCAGGGGAATTGCCCCGCACATTGGCGGGGTGTGCTGTCAGATCGCCGATGGCGACGGTGAGAGGGGCAAAGCTTGTGGTCATGGGATATCCTTCCAGGTGGGTGAGGTGTGGCCCGCGTGCGCGCGGGCGTGACCAATCCCCGGTTTCAGGGATCACCACGACGCAAGGCCCACTTTCCCTTTGAGGGGTCAGTGGGCCTTGAGTTTTCGGATCGACACTTTGGGGTAGCCCCCTGCCCTACCAGTCGCGCGCCAGCATGATGGTCAGCACGCGCATGGTCGTGGCAGGATTGTCCGGGGTCTCAGCCCCGAAGCGGAAGTCCGAATCCGCCTCAAGGAGATCGATTTTCCAGAACACGGTCTCGCCCCGGATCTCGACCATCCCGAAATCGTGCCATCCCTCGGGATCATTCTCAGGCTCGAATGTTGCAAATTCACCGGTGGCCTTCACCGCCTCGGCCATGAAGCCGTCGCTGGCCTCCATAAGCGCGCGGGTGACATGCATCCGGCCCTGGATGGGCTGGGCGGGCGGCACTCCAAGGCACACGAGCTTGCGAAACGCGTCGTTCTGCGCCGCGATCAAGATCGGATCCGGACGGTCTGGCTGGGGTTGAACATTCATGGACATGGGGATCTCCTTTGAGAAGTTGAAACACCCTTCCCAAAGCCCACTTTTTCTTTTCCGCTTGGCGGATGAATCGAGGCCGAAGGCGCCTTATCCGAACAGCCCTCTGGCTCTGTAGTTCGGGTTGGGGATGGTTTCGATCCAGCCGCCCTGTTCCTTGATGCTCTCAAGTGCCGCCGAGAGCGGATAAGCGCCCTCGGACGGGCTCCACCCAATAGGCACCGCGCTTGAAGGTGATGATCCGGCTAGCTGCCGTCTTTGAGTTCGCGCCGGTCCGCGAAGCGGCAAACTGTCCGGGGGACAGTTTGAGGCAAGAACGGGCGGAGCCCAGCCACCCGCAGGGTCTTGGGTTCCCTGCGTGACATGGGCGTCTCCGTTCTGTCTGTGGTCAGGCGGCCTCGGCGCTGCCCCCTGCCCTGCCCGCCTCCGATCTGGCGATCAGGTAGTCGCAGGCGCGCTGCGCGTCCGCGGCGTGCCGGAAGATCGCGCCCTTGTCCGACCGAAGGACGCGCAACCAGTTGTGGAGGTAGGCGGCATTCATCTCGAGCGTATGCGCCGTGAAGCCAAGCGTCTGACCCAGGAACACCGAGGTCAATTCCGCGACGATCTCCTCGCGCGCATAGGAGGTGTTGCCGAACTTCGAGAACCCGAAATCGCGGTTCAGTCGATGGGGGGCTTTCGTGGCATGGGCCAGCTCATGCGCCCAGACCCCGTAGAAATTGCGCGGGTCCTGGAACCGCGTGATGGACGGCATGTAGACCT